>JBBQYI010000018.1:0-44797 GCA_038208825.1 Sphingomonadales bacterium | reverse complement strand
GACAAGCATTCGTCGGACTGTTTCCGTCGGAAAATCTAAATGATCTCAAGGAACTGACATGGCCACTGGCACAGTCAAATTTTTCAACGCAACCAAGGGTTATGGCTTTATCGCTCCCGATGGTGCTTCCAAGGACGTTTTTGTCCACATTTCTGCCGTTGAGCGTGCGGGTCTTTCGGACCTGAACGAAGGCGCCAAGGTGACGTTCGATCTCGAAAATGATCGCCAGGGTCGCGCCTCCGCGGTCAACCTGTCGATGGCCTGAGGCATTACATGCCGAAGGAAGAGGTAATCAAGATTGAAGGCGTGATCTCCGAGATCCTGCCCGATGGCCGCTTTCGCGTCCGGCTTGAAAATGAACATGAAATCATCGCCTATACGGCCGGTAAGATGCGCAAGAACCGCATCCGTTCGATCGTCGGCGACCGGGTTCATGTCGAAATGACACCTTATGACCTCGATAAGGGGCGCATCGTCTTCCGTGAGAAGACCGCGCCGATGCCGATGAATCAGCGGCGGTTCTTCCGTCGCTGATCGGCTGGCGGCGGTGCGGCAACAGCCGCGCCGCCGCTATCGCGCCGCGGGTTGGCGCGCTGCTTTCATGGTCGATTTTCAGGGTTGATCGATCAATCTGGTTCAGGTGTGCCTGCGCTGCGGCTTTGCATTGCTTGCCGCTGATCTTCGGGCGTGGCAGTCTGAACAACTCGTTCCCGATTTTACAGGATGATCCTGAATGTCCCGTTTCGACGCGCGGCTTGCTGTTCTGCCGTTTTTCATCGCTTCGACCACTGCGATTGCCATGCCGGCCAGCGCGCCGGCTGCCGTCTCGCCAGCTGAATTGCGGGCGACGATCACCCGGCTGGTTGGCTTTGGCACCCGCCACACGCTTTCGGACACTGTTTCCGAAACGCGCGGCATTGGCGCCGCGCGGCGCTATGCGGCCGGGCGGTTCGCGGATTTTTCCAAGGCTTGTGGGGGCTGCCTGACCATCGAGATGCCGGCCAATATGGCAACAGGGCCGCGGATTCCGCAGCCGACCCAGATCGTCAACGTCATGGCGATCCAGACGGGCACCAGCGACCCCAACCGGGTCGTGATCATTTCGGGGCATATCGACAGCCGCAACAGCGATCCTTTGGATGCCAAGGGCGATGCGCCGGGCGCCAATGACGATGGATCTGGCACGGCGGCGGTAATCGAGGCGGCGCGGGTGCTATCACAGCACAAGTTCGCAGGCACGATCGTTTATGCCGTGCTGTCGGGGGAGGAACAGGGCCTGTTCGGTGGCAAGCTGCTCGCCGACACCGCCAAGGCCAAGGGCTGGCAGGTCGAGGCCGTGCTGAACAACGACATCATCGGCAATTCGACGGGGTCGTCTAACGCGAAAGATGACGGCACCGTGCGGGTGTTTTCGGAAGGCACCAAGGCGGTCGAAACGCCGGAGCAGGCCAACCGCCGTCGCTATAATGGCGGCGAAGTGGATAGTCCGGCGCGCAACCTCTCGCGGTTCATCGCGGGCTTGCAGGACAAGGCTGGCATTCGGGTCGAGCAGGTGTGGCGGACCGACCGGTTCGGCCGTGGCGGTGACCAGGTGCCGATGCTGGAGGCGGGGTTCCCGGCGGTGCGGATTACCGAACGGCAGGAAAATTATGACCGCCAGCATCAGAATATCCGCACCGAAAATGGCAAGCCTTATGGCGATGTGCTGACCGGGGTCGATTTTGCCTATCTGGCCAAGGTGACGCGGTTGAACATCACGGCTTTGGCGGCCTTGGCGACCGCGCCGGCGCCGCCTGCCGGGGTGACGATTGCTGGCCAGGTTTCGCCTGATACGACGCTGACGTGGAAGCCCGTTGCCGGCGCCGCCGGATACAAGGTCTGGTGGCGGCCGACGACCGCGGTGGCCTGGACCAACAGCCGCGATGTGCCGGCGGGGGCGACCGAACTGACCCTCAAGGGCATTGATATCGATACCTGGTTCTTTGGCGTTTCGTCGGTTGCGGCCGATGGCGCTGCCAGCCCGGTGGTTTACCCAGGCGTCGCCGGGGCGTTTTTTCCGGAATGATCCCGCGTGTCCTGATTGCGACTGCCAATATCCCCGATGGGGATACCCTGCGGCTGTTCCAGCACGGCAGTGATTTCATGATCGTGCTGGATCGCAACGAGCTGATGAACAGCCGGATGAGCGGATCGGAGGAGGATCTGGCCAGCATGGCGTGCGATCGGCTGGGCGACCGGCCATCGCCGCACATCCTTATCGGCGGGTATGGCATGGGTTTTACGCTGCGCAAGGCGTTGGCCTGTGTCGGGCCGAACGCGCGGATTACCGTGGCGGAGATTGTGCCGGAGATCATTGATTGGGCGCGCGGGCCGATGGCGGCGTTGACGGCCGGCTGCCTGGATGACCCGCGTGTGGCGCTGCTGAACGGCGATGTCGCCTTTGTCATCGAAGACCATCAGGCGACCTATGATGCGATCCTGCTCGATGTCGACAATGGCCCCGACGGGCTGGTGCGCGATGAGAATAATCGCATCTATTCCAAGACCGGGCTGGCACGGGCGCGGGCGGCATTGCGGCCCGGCGGGGTGCTGGCGATCTGGTCGGCGGCGCCCGACAGCGTGTTCATGAACCGGCTGCGGCGGGCGCGTTTCGATGTCGAGGAAGTCGTTACCCACGCCCGTTCCAACGGCAAGGGACCGCGTCACGTGATCTGGTTCGCGACCAAGCGATAGAGTGGCGTTGTCGCAGGCTGGATCGGCGTGGCCTTTGGCCGGATCGGCGTGGCCTTTGGCCGGATCGGTGTTTTCTCAGGCCTTGTCGGCGGGGCGGTCGGGCCGGATGATGTGCAGGTCGCGTTGCGGGAACGGGATGGTGATGCCGTATTTGGCCAGCGCCGTTTCGATTTCCCAACAATAGGCGGCGTGGACGCGGGCCGGCTTTTTCGTGGCTTCGTCGGTGAGCCAGACGATGAGCTCGAAATCGAGGCTGGAATCGCCAAATTTGACCAGCCAGACCTCCGGCTTGCGGTTCGGTACGCCCTTCAAGGTAAATTCGACCTTTGCGGCGGCTTCCAGAATGGCCTTTTTGACCAGATCCTTGTCGGTGCCATAGGCGACGCCGAACGGCACGTGCATGCGGCGGTGGGCGTCGCGCATCGTCCAGTTGATGACGCGGTTGTTGATGAATTCGGAATTGGGCACCAGCATATCGATATTGTCGTTGTTGCGGATCAGCGTGCTGCGGATGTTGATTTCCTGCACTTCCCCGCGGATGCCGCTTTCCAGATCGACGAAATCGCCGACCTTCAGGGTTTTTTCGAAAATGATGATGATGCCGGCGACGAAATTGGAAAAGATCGATTGAAGCCCGAAGCCGATGCCAACACCAAGCGCGCCGGTGAAGACGGCGAAGGTGGTGAGATCGATGCCTATGGTGCTGAGCGCCACGACGATCGCGGTGCCGATCATGATGATCCGCACCAATTGCCCGAACAGGCCGCGCACCGAGGCTGTCAAGTGCTGGGAGGTGTTGAGCCGGGTGATGAACAATCGCGAGACATAGGATGCGCTCCAGATCAACACGATGGCAATGATGATGGCGCGGAACAGATCGAGCAATGTCAGCGTTTTGCCTATCACGATCGAATCGATGAAATTGATCAGTGCGCCAAGCTGGCCAAGCACGATGAGCGCGGCGGTGCCCCAGATCAGCGTCACAAGCGTCCAGCGCCAGGCGGTGTCGGTGCGGGGCAGGGCAAAGACCCGGGACAAGATGGCGGCCACCAGCACGGCACCGGTTATGCGCATGAAATCGACCGGCAGACCGCGGGCGGCAAGCGCGCCGATGATGAGCCACAGCGCCAAGGCGACCGCCGATGGCAACCGCAAGGCGCGCAGCGAGACGCGATACTGGCGGTCCGGTACGGCGTCGACGACCTCGGTCAACAGCTTGCCGGCGATGGCGTCCAGCAGCCTGCTGGCGATGTAGCCGAGCAGGATGGCGAGTACGCCGCCGCCAAGTTGCAGCCAGATCGTATCCGACAAAAGCTCGGCACGCAGCCGGATAACAAAGTGGTGGAAGAAACCCAGCATTTCGGCGCCGAGCTGGCCGATGGCGGGTAAATTAATGTCGGTGGGCAGGTCGAGCGGGTTCGCAGGCGGCGCGGCGGTAGCGACGATGCTGATCGGGTTCGGCGGCACGTTCAACGTCAAATCTCCAGGGCCGGTGGCGGCGATCGCATTTTTGCGAAATGGCTGTTGGTCCGGCGCACATGGTGTCGCCACGTCCGGCGATACAGGCAGAGTTGCACGATCGCGCCGCTGCGTCGAGTTCGGGGCTTTATCCCGAAGCCCGGTCAGATCTCGCGGGCGACGATGATTTCGATGAGCGTCGGCGTTTCGGCAGCGAGAGCGGCGGTAATGGCGTCGTCGACTTCCCCCAGCGTTTCGGCGCGGATGCCATGGACGCCATGGGCCTTGGCGAGCGCCATGAAATCGATCGCCGGTGCTTCGATATCCATCGCCACATAGTGGTTTTGCCGGGCACTGTGATCGGCGATGGCGCGGGTGCGCTGTTTGAGGATGCGATAGCCGCGATTGTTGAAGATGATGGTGACGACCGGCAATTTGTAATGCGCCAGAGTCCACAGCCCGGCGGCCGAATACATGGCGCTGCCGTCGCCCGACAGGACGAAAACCGAGCGGCCGGGGTTGGCGAGCTGGATGCCTGCCGCCTGGGGGATGGCGACGCCGATGCCGCCGCCGCGCATGCCGAACCAGCTGTCGGGCGCGACGGCCGGGACGAGGTGGCGGACGGTGTTCATGCCGGACGACAGCAGTTCTTCGATGACGATGGCGTTGGCGGGCAGGCGTTCGCCGATCAGTTTCAGGACGGGCATGGGTTCTAGCGGCAGCCTGTCCGAGAGTGCGTCGGCGCGGGCGAGGAGGGCGGTGCGCGCCTCTGCCAAACGGGCGATGACGGCATCGGCGCGACGGGCGCCGCCCGTGCCGACAAGCGCGGTAAGTTCGGGCAGGGTCGCCTTGGCATCGCCCTGGATGGCGGCGGTGGCGGCGAAATTCTTGCCGATCTGCCAGGGTTCATCGTCGAGATGGACGACGCGGGTGCCCGGCGCGAGGGCCTCGATTCCGGTGGCCTGGCTTTGGGTGAGCAGGTCGGCGCCGATCGAAATCAGCAGATCATGATTTTCCATGACCGCGCGCAGGGCCGGGGTCATGCGGGCGACGGTGCCGGCGTAAAGCGGGTGGTTGGAGGGGAAGGCGGCGGTGTTGGCCATGCCTTCGAGATAGACGGGCGCGCCGATGGCTTCGGCGAGCGCGGCGAGTTCGGCATGGGCATCCGATCGCGCGACATGATCGCCGGCGAAAATGACTGGGCGTTCCGCGGCGCGGATAAGGTCGGCGGCCGCGGCGATGGCGGCTGCGTCGCCGCGCATGCGCTGGCCGATCCGGGTGGGGGCCAGCATGTCGAGATCGTCGGGCGCCATGGCGGTGAGGATGTCGCCGGGGATCGACAGGAACACCGGACCGGTGGGCGCGGTCAGCGCCACCTTGGCGGCACGGCGGATGGCGCGGGGCAGTTCCTCGATGCTGGCGACTTCGAACGACCATTTGCAAAGGGGGCGCGCCATGGCGGCGAGATCGTCCCACAGCAACGGCTCGGTCAGGCGGATGCTCATGTCTTGCTGTCCGGCGGTGACCAGCACCGGGGCACCGGCCTTTGCCGCATTATACAGCATGCCCATGGCATTGCCGAGGCCGGGGGCGGCGTGGAGGTTGCAAACCGCGAGCCGCCCCGTGGCCTGGGCATAACCATCGGCCATGCCCATGACGATGATTTCGTTGAGCCCGAGAATGTAGCGCAGCCGGTCCTCGACGACCATCGCGTCCATCAGCGGCAGTTCCGTCGTGCCGGGGTTGCCGAAGATGAATTCGACGCCTTCGGAGGCGAGGAGATCGAGCAGGATGTGCTTGCCGGCCCGGCTGGCGAGATTGTTGGTCATGGGATCAGTTCGCTGACTTCGACGGGGGGCAGGTGGAAGCTGCCATCAAGGAATTCGGCGCGCGGTAGATAGGCGCGGAAAACCAGCACGAACTTGCCCTTTGGCGATGGCAGCCAATTGACGACACGCTCGCCTTCGGGGCGGCTGGCCTGGACGAATATATCGAAACTGCCGTCGCGGTTGTTGCGCAATTGCGGGGAACGATCGCCGACGGCGAAACGGTTGAGATCATTGGGGACGAAGAACAGATTACCATCGGCCTCCTGCTGATACATGGTCAGCGACCAGAAGGCGCCGATGGGCATTTTATAGGGCAGGTGGACGGTATAGGCCTTTCCGCCGTCCAGCGCTGCGCCATCCTTGTCGGCTCGGGCGGTCAGGTACATGGCCTCGATGCGCGGCAGCGCGGCAAGGCCGCCGACGGCGACAAAGGCGCGCAGATCATCGTCCGTGCCGAAATCGCCGATGTTGGGCTTTGGATAGGACCAGCCGTTGACGACATCACCGGCGGCGGCGAGGCCCTGTTTCAGTTCGCCGCGCAGCGCCGGCAGATATTGCTTCCACAAGGCCGCCGTTTCGGGGCTTGCCGCGGCGCCGATGCCGAGCGCCGAAAATGATGCGGCGCGGGCCGCAATATCCGGGTTGGCGGCGGAACGGGCCAGGGCTTCGTTGACGACGGCGAGGAAGGTGGCAGCATCCGGATTTGGTGGTGCGGCCATGGCCGGCACCGGGGCGGATTGGCCTTCGGCGCCTTCCAAGCGGAAACCGCCGAGAGCGGTCGCAGCGGCCTCCACATCATCGGGGCCATTGACGACGACGCGGACCAGCAACCAGGCATCGTTGGTGGCGCTGCGGATGAGTTGGGCATCATCCGGCGTCGGGCCGGCATAGCCCGGGCCGACGATCAGGAAGCGGCCGCCCTGGCCGCCGGTGCGGGTGCCGACAATGGCGGTATTGTCCGTCGTCAGCGACATCAGCGCCGCCGAATTGTAACGGCCAGCGAGCGCCGGGACCGTGAGGGTGACCGGGCCGCCGGCAACATCGAGAAAGGCGCTGCCGTACAGCGTGTCATTGTTGGGCGTTGTTACTTCATGGCTGCCGGCGTCCGCCAATCTGGTGCGGGGCAGGATGAAATTGACCGCGTTTTCAAGGCCCGCAGTGCGGGCGCGTTCGAGTTGCGCCGAACGGGTGCGCATCAATTCGTAGATTGGGAACGCGAAACGATAGCCGCGGCGCAGTTCGGCGATTTCGGGCGTATCGGGGAGGGTGACGGGCTTGGCTAGCGCACTTGGCGCCGCTTTTGCCGTTGCCTTTGTCGACGTCCTCGGCTTTGCGACTATCTTGGCAACGGCCTTTGCGACAGGTTTTGCCGCAGCGTCGGTCGCCGGGCTTGCCGCCAGCAGCAGTGCCGCCAGAATCAGGTTGAATTGGCGCATCCGGCATTCCCCAAACGTGGCGGGGGTGTCGATCCCCCTCTCAATTCCGCTGTCATTGCCGGGCCGCGGCTTTGGCGTAAAGTCGCGATTGCCAAGAATGTCGCCTGATCGACCCTTATCCACGGAGCAACAGCATGCATGAAGCCTATATCGTCGCCGCAGCGCGCACCGCCGGAGGCCGCCGCGGCGGGCTTTTGCGCGACTGGCACCCCGCCGATCTTGCCGGCAAGGTGCTGGATGCCCTGGTCGATCGATCGGGCGCCGACCCGGCGTTGATCGAAGATGTCATCATGGGTTGTGTCAGCCAGTTCGGGCAGCAATCCGCCAATGTCGCGCGCAACGCCGTGCTGTCGTCAAAGCTGCCCGAATCGGTGCCGGCGACCAGCGTTGATCGCCAATGCGGATCATCCCAACAGGCACTTCATTTCGCTGCCGCAACGGTGATGAGCGGCCAGATGGACGTGGTGATCGCCGCTGGCGTTGAAAGCATGACCCGGGTGCCGATGGCCGCGCCCGCCAAGCTCGCCCACGAAAACGGCATGGGATCGCCCTTTGGCAGCCCGGCGATGAAGGCGCGTTATCCCGGCGTCCAGTTCAGCCAGTTTGCCGGGGCGGAAATGATCGCCAAGAAATATGACCTGAGCAAGGATCTGCTCGATGCCTATGGTTATGAGAGCCAGCGACGGGCGGCCGAGGCGGCCAAGGCGGGCGCGTTCGACAAGGAGATCGTCGCCATCGATGTGACGACCCACGAAGGCGAGGCGCGCAGCCACACGGTTGATGAAGGCATCCGTTTCGATGCCAGCCTGGAGGCGATTCGCGGCGTCAAGCTGATCATGGAGGGCGGTCGGTTGACGGCGGCGACATCATCCCAGATTTGCGACGGCGCATCGGGCGTGATGATCGTCAACGAACGAGGCCTGAAGGCGCTGGGGGTGAAGCCGATGGCGCGGATCCACCATATGACGGTGGTCGGCGAGGACCCGGTGATCATGCTGGAGGCGCCGATCGGCGCGACGCAAAAGGCGCTGGCCCGGTCGGGCATGACGCTGGCGGATATCGACCTTTATGAAGTCAACGAAGCCTTTGCATCGGTGCCGGCGGCGTGGATGCAGGTGCTGGGCGCCGACCCGGCTCGGCTGAACATCAATGGCGGCGCGATTGCGCTTGGCCATCCGCTCGGCGCGTCGGGCACCAAGCTGATGACGACGCTGATCCATGCCCTGCACGCCCGTGGCAAGCGTTGGGGCCTGCAGACGATGTGCGAGGGTGGCGGCCTGGCCAATGTGACGATCATCGAGGCGCTTTGAATTTCGCTCCCTCCTCCCACCGGCGAAGCCGCTAGGGGGAGGGCTGGGGTGGGGGCGCTTTGCGCCCTCCCCAGAATTCCCCCACGCCCCTCCCCACTTTACCGGCTGCGCCGGAGGGGGAGGGGGAAGAAAGGCTTCTACAATGGAATTTACCCAGATTGCGCTCGATATCGAAGGGCCGATCGCGACCATCACGCTGGATCGCGAGGCGAAGATGAACGCCTTTACCGGCACGATGATGGAGGAATTGATCGCGGCGTTCGATGTGACCGACGCTGATGATTCGGTGCGGGCGGTGATCGTTACCGGGCGCGGCAGGGCATTTTGTGCCGGCGCCGATCTTTCGGCTGGCGCTGCGACCTTCGACTATGAAAAGCGCGGTGGCGCCCGCAGCGGCCCGGCGCGGGCAGACGGCAGCATCGATTACAGCCATCAGGAAGTGCGCGATGGCGGTGGCCGGGTGACGATGCGGATTTTCGCTTCGTTGAAGCCGGTGATTGCCGCAGTGAACGGCGCGGCGGTTGGCATCGGCGTGACGATGCAACTGGCCATGGATGTGCGGATGGCATCGTCGGCGGCGCGATTCGGCTTTGTGTTCGCCCGGCGCGGGATCGTGCCGGAGGCTGGGTCGTCCTGGTTCCTGTCCAAACTTGTGGGCCTGCCGCAGGCCCTGGAATGGTGCATGACCGGGCGGGTGTTCGGTGCCGAGGAGGCGTTGAAGGGCGGACTGGTGCGATCGGTGCATGAACCCGATGATCTGTTGCCGGCGGCACGGGCGCTGGCCATGGAGATTGCCGAGAATACTGCCCCGGTTTCGGTGGCGATGACCCGGCAGATGCTGTGGCGGATGGCGGGCGCGCCAAGCCCCTGGGATGCGCACCGGCTCGATTCGCGGGCGATTTATGCGCGGGGCCGGGCAGGCGACGCCAAGGAAGGCGTGGTATCGTTCCTTGAAAAGCGGACGCCGGTCTATCCGGACAAGGTGAGCACCGACATGCCCGACTTTTACCCATGGTGGGAGCAGGAGCAATACCACTAAAAGAACCTATATGGCGTTTTATGCTTGACAACCGCAACGCTTCTGGTTAGAGAAACGGCACGCTTCAGAAATCCGCCGAGAGAAAGGCGCTTCGGACCAGTCCGGGGCGCCTTTTGCTTGTGTGCCGCTGCGGGGGCGCTGCGGCGGGGGCGCTAACGGGAGGTGCGAATGCAATATCGAAACTGGCACTGGCGCGTTGTCGATCGCCAACGCTTCATCTCCATCCTGACCGAAACCGGCAACCCGCAACTGGCGGCCGATGCCATCGGCCAGACGCTGGCGGCGGCGTATCGGATGCGGGCGCGCTGGCCGCTGCTCGCCGATGAATGGCAGCAGGCGCTCGCCATCGCCTGGGAACAGGTTGAAATGCGGCTGCTTTCGGGCCTGCTCGATGGCGATGCCAGCGGCCTTGATCCCAAGGTGGCGCTGGAAATGTTGAAGCGGCGCGCGCCACCGCCGGCACGGCGGGTGGTGACAATCGATGCGGCCCGCATGGCGGTGGTACGCGGCGAAATCAGCAGGCTGGCGGCGCCCGGCGAATGACCGGGCGGATCGCAGATATTGGAGGCGGACTTCATGGCAGACCGCCGCACGGATGCAGCGAATACCACCATCGACAACATCTGGCAGGCCGCAGACGCGGCGCAGCGGCAGCGCCTCTACAAGACGCTCGGCAGCCCGGCGGTGGCGGCAACGCTGGCGTGGAGCGGCAGCCTGCGAACGGCGCAGATGCCGCCGGATGGCGATTGGTCGATCTGGGCGATTTTGGCTGGACGCGGGTTCGGCAAGACGCGCGCGGGGGCCGAATGGGTTCATGCGCTGGCGGCAACGCCGGGGCGGCGTATCGCGTTGGTCGGACCAAGCCTGGATACGGCACGGGCGGTGATGGTGGAGGGCGAATCGGGCCTGTTGGCGCGGGTGCCGGCGGGTGGCGATGTCACCTTCGTGCCCAGCCTGAAACAGGTGCAGTGGCAAAATGGTTCGCAGGCGCGGCTGTTTTCGGGCGGCGAGCCCGACAGTTTGCGCGGCGGCCAGTTCGATTTTGCCTGGGGCGATGAATTTGCGCATTGGCCACGGGCGGAGGCGGCGTTGACCAATTTGCGGCTGGCGACCCGGTTGGGCGTGCAGCCGCAATTGCTGCTGACAACAACGCCGTTGCCGCTGGCCTGGTTGAAGGCGCTGCTCGCCGAACCGGGCGTGGTGGTGACGCGCGGGCGGATGCGGGATAATGAAGCCAATCTGCCGGCGCCGTTCATTGCGGGGCTGGAGCGGCGCTATGGTGGCACCGCGACCGGGCGGCAGGAACTGGATGGCGAGATTGTCGATGATCTTGCTGGCGCACTGTGGACACGCCGGCTGTTCGAACGCCACCGGATGGTCGAGGTGCCGAACCTCACGCGCATCATCATCGGCGTCGATCCGCCGGCAGGTGGCGTCAACAGCACGTGTGGTATTGTCGCGGTGGGTCTGGGTGCCGACGGCCGGGGCCATGTGCTCGCCGATGCCAGCGTAACGGCTGCGCGGCCGGAAGGCTGGGCGCGGGCGGTGGTGACGGCGGCCGAACATTGGGGCGCCGACCGGGTGATTGCGGAAGTCAACAATGGCGGCGACATGGTGACGTCGATGCTCAAATCCATCGACACGGCGCTGCCCGTGGAGGCGGTGCGCGCGTCGCGCGGCAAGGTGGCGCGGGCGGAACCGGTGGCGAGCCTATATGGTGAAGGGCGCGTCAGCCACATCGGCGCCTTTCCGGCGCTGGAGGATCAATTGTGCGGGTTCATGGCGAGCGGCGTTTATGCGGGGCCTGGGGCTTCGCCGGACCGGGCGGATGCGCTCGTATGGGCGCTGACGGCGCTGATGCTGGGCGAGCGGCGCGGCAAGCCGGGAGTGCGGGGGTTGTGAAGAACGCGGAAGTGACTCCCCTCTCCCGCCTGCGGGAGAGGTCGAGAGGCGCGTCTTCGCGCCCCGGGTGAGGGTGTTTTCATGTCTGGAAACTGGCGAACACCCTCACCCGCCGCGCTGGCGTGCGAGTCGCCTCTCCCGCAGGCGGGAGAGGGGGTAGGTTAGTCCTTCACTTTATTTCGTGAGACCGGGCGCTACTTCACAACTGACGCAAAAAGCTTTGAATCGGGGCGGGCAGCGCCTCTGCCCTCCAGCGGCATCATCTTATCAGGAGACTCACATGAAACTGCCATTCTGGCGGACCAAAAGTGCTGCGCCCAGCCCACGGATTCCGTCCTGGGCGACGGCTTATGCCGGGGGGGCGCCGCCGCGTGGGTATGCGGCCGAGGTGAAGGCGGCGTATCTGGGCAATCCGATTGCGGCGCGGGCCGTTCGGCTGGTCAGCGAAGGGGCTGGCGGGGCGCCTTTGGTGTCGAATCCGCCTGGGCATCCGGCGCTGGCGTTGCTGGAGAGCGCCGGTTTCGGCGCGTCGGGGCCGGGGTTGCTGGAGACTTTGGCGGCGCAGTTGCTGTTGCACGGCAACGCCTATGTGGAGGCGGCGACCGGCCCCGATGGATTGCCGGCGGCGTTGTTTGCGCTGCGGCCCGAACGGGTGACGGTGGAGGCGGATTCGCGTGGCTGGCCGACTGGCTATTTGTACCGCGCGGGTGACATGGTGACGCGATACCCGGCGGAAACGCTGGGTGACCGTGCCGGGCTGTTGCACATTCGCAGCTATCATCCGCTCGATGATCATTATGGCGCAGGCGCGCTGTCGGCGGCGTCGGGTGCGGTGGCGCTGCACAATGCGGCGGCGACGTGGAACCGGGCGTTGCTCGACAATGCGGCGCGGCCTTCAGGCGCCCTGGTGTACCAGCCTGGTGATGGATCGACATTGAGTCCCGATCAATATGATCGGTTGAAGGCGGAAATGGAGGCGGGCTTTGCCGGTGCCGCCAATGCCGGGCGGCCGATGTTGCTGGAAGGCGGGTTGAGCTGGCAGGCGATGTCGATGACGCCGGCAGAGATGGATTTTGCGCGGGCGCGCGATACGGCGGCGCGGGAGATTGCGCTGGCGCTGGGGGTGCCGCCGCTGCTGCTGGGGCTGGCCGGGGATTCGACCTATGCCAATTACAAGGAGGCCAATGTCGCGCTTTGGCGGTTGACGTTGCTGCCGCTGACGGGGCGTATCCTGGGCGCGCTTTCAGCGCATCTGCGCAACTGGTGGCCCGATCTGGAAATCCGTGTGGATCGCGATGCGGTGCCAGCGCTTTCCGAGGACCGGGAGCGGCTGTGGAGCCAGGTTTCGGCGGCGAGTTTTCTCACCGATACGGAGAAGCGCAACCTGTTGGGGCTGGAGATGGGGCGATGACGGCGATGCTGGAGCGGCTGGTCGCGCAGGCCGAGGCGCAGGGCGCGGCGCGGGTGACGTTGCGCGCGCTGGTCGAGGAAGCGTGCGAGGTTGGCGCGGCGCGGGCGTTGCGCACGTTGGGCCTGATGGATGAACGGGCCGGGACCGACATCATCGAGATGCGCCAGCTGATCCAGGGGTGGCGCGATGCCAAGAAATCCGCGGTGTCGGCGGCGGTGGCCTGGGCGGTGCGGACGGCGGTGGCGCTGTTGCTGATCGGGCTCGCCTATAAACTGGGTCTTGTCGAGCAGTTGAAGGGCTGAACCCGCCATCCATGTCGAGGCGCGTGTCGCCTGGCTGATTGGAGAATCGCATGAATGACCTGCGCATCGCTGGCTATGCCAGTGTTTTTGGTGTGCCCGACAGCGGTGGCGATGTGGTGTTGCCCGGCGCCTTTGCCGGCAATGCCAAGCGCGTGCCGCTGCTGTGGCAGCATGATGTTCGAGAACCCATCGGGTTTGTCGAGAAGTTTTCCGAGGATGGGCGCGGCTTGCGGGTTGTCGCCCGTGTTGTCGCCAGCGGGCGGGGCGCGCAGGCGGCCAGCCTGTTGGGGGCGGGGGCCATCGACGGCCTGTCCTTTGGATATCGCGTCAAGGCGGCAAGCCCGGATCGGGCGCGCGGCCTTCGACAGCTTCAACAGGTCGAACTGATTGAAGTTTCGCTGGTTACCTTCCCGATGCAGCCGCTGGCACGGGTGCTTGGAATTTCCACGGTGGCACAAGGAGATGATGCATGAACTATGAAACCAAGGCGGATGCGCTTGAATCCGTTTTCGAATCAGTGCCGGTCGCGGAAACCGGTGGCGAGCTGGTGGCGTTGCGCGCCGAAATGTCCCGCCTTACCAATCTGGTTACGGCACGATCGGTCGAGCGCCCGGCGCTGTCGGGTGCCAAGGGTGTCGATGCCGGCGGTGGCTTTGCCGCGGGCTACCTGCGCAAGGGCGTGATCGGCAGCGAATTGGCCGGCATGGAGGCGAAGGCCGCCAGCATCGGCGTTGGCCCCAAGGGCGGGGTTTCGGTACCGATCGAGATTGACGCGGTCATCGACCGCGTGCTGCGCGCCCAATCGCCGATCCGTTCGATTGCCCAGGTCGTGGATGTTGGTTCGGCCAATTATCGCAAGTTGATCACCACCACCGGCGTGGTTTCCGGCTGGGTGAGCGAGACGGCGGCGCGCGGCGAGACGGACACGCCCGATTTTGCCGAGATCGCCCCGCCGATGGGTGAGCTTTATGCCAATCCGGCAGCGAGCCAGTCGATGCTCGATGATGCGGTTTTTGATGTCGAGGCCTGGCTGGGGGCCGAAATCGGCCGCGAATTCGCCCGTGCCGAGGGGGTCGCCTTTGTGACGGGTGACGGCATCAACAAGCCGCGCGGTTTCCTGACGGCACCGACCAGCCTTTCGGATGACACGACGCGGATGTTCGGCACGCTGCAATATGTGGCGTCGGGCGCGGCGGGCGGCTTTGCGGCGAGCAATCCGCAGGACCGGTTGATCGACCTGGTGCATGCGCTGGCGGCACCGTATCGCCAGGGTGCGTCGTGGGTGATGAACTCGGCCACGCTGGCCCGGGTCCGCAAGATGAAGGATTCGAACGGGGCGTTCCTGTGGCAGCCGGCCTTGGCCGCCGACCAGCCGGCGACCCTGCTGGGGTATCCGGTGATCGAGGCGGCGGCGATGCCGGACATTGCTGTCGACAGTCTGTCCATCGCCTTCGGTGATTTCCAGGCTGGCTATCTGATCGCCCAGCGGCCCGAAACGGTCGTGCTGCGCGATCCGTTCACCAACAAGCCGTTCGTGCATTTCTATGCCACCCGCCGGATTGGCGGCACTGTCGTCGACAGCCGCGCCATCAAGGTCATGAAGTTCAACGTCTGACCCTGGCGCGCAGCACCGGGCCCGGAGTGGCCCGGTGCTGATGCCGGCCAAATCCCATTCACAACGACGGGGCGAACGCCATGCCTATTACGGCTGCGCAAATCGAGAGCAATGGCTGGGTCCTGCGGCTGACGCTGACGGGTACGCCGGGCAGCTTTGCGTCCTATGCGCTTGATCCGGGCGGCACGCCCAGGCTGGCGTTGACCAGCGCGCACCCCGGGTTCGTCAAATCGGCGGGGACGGCGGTGGCGGGCAGCTATGCCCGAGCGTTTGTTGGCACCAAGCCGTTGCGCAAGCCGGTCAACCCGGCATCACCGACGGTGGCGGTGATTGACGAAACCGACCTGGGTGGCGGCTCGATCCGGGTGCGCATTGCGCTTTCGACATGGATTTACGCGACCGATACCGGCATTACCCTGTCCGCTGCGGCGGGCTGGCGGACGGGCGAAACGGCGCAAGCCGGGATCAGCGTCAGCAACGGTTCGACGCTGGCGGCGCCGATACCGATCATGCGCTGGGTATTGCCCAATTATGATGTGACGACCGGCACGTTCCGCCTGTCGTTGATCGTCGGGTCGCACCATCCGGTGGGGTTCGAGCCGGTTGCGGGGGTGAAGTTCACCGCCACCGACGGCACCAATGTGAAGACCGTTTGGACGACGGCGCTGGGCACGGACAGCACATATGGCGACAATCTGCGCTGCTACACCGCCACCATCGACCCGGCGACGGCGACGGCGCTTACTGCCGGGCTGCTGCGCTGCGATGCGGAGGTTTACCCCTGGCTTGGCGCCATGCGGCCGACCGACACGGCGGGCACCAAAAGCATGGCGACGCTGGCCAGCGATGGGCTGAATACCGCGGCCGCTTCGCCGTTCGTCATTGGTTATGATCCGGCGGGCTCGCGTTATTCGAACGCGTTCGTCTATGTCGATCCGGCGGGCACGGCGACTGCCAGCGTGACCATGGTGGCGACGACGCTGGCCGGGGCCAGGGCGGTGCCGCAGGCATCGCGGGCGAACAGCGTGTCGGTTGCTGTACAGGCCGGTTATCTGGCCAATCGCACCCTGGCGGCGGCGAATGGCGGGGCTGCGGTGACGCGGTCGGTGGACGGGTTGCAGATCGTATTGGCCCCGGCAACCCATGCCGGCATCGGCAGCACCAATGTGACCTTTGGCACGCAGTCGGCAGAGATCCCGATCCTGCTGATGGGCGATCCCGCCGATGCCAATCCGCGCGCCAACTGTATCATCCAGACCGGCGCAACGCCGAACCTGCGTGCGGCGCGGATGCGGTTGCGCAACCTGATGGTGCAGACGGGCACCACATCGCTGTTTGCCAGTTCGACAAGCACCTTCTGGCTGGATGGCGTGGAGGTGAGGGGCAAGGCCGGGCTGGAAACCAACACGGCGATCGCGCTTTCAAGCGCCGCGCCGGCGGCAGGCAAGTCCAACCTGTCGATCACCAATTGCAGGATCTGGCGGACGGGCTGGGCAATCAGCGCGGCCAATCTGAAGAACAAGCTGATGCGGGCAACGCAGCATTCGCGGGCCGGCTATGGCAGCGTCATGGTGAAGAACCGCTTCATCCCGAAGGCGGAAGATCCGACCGTAACCGGCCAGCAGTATACGTATCAGATGGTCAGCGATGTGGCCGACATCGGATCGCTGGAAGACGTTGTGCTGGCCTATAATGATGGCCGCTATTCAGACGGCGTGTTCCTGCAGACGCGAACGGTTGCCGCAGCGACGGCGGGCACGACGTGGCCAAGTTATCGCCGCCACCTGATCCTGAACAATCTGGTGGAGCGGATCGGCAACACCCAGTCGAACCTGGCCAATTATGGCGAGGATGAGAGTTGCACGATGAGCTATATCGTCCACGAAGGGAACAGCTTCGTCGGCGACCGTTTCAACGCCTATTATTCCGACCCGTTCCCGACGACAGTTGCCGACACGAACAGCCAGTATAACGAGGCGTTTGCCATCCGACTGGCCAATAATTTCCACGATCGCCAGCCATCGAAGCAGGACGACTTCCTCGACAACCAGACGGCGACGCTGCGCGGCACCGCCGATGGCTATCGCCCGCAGATGATCTATGCTTGGGGACCGCACTATGGCGTTGGCTATGAAGGCAATTTCGAGGCCGGGCGGACGACATCGCTGACCATCGCCCAGCATGAATATTTTGGGCTGCGATCGGTCGGCGCTGACATCATCCGCGACCCCCAATTCGTCAACGACCTGTCGATCACCGGGCCTGGCGGTGCCGCAGCGCCGGGCGGCGGCGATTATACGCCGGGGCCAGCATCGCCGCTGAAGGGCCGGGTGTTGCGAGGCAACAGCGACCGGGACGTTTTCGGGGCGGCGCGTGTTTCGGGTGGTGCTGCGGGGGCCATCGAGGCCCCGGGCACCGCACCGACGGCGCTGTCACCCGATGGCGGCCGATCGTCGCAAACGGCGGCTGGGACGCTCGTCGGGCTAATGCTGCCACTGGCGCCGGCGAACGGGCGAAGCGGCCATGCCGCGATGGTGACAGCGCTGGGCTGGTCGGCCGTGGTGAGCCCGATGGGCGGCACGTTGGCCGATCGGGCTGCGACCACGATAACCGGGCTTGGCCTGTCATTGACACCAGCCGGCGCCCGGAATGCCCAGGCGGCAACGTCGCCGAGCCTTGGCGTATCAAGCGTTCTGGCGCCCGCAAGTTCGCTGCTGGGCAGCATGGCAAGCATCGGTGCCGTCGATCCGGTTGGCGGCGGCGTGGCGCTGGTGCCCGATATTTCGGCGATGCAGCTGTTGCCGGCGCCGGCGCTGCTGTTGCCCGACGGGGCGCTGGCAGCCTTGCATACGCTGTTCGTCCGCGCCGACCCGCGCACCCTTTTTGTGAAGTGAAACTGGCAGGAGAAAATCAATGTCGAAGTTTGCAAGCACGGCCGTCCTCGATGGCAGCCTGAATATCGTTGGCAGTGCCACCCGCATGGTGGCGGTCAACGGGCAGCCGGCGACCTATGCCGCCGCCGATGCCGGGCGCCTGGCCGAAGCGGCGCTGACAGGCAGCGACTTTACGCTGGCCACCGGCGATATCTCCGGCCGCAAGGTGAGCATCGCAGCCAAGACCGGCCTTTCGGTGATTACCGCCGGGACGGCCGACCATGTTGCGCTGCTCGATGCCGCCGGGTCGCGCCTGCTTTATGTCACGACCTGCCCGGCGCAGGCGCTGGTGGCCGGCGGACAGGTGAGCATCGCCAGCTGGAGCATCGAGATCGGCGCGCCGGTCTGATCCCCGATGAGACGGCGGCCGGTGCGTGGGCGCCGGCCACCGCGCGGTCTTTGTGGCCAGAAATTGGCCCGGCTGGAAATTGGACAGGGAGGGACAATCCGTGACGATCTTTTTGAAGGATCCATCGGCAACGATCGATTATGCCGTTGATTGGTCGGCCGGCTATTTGACCGGCCAGACAATCGACAGCTCTGATTGGCGCGTGGCGCCATCCGGCCCTGGTGCGGTGACCGTTGACGCAAGCCGCATCGCCGGCGGGCAGACGGTGGCGACGCTGTCGGGCGGCCAAGCCGGTTGCGGCTATCAAATAACCAATTCGGTAATTTTTTCCGATGGTCGGCGCGATGAGCGGCTGTTGTTCCTTCGCACGGAGGATCGGTGATGACGGTTGGATCGAATGCGCCTGTGCTCGCGGTCAGCCTTGCCGAGTGCAAGGCCTATCTGCGGCTGGAGCGCGACGACGAGGATGGCTTGATCGCAGGGTTTGTCAGGACGGCGATTGCCTTGTGCGAAGCCTTTACCGGGCAATGGCTGATCGTGCGCGACGGTGAACAGCGGCTTTCTGCCGATACCGGCTGGCAGCGCATCCTCGCGGTGCCTGTCGTATCGGTGACCGGGGTTTTCGAGGGCGATACCGCCATCGCCGGGACACGATTTGAAAGCGATGTCGATGTCGCCGGCCATGGCTGGGTACGGCTGCTGGATACGGCTGTGACAGCGCCCGTTGTGCGGTATCGCGCCGGCTTGGGTGCCGATTGGAACGGCGTGCCGGAGCCGCTGCGCCACGGCATCGTGCGGCTTGTCGCGCATTTCTTCACCCATCGCGACGCCGCCGATGCGGGGCCACCACCGGCAGCGGTGGCGGCGATCTGGCGGCCATGGCGGCGGGTGCGGCTGGGCTGATTGGCGGGCGGTGCGGGCTGGTTCCGCGGGCGATATTCGGAGCGATGCAATGCAACAGGAACTGACGGGCGCGTTGCGCGAGCGTGTCGCCATCGAGGTGTGGATCGACGCTCGCGATGATGCAGGCGGTGTGGCTGGATATTGGCGGCCGCAGGAATCGGCCTATGCGGCTGTCGAGCTGGATGGCGGCGGATCGGTGACCGGGGTTGTCGCGCTGGGCGATGCACGGCGCGGGCGCTATCGGTGGCGGGTGACACTGCGCGCTCCGGTCGCGGTGACGATCACGTCGCGCCTGGTCTGGCAGAGCCGGATCCTGGCGGTGCTGGCCGTGGAGGCGGATCCGCGGACGCCCGACCGTGTGGTGCTGCGTTGCGAGGCGCGCGAACCATGACGGTGGACTCGTTGCTACACGACTTCGCGGCGCAGGGCGAAATGGCCGGCGCCGCAGCGGTTGCCAATGTTGCGGATCAGCTTGCTGAACGGATCGCGGCGACGTTTCCCGATATTGCGGTGACCGCCGGGGAAGCCGCGGTGCTGCTGACTGCGCCCGGGCTGGTTGCGCGGGCGTTCGGGACGCGGCGGCGGGCGGCGGACCCAAGGCTTTCAAACGTGGCAGCAATCGTTTCGGGAGGCGGCGGATGAGCGCGAGTTTGGCGATGCAGAAACTGGCGGTAGCGGCGCTGGCGACGATCGAGGGCATTGGCGGGGTGTTTGACGGGCCTTCGCCTGATGCGCCGCCGCCCTATCTGGTGATCGGGCCCGATCTTGTGACCGAATGGAGCAGCAAGACCTTTGCCGGCCATGAGCATCGGTTGGGCGTGACGGTGTGGGATGCAGGGCCGGGCACGGTTCGCGCCAAGCAGATCATGGCCGAAGTGGAGGCGCGCCTGGTGACGCTGACCGGCGTGATGGACGGCCATCGGGTCGCTTCGTCGCGGCTGCTGCGGTCGCTGGTGCTGACCAACCCTGAAGGCTGGACGCAGGGGTTGGTCGAATGCCGGGTGCGATCCCTGGCCGAGGCGTAGATTCAAATCCGATTGAAAGGGCGAGACATGGCGATTGAAAAGGGCAGTGCCTTTTTGTTGAAAGTTGGCGATGGCGGCGCTGTGCCGGTTTTCACCACCGTGGCCGGGCTGCGGACGACGCAGATGAGTGTCAACGCCGAAACCGTGGTGGTGACCAACCAAGGCTCGGGTGGTTGGCGCGAGCTTTTGTCGGGTGCCGGCGTGCGATCGGTGTCGCTGAGCGGTTCGGGCGTTTTTACCGGCTCCGCTGCCGAGGCGCGGATCAAGGCGAATGCGCTTGCTGGGGTGATCGACGATTACCGCATCAGCTTTGAAAGCGGTGAAACGGTGACCGGGCGGTTCCTGTTGACCAGGCTCGATTATGCCGGCGATTTCAATGGTGAGCGGACCTATACGCTGGCGCTTGAAAGCTCTGGCGAAGTGGTCACGGCGTGACCATCGCCAATGCCGCGCGCGGTGAGGCGTTGGTGAGGATCGGTGGCGTGGATGTGCGGCTGCGGCCGACCTTTGCCGCGTTGGTGGCGGCAGAGGCCGAGCTGGGGCCGTTGTTTGCGCTGGTCGAACGCGCGGCGGCCGGCGGCCTGACGCTGACCGAAATGGCCGGGTTGATGTGGCATTGCCGGGATGCGGCACCGGATACGCTCACGCGGGCGGTGTTTTCCGAACGGCTGGTCGAGGGCGGGCTGGCGGCGGCGACGCCGGCGCTGCGGGTGCTGCTGGGCCAGGTGCTGGCCGGCCAGTGATTCCGACATTCGAGGCGGCGGCGCTGCGTGCGGTGCGCGTGGCGGCCGCGGTGCTGGCCTGGCGACCGGCCGAATTCTGGGCGGCGACGCCGGCCGACCTGCGCAATGCGTTGGGGCTTGATGTGGTGGACGAGGCGTCGCCGGCAACAGCGGCGATGCTCGCCCGGTTGATGGAGGCATATCCCGATGAGCGTTGATGAAACCGGGTTGGACACGCTGGTAATCCGCGTGCGCGCAGATACCAGCGAATTCATGAGCGGTGTCGGTGGCATCAGGCGCGAGCTTGATGGGCCGTTGGCGCAGGGCGTCGATCGTGCCGGCAGCAGCATCGAGCGCGCGCTGGGACGCGCCGCGGTGAGCGGCAGGTTCGGCTTTGAGGACCTGCGCCGCGTCGCGTTGACGGCGTTGGCCGATATTGCCGCTGGCGCGCTGCAGATTGGCCTTGGCGGGGCATCCGGCGGCGGCGGCGGCGGTGGCGGGCTGTTAGGATCGCTGGCGTCGTCGATCGGCGGCCTGTTCGGCGGCAAGCCGGGCCGGGCGACGGGCGGGCCGATCACCGGCGGCAGCGCCTATCTGGTGGGGGAGCGTGGGCCGGAATTGTTCGTGCCGACGGCCTCGGGCCGGATCGAGCCGGACGGTCGCGGGCGCGGGGGGGTAAATGTGACGGTGAATGTGGCGGCGCCGCGCGATGCATCGCCTGCCATCATGAAGCAGACCGGTGCGCAGGTGGCGCGAGCGGTCAGGCAGGCGTTGGCGAGGGCGGACGCATGATCAATCATTGGTTGGCCAGCCCGGACGATCCGTTGAGGACGCGTTGGGTGAAGCGATTCGATCCGCGTTACTGGACGGTCGATTTCCCTCGCCCGATGCTGGCGGCGGTAACGACGGCGGGTGATGATGCGCTGGTTATTGATGCCCGGTTTCACCGCCGCAACGACCTGGCGGGGCTTATCTGGGAATCGGCTGATCGCTGGAGCCATCCACTGCTGGCGGTGGAAACCGAGCGTGATTATCGCGGCACGACGCTGGCGTTCCGGTGGCAGGCGAGCGGCGACGTATTGCCACTGGACGCAATAAACGGCCCAGTGTTGACCATCGAAGGCCGCGATGCGGCCGGCGTGCCGCGCAGCTGGTACGTCCGGCTTTGGAACTATGCCGAAGGATCGGCCGACGACGCGCAGATACTGCTCGATTTTGACGCGCTGTCCGGCGGCTTTCTGCTGCCGTTGGAAGCCGATCCGGTATGGGCCGGCGATATCGACCGGATGTTCATTTCGCTCGCGCCAGCGGCGTATGATGGCACCGAGATGCCGCTTGCTGCCACGACGACAGCGCGAGTGGTGATTGGCGAGTTGCGCTGCGACGGATCGGGATCGATGCTGCGCGCCGGGGATGCATTTGTACCGCCGCACAACCTGCGCATCGCCAGCGGTTACGATGACAGCTATAACCAGACTCCGGAGCGGCTGATCGAGGCGATGTTCGCCCTCGGCTACCGCGGCGCGCTCGTCCATTACGTCGGCATGAGCCATTTCCCCGGCCTTGCCTTTGACGGCAGCCGCTATGTTGCCGACCCGCTGGTGCCGATTTCGGAGCCGGCGCGGGCTTGGCACATCGATTTTCTGAACCGGGCCGTTGCGCTGGGGTTTGCACCGATCGTGTCGCTGTCGTTCGAGCTGCTCAGTCAGAATTGTCCCGATTCCTGGGCGCAGAAGGCGTTTGACGGCGCCCCAGCAGCGACCGGCTATCTGCCGCCTTCGACGCTTCTGTCCCCGGCTTCGCAGGCCGCGATGGCCTGGCTGCAGTCGGCGGCGATTGGTTTTGTGAGTTTGATGACCGGGGCAGGGGCGGCCCCGCAATTCCAGATCGGCGAGCCGTGGTGGTGGGTCGGAACCGACTCGCGACCCTGCCTTTATGATCCGGCGACGGTGGCGCTCTACACTGCCGAAACCGGGCTGGCGGCGCCGGTGATTACCGATATTCGCGTCGTATCGTCGGCTGCCGAGCGCGACTTCCTCGACTGGTGCGGCGCGGTGTTGGGGCGGGCGACGCTTGGATTGCGGGATGTGGTGCGCGCGGCGGCTTCGGATACGCAGGTGCTGCTCCTTTTCTACGCGCCACAAGTGCTCGATGCGGCGGCACCCGAACTTATCCGGGCGAACCTGCCCTTGGCCTGGGCGCATCCGGCTTTCGATGTGCTGCAGCTCGAAGACTATGAATTTGTGACCGGCGGTGATTTTGGCGGACTGGCGAGGGCGCGCTCGGTGATCGCCGAACGGCTCGGCTACCCTGTTTCGGGGCAACATTATTTCGCGGGATTTGCCGGGGGCCGAAACGACTGGCCCCGTGTTGCAGAGGCCGCTGCGGGTGCCATGACAAGGGGTGTCGCCGAGACATTTGTCTGGGCCTGGCCGCAGGTGGCGCGCGACGGGTTCACGGCGTTTTCGATCGACAGCGCAGGCGAGGGAGATGTTGGTGTGGCTGCATTTCATGATGTCTTGTTTCCGTTGCAGCTCGGCTATGGCGCCGCTGGCGGGCCGGAGTTTTCTACGCAGGTTGTCGTGACCAGTTCCGGCCATGAGCAGCGCAACAGCCAGTGGAGCGACGCGCGGCTTTATTACGACGCCGGCGTGGGGGTTCGGTCGGAAGCGGACCTGATGGCGCTGGTGGCCTTCTTCCGGGCGCGACGTGGCCAGGCGCATGGGTTCCGCTTCAGCGATCCGCTCGACAGGACATCGATGCCCGGTCCAGGCGCCGGCGCGCAGGTAACGGCGCGGGACCAGATCCTGGGGATTGCCGATGGCGGGGCGACGCGGTTCCCGCTGTTGAAAAACTATGGTGCGGCCGATGATATCCAGGTGCGGCGGATTACGCGGCCGGTGACGGGCAGCGTGCGTGTTGCGGTTGACGGAGTCGAACGCACCAGCGGCTGGGCATTGGCCGATGGCGGCTATGTCGATTTCGATGTGGCGCCCGTCGCTGGCGTCGCGGTGACGGCAGGCTTTGCCTTCTATGTGCCGGTGCGTTTCGCAGCCGATCGCATCGACGTTTCGATCGCCGGCTGGCGGGCCGGGGAACTGCCATCGGTACCGCTCGTCGAAATTCGGGAGGATTGAGGCCATGCCTCGTGCCGATGCGATTTTTGAAACCAGCCTTGGATCACGCCTCGCTGACGAACTGACCTACCTTGCCATTTGCTGGAAGATCGTACGGCAGGACGGCGTGGCACTGGGGTTTACGACCCATGACCAGCCGTTGCTGATTGGCGGGTTGCGGTATGTCAGCGCGCCGGGAATCACGCCCTCCGCCGTTGTTCGCAGCGATGGTCTGGATGTCGATACGATGGACGTCGCGGGCGCCTTGCGCGCCGACGCGATAACGGCGGCGGATCTGGCACTAGGCCGCTATGATGGTGCCAGCGTTGTGCTGTTCATGGTCGATTGGCGTGATCCTGACACAGCTGCCCAGCGGCTTGCGCAAGGCACATTGGGGAGTGTCGAAGCCGGCACGGATCCCGATGCCAGTTTCTCGGCAACGTTGCGCGGGCCCACAGCGGCATTGGCGATCACGCGGATTGAAACCTATTCGCCGGAATGCCGTGCGGCGCTGGGCGATTGGCGGTGCCGGGTTTCGATGCGCGGCCGGCGGCTGCGTTCGACAGTAGCGACGTTGGAGGGCGAGCATCTGTCCGTGGCGGCGCTGTCGGCCCAGCATGCGGCAGATTTTGCGGCGGGCAGCTTGCGTGTGCTGTCGGGGGATATCGCTGGTATCGAGCGACAGATCATTGCTGTCGACGCGGCGATGCTGCGGCTCGATGAGCCGCTTGAAATTGCGGCCGGCAGTTCGATCGAGCTTGTCGAAGGCTGTGACAAGCGGTTCGCGACATGCGTTGGCCGTTTCCGGAATGGCGCAAATTTTCGCGGCGAACCGCATGTGCCGGGCGGCGATTTGCTGACCCGCTTCGGCGGGTTGTAGGCCCCGGCTTCACGACTGCGTGGCACCCATGCGCCGTGCCGTTGACCAATGGCGGTCCTGGGCCACCAAACGCCGCTCTGACCAAAGGCATCAACATGTTCGAGATCAAACAATCGGCCGCGGCTTCGCGCTGCTGGCCAGCAATCGTCGCTGCGGCGCGCAGTTGCGTTGGCACGCGCTTCCGGCCGCAAGGCAGGACGCCCGGTCTTGGCCTCGATTGTGTCGGCGTCGCGTTGATCGCTGCAGCGGCCGCAGGCATGGGGTCGATCGCGATGGCGCCATATTCGGTCGGCGGCGATCATGATCTTGATATTGATGGGATTCTGGCCGGTCTTGGTTGTCGCGCGGTCCTTGTCCCCATGCCGGGCGATGTCCTTGTTATCGCGCCGGCACCCCGGAAGCGGCACCTTGCCGTCATGACGCCGGCGGGTGTCGTCCACGCCCAAGCCGGCATCGGCCGGGTTGTCGAAGGGCCGATCGATAGCGGCTGGAGCATTGTCGGCGCGTGGCGCCTGCCGGGAGCACGTTGAGCCATGGCTACACTCGTTCTTGGCACGGTCGGCCGTATCTATGGCGGCCCGCTGGGCGCCATCGTTGGCAGCGCCGTTGGCGGCGCGATCGACCGCAGCATTTTGGGCGACGGCGGCAGCGGCCGCGACATCGGTCGGTTGGGCAATCTGGCCGTGCAAAGCGCGGCCTATGGTGAGCCGATCCCTTTCATCACCGGGCGGATGCGCGTCGCCGGTAACCTGATCTGGTCCAGCGGTATCACGGAAATGTCCACGCGTTCGGGTGGCGGCAAGAGCGTCGACAGCGCCAACAGCACATACAGCTATTCGGCGTCTTTCGCGGTTGGGCTGGCGGCGCGAAAGATCGCCGCAATCGGCCGGGTCTGGGCCGATGGCAGGTTGATCCGCAATGCTACGGGGGCATTTCTGACCCCAATCGAGATGCGTCTGCACCTGGGCGATGAAGATCAGGCGCCGGACCCGTTGATCGCTGCCTTTGAAGGGCCGTCAGGCGCACCAGCGTATCGCGGCATGGCGGTTGCCGTCTTCGAAGATCTGCCGTTGGCAGGCTATGGCAACCGAATTCCTAACCTGACTTTCGAGGTGATCGCAGACGCGGAAGCTGCTCACGATGCAGGTGTGGCGATCGAAGCACTGGCGGCTGTGAACCGTCGCCAATTGTTGACGGTCGAGGGAAGTTTTCCCGCTATTTCCGGGCATTTTTCCGGTCGCAGTGGCAGCCTTGCCGCGGCCATCGCGCCGCTGGCGGCGATCGGCGGAGCCGCGATTGCTCCGAATGGCCGGATCGTCGTGCGCGGAGAGGGCGGCGTGCCGATCACCATCCCGGAGGACGACGCCCAGGCCCGGGCGCCGGGTGACCTGCGGCCGATGGAACGACAGCGGTTTCAGGGCGGCGAAACCTTGGCGGCCGGTGTGGAGATCGCCTTTTTCGACACAAGCCGCGATTACCAGCCGGGCCTGCAGCGCGTACGCCGGGATATCGGCGGTTCAATCGAGCAGCAGACGCTGGCCTGTTCTATGTCGCCCGATGAAGCAAAGACGATGGCAACATCGGCGCTGGCACGCGCCACCGCAGCGCGGTTGCGTTCCACAATCCGACTGCCGTGGCGATACCTGGCGCTCCAGCCTGGCGCGCAGATCGTGATCGGCGACGCGGCAGGCACGGTTTGGCGGGTAAGAGAGGCGCGGTTTGAAAATTTCGTCGTCAGTCTCGACATCGAGCGCGTGCGGGCGGGCACCATAGTTGCTATGCAGGGCGACGGCGGTCGGGCGGTAGCGTTCAACGATGTCGCGGCTGGCGAAACGACAATAGTCGTGCTCGATCTGCCGGCCCTGCCGGGCGAACTGCCAACCGCACCACGTCTCTTGATCGCAGCCGCAGGAGCGTCACCCGGCTGGCGCCGCTCTGCAATCGAAGTGAGCGGTGATGGCGGCGTAAGCTATGTCCCGCTGGGCATCGTCGAAGGCGGCGCGGTTCTGGGTGTCGCGCTTACAGCGCTGGTGATAGGAAGTGTCTATGGCTGGGACCGCTTTGGCAGCGTCGACATAGAACTGCTTTCGGATGCCATGTGGCTGGAAGGGCGCAGCAAAGTAGCAGTGCTTGCCGGTGGCAACATTGCGATCCTAGGCGACGAAATCGTGCAATTTGCGGTGGCTGAAGCGTTGTCCCCCAGGCGGTTCAGGCTGAGCGGGCTGCTGCGCGGACGGCGGGGAACCGAGCAGGCCATCTCGACACATGAGGCAGGGGAGCGCTTCGTCTTGCTCGATACCCCGGCGATGCTGGCATTCGACCCGCCGCTTGAAGCTATCGGCCGGGCCTACAGGTTTCGAGCCACTGGTGTTGGCGACCGATCCGCGGTTCCGATCATTGGCTGTGCGCGTGGCAAGGCGCTCGCGCCGTTGGCGCCCGCGCATCTGCAATTGTCGAGACGCAATGGCGATATTCTAGTCAATTGGAAACGCCGCAGCCGCAGCGGCTTTGGTTGGCCTGACTTTGTCGATGCACCGCTCGGCGAATCGAGCGAGGCCTATCGCGTGGAGGTTTTGCGCGACGGAATATTGGCGAGGCAAGCGACGGTTACCATGCCACAATTTTTTTATTCGCTGGCAGATCAAGTCGAGGATAGCGGTGGTGACGAGGTGACGATCTTCGTGAGCCAGATCAGCGCCGCTGTCGGGCCCGGCGAAGTCGTGTCGGCAACGATCCGGCTGGTTTGAAAAAAGGAGTGCCATCCATGAGCGAAACAATTCGGCATCGGCTGCCATTGCTTGCTGCCGGGCAAGCCCAAAAAGAAGTGACGCATAACGAGGCGCTCTTGGCAATCGACCGCCAATTGCAGCCATCGGTCTTGTCCCGATCGTTGCTCGATCCGCCCACGACGCCCGTAGCCGGCGCCAGCTATATCGTGCCGCCCGGCGCGACAGGCATTTGGGCCGGTCAGCAGGACAGCCTCGCCTTTTTCGACGGCTTTGGATGGATATACACGCGTCCGGCGGTCGGTTTTCTGGTGTGGGTGGTGGATGAGGCAGCCTTCACCATATTTGACTCGGGCTGGTCGACCGGCGGTTGGCCAGCAGCGGCGCTTCACATTGCCGGTCGCACCGTTCTGGGCGCAACTCCAGCGAGTATAGCGGCGCCGGTTGGCGGTGCCGTTGTCGATGCTGAAGCCCGTATGGTCATCGCGGCAATTGCTGCAGCGCTGCGGGCGCAGGGTATCATTTTGTAGTTGGTAGAATAGCTGTTCGATTGGTATTCCCCTGCCGACTGTTGCTGGATAGCCACATACTGCGGCAATCGCCACTTGCACGCATCCGATGTGGTGGGTTAGAGCATTCTGGCAGTTCAGTCCGATTTTGGAGTTGAAAGGGGATGACAATGCGAAATTTTGCAGTGGCCCTGGCACTTGCCAGCACCGCACTCGCCGGTCCCGCGCTCGCGCGCGACAAGGCTTGGTACATCGGCGTGGAGGGCGGTGCCAACCTCCTTCAGAATCAGTTGTTCGATATCAAGCCTGCCGGTAGCACGACGCCGATCAACGACGGCATCAGCGTTCGCCATGAGATTGGCTATGACGTCGGTGGCAACATCGGCTACGATTTTGGCCTGCTTCGGACCGAATTCGAAGTTTCCTACAAGAGCAACAATCTGGACGAATCGCGCATCCTCGCGGCCGTCCCGCCGCTTCGGCTCGCGAACAACGCAATCGGCGTCCCGCCGCTTGGCCTGTATTCGTCGGCAGCTGACGGCAATGCCCGCGTCCTTGCGTTTATGGCAAACGCCATGTTCGACTTTGGTGGCAAGGGCAAGGAAATCGGCGGCTTCATCGGCGCCGGCGGTGGTATAGCTCGTGTGCAGCACGCGCAGTATCAGTTCGCCAAGTACGGTCCGGCGTGGCTGAACGACAGCGACACCGGCTTTGCTTATCAACTGCTTGCCGGCTTTTACAAGCCGATCTCCGATCACGTCGATCTTGGTTTGAAGTATCGGTTTTTCAACGCCTCCGGCGTGAAGACCTACACGACCAATGGTCTGGAAACCAACACCCGCTATCGCGCGCACAGCTTGCTGCTGACGTTGACGTACAACTTCTTTGAACCTGAAGCAGTTGCTCCGCCACCGCCGCCCCCAGCCCCGGCGCCGCCAGCTCCTGCGCCTTTGCCTCCGTGCCCGCCTGCTGCTGTAACGCCTGGTCCTTTCCTGGTGTTCTTCGATTGGGACAAATCGCTGATCACGGCTGAAGCTGCCGCGATCCTCGATCGCGCTGCTGAGCAGTATGCCGAAACCGGCCAGACCAGTGTGCAGCTTGCCGGTCACGCCGACAAGTCGGGCAAGGACGATTATAACGTTCGCCTGTCCCAGCGTCGCGCGGATGCAGTCAAGGCCTATCTGGCAACCAAGGGTGTGCCTGATACCGCGATGGCGACGGAAGCCTTTGGTGAAAGCCGTCCGCTCGTTGACACCGCGGATGGTGTTCGCGAACCGCAGAACCGCCGAGTGGAGATCACCTTCAGCGGTGCTCCGGCGCCTGCAACCGGTCCCTGCACACCGCAGTAAGACCAGTAATCTCAACGAATTTAGGGCCGCCCCCACGGGGCGGCCCTTTTTCTTTGTCTGCAGTGGCTCTGCGATGGGGTTACTCGCCCCGGCGTTGGCGGGATTTCGCGGGATAGCTGCAACGCCTCTCTGCCCCAGGTGCTCCGCAGCACGTGAGGGGTAAGCGATTTTAGTCTAAGTGACCTTGGTTATTGATCGGAGATGACGATCACTGGCAGAGGCAGCGGCGCCATCTGGATCAGGGCTAGGGACGGCAACAGAGGCCGTCGATCCAGCGATGCGCGCATTTCGGCGGTTCGGCGTATCGCCTCATGAGCAAGCCCATTTTTCGGAATTGTGAGAACTTCGCGGCCGACAAGGCCGGCGGCATCGCAAAATGCATATTGTGCATCCAGCGTCGAGTAGCTGTTGTAGGTCCTTGTTGTGTATTGATCGAAGCTATTGGCTGCGCGGGCCTTGTCATAGCGTCTAAAGTGACCGAGCATGACGGATTGAGCTTGAACAAGCTCATCAGAATGCTGCTTCAAAAAGTCATTGTAATTCTTCACTGTCGCCAGATATATCGAAAATTGGCACTGCAGTGCTGCAACGTTCAGCGCCGCCCTCAGGTTCCAGACAGCGTTAGCTTCTGATTCCGCCGCCGTTGTCGGGCGCAGCGTTACGGCCTTGGGCACCATGAAGCCGCCGCGCGGTTGTGGAGCCTCGGCCGCGATAGGCGGCGTTACCGGGTTCTTGACGACCTTCGATACGGCTTTGCGCACCGGCTTGCGGGCTTTGGCCTCTGCGGCATGTGGCATGACCACAATGCACGCGCAAAGGGCTATGGCCGGCCAGCGGTACTTCATTGAAACAAATATCCTGATCAGTGGGGCGGCGACGAAACCGGATATGGCCCGGCCACGTCCGATTTCGTCACTATACTGCCTTAGGAGAACCAAGCGAGCGATCAGCCGAGGATGCTGCCGAGCTGCAGTGCAACCGACATGTCCCCTTCAACCTTCAGCTTGCCCATCATGAATGCCATCTGGGCATTTTGCTTGCCGCTAGCGATGTCCATGAAATCGGCCATCGAGACCTTGACCGTGCAATCGACGGGCGCGTCTGCATTGTCGACGATCGCCGGTGACACCTTGTCATCGATCCGGACCAGGCCGTCGCCGCCGAAATCGAACTTTACCGACTTTTTGAAATTGCCACCGGCACCGATGCGGCTCTTCATTTGTTCCGTAATTGCATCAAGGCTCATGTTTGTGTCCTTCGCGTAAAAAAAGGGCCGCCTCGCGGCGACCCTTTCCTAGCCGTTGTAACGGATATGTCGAGATTACTTCTTTTCAGTCGTGGTCTCGGTCGTGGTCGTCGTGGCATCGGCAGCGCCAGCAGCCGGCGCCATTGCGTCGGCAGCAGGTGCGTCAGCAGCCGGTGCAGCCATTGCGTCGGCGGCAGGCGCATCAGCAGCCGGAGCGGCCATCGCGTCGGTCGCCGGAGCTTCCGTCGTGGTGGTCGTTTCCGTCGTGGTTTCAGCCTTCTTTTCGCCGCAAGCGACGACGAACAGTGCGGCACCGGCGACGAGGGTTGCAATCTTCAGCTTCGAAACGATGTCAGCCATATTAATCTCCTTTTGGTGAATCCTGGACCCAGGACGAGTTGGGTCGGTTCAGCCCTTATCCCCCAACCGAGGTAGACTTTAGCAGAAAACTGCCGCGCCTCAAGCGCCATCATGACATGACTGTTACCGACAGTGCGATCAAGCGTGCGCAATCGGGGTTAAAGCGTCCAGGAATGCCGAAAGCCGAGCCTTCAGGGCCACGTCCATCCGCGACATTTCGGCATTTTTTCCCATTGCTGCCAGACTGATAACGGGTTCCGATAGCCCGCACGGAATGATTCCAGCAAAATGACTAAGATCAGGAGAAACATTGATCGAAAAGCCATGAAAGCTGATCCACCGGCGTACACGCACACCGATCGCCGCGATTTTGGCGGGTCCGGATGGCCCGTCGACCCAAACGCCGACCTTGCCGGCGATGATCCTGGCAGCGACATCCTGGTCGGATAGTGCCGCGATGATCCACGATTCGAGCGCTTCGATGAAGCGGCGGACGTCGCGCCCCCTTTGGTTCAGATCGATCATTACATAAACGACGCGCTGGCCGGGGCCGTGATATGTGTGCCGCCCGCCACGTCCCGTTTCAAACACGGGAAAGCGGTCGGGTGCCAGCAACTCCGCCGGCGCCGCACTAGTACCGGCCGTATAGATTGGCGGGTGCTCGACCAGCCAGATCAGTTCCGCCGCGTCACCTGCACGGATTGCGTTTGCGCGTGTCTCCATGATGTCGACGGCTTGCGGATAAGGCAGCAGGCCCGGCTCCACACGCCACTCCGGCATCCCGTTGCTCACAATGCGGCGACAAACGCCCTGAGATCGGCGAGGAAATGCGCCGGCTCTTCCAGGCTGGCAAAATGGCCGCCGCGCGGCATGTCGGTCCAGTGCACCACATTATAGCCGCGCTCGACCATGGCACGCGGCGGAAACGCCAACAGGTCCTTGGGGAAGGCGGCAACGCCCGTCGGCTGTGCGATGCGCCGGCCCTCGGGGATGGTGAAACCGCCTTCCAGAAACATGCCGCGATAGATCCAGGTCGCGGTCAAAAAACTGCGCGTCGTCAGATAGATCATGATGTTGGTCAGCATCGTGTCGAAATCGAACGGCGGATCGCTGCTGCCATCCGGGTTGGCGTCGGACCAGCCTACAAACTTTTCCGCGAACCAGGCAGCGACGCCCATCGGCGAATCCATCATTGCAAAGCCAAGACTCTGCGGCTTGGTGCCCTGCAACTGCAGATAGGCGGTTTCCGTCTCGCGCATGATCATCGCGCCTTGCAGCCAGGCGGTGTCGGCAGGCGTTTCGGGATGCATGTCGGCCGGGCGCAGGCCAAAGCCGTTCAGGTGCAGGGCGGATACGCGCGCGCTGTCCAGCCCCATCCAGCCGCCGATGACACAGCCCCAATCGCCCCCCTGATAGACGAACCGGTCATACCCCAGCCTGTCCATCAGCCGGTCGAGCACGGCCGCAACGGCGCGCGGCCCCATCGGATTTGCCGGCCTGTCCGACCATGCATAGCCCGGCAGCGACGGCGCGACGACGTGAAACGCCGGTTGTGCCGGGTCATCGGGTTCGGCGAGCCGTTCGATGATCGCATCAAATTCCAGAATCGAACCGGGCCAGCCATGCACGATCAGTAACGGCTGCGCATCGGGCCGCGAGGAGCGTTTGTGGATTGCATGCACATGCAACCCATCGCCGCTATCAACCCTGACCTGCGGATGCCGGTTCAGCCGCGCCACCGCCGCCGGCCAATCATATTGGTCCAGCCAGTAGCGGCGCAGCCGCTGCATGTAATCGCGATTGGCGCCATGCGCCCAGCCCGCATTGCCCGGTTCCTCGAACCAGCGATATTCCTCTACCCGTCGCCGGATCCACGCCGCTTCCTCGGCGTTTTCCGGAATGGTGAACGGCGTCGCAGCGGCCGCGCTCATGCCGCCAGGCCCAGCTTGCGTTCCAGCACGCGGCGCTCGCCGATCAGGTCGCTGGCCTTTTCGGCGACCATGATGGTCGGCGCATTGGTGTTGCCGGACACCAGATACGGCATGACCGATGCATCGACCACACGCAGCCCCTCGACGCCATTGACGCGCAGATGACCGTCGACGACCGCGCGGTCATCAACGCCCATCCGGCACGTGCCAACGGGGTGATAGATGGTTTCACCCCAATTGCGCATCGCAGCGACCACGCCCTCGCGATCCTGCACATTTTCGCCCGGCCAGATTTCTCCCTTGCGATAAGGCGCAAAGGCCGGCTGGTTGCCGATCTCGCGGGCGATGCAGATGCCGCGATAAAGGGTTTCAACATCTTCGGGCGCGCTCAGATATTGCGGATCGATCGCCGGATGCGCCAATGGATCGGGCGATGCCAGCCGGATGGTGCCGCGGCTTTCCGGGCGCAACTGGCAGACGTGCATCTGATAACCATGGTTCGGGCTCATCTGGCCGCGGCCGTGCGGATTGCTGCGCAGCGGCATGAAATGCAACTGCAGATCGGGCGCCGCCAGGCCTTCGCGGCTGGCGATGAAGGCCCCTGTCGGTGTCGGCATATGGGCGGCGTTGCCGGTCTTGGCGAACACCCATTTGCCCAAAGCGGTGATCTTGGTGAAAAAGCTCGAATTGGCGTTCAGCGTGATCGGCTGCGAGCAATCCCATTGCACGGTCATGTCGAGATGGTCCTGCAGATTGCCGCCGACATCCGGGCTGTCGTGCACCACGGCGATGCCCATCGCCTGCAAATGCGCCGCCGGCCCGATGCCTGACAGCATCAGCAGTTGCGGCGAATTGACGGCGCCACCGCACAGGATCACCTCGCGCGCCTTTGCCATCTCGGCGTTCCCGGCGCGGCTATAGGCGATGCCCGACGCACGCTTGCCTTCGAAGGTGACGCGCTCCACCTGCACATCGGTGCGAATTTCCAGATTGGGCCGCGCCTTCACTTCGGGCGTTAGATAGGCCTTGGCCGCTGAAAATCGGCTGCCGTCCTTGATCGTCGCGTCATAAAAACCGGCGCCCTCGAACTGCGGCCCGTTGAAATCCTGCGTGCGCCGGTATCCAGCCTCTTGCGCCGCAGCCAGAAACACATCGTTCAGCTTGTGCGGGAGCGCGCCCTTTACCGATGTGTGCAGCGGGCCACCCGTGCCATGGAATTCATCGGCACCGCGTTCGCTGTTCTCGGCCTTTTTGAAATAGGGCAGCACATCGGCCCAGCCCCAGCCGGTCAGGCCCAGCTGCGCCCATCGGTCATAATCGCTGGCATGGCCGCGGATGTAGACCATGCCGTTGATCGACGAAGATCCGCCCAGCGCCCGACCGCGCGGCCAATACAGCGCGCGATCGTTCATCGCGCTTTGCGGGGTCGTCCAGAACCCCCAATCATAGGGGCTTGGCTTGTCGGGGGGGATGATCTGCGCCAGGCCGCCCGGCATCTGAATCATCATGTTGTTGTCATGGCCGCCGGCCTCGATCAACAGAACCCGCGCCGTCGGATCGGCCGATAGCCGGTTGGCGAGCACACAGCCCGCCGATCCCGCCCCGACGATTATGTAATCCCAAACTTCCGTCGCGCCAGTTTCTGTCACCGGCTCACTCCCCAATTGATATCCGCTGGCAATCTAGCCCAGCAACACAGCCCCGCAAACGCCACAATAAGGCAGGCATCCGCCCGTCATGCCGGATGATGCGCCTTCAACGGCACCTCGACATTGGCCAGCACCGCCGGATCGATCACCAGCCCGTGCTCGACCAGCGCCTTGCCCTGCACATAATCGCGCACGGCATTGACGCAATCCAGCGCAATCACCCGCCCGACCTTCAGATAAACCAGGCTGAAGGCTCTCGCTGCCGGGTCGCCGCGCAGCACCGCCGTATCGAAACCCGTCGAAAGCCCGACGGTCTGCAACCGCAAATCATATTGGTTTGACCAGAACCAGGGCACGGCGCGATAGGGCTGCGGATTGCCGGTCAGCAAGCGTGCAACCGTTGTTGCCATGTCATTGGCGTTCTGAACCGATTCGAGCCTGATGTGTGCCCCGCCGGCAAAGGCGTTGTCGTGCGCCGCGCAATCGCCGATGGCGAACACATCGGGCAATGACGTGCGGCAATGGTCGTCCACATCGACGCCGCCGGGCGCACCATCCGGGCCTTTCGCCCCGGCAGCCCGCAACGCCGCCACTTCCGGCACGATGCCGATCCCCACGATCACCATGTCGGCGGCGATGCGCTCGCCATCGGCCAGCGTCACGCCGGCGGCGCGGCCATCGGCCTCGATGATGCCGGCAACCGTCACGCCAGTGCGCAGAGTGACACCATGGGCGCGATGCTCGGCCTCGTAAAATGCCGAAAGCGCCGGCCCCGCGACCCTCGCCAGCACCCGGTCCATCGCCTCGAGGACAATCACTTCCTTGCCCAGCTTGCGCAGCACCGCCGCCGCTTCCAGCCCGATATAGCCGCCGCCGACGATCACCACGCGCTCGGTCGCCGGCAATTCCGCCTTCAACAGCGCAACATCGGCATGGGTACGAATGGCGTGAATCCCGGCCAGATCATGGCCGGGGCAGGCGAGCCGGCGCGGGCTGCCCCCCGTCGCCCAGATCAGCGATCCATAGCCAAAATGCTCGCCCGTCTCTGTCGTGACGTTGTGCGTCGCCGCATCGACTGCGGTCACGCGCCGCCCGGTCAGCATGTCCACATCGCGTTCTGCCCAGAAATTCGCCGGCCGGATCAACATCCGGGCGAATTCCTTTTCGCCGGCCAGAAAATCCTTCGACAGCGGCGGGCGCTCATAGGGCAATTCCGGCTCTTCGCCGATCACACCGATGCTGCCGGCAAAGCCCATCTGGCGCAGTTGCACGGCCGCCTGTGCACCGCCATGGCCGGCCCCGACGATCAGCACATCATGTGTTTTTGTCATGCGCGGTGTTTCCGATCTCATCCCCGGCGTTGCGATACGGCCAATAACCAGCTTGGGCAAATATTAGGCAAACCCGGCCAGCGTCGGTGCCGGTGCGACCCGCTCCAATCCTGCCGCCCACCTTGTCAAAACCCCGCATGGCCTGTCACACCAGCGCAATGGACCTTTCGAACCACCCCGATGCCGCCGCCTGGGGCCATCTCGTCGCCCGCACCCCGCTGGTGCGGCGGCTGTTGGCGCGCAACCCGTCGCCCTTCACCTTCACCGGCACCGGCACCTTCGTTGTCGGGCAAGGCACTGTGGCGGTCATCGATCCCGGTCCCGATGATCCGGCACACATCGGCGCGCTGCTCGATGCCCTGCGCGGCGAAACCGTCAGCCATATCGTCATCACCCACACGCACATGGACCATTCGCCCGGCGCCCCGGCTGTAAAGGCCGCCACCGGCGCCTGCATTATCGGCTGTGCGCCGCTCGTGCTGTCCGATGATGGCCCGCGCGCCGACGCTGGCTTCGATGCCAACTATGTGCCCGATGCGGTGATGGCGGATGGCGACAGCATTTCGGGCGGCGAAGGGCAGGGCGCCTGGACGCTGACCGCCGTCGCGACACCGGGCCATACCTCCAACCATCTTTGCTTTGCGCTGCCACAGGAAAAGGCGCTGTTCACCGGCGACCATGTCATGGGCTGGTCCACCACCGTCGTCTCGCCGCCCGATGGCGACATGGCGGCCTATATGGCCAGCCTCAGGAAACTGCTCGAACGCGACGATGCCATTTACCACCCGACCCATGGCGAACCGGTCACCGAACCGCACCGATTCGTGCGCGGCCTCATCACCCACCGCAAACAGCGCGAAAGCCAGATACTGAAGCTGCTCGCCGATGGCCCGCGCGACATCCCGGCGATGGTCGCCGTCATGTATGCGCAGGTCGACAAGCGTCTGCACCCCGCCGCCGGCCGATCGGTGCTGGCGCATCTCGTCGATCTCGAAGCCCGCGGCATTGTCGCAAGCCGGCAAGAAGGCTGGGCGCTGGTTGGCGCGTAAACCGACGGGCCGGCGCGCCGTCTCGATATGCGACGCGGATGCGCGACCCGGGGGCATCATAGCCGCGCCAGGCAAAGCGCGCAGTTTTCGGGAAAATCCCGTCCCGCCCCGTTGCCGTCAGGCAGCCATCCGGCAAATATCGGATTTAACGAATTTTAAATGTTCTCAGGCTTCAGACAGTCGGCGAGCACTCAATTGCAACAGCTTAGGTAAAATACCGGTCAATTTTTGCACCATAGGTCGAATTCAATTTGGTAACAATTCCGTATTAAATGCACCAACCCCGACAAGTTTACACGCGCCCTGTTCTATGCAATTTTAAGAACAGCCTAAGACTCTGATTCGGAGACTTGAAATGGCGCGTGGTTCATCTAATGGCATTCTTGGTGTCCTGATAATCGCTGGTGGTGTGGCAGTCATTACTGTCCTGGCTGTGCAGCAGCGACGAAGGTTACGTCCCCACACCGTTGCCGAGGTCGAAATTCCCGATGTGCCGATGTCGGCCGATCTCGGGCATCTGGTGGCCCTGCTCAATACCGCCGAAAGCGAGGATGATCCGCAGTATCGCGCCGCGGTCGAACGCCTGCGCGAAAACAGCCAGGCGGTGATTGCGGAGGCGGGCAAATTGCTCGGTGCCGCCCCCGGCGATCCTGCCGACAATTTTGCGCTGCGCCACTCGGTCGTCCTTGCGGTGGCGGCCCTGCGCGTGCCCGGTGCGCTCGGTTTTCTTGTCGAGGTCGCGCTCAATCCACAGCCGTTGCCGCCGGTCGAATCGCCTGCTTCGGATGGGCTGTTCGACACTCTCCCGGAACACCGGCTGGATGCCGAAGCCATGGTGCAGGCAACAATCGTGGCGCTCGACGCCATCGATGGCATCGACGCGCTGGCCGGCGACGGCAACACCGATGCGCTTGATGCGCTGATAAAAGTGTCTGCGGCACCATCGAATGCCGTGCGAGCAGCGGCGCTGACGGCGCTGGGCGCGCGACCGGAATGGCATGCGTATCGGGACAAGGCCATGGCCGGCCTTCCCGATGACCTGCGTCACCTCGCCCACCTGACGCGCAAGGCGGTGACGGACGTGCCGCAGATCCGCGATCCGCGCGAAACTCTCATCGGAACCGGCACCGCGACAATCCGCGCGCCGGGCCTTGATGATGACAGCTTCCGGCGCTCGCCGGTGCCCGGCGCGCCGCGTGCCGCGAGCAAAAGCACTACTGGGAGTTGAGCCATGGCCGATTGCACCTATAGCGTCCCCGATCTCGATACGAGCGGCGACCGGCTTTATGGCAGCCGCATCTGTGATCAGCCCTTCATCGACTGGGCATGGGATGTCCACGGCTTCAACGGCACCTATTGGCAAGGCGGCTGGGGATTTGACGATGTCTGCAACATCAGAAAGCCGCTGGCGCGCTGCCTCAACGCCATGTGGCTGCTCAACTATTCCATGCCGGACCCCAACAGCGAACCATGGGACGGCAATGCCCTGCAATGGGGTGGCCGCTATGTGCGGGAACAGTTCAAACACTATAATGATCTGCGGGCGCAGTGCGGCGACGGCACAGCCACCGCCGTTACATCTGGGTGCCAGAAATACCGCCAATGGAATGAATGGCGCTGCAAGCAGGGCTATGAGGACACGAAAAAAACCTGCCGCAAATGGTCGCCATGGTTTTCCTGGCTGTGCTTCATCTGGGCAAAGGTCAAGGAATGGGTGTGTACCGGCTATGGCTGGGTGACATCGACAGCGTGCGCAGTCTGGACCGGCACCGTTGGCGGCGGCGAAAATGTCACGCTCACGCTTTGGTTCTTCTACCCGCTCGATGGTAGCGGCAATGCCGATGTCATCGCACGCGCCGGCACGTTGGTGCATGAAGCCCGCCACATCGGCGGCAAGCCGCATGATGCGCAATTTCCGGCCAATTCCGCCTATGGCGCCGGCGGTGACGGCGCCGATTCGAGCTGGGGCTATGAAGGTGCCTGGATGTACAATGTGCTGTATCTGTGGTGGTTTTACGCCGCCGGTCAGCGCACGACCATCGCGATGCGAAAATCCGCCAAACAACGCGCCAACATCATCCTCGCCAATGCCTTTGCCACATCACCGGGTTTCACGATCGCATGACGACGCGAGACCCGGTCTGCATCCCGTGCGTGCTCGGCGGCGCGGCGGTAGTGGTGTTGGCAACGGCGGCGTTCTGGCGGCTCGTCAAAACGATCCGGCGATAGTCGTCCAGCAGGCTTCAGCACAGACGCCTGTCACGTCGGCCTTCCGCCGCAACGGGCACCGGCGAAGTCGTGCTGTTTTGCCGGGGTGACGCAATCGCCCGGCGTCCCTATATCCCCCACAGGTATCGCAAGGGATTGCCCGTCGATGGATGCACGTCTGAACCCGCTGGGCAGCCCGACCGGGCTTGCCGGCCTCGATCTCAAGGCGGAGATCAACCGGCTGCGCATCGAACGCAAGGCGGTGATCCTGGCGCATTATTACCAGGAGCCGGCGTTGCAGGACATCGCCGATTTCGTCGGGGACAGCCTTGATCTGTCGCGCCGCGCCGCCGAAACCGATGCCGAAGTCATCGCCTTTTGCGGCGTCAAGTTCATGGCCGAAGTGGCAAAGATACTGTCGCCCGGCAAAACCGTGGTGCTGCCCGATCTGAAGGCCGGGTGCAGCCTGGAAGACAGCTGCCCGCCAGAAGCGTTCGCCAAATTCCGACGCGCCCACCCGGATCACATCTCGCTCACCTACATCAACTGCTCGGCGGCGGTGAAGGCGGAAAGCGACATCATCGTCACCTCGTCATCGGCCGAAAAGATCATCAACCAGTTGCCGGCCGACCAGAAAATCCTGTTCGCCCCGGACAAGCATCTCGGTGCCTGGCTGAACCGCAAGACCGGCCGCGACATGCTGTTGTGGGATGGCACCTGCATCGTCCATGAAAAATTCTCGGTGACGGAATTGCTGAAGCTGAAGGCGCTGCACCCGGCCGCCCCCGTGCTCGCCCACCCCGAATGCCCGGCGGCGATCCTTGATCTGGCGCACTATGTCGGCGCCACCTCGGGCATTCTCAACTATGCGCTGAACAGCCCGGAACCCGTCGTCATCGTCGCCACGGAACCCAACATCATCCACCAGATGCAGTTGAAGGCGCCGCACAAGACCTTCATCGGTGCGCCGGGCGCCGACGGCAATTGCGGCTGCAACATGTGCCCGTTCATGGCATTGAACACCATGGAAAAGCTCTATCTTTCGCTCCGCGATCTCAGCCCGCAAATCGAAGTGCCCGAAGACGTGCGGCTGCGCGCCAAGGTCAGCCTCGACCGCATGCTGGAGATGGCGGGCAGCGTCTCGCCTGTGCCGGTCAGGGGCGATTGAGCATGGCAGCACGGTTTCTGGCCACCGCAATCGCTGCGGCGCTTCTGGCCGGTGCGCCGGCATTCGCCCGCCCGGCACCGACAATTTTCTACCCCACCATCACGCCCGCGCCCTCCACCGAGGCCTATGTCACCGATTGCGTGCGTGGCCGGTCTATCCAGACCTGCGTCTGCATGGGCAATTTCCTGCAACGCTCCGGCGAAGGCCAGTTCGTGCTCGAAACGGCCATATTCGCGGCCGAAAAGTCACCCGAAGGCGGTGTCCCCGCCATCCTCGCCCGCCACGGCATCGTCGCCGATGCCGGCCGCGCCATCACCAAGGCGGGCAAGGCGGTCCGCAAGGTCGCGCTCAACGCCTGCCGCTAGGATAACGTCGTCGTGAATTCGAAATGACCAGCGCCTTCACGCTCCCCGGCTTCGATCTCGCCGGCTTCGTCGCCGCAACGCTGGCGGAGGACATGGGGCAGGGCGGCGATCGCACCTCCGCCGCCGTCATCCCCGCCGATGCCGTGCTGACCGCGGTGATGGACAGCCGCGATGCCGCCGTCATCGCCGGGCTGCCGATTGCCGCCGCTTTCTTCCGCGCGCTCGATCCTGGCTGCACCATCGAAACCCTGGTCGCCGAAGGTGCGAAAGTCGCCGCCGGCACCGACATCCTGCGTATTCGCGGCAATGCGCGGGCGCTGCTCACCGCCGAACGCTCGGCGCTCAACACCGTGCAGCATCTGACCGGCATCGCCACGCTCACCCGCGCCTATGTCGATGCCATCGCCGGCACCGGCGCCGTGCTGCTCGACACCCGCAAGACCCTGCCGGGGCTGCGCGTGCTCGAAAAATACGCCACCCGCATGGGCGGCGCCACCAACCACCGCATGCGGCTGGATGATGGCGTGATGATCAAGGACAATCACATCGCGGTGGCCGGCGGCGTGGCGCCGGCGGTGCGGGCTGCCAAGGCGGCCGGCCTTACCGGCGTGGTTGTCGAGGTCGATCGAATCGATCAGATCGCGCCGGCGCTGGCGGCCGGCGCCGATCGCCTGCTGCTCGACAATATGGGACCGTCATTGCTGCGCGAGGCGGTGGCGCTGATTGCCGGCAGGGTGCCGACCGAGGCATCGGGCGGCGTCAACCTTGCCACCATCCGCGCCATCGCCGAAACCGGCGTCACCTACATCAGCGTCGGGCGCATTACCCAAAGCGCGCCGGCGGCCGACATCGGATTAGATTTCGGCTGATCCTGCTGCCGCCATCGGTGCGGATGATTTTGCCCGATGATGAACGGCAGGCAGTATCGCACCGTGCTCGGCTTCGCGGTCGATAGGCAAGAAACGACTCGGCCATGTCCGCTCATTCTATAAATCTGCAAAAAACTATCTGAAAATAGCCAGCATTATCGGGGCCTCGGTCAACTTCTTCAAATATTACAAACCTTTTAGCGCGTCTTGAACGACGGTAAAAAAACGATCGACTCGTTTTTACAATTCGGCACACTTTCCAAGTCGATGTGACGTCCAACATTCATTGGTCGTTAAAATTGACGTAAAACAGGGAGTCGTTGCGTGCATATTTACACAATATTTACCTCTCGGGTTTCGCGGCCAATTGCGGCAGCCTTGCTGCTTCTGACAATCGAACAGCCGGCGGCGGCGGCAAGCGTTCTCGGCTCGGCAGCCGGTTTTGCCGTGCTAGGCGCGACGACCGTCACGAACACGGGCGCGACCGGCATCGTCGGTGACCTGGGGGTGTCGCCCGGCACCGCCATCACCGGGCTTGGGTCGATCACGCTGGTCGGCACGGTGCATAGCGCCGATGCTGCCGCAGCGCTCGCGCTGAGCGATGCAGGCGTTGCCTTCACCACGCTTGCCGCGCTGCCGTTCGGCACCGATCTGACGGGACAAGACCTTGGCAGCGTCGGGGTGCTGACGCCCGGCGTGTATCATTTCGATTCGACGGCGCAGCTGACCGGCACCCTGACACTCGATTATGCCGGCAAGGCCGACACGCCCTTTGTCTTCCAGATCGGATCGAGCCTGACTACCGCCAGCGCTGCCAATATCGTCGTGCTCGGTGGCGGGCCGCGCAGCGGGCTGTTCTGGAACGTCGGCAGCGCCGCCACGCTCGGCACCGGCACCAGCTTTGCCGGCAACATCATCGCGTCGGTGGCGGTCACGCTCAATAGCGGCGCAACCATCTTGTGCGGCCGGGCGCTGGCTTTGACAGCGGCGGTGACACTGGATGGCAACAGCGTTTCGAACAATTGCAGTGGCGGCGGCGATCTTGGCAGTGGCCGAACCGATTTTGCCAGTAACGGCTATGCCGGCGATCTTGCGGCCTTGCCCGAACCCGGTACCTGGGCGCTGTTGCTGACCGGTTTCGGCATGACCGGCGGTATGTTGCGGCACCGGCGGCCGGCGCGGGCAATCATGGCGTAAAATCCTGTCGTTGTTCGGCTGCGGTCGCTGTTCGACCGCAGCCGAACGAAACCTGGCTTCGGCGTCAGCCGAACGGATCGTCGCTGTCGAGCCGGCGCGCCAGCAGGCTGCGGCGGTTGCCGGCGCCATTCGCTTCGATCAGCGCCGACCGACGCTTGTCGGCGCGAGCGCCCAGCCGTTCGAGGTCCACGACGGCCTCCTCGAGCAGCCCGCGCATTTCCAGCGCCGTCGCGGTGCGGCAGGCGGCGAAGCATTCGTCGACATGTTCGGGCACATGCTTGCGGATCAGCAGGGCGAGGTCTGCCGCCACGCCATTTTCCGGGTGATGTTCGGCCAGAACCAGGAAACGCGCGCAACTGGTGCGCGCCACGTTGATGCGCGAGCGGGCGAAATCGGCCTTTTCGGCCAGCCGGTTCCAGGCGGCGGTGAGCTTGGGGTCACCCCCGTCGCCGGAATCGTTGTGGTCGACGGCGATTGCCACCGGGGTCGCTGCGGCCGGCGCTGCCGCCATGCGCGGCGGCGGCGGGGTATTGCGCAGCCGGTGCCGGCGGTCGCGGCGCTCCAGCCGGTTGCGCTGCAACCGCCGGCCAACGGCGATGGCCAGGATGAATACCGCAGCGCCGCTGACCAATGCGGTGGCCGACCAGGGATCGGGCGCGCCGGTCAATGCCGCGCTGAACACCAGCCCGGCCAGCATCGCGATGGCGAGCGCCACCAGGCCGGCCCACAACAGCCAGGCCACCGCCGAAATCACCCCGATCACGACAAACACCAGTACAAACAGCAGCAGCAAGCCAAACAGCAGCGCCATATCAGCGGCCCCTATTCCCGGCAGGTGATGAAATACGGTCGTTGCGGCACAGCGCGGGCGTCATCGCGCGTCGATAAACGCCGATTGCGGGTGGTGGCGATCGAGGTGCTTGCGGATCAGCTTCAAATTCATGCTGTTGGAGCGAAACAGCAGGTCGAACAGATCGCCCGCGAGCGGCACGGAGCCGAGCGCTGTATCGATCGCTACATTGCCGACCATGCGGGCAAGGGTGAATTTCGGCATGCCGAGCGCGCGCGCTTCGGCGACGAGCCACAGCCCGATGGCGCCGGCAATAAGATCGCCAACCACCGGCATGAGGCCGATCAGCGCGTCCAGGCCGATGCGGCGGCTGGTGCCGGGGATGACATAGGCGCGCTCCATCAGCTGTTCGATCAGTTCGACGCGAGCACGAATGTCGGCCGGGCTGCGCGACAGCGGCAGTTTTTCTAGCGCGGGATAGGCGCGGGTGCCAGCCATCGGGGAAGGGGGCCTTTCAGCGGCAGGGTGCCGCCTCAAGAAAATGGCCCGTTGCGCGGGAAATTCAAGATGAGGCGCGGGGTTGGTCCGCCCTACCATCCGTCATGCCAGCGAAGGCCGGCACCCAGTCCCGATACATGCGTCGCCAGTCGTCGCCACTGTCATGCCAGCGAAAGCTGGCATCGACCCCGGCCCCGAACGCCGCCCGTCGTTGCTTGTCCTCACCGCTGGATGCCAGCTTTCGCTGGCATGACAGGTCAAGCCTTCAGATTTCGCCCGCCATCATCGCCGGCAGCGCGCCTTCGTGCGCGGCGCGCAGGTCGGCGAGCGAGGCGCGCCACGTCAGTTTACCATTAGCGTTCGCGTCCCAGAGGCCGTCGCCTCCCGTTAACCCCCATTCCTCAACCGCAATTCCGGCGCGTTTTGCGTCATTGAGAAGTTCGTCCGGCGAGGCGCTCGTGACCACGAACCGACCTTGGTGCTCACCAAAAAACTCTTCTTCGGGATCACCCCACAACCAACCACCTTCGACGCGCGCACCTATGCCGCTGGCCAAGGTCATCTCTGCAATCGCGACAAGTATTCCGCC
>JBBQYI010000017.1:0-45692 GCA_038208825.1 Sphingomonadales bacterium | reverse complement strand
CAAGGGAGGGGTCGGGGGTGGGTGAGTGACGGGGGAAGCCAGCAATGCCGCCACGCATCGACCCGCGCCTTGGCGAATTCGCCCAGCAGATGCGTCGCGCGCCGACAGCAGCTGAGCGGACGCTGTGGCGGGCATTGTCGGCAAGCCGCCTCGATGGCCTGAAGTTTCGCCGGCAATCGGTGCTCGGCACCGTCATCGCAGACTTTTATTGTCCGGCCGCCGCGTTGATTGTCGAAATTGACGGCAACACGCATGATGTGGATCGCGACGCGCGCCGCGACGCTGCGCTGGCAGCGCGCGGAATGCTGACGGTCCGATTTTCCAACGCCGAGGTTGCGGAAAATCTGGCTGGCGTGCTGGCAACCATAGTCGCTGCCGCCGCCCCCCGCCGCCCGGGCGCCCCTGGCTTGGAACGAGAAGGCCTGGGCGTAAGCGCGGCGGACGGGCTACCTTCTGCCCTCCGGATCGACTCACCCACCCCCGACCCCTCCCTTGAAAGGGAGGGGAGAATATGATCGTCCTCGGCCTCGATCCCGGCCTTGCCAAGACCGGCTGGGGCATCATCGAAGCTTCGGGCAACCGGCTGCGCCACATCGCGCACGGCACGGTGAAGACGCTGCCGGCGGCGCCACTGGCGGAGCGGCTGGCGGCGCTCTACGCTGGGCTGGAGACCGTCATTGCCGCACACGGCTGCGATACGGCGGCGATCGAGGAGGTTTTCGTCAACGCCAATCCGCAATCGACGCTGAAGCTGGGGCAGGCGCGCGGCGTCGTGCTGCTGGCGGCGGCGCGCGGCGGACTCGCGGTCGCCGAATATGCGACGCGGCTGGTCAAAAAGGCGGTGGTCGGCACCGGTGGGGCGGACAAGACGCAGGTTCATGCCATGGTCGAACGGCTGCTGCCGGGCACCAAGGTCACCGGCGAAGATGCCGCCGATGCGCTGGCGGTAGCGATCGCCCACGCGCATCTGGCGGCGACGGCGCGGCTCAGGGGCGTCGCATGATTGCGCGGCTGAAGGGCCTGCTCGATTCGACCGCCGCCGATGCCTGTGTCGTCGATGTGAATGGCGTCGGCTATCTGGTCAGCGCGTCGGCCAAGACCCTGGGGGCGCTTGGCGGCATCGGCAGTGCCGTCGTCCTCCACATCGAAACCCAGGTGCGCGAGGACGCCATCCAGCTGTTCGGCTTCCTGGGCGAGGCCGAGCGTGACAGTTTCCGGCTGCTGACGACGGTGCAGGGCGTCGGCGGCCGCGTCGCGCTGGCGATCCTGTCGGTGCTCGGGCCGGATGAACTGGCACATGCCATCGCCGCCGCCGATACCGCCAGCATCGCGCGGGCCAATGGTGTCGGGCCGAAACTGGCGGCGCGCATCGCCAATGAATTGAAGGGCAAGTTCGGCGCCGTGGCGCTGGGCACGGCGGCGCCACTACCGGTCGGATCGGCGCAGGGCGTCGTTGCCGATGCGCTGGCGGCGCTGGCCGGCCTCGGCTTCCGCCCGATGGACGCAAGCCGCGCGGTGGCGGAGGCGCAGGCCGAATTGGGCGACGGCGCGGCGGTCGGTGAACTGATCCGCGTGGCGCTGCGGAAAAGTGCGCGATGAGTTCCGACCTCAGCCCCCAGCGCAAGCCCGACGATATCGATGCCGCCCTACGCCCCAAATCGCTCGACGAGTTCATCGGGCAGGAGGCATTGCGCGCCAATCTGGCGGTGTTTGTCGCCGCTGCCCGCCAGCGGGGGGAGCCGCTCGATCATGTGTTGCTGCACGGGCCGCCGGGGCTGGGCAAGACGACGCTGGCGCAGATTGTCGCGCGTGAATTGGGTGTGGGGTTTCGCGCCACGTCCGGGCCGGTGATTGCCAAGGCGGGTGACCTGGCGGCGCTGCTGACCAATCTTGATAATCATGATGTGCTGTTCATCGACGAGATTCATCGGCTGTCCCCGGCGGTAGAGGAGATCCTCTATCCGGCGATGGAGGATCGTGTGCTCGACCTGATGATCGGCGAGGGGCCCAGCGCGCGGTCGGTGCGGATCGACTTGCCGCATTTTACGCTGGTGGGGGCGACGACGCGCGCCGGGCTGTTGACGACGCCGCTGCGGGACCGCTTCGGTATCCCGCTGCGGCTGGTTTTCTACAGCGTCGATGAGCTGGAAAAGGTGGTGACGCGGGCGGCGGTGCTGTTGCAGCTTGACCTGACGCCCGATGGTGCGCGGGAAATTGCGGCGCGGGCGCGGGGTACGCCGCGCATCGCCGGGCGGTTGCTGCGCCGGGTACGGGATTTTGCCTCGGCCGCCGGCAGCACGACGGTGGACCAAAAGGCCGCCGACCGGGCGCTGAACCGGTTGGAAGTGGATAACCTCGGACTCGACGCGATGGACCGGCGCTATCTGATGATGATCGCCGATATCTATCGCGGCGGGCCGGTGGGGGTGGAAACGCTGGCCGCCGGCCTGTCGGAAGCGCGCGATACGCTGGAGGAAGTGGTGGAGCCGTTCCTGATCCAGCAGGGCCTGGTGGCGCGGACGGCGCGCGGGCGGATGCTAAACCCCGGCGCCTGGAAGCATCTGGGGTTGGCGCCGCCGGCAGGCACCGCGGTGCAATTGCCACTGCTGGATGATGAGTAACCTTTTGCCGTCGGGCAGCGAACGGGGTTCGTAAGGGGAATTGCCATGATGCGACCGATACCGATGCTTGCCGCCGCGTTCGTCCTTGTTGCCGGCGGCGGCGCTATGGCCGCCAATTTCGATATCGGCCCGGCGGTGGGCAGCAAGGCGCCGGCGCTGCACGCCACAGATGCCAGCGGCAAAGCCATGACAGTGAAGGCGCTGGCCGGCAAAAAGGGCGTTGTGCTGATGTTCTTCCGATCGGCAAAATGGTGCCCCTATTGCCAGGCGCAATTGCTGGCGATGAAGGCGGCGCCCGATGCGCTGGCGGCACGCGGCTATCGGCTGGCGGCGATCAGCTATGACGCGCCGGCGGTGCTGGCCGATTTCACGGCAAAGCGTGACATCAACTATGTGCTGCTGTCGGACAAGGGATCGACCACCATCGATGCCTGGGCGCTGCGCGATCCGCAGTACAAGCCCGATTCGATCGCTTTTGGCGTGCCGATGCCGGGCATTTTCATTTTGGCCCCTGATGGCACCATCCGCGCCAAGCTGGCGGAGCAGGGCTACAAGACCCGGCCGCCGCTGGAGGCGGTGCTGGCTGCCATCGACGCGCTGCCGGCCAAATAGCGCGCCACTTTCCCGGCGGCGCTGGTTGCACTATTGTTGGCGCCTCAGCTTGGCCGGGGGGTTGGTCGAATGACAACGATATCAACCATCGCATTGGCGCCGCCGCCTTCGCGGTTTCATCTTTACATGGCTACGGCGGTCGTGATGATCGCCTTTGGCGGTTTTTTCCCGACCTATTGGGGCCGGATTGCTGCCGGCAATTTTGGCGGCCAGCCGGTGATGCATCTGCATGGCGCGCTGTTTTTCAGCTGGACGCTGCTGTTCTTCACGCAAAGCGCACTGGTCGCGGCCGGTCGCACGCCTGATCACCGTAAATTCGGCCTGTTTGGCATCGCCTTGTTCGGTACCATGGTACTTTCGGTGCCGCTGGTGGCGATAAACGAGATCTGGGTCGCGGAACGGTTGGGCCCGGCGGAGGGTGAACTGGCGCGGCAGTTCGTGGCGGTGCCGCTGCTTGGGCTGTTGGTCATGATCGGCTTCTTTTCCGCCGCCATCGCCAATATCAGCCGGCCGGACGTGCACCGCCGATTCATGCTGGTGATGATGGTATCGATGTTGCAGGCCGCGATGGGCCGGGTGTTCCTGACGCTGTTGGCACCGGCGGGTACGGTGGGTGCGCCGCCACCGGGCGCCTTTGTCACCATTCCGGCGGGCATCGCGGTCGATCTGCTCCTGGTCGTGGCGATGGTGTACGACAAGCGGACGATCGGCCATGTGCACTGGGCCTATCGGCTCGGCGTGCCTCTGGTGGTTGCCGAACAATTGCTGGTGGTGCCGATCAGCACCAGCGCCGCCTGGCTGGGCTTTGCTTCATGGCTGCAGCAACTGGTGCGTTGAACGCTGGATTTTCAGAGCAAAACGCGGCAACAGGCCAGGATGAGCCAGCCGCGCACGCTTTACGCCAAGATTTGGGATGACCATGTCGTCCGCAGCCTCGATGACGGCACCGCGCTGATCTTCATCGACCGGCACCTGATCCATGAAGTGACGACGCCGCAGGCGTTCGAAAGCCTGCGCATGGCCGGGCGCAAGCTGCGGCGACCCGATCTGACGCTGGCGGTGCCCGATCATAATGTGCCGACGACGGACCGCACGCTGCCCATTCTCGATCCGATGTCGAAGGCGCAGCTGGAGGCGTTGACCAAGAACTGCGCCGATTTCGGCGTCGAGATGTTCGCCATCGATGCGCCGGAACAGGGGATTGTCCATGTCATCGGGCCGGAGCAGGGCTTTACCCTGCCGGGCGTGACGATGGTGTGCGGCGACAGCCATACCGCGACCCACGGCGCCTTTGGCGCGCTGGCGTTCGGCATCGGCACGTCGGAAGTGGAGCATGTGTTCGCCACGCAGACGCTGCTGCTGCGCCAGTCAAAAGCCATGGAAGTTCGGGTGACCGGCAAGCTCGGCTTTTCCATTTCGGCCAAGGATGTGGCGATGGCGGTGATCGGCCGGCTCGGCACCGGCGGGGGCACCGGCTATGTCATCGAATATACCGGCGACGTTATCCGCGACCTCAGCATGGAAGGCCGCATGACGGTCTGCAACATGGCCATCGAGGCCGGCGCCCGCGCCGGGCTGGTGGCACCGGATGAAAAGACATTCGACTATGTGATCGGCCGGCCGCGCGCGCCAAGGGGCGCCGATCTGGAGGCCGCGCTGGCCTGGTGGCGAACCCTGCCGACCGACGCAGGCGCGACCTATGACAGCGTCGTGGTCATCGACGGCGGCAGCATCCAGCCGCTGGTGACATGGGGCACCAGCCCCGAAGATGTCGTCGCCATCGGCGATGTCGTGCCGGCGCCTGAAAGCTTTGCCGACCCCGGCAAGCGCGCCGCGGCGGCGAAAAGCCTTGAATATATGGGCCTGACGCCGGGCACCCGGATGCAGGATGTGGCGGTGGAGAACATCTTCATCGGCAGTTGCACCAACAGCCGCATCGAGGATTTGCGTGTCGCGGCGGCGGTGGCGAAGGGCCGCCACGTGGCGGCTGGCGTCAAGCAGGCGCTGGTGGTGCCGGGTTCGGGGCTGGTCAAGCGCCAGGCCGAAGCCGAGGGGCTGGACCGCATCTTTATCGAGGCTGGGTTCGACTGGCGCGAACCGGGTTGTTCGATGTGCCTGGGCATGAACCCCGATCAGGTGCCGGCGGGCGAGCGTTGCGCTTCGACCAGCAACCGCAATTTCGTCGGGCGGCAGGGCGTTGGTGCGCGCACGCACCTGGTGTCGCCGGCTATGGCGGCGGCGGCGGCGGTGACGGGCCGGTTGACGGACGTGCGCGAATTGATGGGCTGACTTTGTCGGGTCAGTTCCGCGCCGAAACCGGGTCCAGCACCGTGTCGCGCGCTACTGTGGCCAGTTTTGGATAGTCGGTGGTGTAGTGCAGTCCGCGGCTTTCCTTGCGGGCGCGGGCCGAACGGACGATGAGATCGGCGACGGTAACAAGGTTGCGCAGCTCGATCAGATCGGGCGTGACGCGGAAATTGCCGTAATAATCGGCGACTTCCTTGCGCAGCAGCTTGACCCTGTGCGCCGCGCGTTCCAGCCGTTTGTCGGTGCGCACGATGCCGACATAATCCCACATGAAACGCCGCAGTTCGTCCCAATTATGGGCGACGACGATTTCTTCGTCGGAATCGGTGACGCGGCTTTCATCCCAGGCCTTGATCGCCGGCAATGACGCATCGGTATCCCATTTGGCGGTGATGTCGTCGGCGACGGCCTGCCCGAACACCAGGCATTCAAGGATGGAGTTGGAAGCGAGCCGGTTGGCGCCGTGCAGGCCTGATTGCGTCACCTCGCCTGCCGCCCACAGCCCGGCAAGATCGGTGCGGCCGGCAAGATCCACCATCACGCCGCCGCAGGAATAATGCGCCGCCGGCACGACCGGGATCGGTTCGATGGTGCAATCAATACCCAGTTCGAGCAGCCTGGCGTGGATGGTCGGGAAATGGTGGCGGACGAAATCGGCGCCCAGATGCGAAATGTCGAGCAGCACATTGGGCAGCGCCAGCCGCTTCATTTCGGCATCGATGGCGCGGGCGACGACATCGCGCGGGGCAAGTTCCAGTCGATCGTCGTAACGGTCCATGAAGCGGGTGCCGTCGGGCAGCTTCAAATGGCCGCCTTCGCCGCGGCAGGCCTCGGTGATGAGGAAATTCTTGACCTGCGGATGGTACAGGCAGGTCGGGTGGAACTGGTTGAATTCCATGTTCGAAACGCGGCAACCGGCGCGCCAGGCCATGGCGATCCCGTCCCCGGTCGAGCCATCGGGGTTGGTCGAATATTGATAGACGCGCGATGCGCCGCCGGTCGCCAGCACCACGGCCTTGCCGACAAAGCGTTCGACGTGGCGGGTGACGGTGTTGAAGGCATAGACGCCGTGGCAGCCGCGCGCCGCAAAGCGTTCGCCTTCGACATGGCGTTCGGTGATCAGGTCCAGCGCCACCATGCCCGGCACCAGCGTGATGTTGGGGTTGGCAACCGCCGCCTTCAGCAGCGCCTGTTGCACGGCCCAGCCAGTGGCATCATCGACATGGACGATGCGGCGGTGGCTGTGGCCGCCTTCGCGCGTCAGATGCCAGCGTTCGGACAGGTTTTCGCCGGGGTTGAACGGCACGCCGATCGCGGCCAGCCGATCAATGGCGGCGGCGGCGTTTTCCACCACGAATTCGACGGTGGCGCGGTGGTTCAGCCCGGCGCCGGCGACCATCGTGTCCTCGATATGGCTTTCGAACGTGTCGCCGGGTTCCAGCACGGCGGCGATCCCACCCTGCGCCCAGGCGGTGGAGCCATCGGCGACGTCGCCTTTGGCGAGGACCACGACCTTGCAATGTTCGGCCAGGTTGAGCGCCGCCGTCAGCCCGGCGGCACCGGAACCGATGATGACGACGTCATGCGTGCGCGCTTCTGACGGCGGGCGTTTCGCCATGGTTACGACCTTTTTGCGGGCGGCGCCGGCTTATGCACGGGTCAGTTCCAGGAACACGTCTTCCAGATCGGCTTCCTGTGTCGATACATCGACGATGCCGAGCCCGGCGGCGGCTACGGCCTCCAGAACCTGCCCGGCGTTGCGGCTGCGCTTGTCATAGGTCAGCGTCAGGGTGCGGTCACCGCGCAATTCTGTGCGTGCCTCAAGCCCGGCCGGCACTTCGGTCAGGTCCCGGTCGACGGTGACGATCAGCTTCTTGTCGCCGGCGGTCGCGAGCAGGGTCGAGGTAAGGTCGTTTGCGACGATCTGGCCCTGGTTGACGATGGCGATGCGGTCGCACAGCGCTTCGGCTTCCTCAAGATAATGGGTGGTCAGGACAACAGTGGTGCCTTCGGCGTGCAGCGTGCGGACATAGTCCCACAGTTGCGCGCGCAGTTCGATATCGACGCCGGCGGTCGGTTCATCGAGCACCAGCACGGCGGGGTTGTGAACCAGCGCCTTGGCGACCAGCAGCCGGCGCTTCATGCCACCAGACAGGGTGCGCGAATAGACATGCGCCTTGTCATCAAGGTGCACCGCCTTCAGCAATTCCATGCTGCGGCGATCGGATTTCTTCACCCCGAACAGCCCGGCCTGCAGTTCCAGCGTTTCGAACGGCGTGAAGAACGCATCGAACACCAATTCCTGCGGCACGATGCCGATGCTGCGCTTGGCATTGCGCGGGTGTTCATCGATATCAAAGCCCCAGATGTTGGCGGTGCCGCCGGTCTTGTTGACCAGCCCGGCGAGGATGTTGATCAGCGTCGATTTGCCGGCGCCGTTGGGGCCGAGCAGACCGAACATGCTGCCGCGCGGGATTTCAAGATCGATGCCCTTCAACGCCTGCTTGCCGCCGGCATAGGTTTTTTCAAGGCCACGGATGGAGATGGCGGATTGGGTCATGCCTATGGCCGATAGACCGGCGGCTTGGGCTGGGCAAGTGGCACCGGGCCGCACGGCGCTGCCATGCGGCCCGGCCCGAACCCGATCAAAAGCGGACGACGCCCTCGATTCCGTACAGCCGTGGCAAGCCGCGGATGAAGGTGGGGATGCCGAAGGCGCCGCCCGTGTTGCCGGCGTCGAGCAGATACTGCTTGTTGGTGAGGTTGTTGGCAAAGCCCAACAATTGCCACTTGCCCTTCGGATCCTGCAGTCCGGCGCGCAGGTTGACCAGCGTCACCGGCCCTTGCGAGGTGACCGGATTGTTGGGCAGTTCGAAAAACAGCGACGACCGGTAGGTAATGGTCGGGGTGGCGAACAGTTCGACCTTGTCGTTGATCGGTTGGGTGATCGTGCCACCGCCGGCTGCTTGCCATTCCGACTGCAGGCGGAAGCGGTCGCCCGAAAACGCCGGGTAAAGCGGGTTGGTATCGACATTGGCCTTGATCCAGCTGGCGTTGCCGAACAGGTTGATCCGCTTGTTGAGACGCAGGTTGAATTCGGCCTCTACGCCATAGTTGGTGGCGCTGCCGGCGCTTTGGGTACGGTTCGGCGCGCCCGGCGTGACGATGGTAACCTGAAAATTGCGATATTTGATGTAATAGCCGCCGATGCTGGCGGTCAGATTGCCGAAGGCGCCCTTGATGCCGCCTTCGTAATTGGTGATGTCCTCGGCCGCGACATCGGTACGCAGCGGTGCCGGCTGCCCGGCGATGCGAGTCGCGCCAAGCTGGACGACAGGCGAACGGCGACCCTTTGAATAGGTGAAATACAGATTTACCCGATCGGTTGCGCGGAACAGGATGTTGGCGCGCGGCAAGAACGCCGAATTATTGCCATTGGCGCTGTATGTCTGGCCACGCGTATCGACCTGCGGCAGCAGCGGCGCGCCGCTGATCACCGAATTGGGGGCCCGGGTGAAGAATCCGCTGGTGCGGTCCTCGAACAGCAAGCGGCCACCCAGCGTCAGTTCAAGCCGCGGCGTCGGGATCCAGGTGACGTCGGCAAACACCGAGACATTGTGCAGATTGGCCGAATTCTTGAATTCCGAACTATAAGGCAGCACGGTTGCTGCACCGCGGGTCAGCAGGGCTGTTGCCTGTGCTGCCGTCACCACACCGGCGCTGTCGATGCAGGGCAGGCCCGGGATCAGCCGTGCCGCGCACTGCAGATAAATGCCCTCCTCGGTCGAAAACGGCACTCGCTGCGATCCGGATTCCTTGAAATAATTCAGGCCGGCGAAAGCGTGGATGGTGTCGCTGTCGTAATTGACCCGGCCTTCGGCGCTGAATTGTTCACCGCGCGCGTCTTCAGCGAATTCCAGATACCAGGCCTGGGTGCCATCGGCGTCGAACACTTCGTTCGAATCGAAATTGCGATAGCCGGTAACGACGGTGAAGCTGAGCGGCCCTTCGATGTCGTAGCGGGCGGTGGCGTTGATGTCATAGACATTGCGCTTCAGGCTTGGCTGGGCGGCGCCCAGCACGGCCAGCGACACCGGCGATCCGGCCACCTCTGCAAAGTTGTAAGGCGACGTGGTGCCGCCGGTGGGCGCAAAGGTGCCCGATTTGAACGAGGTGCCCGGCGCGCGCTGGCCGTCATAGGTTCCGACGAGATCGAGGCTGAAATCCGGTGTCGGCGTATAACGCAGCGACGCGCGGATGCCATATTGGCCCTGGCCGTTCAGGTCGTTCTTCAAAGGGCCATTTGGGGTCTGTGACCCGGGCCGGCCGGCGATGTTGGGCACCACGCCGTCACGGTGCTTGTATGAAAAGGCGATGCGCCCGGCAATGACATCATTGCCATAGTTGACGAATCCGTCGGTGCGACCCTGGTTGTAATTGCCATAGGCGCCGCGCAATTCGGCCGAAAAGCCCGGGCGCGGCTTGGCCGTGATGACGCTGACGGCGCCGATGGCGGCGGCGGTGCCGAACAGTGTGGCCTGCGGGCCCTTGACCACCTCGACTCGCTCAAGGTCGTACAGATCGAAATAGGAGCCGCGCGAGCGGCTGACATCGATGCCGTTCAGATAGACGGTGACGGCGGGCGACCCCTGCGACGATCCGCTGTCCGACGTGATGCCGCGAATGACGAAGCCGGGATTGTTGGGGCTTTGTTCCTGGACATTCAGGCCGGGGACAAACGCCGACAGTTGATCGAACTGGGTGACGCCGATGTCGCGCAGGGTCTTGCCGCTGTAGGCGGTGATGGTGATTGGCACGTTGACGATTTTTTCGTCGCGCTTTTGCGCCGTGACGACAATTTCCTCGGCACCGACCGCGTCCGACGCGGCCAGCGCTTGCGCAGCCACCTGTGCGTTGGCTGGTAGCGCGGCGAACAAGGCCGGCAGAGTGATAGAAGCCAGAAGCAGGTGACGCATGAGGAACCCCTTTTGATGCAGTGCAACATCGGCCATGCGGGGCAATCATTGCTTTGTGATTACAATTCAGTGACGATATTGATATATTTGATGTCAAATCGTCGTAGCGCGGCTGCCGCGCCGCGTGACTCACCGCCAGCCAGTTGGTAGTGGGATGGCCATGACCCAGACGCAGCCCCCTGAAAATTTCGTGACCGATGCCGCGCGGGTGTTCTGCGACGGCGATGAACGCGGCGGCGATGGCCATCCGCGCGTCTGGTTGCAGATAGGCCCGGAAGGCTTTGCCGAGTGCGGCTATTGCGACCGCCGCTTTGTGCTGGCGGGCGGCCCGGCCGACGCGCGGTGAGGCGGCACGGCGGGGTTGCGGGCGCCGGCTTTGCATCGCTGTTGGCGCTGATCGCCACCACTGCGTCAGCCGCCAATCCGGCATCCATTACCGTCAGCGTTACGCCGGGTGGTCAGCCGCATATCCCGGTGCGGATCAAGAATGCCGTGCTTGATATCCGGCTGGCGCTCAGTTTCGACAGCGTGCTGATCCTCAACAATGGCCCGGCGGCGCAGGCCGGCCTGCGCGCCTTTCCGTTGATCGGAAAGCGCACCTTCAAAAATTCGCTGATTCCCGGCGGCGAAGCGACGTTTCGCGGCAATCTGTACAGCATCGAGCCACGCGGCCTTCCCAAATCCAGCCTGCCGGCGATCTGGGTCGACAAGCCGATCGCAGGCGATGCCGATGGCGTCTTGCCGGTCAGCGTGCTGAAGGCCGATCGTATCATCATCGAGCTCGGGTCACAGGCGGCGGGGGCGAAAATCCATTCGATTACCCGAAAAAACGGTGGCGGCGCGATGATGCGGGCGCGCATCGCTGGCGAGATTGTCGATGTCGCCCTGGAATTGAATTCCCCCGATACGGTTATGAACGCGCGGGCGGCGGCGCTGCTGGCGGCGGCCGGGCTGGCGAAGCGCGGCGGTGAAGTCGGCTATTGGAAGCCGTTTCCCGGGGTGTCGCTGCCCTTTGAACGGTTGGTCCCCACGCCCGGCGCGCAATTGCTCGGCCTGCCGCTGCGTCGCCCCGGCGCACGGGTGACGGAAGCCCAGGCCAAGCTGATCGATGCGCAGGCCCGGGCCGGCACCAGCACCGCCGAAGATGATGACGATACCATCACCGTCACAGCCAAGCGCAACAGCGGCCGGGGGCCATGGATCCTGATCGGCCGCGACGTGCTTTCCAGTTGCTCGCGTATCGAGTTCGATCGCCCCGGCGAGGCCTGGCACCTGACCTGCGCCTTTTAGGTCCGGATGCAACGCAGCCGGCTTGGGGTGAGCGTTACCAATATTCCGCCATCAATTCGGTCGCCCAGGATGGCTGGCGCAAGGTGCCGCGCGGCAGGAATTCGGCGATAACGGGCTTTATATCGAGCACTGGCGTGCCGTGGATGGCGTCCAGCCCCTCCAGTTCCAGCCGGTTGCCGGAAACACCGATGATCCGGCAGCGCGTCACGCCGATATGGTTCGGGCGGTTGCTGCCTGGCTGGGCAAAGATGCCCGTGACCGGCCAATCCGGATTGTCGCGTGGCCGCCGTGCCATTGCCGGTTTTTTACCCAGCAGGCGATCGAACACGAAAATGATCTCGGCATGGCTGAACGTGTCGAGGCCGGTCAGCGCCTCGGCGGGGATATGCGGCGCCAGCACCACGGCGGCGAGGCTGTGGCCCCAATTATCGTCATCGGGCTGGTCCCGCCCGCCTTCGACATGGCCGATTGCGGTCATCGAAAATGTCGCGTGCATCACTGGTTTCCCTTGTGGCCGGGCCGCCCTATATCATGGTCATGAGCAATCTTGATCCCGCCACGATTTTCTACGCCGACACCGGGCTTGACCCCGGCCGCACCGAACGGCTCGTCGCCGATGCGCTGAACGGTTGCGATGATGGCGAGCTATACCTGCAATATGCGGTATCGGAGAGTTTTTCCTTCGACGATGGCCGGCTGAAGGCGGCGACCTTCGATACACAAAAGGGCTTTGGCCTGCGCGGTGTTGCAGGGGAAATGACCGCCTTTGCCCATGCCAATGAATTGAGCGACGCGGCAATCCTGCGCGCTGCCGACACCATCCGGGTGGTGCGCGACGGCCATGCCGGCAACGCCAATGTTTCGAGCGCGCCGCAACGCACCAACGCTCGGCGTTACACCGATGCCAACCCGTTGGATGCGATGCGATTCGAAGACAAGGTGGCGTTGATGCAGACCATCGATGCTGCGGCCCGCGCCCGCGATCCACGTGTCGTGCAGGTGTCCGCCAGCCTGTTGGGCAGTTGGAGCGTTGTCGAGATCATCCGCGCCGATGGCCATCGGGTGCGCGACGTGCGGCCGCTGGTTCGGTTGAACGTGCAGATCGTCGCCGAAAAGGACGGCCGACGCGAAACTGGCTTTCACGGGCTGGGCGGGCGTTATTTGTATGACGGCGTCATCGGCGCGGAAAACTGGAACGGTGCCATCGATATTGCGCTGGCCAATGCGCTGACCAACCTGGATGCGGTGGCGGCGCCGGCGGGCGAGATGACCGTTGTGCTGGGGCCGGGCTGGCCGGGCATCTTGCTGCACGAGGCGATCGGCCATGGGCTGGAGGGTGATTTCAACCGAAAGGGCACCAGCGCCTTTTCCGGCCGCATCGGCGAACGTGTCGCGGCCAAGGGAGTCACCGTGGTCGACGATGGCAGCATCGACAATCGCCGCGGCTCGCTGACAGTCGATGATGAAGGCACGCCGACCGAACGCACCGTGCTGATCGAGGATGGCATCCTGAAGGGCTATATGCAGGATCGGCTCAACGCCCGGTTGATGGGCATGGCGCCGACCGGAAACGGCCGCCGTGAAAGCTTCGCCCATGCGCCGATGCCGCGGATGACCAATACCTTCATGGAAAACGGCAGCGAAGACCCCGGCGAGATACTGCGATCGGTAAAGTCCGGCATTTATGCCAAAAGTTTTGGCGGCGGCCAGGTCGATATCACCAGCGGCAAGTTCGTGTTTTCCTGCACTGAGGCCTATCACATCGAAAATGGCCGGCTGGGTGCGCCGATCAAGGGCGCCACGCTGATCGGCAACGGCCCCGATGTGCTGACCCGCGTCAAGGCCATCGGCAATGATTTCGCGCTGGATGAAGGTGTCGGCATTTGCGGCAAGGGCGGGCAGAGCGTGCCGGCCGGGGTTGGCCAGCCGACGCTGCTGATCGATGGCCTGACCGTCGGCGGCACGGCGGCATAGCAGCAGGCACGGCATTGCGATGTAACCGCCATAAAGGTACGGGCCATGGAATTCTTCGATGCGATCACCGATGAACAGCGGGCCTTCGTTGAAAAGCAGCCGGTGTTTTTCGTGGCGACGGCTGCCGAGGATTCGCGCATCAACCTGTCGCCCAAGGGCATGGATTCGTTCCGCGTTCTGGCCCCCGGCCGCGTCGCCTATCTCGATTACGGCGGTTCCGGCAACGAAACCAACGCGCATCTGGCCGCTGATGGCCGTATCACCATCATGTTCTGCGCCTTTGACCAGCCGGCGCTGATCTATCGCATCTATGGCCATGGCCACCCCGTGCTGCCGCAGGACGATGATTGGGCGGAAGTCGCCGGGCATTTCAATATCGAGCGCGGCGTGCGGCAGATTTTCGACATCGTGGTGCATTCGGCGCAGACATCGTGCGGCTGGGGCGTGCCAAAGATGACGCTGGCCGCCGAGCGCCAGACCCTGCGCAAGTTCCACGCCCAGGAAGTACCGGCCGAACGGTTGGCCAAATATGCGGAGCGTGATCGCAGCATCGATGGCCTGCCGGTGCGGCCGCCCACCGTGCTGCCCTACGATTGAACGGCATGAACCCGGCGACAGCTGCGAATCTGGTGGTGATGGCGCATTTTGCCTTCATCCTGTTCGCAGTATTGGGTTCGTTGCTGGTGCTGCGCTTTGCCGCCATGGCCTGGTTGCACCTGCCGGCGCTGGCTTGGGCCGGTGGCATCATGATCGTCCGCGGCATCTGCCCGTTGACGCCCATCGAAAACCGGCTGCGCGCCGCGGCGGATGAGGCTGGCTACAGCGGCGGTTTCATCGATCACTACATCCTGCCGGTCATTTACCCGCCCGGCCTCACCCATGTGGCGCAACTGGCCGGCGCCGCCGTGCTGCTGGCGCTGAATGGCCTCGTCTATTGGTTCGCGTGGCGGTTGCATCACCGGCGGGGTGCCAGTCGATGAGCCTGATTACCCTTGCCACTTTGTTCGACCCGGTGGAGGCCGAAATCATGCGGATGCGTCTTCAGGCCGGCGGCATCGAGGCGGTGCTGTTCGACGCCGGCATCGCCTCGTTGATCGGCAGCGGCCTGTCGGGCGTGCGGCTGATGGTGCTGGATGAGGATGAGGCAGAAGCGCGGGCGCTGCTGGCGGCGGCAGGCGACCCGGCTTGAAACTGGCATTGGCACTGGGCGGCGGCGCGGGACTCGGCTGGGCGCATATCGGCGTGCTGCACGCGCTCGAAGCGCGCGGCGTGGAGGTGGTGGCGGTCAGCGGCACCTCCATCGGCGCGCTGGCGGCGGTGTGCCTCGCCGCGCACCGGGTCAATGTGCTGGAGGAACTGGCGCGATCGGTGAACGCGCGCCAGGTCATGCGCTTCATCGATATCGATCCGCGGCGCGGCTCGGTGCTCGGCGGGCGGACCATTACCAGCCAGTTGCGCCAGCATTTCGGCCATGGCCATCTGGAGGATCTGTTCATCCCGACGGCGGTGGTCGCCGCCGATCTGATCAGCGGCGAGGAAGTCTCGTTGACGCGCGGGCTTATCGTCGATGCGGTGCGCGCCTCCATCGCCATTCCGGGCGTTCTGCCGCCGGTCCGGCAGAATGGCATGATCCTGATCGATGGCGGCGTCGTCGCGCCGGTGCCGGTCCGGGCAGTGCGGGCGCTGTCGGATGCGCCAGTGCTGGCGGTCAATCTGCAGGGCGATTATCTGCGCCGGGCCGAAATCGGTATGCCGCGGGACAAGAAACTGGTGACGCCGTTCCGGGTCGGCCGCGCCGGGTTGTCGCTGCTGATGATGCACCTGGCGCGACAAAGCCTGATGGTCGATCCGCCCGATCTGGAGATAGCGCCGGCCATTGGCCATATCGATGTGCGCAATTTCACGCGGGCGCACGAGCTCATCGAGCTGGGCGAGGCATCGGTCATCGAAAACTGGGCGGCGATCGAAGCACTTTTCTGACGATGCGGCCCGCAAGGTGCTGCCCAAAAATTGCGCGATTGCAGTTTTGTTGCACTGGAATCGGGCAAGGTGCCCCCGGGCAACGCCAGTAATTCCCCGGTAATGCTGCGCCGCAGCACTTGGCACGATCCGTGCATGGCAGAGATCAACGCGGCAGTTCGCGTCAGGGAGGGGCCATGAAACTCGTCATCGCCATTATCAAGCCGTTCAAGCTCGACGAAGTGCGTGAGGCACTGTCGGGGGCGGGCGTGCAAGGCATGACCGTGAGCGAAGTCAAAGGGTTCGGCCGGCAAAAGGGCCAGACCGAAATCTATCGCGGCGCGGAATACACGACCAACATGGTGCCGAAGATCAAGATCGAGGTCGTAGTCGAAGACGGCCAGCTTTCCAAGGTGGTCGAAACGATCCAGCAGGCAGCGCACACCGGCTCGATCGGCGACGGCAAGATTTTCGTGACCGACGTCGGCCAGGCGGTGCGTATCCGTACCGGTGAAACCAATGAAACCGCACTCTGACATGACCGGAGGGGGACTGATGAACTTCAATCTTAAATCGCTGGGAACTGGCGCCGCGTTCGTCGCGCTGTTCGCAGCGGCACCGGCCTTCGCGCAGGAAGTCGCCGCCGCGGCCGACGCTGTCGCAACAGCAGCCCCGGTGGTCGCAGCCGCAGTGCCTGCCGTCGCCGAGGCCGCAGCGCCGACGCCCGACAAGGGCGATACCGCCTTCATGATGATCGCCACCGTGCTGGTGCTGATGATGATCCTGCCGGGCCTGCAACTGTTTTACGGCGGCCTTACCCGCTCCAAGAACATGCTGGCGACCATGACGCAGATCGGCGCTGCAACCTGCTTTGCGATGCTGATCTGGGTGATCTACGGCTATTCGATGGCCTTTGGCCCCGACGCATCCGATGCGATGAAGCCGTTTATTTCCAGTTTCGGCAAGATGTTCCTGGCCGGGGTTAGTTCGTCGACGACATCCGACACCTTCACCAAGGGCGTTGTCATTCCGGAATATGTGTTCATCTGTTTCCAGATGACCTTTGCTGCGATTACCGTTTCGCTGGTGCTCGGCTCGGTTGTCGAGCGCATCAAATTTTCGGCAGTGATGGTGTTCACGCTCGTCTGGCTGACCATCGTCTATTTCCCGGTGGCGCATATGGTTTGGGCGGCCGGTGGCCTGTTCTTCGCAATGGGCGCGCTGGATTTCGCCGGCGGCACCGTGGTGCATATCAACGCCGGCGTGTCGGCGCTGGTCGCGGCGCTGATCCTTGGCAAGCGCATCGGCTTCCCCAAGGAAGCCATGGCCCCGCACTCGCTGACGCTGACCATGGTCGGCACCGGCTTGCTTTGGGTCGGCTGGTTCGGCTTCAACGCCGGTTCGGCGCTGGAAGCCAACGGGTCGGCAGCGCTGGCAATGATCAACACCTTTGTCGCCACCGCGTCCGCAGCGCTGTTCTGGATGCTCGCTGAACGCATCGCCGGTCACAAGCCGTCGTCGCTGGGCCTGGCCTCCGGTATCATCGCTGGTCTGGTCGCCGTCACCCCGGCCGCGGGCAATAGCGGACCGTTCGGCGCCATCGTGCTCGGTGCGGTCGCGGCACTCGTCTGCTACGCGGCGGTCGCCTATCTGAAGCCAAAGCTCGGCTATGATGACTCGCTGGACGCCTTTGGCATCCACGGCATCGGCGGGATGGTTGGCGCCATCGGCACCGGCATCGTCTATTCGCCGGCGCTGGGCGGTCCCGGGCCTGCCGATTTCGACATGGGCCATCAGTTGATGGTGCAGTTCGAAGCCGTCGCCACCACCATCGTCTGGGCGGCCGTCGGCACCGTGATCGCCATCTACATCGCCAAGGCCCTGACCGGCCTGCGTGTCTCCCCCGAAGTCGAGCGCGAAGGCCTTGATCTGGGTGAGCATGGCGAGCGTGCCTACAACAGCTAGGCTACCACGGGATTGATGCAGGCCTGGCACAGGGTCGCATCTCAAGAGGTTCCTCCCCAAGGAAACCGACTGGCCCGGCAGAGCAATCTGCCGGGCCTTTTTTTGCGCGGCACCGGTGGCGCCAAAAGAAAAGGCTGGCCGACAGCCGCCCGGCGTGGGACTTTCCTGCCATCCAGCCAGGGAGATTTTCCAATGCGCACCCATTTGTTCGTTGCTGCAATCGCAGCGCCGCTTCTCGCAATCGCCATTCCGGCCGTCGCCGCCGGGGTGCGACCCGCCGATGACATGGCGCGCGACGCCGCGCGCAAGCCGGCCGCAATGGTGGCGTTCGCCATGGTCAAGCCCGGCGGCGCGGTCGCCGATTTCCTGCCCGGCGGCGGCTATTTCACCCGGGTCTTTGCCGGGGCGGTGGGCGCCAAAGGCCATGTCACCGCGATCATCCCGGCCGCATCACAGGCGCGCAATCCTGATGCCGCCAAGGCGATTGCTGATCTGGGTGGCGCCGACAGCTATGGCAATGTCAGCGTCGTTGCGACCTTCGGCGCCGTGCCGGCAAGCTCGCTCGATGTCGCCTGGACCTCGCAGAACTATCATGATCTGCACAACAGCCTTGATGCCGCTGGCCTGCTCGCCTTCAACAAATCGGTGCTGGCGGCGCTGAAACCGGGCGGCGTGTTCGTCGTGCTCGATCATGCCGCAGCAAGCGGCAGTCCGGCCGACGTCACCAAGAGCCTGCACCGGATCGAGCCGTCGGTGGTAAAGACCGAACTTACCGCGGCGGGTTTTGTTTTCGATGGCGAATCGGGCGCCGTCGCCAACCCCGCCGACAAGCACGACAAGCCGGTGTTCGACCCCGAAATCCGCGGCAAGACCGATCAGTTCGTCTATCGTTTCAAAAAACCCTGATAGCCGCTTGCCCAATCGGGCTGGGGGATGGCAAGGCGGCGCCACGCATTTTGCCGGAGTCGCCATGCCCACCCTCGTCCTGCTGCGCCACGGCCAATCGGCGTGGAACCTTGAAAACCGCTTCACCGGCTGGTGGGACGTCAATCTGACCGACAAGGGCATCGCCGAGGCCAGCGCCGCCGGGACGGCGATGGCGGCGGCGGGGCTGGATTTTGATGTCGCGTTCACCAGCGTCCAGACCCGCGCTATCAAGACGCTGAACCTGGCGCTGGAGGCGATGGATCGGCTGTGGCTGCCGGTGACCAAGAACTGGCAGTTGAACGAGCGCCACTACGGCGGACTTACTGGGCTCGACAAGGCCGAGACGGCGGCAATGCATGGCGACGAACAGGTAAAGATCTGGCGCCGCAGTTTTGATGTGCCGCCACCGCCGATGGAGGCCGGGTCCGCGTTCGACCTGTCCGGCGATCGCCGCTATGCTGGCATCAAGGTGCCGGTGGCCGAAAGCCTGAAGGACACCATCGACCGTGTGCTGCCCTATTGGCAAAGCGCCATCGTGCCCGAATTAAAGGCCGGCAAGCGCGTCATCATCGCCGCCCATGGCAATTCGCTGCGCGCGCTGGTCAAGCATCTGTCGGGCATTTCCGACGACGATATCGTCCACGAGGAAATCCCCACCGGCAGGCCGATGGTCTATGACCTTGCCGATGACCTGACCGCCAGAGGTCGCCGCTACCTCGACTAGGCGTCCGTCGTCTCGGTGAATTGCCAGCCGAGCGTTTCGCCCGCCTGGAACGGCACGATTTCGGTGCCGGCAGCGGGGATGCGATCGGGCACTGTGACCGGCCGGCGTTCCAGCGTGACCGTGCCTTCGTTGAGCGGCAGGCCATAAAAGCGCGGGCCGAATTCGCTGGCAAAGCCTTCCAGTCGGTCTAGCGCGTCCATCGCTTCGAACGTGGCGGCATAGCTTTCCATGGCAAAGGGCGCGTTGAACATGCCGGCGCAACCGCAGGCGGCTTCCTTGTCATGGACGGCGTGCGGGGCGGAATCGGTGCCGAGGAAGAATTTCGGGTTGCCGCTGGTGGCGGCGCGGCGAAGCGCCTGGCGGTGGACCTCGCGCTTTACGATGGGCAGGCAATAAAGGTGCGGGCGGATGCCGCCTTCGAACATCGCATTGCGGTTGATGGCGAGATGGTGCGGGGTGATGGTGGCCGCCACATTCACCCCGGCGGCTTCGACAAAGGCCACGGCCTGGGCGGTGGTGATATGTTCAAAAACAATCTTCAGGCCGGGGAAGGACGCCGCCAGCGCGGCGAGGGTGCGATCGATGAACACCGCCTCGCGATCGAAAATGTCGGTGGCGGGATCGGTGACTTCGCCATGGACGAGCAGCGGCATGCCGAGCCGCTGCATAGTTTCCAGCGCGCGTTCGATGTGGCGCACATCGGTGACGCCGTGCGCCGAATTGGTGGTGGCATTGGCAGGATACAGCTTGGCGGCGGTAAATATGCCTTCGTTCCAGCCACGGGTGAGTTCATCGGGGTTGATGTCATCGGTCAGATAACAGGTGATCAGCGGTGTGAAAGCCTGCGTCGGCCCGACGGCGGCGCGGATGCGGTCGCGATAGGCGGCACCGGCGGCGGCCGTGGTGACCGGTGGCTTCAGATTGGGCATGACGATGGCACGGGCGAACTGCCGCGCCGTATGGCCAACGACGGCGGAGAGCATGGCGCCATCGCGCAAATGCACGTGCCAATCATCGGGCCGGCGGATTTCCAGCCGGTCGATGGCAAGGCCGCTCTTCCGTGGGGGGTCGATCGGCGAAGGCGACATGGTGGAACTCCGACGGGGATTGCAACGGGTAGAAAGCGCCGGAAATGGCGACGCCCGTTTATCGGGTAGCGCCGTGCCGCGCGCCGGGCAATTGCATATAATGGTGGGTGGGCGATCGGCCGGGATCACGCAGGATCGGAACCCACGACGATCTGTCGATTTTATACCAATACCTTGCCAAAAGTGCAGTGACTTATGCGTAATGACGGTCTAGCGTGCAATCGCTGGGGGGGGCGTCCGGTGACAAAAAACATTCACGATTCTAATCGGAAAGCGGCCAATTTTGGTCGCCTGTTCCGGGTGATGGTCGGCGCTGCGCTGTTGGCTGCGCCGGTGATCGCCGCCGCTCAGGTCGGGCAGACCGGCCTGCCCACCCGGGAAGAAATCGACCCATCGCGGCGCGAGGCGCCGCCACCGCCCAGTCGCCTGCAAGTGGAAGGCGACATCGAACGCAGCCCCTGCGCGCTCGCCGATCCGACCTACCGCAACATCAAGATCACCCTGACCAACGCGACCTTCAACAATCTCGGCCCGGTTGCCGCCGCCGAGCTGGCGCCGGCATGGCGCCCCTATGTTGGTGTTGAAAGCCCGATCGCCGTCGTTTGCGAAATTCGCGATGCCGCGGCCACCATATTGCGTCGCCAGGGCTATCTTGCCGCCGTGCAGGTGCCGGCCCAGCGCATCGAGGGCGGCGATGTGCGTTTCGAAGTCCTGTTTGCCAAGCTGACGGCGGTCCGTATCCGCGGTGATGCCGGCCGCGACGAAGCCCAGGTGGCGCGATACCTCAACCATCTGGCCACCGGCCAAGTCTTCAACCGGCTGGATGCCGAACGCTATCTGTTGCTGGCGCGTGATCTGCCCGGGCTTGATGTGCGGCTGTCGTTGAAGCCGGCGGGCACGGTGCCCGGCGAGATGATCGGCGAAGTTTCGGTGCGTCACACCCCGGTTGAGGCGGATTTCAACCTGCAGAATTACGCGCCACGCGAGACCGGGCGTTTTGGCGGCCAATTACGTGCGCAGTTCAACGGCCTGACCGGGCTTGGCGATCGCACCAATGTTTCATTCTACACAACCGCCGATTTCAAGGAGCAGCAGGTTCTGCAGCTTGGCCATGATTTTGCGGTCGGTGGCCAGGGTCTGCGGCTGGGCGGGCATTTCACCTATGCCTGGACCCACCCGACGCTGGGGCCGACGATCACGACGGTGCGGGCGCGGTCGCTGTTCTTCAATCTCGAGGCGAGCTATCCGATCATCCGTTCGCAGGCCTTGACGTTGGGCAGTGCGGTCGGGTTCGACTATGTCAATCAGAACGTCCGCTTTGCCGGGCTGCCCTTGTCGCAGGATCATTTGCGGGTCGCCTATGCCCGGCTCGACGCCGATGCGTTGGACCTGCGAGGTGTTGGCCCCGGCGGGACCATCGGCTGGCGGCTGCAAGGCACGCTGGAATTGCGGCAGGGCCTGAACATTTTTGGCGCCAGCCCGAATTGCCTTGCCAATGTGGCGGCCTGCGCCGGCGCCGGCTTTGTGCCGCCGGGGCTGGTGGACGGCAATCCGACGGCGACCGTGCTGCGCTTTACCGGACAGGCCGAAGCGCGGATTTTCAGCAAGATCAGCGTGGCGCTGTTGCCGCGCGCCCAGATCTCGTCATCTGCGCTGCTGTCGTTCGAACAATTTTCGGCCGGCAATTATACCGTGGGTCGCGGTTATGATCCCGGCGTCCTCAGCGGTGACAGCGGCGTCGGCTTTGCGGCCGAAATACGCTATGATCGGTTCACGCTTCTGCCCAAGCAGGACATCGGCATGCAACCCTATGCGTTCGTCGACACAGCCTGGGTCTGGAACCGGAATTCACCAGCCGGGCAGGATCCGCTTAAGGTGACCTCGATCGGCGCCGGTGCGCGGCTTGGCTGGTCCAACCGGGCGCGGCTCGATCTGTCGGTCGCCGTCCCCTTGCGCGATGCAGGACCGGTACGCAGCGGCGACGTTCGCGTGTTGATGTCGCTGACGACGCGCTTTGTCCCCTGGAGGGCCCACTGATGCGCCGCAATAACCTGATCCTGCGCGGGTTTGCCGCTTCCGTATCGCGGCCGGCGCTGGCCGCCGTGCTGCTGGCCCAGCCGCTGGCGACCGCGCCGTTGCTGGCCCAGGCCTTTAACGCAAACGCGGGCAATCCGTCGGTCACCTTTGGTTCGGCGGTGTTCGACCGCGCGACGCCGGGGGTGGATACCATCACGGTGGGGTCGCCGCAGACAGCGATAACCTGGACGCCCAGCGACACCGCGACCGGCGGCGGGCCGATCAATTTCCTGCCCAGCGGCAATACCGCCACCTTCAGCACCGGCGGTGTTTCGGGTGTGCCATTCACCGTCCTCAACCGCATTATCGCGGCCGACCAGACGCGGGTCATCGGGTTGAACGGCAATATCAATTCCGACCCCAATCTGGCGGTCTGGTTCTATGCGCCGGGCGGCCTTCTGGTTGGCAGCACCGCCAGCTTCAACGTCGGCAGCCTGTTGCTGACCGCCAATAACCCGGTCGATCAGGGTGGTGGCGCCTTTCTCAACCCCAACAACAACAATAACTTCAGCCTGCGTGCCGCCAGCGGCAGCACCGCCGGCGTGACGATCCAGACCGGCGCCCAGATCAACGCGCTGAACAGCGGCAGCTATGTCATCGCGGTGGCGCCAACGATCAGCCAGGGCGGCACGGCCAACGTCAATGGTTCGGCCGCCTATGTTGCGGGCGAGGATGTCACGCTGACGCTCAACGCCGGGCTGTTCGACATCACCACCAACGTCGGCGCCGGAAGCGGCAACCAGTTTTCGCATACCGGCAGCACCACCGGGCCTGCAGCGGGCCAGGGTGAATACCACCGCATCTACCTTGTCGCCGTGTCCAAGAACGACGCCATGTCGCTGTTCATCGGTGGTGGCGCCAACAGCAATCTGGGCTTTGACATCGCCGCCGCCGCCGATGTGGTGGGCAATGCGATCGTGTTGTCCGCGGGCCATGATGTGGTGGCAACGCCTTTCGGTGCCCCATTCAGCCCGACGCCGGCGAGCGCCGCGCCGGCCGATCTCCAGATAGTGGGCGGCAGCTTTACCAGTGGCGTCTTCGGGATCGCCAGCCACGATATCACCGCCTTCTCCTCGGCCAGCAATCTCCTATTCGCCGGCGGTGCCGATCTGCGGGGCGCCGGCACCGTTTCCGCCGGGGCCATCAGCGGCAACCGGTTCACGGCCGTCGGCTTCCTGTCGCTGTCGGCTGACGCCAGCGGCACCAGCGGGGTCGGGCTCGACCGAACGGCGGGAACGGTCAATCTGTTCGCGAATGCAGCCGGCAGCCAGTTTCTGGCCGATTCGGTAACCGTTACTGCCATTGGCCGCGGCGATGATGACATCGAGGGTGTCGGGATAGGCGGCAACGGCACCGGTGGCCGGGTAAATGTTTACGCGACCAATGGAGGCAGCATCGCAATAGCCAGCGGGATTTCGTTGGACGCGTCCGGCCAGGGCGGATCGACGCAGACCGGAACGAATGGCGTCGGCACCGGTGGCGTTGCACAGTTGTTCAGCAATTCCAATGGGTCGGTGACTGTCAGCGGTGATATATTCATCTCGGCCGATGGCTTTGGCGGGCGCGGGGCGCCGGGTGCCGTGGGCGGCGACGGCTTTGGCGGCACGGCAGCTATTTCGTCGGCAACAGCAGGCAGTATCGTCATAGATGGGCGCGCCAGCCTGAATGCCAGAGGTGCGGCCGGCGGATCGGCTATCGTAGACGGCGATTTTGGCGGCAATGGCACTGGCGGCGATGCCTTTGTAACGGCGCTTGATACTGGTTTGGTGCGCATACGCGGCGATGTCAGCGTCACTGCCTCGGGCTTTGGCGGCAACACGCTTGGCGGCAGCGGCACCGGCGGGATAGCGCAATTTTCAACGTCGGGCATTGGCGGACGTCTGGAGCTTTTCGGCTCGGTTCTGACGCTCGACGCCAGCGCGACGGGTGGCAGCGGTTCAACTGGCACAGGTGGCATTGCGACCGGCGGCGTTGCGCAGGCGTATCTTGATGGCGGGTCGCTCGACGCAGGAACCGACGGCGGCCTAATGATGCTTTTGGCCAATGCGGTCGGCGGCGATGGCCAGAATGGCGGTGCTGCCTTTGGCGGCCGCGCGCTGCTGCAAGCGTTCAATGGCGGCAGCATCGTGGCCAATCTCGATGTCTCGATAGTCGCGCAGAGCAATGGTGGCAGCGCCATTTCGGATGGCAATGGTGGCAATGCCACCGGCAACTTTGTGCATGTGGGTACCAACCCGGGTGCATTTTCGACGATCTCGGTATTTGGCGCTCTGACGCTTGACGGTAGTGCGACCGGAGGCAGCGGTGGGCTGACAACGGGCGATGGCGGCAATGCCATCGGTGCCGGCGTATCGCTCTCGATCAGCTCGGGCTCACTTGCGGTTGATAGCGATCTTACCCTGAACAGTTCAGCCTCTGGCGGCTTTGGCACCAATGGCGGCAATGCGACCGGCGGCTCCAACCAACTGTTTTCCAACGCTGCATCGATCAGCATTTTCGGTGCTGCAACAGGTGACGCCAGCGGCTTTGGCGGCAATGCGCGGTTCGGGCTGGGCGGCAACGGCGGCAACGGCACGGCAGCGACGAATTTTGATTGGAGCGTGACTGGTAACGCCACCACGCCTGCCAGCCTTTCGGCTGCCTCTTTCAGCCTTTACGGCAATGCTCGCGGTGGTGACGGCGCCGATGCTTTTGGTTCCGATGGCGCGGGCGGCAATGGCGGTTTTGCGGCAGCGACGGGCAGTTCGGTTGCCGGCGGTATCGTGACCCTGCTGGCCCGGCAGATCAACAGCAGCCTTTCGGTCGGATCGGGCGGCTCTGTCCGCGTCGATCTCACGGCGTTCGGCGGCCGCGGTGGCAATGGCGGCAATACCGGCATCGGCAACAACGGCGGCAAGGGGGGCAATGGCGGCGCGGCCTATGGCGGATTTGCCAATATCGGTACGGCGTCTGGCGGCGTTGGATCGCCGAATATCCCGAACACCGCCAATCTGGGCAATTTGACCATTGACGGTGAAGCAGATGGCGGCGACGGCGGCAATGGCGCTGTCGGGTCGATCAGCGATGGCGTGGGCGGCCGGGGCGGCGATGCCGCCGGTGGCACATCGGTGCTGCTGGTGCGTGGCAGCGTTGTTACCGCCGGTATCGTGTTGCTGAACGGCGATGCGTTCGGTGGGCAGGGCGGCAGCGCGCCGGGTTATGGCAATGCGCTTGATGCAGGGGGTGGCGACGCCACCGCGGGCGGTGCCCTTGTGCTCGCCTCCTCGCATTTCAATTCCGGCAATCCCGCGACCTTGACCATCGGCAGCCTGGTCGCGAGCGCCGAAGGCTTTGGCGGCGATTCGGCTGCTGTGGCTGGCAAGGGCGTCGGCGGCGCGGTTGGCGTTTCGATCCAGCAGTCGGCGGGCGGTGTCATTGTGCCCTTTACCGGCAGCATTGTCATAAATGGCAATGTATCGCTGTATGCTCAGGGCTATGGCGGCTCTGGAACGCTCAACAGCAGCGCCAGCGGCATCGGGGGTGCCGGCACCGGCGGTATCGTCACTCTTAACGCGGTTGCGGGCACCCAGCAGTTCAACGGCAACTTTGGTACATTCTTCGCTGGTTATGGCGGCAATGGTGGTTCGACGTCCGGCACAGGCGGGCTGGGCACAGGCGGTACGGCCAATGTCGGTGGTGATGCCGGTTCGATCCGGTTTGAAAATTCGGCGCTCAACCTGTTGGCGGACGGTTATGGCGGGAACGCTTTTGTCGGCGGTGCCGGCGCGGGCGGTGCTGTCAACATTTCGGGCGGCAGTGGCAGCGCGTTGTTCGTGCAATATGGCAGCACGCTCTCGGCCTCGGGTTTCGGGGCGTCAGGCCTGGGTGGCGGCGCTGGCGCCGGCAGTGGCGGCGCAATCTCTGTCAAACTCCTGAGCGGCGCGACCGCGACCTTCAACGACAGCTTCACGCTATTCGCCGATGGCTTTGGCGCCACGGCGACCGGCAGCGATGCGGGCGGGGTCGGCACCGGCGGCAGCGTCGATGTAACAGTTGACGGCGCTGGCTCACTGCTTTCCGTCTACACCGATGCGGTATTTTCCGCTTTTGGCCGGGCCGGCGGCGGTGGCAACGGCGGCAACGGCGGCAAGGCGCAGGGCGGCATCGTTTCCTTCACCGTTTCACAGTCGGGGCTTGCCGCGCTGGCAACGTCTGGCGATGCTTTCGAACCGTTTTTCGATGCATCCGCACAAGGCGGCAACGGTTCCGCCGGCGGCGCTGCGGTCGGCGGGTCGATCATGATATCGGCCAACAGCGGCGGCAGAATCACGGACGATGTTGGCAGCCTGACTGCCGATGCCTCGGCGCAGGGGGGCTTGGCGCTTCAGTCGGGCGCGGGCGGCGCGGCCACTGGCGGCTCTGCGCAATTCCTGGTCGATGGCGGCAGCTTCTCGACGGCTGATTTTGGCGGCAGCATCCTGCTGGATGGGTCGGCGCGTGGTGGCGGGGTGGAATCCGGCACCGATGGCGGCGCCGCCACTGGCGGCATGGCAAATCTGATCCTGGGCAATGGCGGGTTTTTCGATACACAATCAGCGGTTTCGCTTGCCGCAAACGCCGATGGCGGCAACGCAGGCAACACGGGCAGCGGCGGCAATGCGACCGGCGGATCGATCCTTGTGCAGTCGCAGGCGGGTGTTGCTTCGACAATCAGCATTGGCGGCCGGCTGGAATTGCAGGGTGGGGCTATTGCCGGTTCGGGCTTTGGTTCCGTTGGCAATGGCGGCATCGCCAACGGTGCGCTGGTGTCGGTCGACATCAACGCCGGCTCCCTGTTCGTCGGGCAGACTCTGACTCTCAACAGCTTTGCCTATGGCGGCTTTGGCCAAAGCGGCGGCGCGGCGACCGGCGGCAACAATTATGTCAAGGCGCGCACATCGACAATCACCATCGTCGGCGGTGCCCTGGCCGATGCAACGGCGCGGGGCGGCAGCGCCCGTTCGGGTGGCGGTGGCAATGGCGGCGATGGCAAAAGCGGCACCATCGAATGGTTCGCCGAAGGCACGACCCAGACACGCGGATCACTTTCAGCCGATAATTTCTACCTGAATGCCGATGCCACTGGCGGCAACGGCGCCGATGGCGGCACCGATCAAGCCGGCGGCAAGGGCGGCAATGCCGTTGCTGCGGGCGGCGGTGCGACAATGGTCGGTCCCGGAGTCTATCTGATCGCCAGGGGCATCAATGCCGGCCTGGCGGTCGGCTCGCAGGGTTCGGTTTCGGCGCAGGCCAATGCGGTTGGCGGTGAGGGCGCCATCGGCGGCCAGGCCACCACCGGCAACGGCCCCGGCGGCGGCGATGGCGGTTCGGCGCTTGGCGGCATCGTCAATGTCGGCACGTCATCGGGCAGCGCTGGTGCGGCACAAAGCTTCACCACAGCCGATCTTGGCGGGGTTTCCATTGGCGCAACGGCGCGCGGCGGCACCGGCGGTATCGGCGGCGGCGGCACGATCCGCGGGCTTGGCGGGCGCGGCGGCGATGCAACCGGTGGCAGCGGCGTCTTGCTGGCACGCGGCGCGATGCTGACGGCCAATGATGTGTCGATAAATGTCGGCGCCATTGGCGGCACCGGCGGCAATGGCTATGGCACGCCTGTGGATGCCGGCGGCGGGATCGCCATCGGCGGCGCCGGCGGCCTGGTTGCCAGCCCGAATTTCTTCACCGCCAACCCGGTTTCGGTGGCGATCAACAGTCTTTTCGTCGATGCCAGCGCTACTGGCGGATCCTCGCTGGTTCAGGCGGGCGCCGGGACCGGCGGCGAGGCATCGCTGAACCTGACCCAGAGCATGGGCAGCGCGATGACCGCGCCGATGACCGGTACGGTCTCGATCAATGGCACCGTGCAACTCACCGCCAACGGCAGCGGCGGTGCGGCAACGCAAGTTGGCGCGATTGCCGGCACCGGCACCGGCGGTAATGTCGTGGTGACGGCAATCGACGGCGATATCAGCATTGGCGGCGATCTTGGCCAGTCCGCATATGGCAGAGGTGGATCGGCCTTCAACGGCGCAACGATCGGCGGCGTGGGCCAGGGTGGCACTACGTTGATCAACGCCAGCAACGGCAGCGTGACGCTGACCGGCAGCGATGCGCAAAGCAATGTGAATGCCGAAGCCTATGGCGCCTATGGCGATGATATCGGCGGCAAAGCCACCGGCGGCAGCATCACGGTTTCGGCCAGCAATGGCGGCAGTATCGTGTTGCCGAATGCGCTCTCACTTCTGGCCAACGGTTACGGTGGCGGCGCCAGCAATGTCACCGGCGGCCTTGGCAGCGGCGGCACCATCGCCGTCGCGCTGACAATTGGGTCCAGCATCGCCGTTGGCGATCGTCTTGATCTTGTTGCCAACGGCTTTGGCGGCAACAGTAGCGGATCGGCCATTGGCGGCGCAGGCTATGGTGGCAATGTATCGATAAGCGCTTTTGACACGTCGACCAGCCTTTTGGTGGCAACCGAATTGACATTGAGAGCCGATGGCAGTGGCGGCGACGTCGAAGGTGGCGGCGATGGTGGTGCAGGCTTTGGCGGCAGCGCGACATTGCTGGTGGCATCCGGCGCGCAGGTGCAGCAGGCCGACACGCTGTCCGCGGTGCTGTTCTCGGCGCGTGCGGCGGGTGGCCAGGGCACGATCGGCGGCAATGCAACCGGTGGCACCGCGTCAATCGAAGCCCAGAATGGGCTGTTCACGACGGCCATTGATGTCACGCTGCAAAGCAATGCCGTTGGCGGCGGCGGCAGTAGCGGCGGCAGTGCGATGGGCGGCAACGCATCGGTCCTTGCCACCGGCATCGGTGCACAGGTTCGGGTGGGCGGCGCGCTGTTGTTGTACAGCGAGGGCGAGGGCGGCGGCGGCGGCCTGTTCGACGGCGGCAGCGGCACCGGCGGCATGGCGATGGTGGTCGCAGATGGCGGCACAATCATGGCGACCCAACTGCTCAGCAGCAATTACGGGCTTGGCGGCGCGGGGGATGGCGGCGGCGCCGGCACTGGGGGTTCCACAATTCTGACCGCGACCAACGGCGGTGCGTTCAACGGCTTTGGCTTAAGCACTGTCGGTAATTCGGGGCTGGGCGGCGACGGTTTTGGTGCCGGGGCGGGCGGCGCCGGGCAGGGCGGCAGCCTGACCGTGCTTGCCGGCTCGGGATCGACGTTTGGTCTGAACTTTGATGGCAATGCCTTAGGGTTAGGCGGCAACAGCGCCAATGCCATTGGTGGTGCCGGCCTTGGCGGTCAGATCAGCATCACCGCCGATGGCACCGGGGCGGTTTTCGACACGCCAGCCATCTATATGGATGCTTCGGGCACCGGCGGCAGCGGCACAACCGCTGGCGGCGCCGCCACTGGCGGCCAGATCATGCTCGCCGCGATGAACGGCGGGCAGCTGAACCAATCCGACGTCGAATTTTCGCTGGAGCTTGATGCTACTGCATATGGCGGCAACGGCACGATTGGCGGCGCTGCACTTGGCGGCAGCGCGACGCTGCGCAGCGGCGCCGGGTCTTCGGTCTATACCGCTGGCTATGCCTATATCGATGCCAGCGCCGCTGGTGGCACCGGCCTTGATGGCCCCGGCGGCAACGCGGCCGGCGGCTCGGCAGTGTTGGCCGTTGCCGGCAACTATACGGCTGATCAAAATGTCTACGTCAGCGCCAATGGCTTTGGCGGTGGTGTCATCGGCAGCACCACCCTTTACAGCGGCGGCATCGGCCAGGGCGGCTTTGCCAATGTCAACGCCAATCCCGGCAACGCCAGTTTCGCGACCACGCTTTCGATCGATGCCAGCGGCACCGGCGGCGGCGCGCTGTTCGATGGCGAAGGCCTGCCCACGCCGGGCAACGGCGGCGCCGGGCTGGGCGGCACCGCACAACTGATCAGCGGCGGCACCAGCATCACCACGGTCGGCCAGGGTGCAATGCTGTATGCAGAAGGCACCGGCGGCAACGGCGTCGACGCCAATGGCACGACCGCCAGCACCGGCGGCGCCGGCACCGGCGGGGTCGTCAATGTCATCGCGCTTGGTACCAGCAACCTGACGATCACGGGGCCGACTGCGCTGGTCGCCAGCGCCGGCGCCTTTGGCGGCTATGGCGCCACGGGCGGCAACGCGATCGGCGGCACGGCCTATGTGGCGTCGCGGCCAGGGACTTTGACCATCTCGGGTCTCGGCGTGCTCGATGCGTCGGCCAGCGGCGGTGATGCGACCGCTGCGGCTGCTGGCGATGGCGGCAATGGCGGCAACGCCAGCGGCGGCCGGGTCACCTATGGCGCAACCCTCTTTGGCGGCACCACCGGCACCTTCACCGCAGGCGACATCATCGGGCTGTCGGATGCGACGGGCGGCAATGGCGCGGATGCGCTCGATGGTATCGGTGTCGGCGGCAATGGCGGCAGCGCCATCGGCGGCCAGGTCGGCGGTGGCGCATCCGGCAGCGGTGGCACTGTCAATATCGGAGCAGCGACCCACACCCTCAATGGCTATGGCGGCTATGGCGGCCAGGGCAGCACCGGCGGCAGCGGCGGCGATGGCACCGGCGGCTTTGGCGGCAATGGCACCGGATCGGATGTCACGGCCGCTGTCGGTTCGGTTACATTTGCTTCGTTCAACGCCGTCGCGTCGGGTACCGGCGGCGATGGCGGCACCGGCGTGGCCGGCGCAGGCGGCAATGCTGGCGTTGGGCGTGGCGGCTATCTGCGCCTGGGCTCCGTCGGCGGCGTCGTCACGGTATCGGGTGATACCATTCTGGAATCCAACGGCTTTGGCGGTTATGGTGGCAACAGCCCGACAACCGGTATCAGCGGCAGCGATGGCGATGCTTTCGGTGGCGAAGTCCGGGTCAGCGCCTTGCCGCATTCAGTCGCGGGCAGCGTCAGCAGCCTGACCGGCGGCGCGTTGAGCGTCGAAGCCAGCGGTTTCATCGCGGATGGCAATGTGCCCGGCACCGCCACCGCCGGAAGCTTCCTGTTCGGGGCAACCAGCGGCAGCATCAGCTTTGCCAGCGTCAGTCTGAAGGCCGGTGGCGATGTCGCCCCGCTCGGCCCGACCCCGCCGCCGCTGTCATCGGTGTTCGTCAGGAATGGCTCGATCAATGTCACCGGTGACTTGAGCGCGCGGGCCGTCGGCGACATCGCCTTGTCCGCCGATGGTGGCAACATCACGGCGGGTGGCAGCCTGTCGGTGATCACCGGCGGTGCCATCGTGCGCAGCCCCGATGGCACCGCTATCGGTGTGCCGGGGTTGATCAGCGCCAATGGCATCACCCTGCAGGCCATTGCCGGCATCGACGCGCCATCGAATTTCAACAGCACGACCTCGCTGTTCGCCACGACGATCATGGGCCCGATCCTGCTCGGTAATGTGACAACCATCGACAGCCTGTCGATCTTCAACACTGATGCGATCACCCTGGGCGATGTGCGTAGTGGCGAAATCGTCGATATCGAGGGCAGCGGCGCGGTCCGGGCCGGCAATGTCAGCGCCGGGGATTATGTCCGCCTGATCGCCAATGGCGGCACAACCGGGGCCGGCAGCGTGACGGTTGGTTCCGTCGATGCCGGCATCGTCAACCCGTCGGCTTCGGCCAACGCAACTTATACCATTGAAATAGGCAGCAACGGCGGCGCAGCGACTGTCGGCGCAATCAACGCGGCGCGTGCCGTCTATGTCCATGCCAGCGGCAGCAACATATCGACGGGCGACATCACCAGCGGGCGTGGCACGTTCCTGTTCGCCGGCACCGGTGTCGCAACCGGCGCGATCCAGACCGGCGCCAACCGGGTGGCCTATATCGCGTCGGACGCGATGCAGCAGTTCGTCACCGTTTCGGCCGGCACGTTCAACACCAGCGGCCTTGTCGGTCTCCTGCCGCAGCGCGTTGCCGGGCCGGTGGCCATCGGCGGCGGCGTGGGTACGGGATCGCTGCTGGTCGCAGCAACCGGCGCTGTTACTGCTACCGGCGCAATCATTGCCGACACATCGGTCTTCATCGATGGCGGCAGCGTGCTGGTCGGCGATGTCAGTGCCGGCGGCACGATTGTCGGGAACAGCACCGAGACGTTGCATATCCAGTCCGACACCTCGCTCACCACCGGCAATGTGCGTGGTGAGGCCGATGTCGGCCTTAGCGCGGCCCAGGCCCTCGGCTTGGGCGATATCATTGTTGGCAACGTCAGCGCCGGCGATTCGCTTTCGATCGATTTTGCCGGCCAGACCGGCAGCGGTGGTTCGATCATCACCGGCAATCTTGATGCCGGCATCCTGCGCCCGGTCACCGACCCCAACGCCGGCTATCAGATCGGCGTCTCCGGCGGTGGCGATATCATGCTGGGCAATGTCACGGCGCTGGGCAACATCGGCATGCTGTCCCGCAATGGCAGCATTACGCTTGGCACGGTTTCAACGGACGCCGATTATCTCGCGCTGGCCGCGAACAGCTTTGCATCCAACGGCATCACCACCGGCGTCGGCCGCACGGCCGAGATTGCCAACGCCATCCTCGATACGATGGTGCAGGACAATCTGGAAACACTCGGCCCACCATCCGGCTTTGATTTCGGGCAGTTTTTCGCCCTTGCGCCGATCGGGACCAGTGGCGATCTGGCCATCAATGGCGCGGTAAACGTGGGCAATCTGGTCGCCGCATCGGCGACCAATGTGCTGGTCACCGGCACAATCCTTGCCGACCGATCTGTCTATGTGCTCGGCGGCGCCATCACGCTTGCCGATGTCACGGCGGCCGGCACGCTGGTCAATGGCTCGACGATCACACTGGCGATCAATGCAACCGGGCCGATCACCGTCGGCAACCTGCGTGGCGGCGCCGATGTGGAGATACAAACGGCGGAAAGCAACATCGTCGCCGGCAACATCAGCGCCGGGGATTCGGTTTCGATCGGCTTCTCCTCGCTGCCTGATGCGGGCAGCATCACCGTCGGCAACATCGATGCCGGTATCGTTGCGGCGGTCAGCGATCCCAACGCCGGCTTCCAGGTCGGCATCAATGGAGTCGGCACCGTCACCACCGGCAACATCGATGCGCGCGGCAATGTCGGGATCCTGTCGCGCACCGGCGCCATTCTTGCCGGCTCGATCTCCAGCAATGCCGATATCGTGGCGCTTGCCTCGACCGATTTCATCGCGGCCGGTGCCTCCACCGGCGCGACCGGCCGGTTGTTGGTCGCCAACGCCAGCCTGTTCGACGCGGTGCCCGATAATCTGGAGACGCTCGGACCGCCATCGGGCTATGATTTTGCACCCTATCTGGCGCTGGCACCGGTGAAAATCGGTGGTTCGCTGACCTTTATCGGCGATATCGATGCCGGCAGCGTTTCGCTGGCAAGCCTTGCCAGTTTCACTGTACAGGGCATCGATTCGCGCGGACCGGTGCTGGCAAGCACCAGCGGCACTGCCCAGTTTCTCGGCACTGTTTCGGCGCCGACCATCGAAATCAATTCGGCCGATATCGATATCGCGCCGACCGGGCGACTTGGCACGTCGATTACCCAGTCGCTCGATCTCAATATTGATCCAAACACCCCGCTGGTTGTTATCGGCGGCAATGGCATAGTCGATGCGACATCCTATGTACTTGATAATATGGAAGTATCGCGGCTGCGCGCCAATTCCATCCTTGTCACCCTGCAAAGTGCGGAGCCGGCGCCCTTCTTTGTCAGCACTCTCGATCTGGCGTCGGGCGGCACCACCGGTACCAGCGGCAACAGCGTTGCCATCTACAGTGACGGCGATGTCCAGGTTGTTGGCGCCATCAGCATGGCCAATGCCGGCATGGGCGATTCCATATCGCTCGAATCCGGCCGGCGCCTGACGTTCGATACGGACCTGGGTGGCAGCGTTTCGCTGCGCGATTCCGATGGTGGTCTCGCCGGGCAATTGTCGTTGATCGGAACCGACATCTGGGCCGGCCCGTCCAGTCTGTTGTCGCAGCTCGCAGCCAATTTCAATTTCGCCGGTCGCGACGCCCAACTCGCTACCCCGCCGGCAATGCCCAACCTTGCCGGGGCAATCGCCGCCGGCACGCTTTTGGTCAGCGCCAGCAACAGCTTCCTGATCCAGAACACCGGCGATGCCAACCAGTTCGCCGGGTTCAGCAGCGGCAGCGGCGGCTTTGTCGTCACGTCGACTGGCACCGGGCAGCTCGATGTCGTCATCAACGGCGTGGCGACCGATGCCCAGGGGCAACCGGCAATCAACGGGGCGACGCGCGCGCTGCTGACCTTCGCCGGCGCCGGCGGCACGACCGCGAATTCGAGCGTCAATACCTGCCTGTTGTTGGCCGCAACCTGCACGCCGACGCCCACCCCAACACCGACACCGACGCCGACTCCAACTCCAACTCCAACTCCAACTCCAACTCCGACCCCTACCCCTACCCCGACGCCGACACCCACTCCAACCCCGACACCCACTCCCGCGCCGTCGCCCATGGATGAAATGATCATCGCCAACATCACAAGCAATCTGGCCAATCTGGACGAGCAGACGGCAAAGCAGGAAGCGATCGAACAGGACGCCAAGGAAGCTGCGACCGAGGCCGCCAAAAGGCTGCCGCAGGCGCGGATTTCCCAGCTTGTCGACATGGGCGAAGTCATCCCGGACGTGGTGGTCACCGATCCGATCACCGGCGGCGGCAACCCGGCGCTGTGGATCGACGTGCCGCGAACCGGCACCGCCACGCCAGGAGCGCCGCAATGATCCGCAACCAAGCCCTGTCGCCGCGCGCCACCTCCGTTCGCCCTGCCGCCTTCATCGCCGCTGCAAAGGCCGCCATTGGCGCGGGCCTGATGGCGATCACCGTCACCGTGCCGGCCCAGGCGCAAAGCCTGAAGCTTGCCGACAGCTTCCGTATCGGCAGTTCGGGCGTGCTGTGCACGGCCCAATCGCGCGTCGCCGATACAGGCCTGAAGACCATGTTCGATCGCGGCTATCGCATCGTCTGCCGCGACGCGGCGACGCCGGTTGGAAAGCTTTATGCACTGCGCACTGTCGGCGGTGACCGGATTGCGGCGCTGGTTACCAAGCGCGACGATGACGTGCAATGCGAAGCGCCGATGGCGGGCGATATCAAGGAATTGCCGGCCGCACGCCTGGCGCATTGCATGCAGGGCGGGCTCGCCTGGTCGGTCTATACGCTGGCCATTGGCAACACCGTCTATGCCGCCGAAGGCCTTACCGGCTATGCCTCCGCCTTGCGGCTTGGCCTGCGCGCGCTGGTCGCCGACCGTGCGATTTCTGGCGATGTCGAAGTCGCCGCCACCGAGGCCGGCGATCCCGCCGCCTTCGCCCGCATCCAGGCCGGCAGCCTTGATCCGGCGCAGGCCCTGTCCGAAGGCTATGTCCGGAACAATGCCGGCAGCTATGCCGAAGCGTCGGAATTCTTTGATCTTCTGGTGGAGCGCAACCGTCAGGGCCGGCCAGGCTTCACCCGCAGTGCCGAATATCTTGCCAATCAGGCGCTCCAGCAATCCAATCTCGGCCGCTTTCCGGAAGCCGATGCGCTGTTCGCCCGCGCCGGTGTTGTGCTTGATCCTGCCGATCCGGTGGTTTCTCGCCTGTACCGCAACTTCCGCGCCATGCACGAACTCAACCGCCGTCGTCCCGACGCCGCGCTGTCGGAACTGCAGCGCGTTGCAACGGCGGACATTTCCGGCCTCGACAAGACACGCGTGGCCAGTGGCTATATCGATACGCCGCTGGCACAACGGCTGAACAGCGACGACGAAGCCCTGCACGGGCTGGGGGGCATCGATTCACGGCTTACCCCGGCAGAACGTGCCGCCATCCTCGATGCCCAGGGCGAATATCTGAAGGGTGCCGCGCTGCGCATGGAAGGCCGCGATACCGATGCGCGTGCGGCATTGTCGTCGGCGGCGGGCAAACTCGATTTGATGCAGAATCGCGCCGCGAGCGCTGGTTGGCTGAAGGCCGGCACGGCAACGGAACTGGCGATCATTCAGGAACGTAGCGGGCAGGGTGCTGCGGCGCTGGCCTCGCTGACTACCGCCGCGCAAATCTATGGTGTCGAATATCCGGATTCGGCCATTTACCTTGTGGCGCGCGCCCAATTGGCGGCGCTGCTGTCGCGCCAGGGCAAGGCCGTGGAAGCGGCAGCCATCTATCGTGAGGTCATCAAGGCCAGCCCGACGACGCCGGGCGCCGGCCAGGCACTGCGCGGCATCGTCGGCCCCTATTTCGCGCTGCTCGTGGATGGCGCAACGGCGACTGGCGCCGGCTCGGGTGGCACGGCAGCGGCGGATTTCTTTGATGCGAGCCAGATACTGGTGCGTCCCGGCGTCGCCCAGACCCAGGCCGTGCTGGCGCGTGAATTGTCGGGCGGCAGCGACGTTGCATCGGGCCTGTTTCGCACGTCCTTGACCTTGTCACGCGATATCGTGCGCGCCGATGCCGAAATCGCCCGGTTAGTGGCCAAGCCGGAACCGGCGCCGGAAGACGCCGCGGCCATCGCCGTGCTGCGCGCCCGGCGTGAATCCCTTGCTGGCGATCAGACCGCGGTTCTGGCAAAATTGTCGGAATTTCCGCGCTATCGGAGTATCAGCGACGGTGCGGTGACATTGGCCAACCTGCAGGCCAAGCTGTTGCCCGGTGAAGCCTATTACAAGCTGATCCTGATCGGCGAGGATGGCTATGCGCTGTTCGCCACGGCAAGCAGCGCCAACATCCTGAAGGTCGGCGCCAGCACCGCCGAACTTGGAACCATGGTATCGGAACTGCGCGATACCATTGTTGTCTTTGAAAATGGCCGCCCGGCGACCTATCCGTTCGATGCCATGATGGCTCGCAGGCTGTACAAGGCGCTGTTCCAGCCTGTCGATGTGGCCATGCCGACGGTGCATCACCTGATCTTTGAACCGGATGGCCCCATGCTGCAATTGCCGGCCAATCTGCTGATCACCAGCGATGCCGGGCTGGATGCCTATGAATCGCGCATCAGCACGCCTGATGGCGATCCATTCGACATGCGTGGCATCGCCTGGCTGGGCCGCGACCGGATGGTGTCGACGGCGGTGTCGCCAAGCGCCTTCCTCGACGTGCGCAGCATCGCGCCGTCAAAGGCGCGACGCAGCTATCTGGGTCTGGGCGAAAATGCCATCCCTGCCGGGGTTGGTGCCGAAGCCATGGTTGCAGCGCCGGTGCTGAAGGGCCGTGCCGTTGCGACCCGGGGCGGCGAAATCAACATGACGCCATTGCCGTCTCGTGATCCCTGTGACTGGCCGCTGCGTGAATGGGGCAACCCGATTTCACCGGCCGAATTGACCATCGGCGCCCGGTTGATCGGCGGCAAATCGGCAGAGGTGCTGACCGGTGCGGCCTTCAGCGATACGGCGTTGAAGGCGATGCCCGATCTGCGTGATTTCCGCATCATCCATTTCGCCACCCATGGCCTCGTCACCGCACCGCGCCCCGAATGCCCGGCGCGTCCGGCGTTGCTCACATCCTTTGGCACCGGGGATTCCGACGGGCTGTTGTCGTTCCGCGAAATCTTCGATCTCAATCTTGATGCTGACACCATCATTCTGTCGGCGTGCGATACCGCGGGCACGGCGACGGCCGCGGCAACGCGCGACGCCGGCATCGCGACGGGTGGCAATTATGCGCTCGACGGGCTGGTGCGTGCCTTTGTCGGCGCCGGCGCTCGCGCCGTCATCGCCAGCCACTGGCCGGTGCCCGACAATTATGATGCGACCAAGACGCTGATTACCGGGCTGTTCACCGATGGTGGCAAGGTCAGCGTCGGCGAAGCTTTGCGGCAATCGCAGGTGCGTCTGATGGATGCGCTCGATACGTCGCACCCCTATTATTGGTCGGGCTTTGCCATCGTCGGCGATGCTGCCAAGACGCTGGAAGGCGGTACGGCCAGCGGCCTGGCCACAACGGCTGCGACGGCGGCTGGCAGTGGTGCGCAATGACAGGTTCAGGCGGCGGCGCCGTTAATCTTTGGGGCTGAGCGCCGCCTGGCAAGGAAGTCATGGAAACCAAGACAATCGGGAAGCGCCTGCGGGTGTTGCGCAGCGCGCTTGCACAGGCCGGCTGGATACGCTTGTTCGCAACATTTGGCGTACTGGCTGGCGCAGTGCTGGTGGCGCGGTTCAGTTGGGACCTGCCGATCCTGCTCAGCCTCGAACGCGGGCTATACGATGTCCGCGCCAGCATCACGGCACCCAAGGTCGATCAGGATTCGCGCGTTGTCCTTGTCGTTTACAACGAGGCCACGCTGGCGGCGACCGGCAAGCGATCACCACTTGATCGGGTCCTTTTGGGCAAGGCGCTGACCAATCTCGATAAGTTGAAACCCCGTGCCATCGGCGTCGATATTCTGATCGACCAACCGCAGCCGGACGATGAACAGCTCGAAGCCGCGCTGATCGCGATGAAGACGCCGACGTTTTTTGCTTTTTCAACGGTAGGCGACAATGGCGAATTCATCATGCCATGGCAGGAAAAACATCTGAACGAGGTGTTTGCCAAAGTGTCTGCCGGTGCCGTGCGGGGCGCTTCCATCCGGCTCGATGTCGATGACGACAATGCCTGGCGGGCCTGGCCGATACCGGCAAAGCACCCGCCGGCGCTGCTCGTCCACGCACTGGCCGGCGTCGGCGCCAAGACCGACGGATTTGAGAATTATTCTGGCGCAGTCGTGATAAAAAAGCCGGCGCTCGCCGACCGGCCGGTGTTTCCCAGCCTGCCCATCGACCTGTTCGGTGACCCCGATGTGGCCCAGGCGATGGCATCGGCGATCACCGGCAAAATCGTGCTCATTGGCGCCGATCTGCCAGAGGCGGATCGTTTCATTGTGCCCTTCACCCGCGTCACCGGCGTCACCAAGCCCGGTGTGGAACTGCACGCAACGTTGATCGCCCAGGCACTGGACGGGGTGAAACTGCAACCCGTTCCCGGCGGCTTCCTATGGCTTGCCGCTGGCCTTGCCGTGCTGCTGGCGGCGATCACCGGCGGCTTTGATCTGCCGGCGCGGCTCGTCGTGCCGCTTGGGCTCGCGCAGATCACCGCAATTGTCGTCGCGCCGGTGCTGCTACAGGCGACGCACCGCTTCGATACGCTGGGTGTGCCGGCGGTGGGCATGGGTGCTGGCTGGTTGCTGGCGGTGATCGCCGCGAGCACGATGGCGCGCATTGTCGGCGCCGAACAGCGGCGCTTTGCCCAGGGTGCGCTGGGCAAATATCTGCCGCGCGATGTCGCCGAAAAGATCCTTCGCGACCCCGATCAATTGTCGCTGCATGGCGAACGACGCGAGATCCATGCGCTGTTCACTGATATCGAAGGCTTCACCAGCCTTTGCCAGACGCTCGATCCGGAAGCGGTGGCGACGATGCTCAACGAATATCTTGAAACAATGAGCGCAACGATCCTGAAATTCGGTGGCACCATCGACAAGTTCGTCGGCGATGCCGTGGTGGCGTTCTGGGGCGCGCCATTGTCGCGGCCGGACGATGCCGACCGGGCGCTGGGTGCCGCAATCGCGCTCAGCCTGGCGGGTCGGGAGTTGATGAAGCCGGTGGCGGGCCGTGCCGCGCTGGGCCGCACCCGCGTTGGCCTGCACCGCGGCAGCGCCATTGTCGGCAATTTCGGCGGCGAAGGGCGCATCCAATATACGGCGCTGGGTGACAGCATGAATGTCGCCGCCCGGCTGGAAGGTGCCAACAAACAGTTGAAAACGGCCGTGCTGGTCAGCCGTGAATCGGCCGAGCGTTCGGGGCTGGAGAAATTTCGCCCGATGGGTCGGGTGCGGGTACGCGGCCGAAACGCGCCGATCGAGGTGTTTGAACCCTTTGGCGTGGGCTTTGCGGTTGCCGATCCCGAATTTGCGGCCCAATATGCCAAGTTCGACGGCGGTGACATTGGCGCGCTGGACTGGTTTCGCGCCCGTGCCGCCGCTGCACCGGAAGACCTTGCGCTCGCGTATCTTGTGAAGCGTCTGGAAAAAGTCGGACCAGGAGGAAGCCATGACCTTGATTAATCGCTCCGGCGCGCATGCGGCCATTGCGGCAGCCGCTGTTGGCGCCATGCTCGGTATCACAGCCCCTGCCAGCGCAGGGCCACTCGTGGTGCGCGCCAGCGGGCCGTCGGCGGCGATGTTCAAGCCCGGCCAGCGCTTGCCCGATGCGGCGCTGGTGCTGAAGGCCGGCGATCAGGTTACGGTGCTCGACAAGCAGGGCACGCGCAATTTCAGCGGTCCGGGCAGTTTTGATTTCACCGCGGCGAGCGCGGCTGCTGCGCCGGTCGCCTTCACCGATCTGCTGACGCAAAAGCCCGAACGCCGCGCCCGCATCGGGGCCGTGCGCGGGTCGCGCGGTGAAGTCACCGGGCCACCGGTGCCGCCGGGCATCTGGGCGGTGGATGCCGGCCAGAGCGGCACGGTCTGCGAACTCGACACCAGCAAGATGGCGTTGTGGCGCGCCGAACCGTCCAAGGCCGGCACGCTGACGATAACGCGGAGCGCCGATGGCAAATCGGCACCGGTCAGCTTTGCGGCGGGGCAGGCGGTGGCCAATTGGCCGGCGACTCTAGTACCGGCGTCGGGCCAGGAATTTGCCATTTCGGGCGACAAGTCACCGGCCAAGATGATGGTGAAATCGCTCACCGGCGCGCCGACTGCGGTGGACGCATTGGGCGCCGCCTTGCTTGAAAACGGCTGTCAGTCGCAATTCGACCGGCTGGTGAAGGTCACCAGCACGCCCAGTAACGACTGATCAGACCTACGGACAATCGCCGCCGGCCGGGCCTGAGCCTGGCCGGCGTTTGGCTTCAAACGCGTTCGATGATGATCGCAGGGGCCATGCCGCCGGCGGCGCACATGGTAACGAGGCCGCGCTTCAACCCGCGGCGTTCCAGTTCATCGAGCAATGTGCCGATCAGAATCGAGCCAGTCGCGCCGATGGGGTGGCCAAGCGCGCAGGCACCGCCGTTGACGTTGACCTTGTCGCGGTCGAGCTTCAGGTCACGGATGAACTTTTCGGCAACCACAGCAAAGGCTTCGTTGATTTCCCACAGATCGAGGTCATCGGGGGTCAGGCCGGCCTTTTCCCGCACCTTGCGGGCGGCGGGCACCGGGGCGTTGAGCATCAGCGTCGGGCAATCGCCGACATTGGCGGTCGCAACGATGCGGGCGCGCGGCTTCAGGCCATGCTTTTCGGCATAGGCTTTCGACGTGATCAGGATGGCAGCCGCGCCATCGACGACGCCCGATGAATTGCCGGCGTGGTGGACACCGGTCCAGTTCAGGTCCGGGTATTTCTGCTGGATCGACTGGCGGAAGGTCTGGCCATCAGGCTGGATCGATACATCGGCGATCACGTCGAACGATGCCTTCAGCGATGCCAGCCCTTCGGCGGTGGTCTGCGGCCGCGGGAACTCTTCGTGATCCAGCGCAATGCTGCCGTCTTCGTTGTAGACGGTAACGAGGCTTTTGTTGAACCGGCCCTCGCGGATGGCGATTTCGGCGCGGCGCTGGCTTTCAAGGCCCAGCGCGTCAACGGCTTCGCGGCTGATGCCCTCCATCGCGGCAATGGCGTCACCGCAGACACCCTGGTGCGATTGCGGGTGGATGGCCTGAAGGTGCGCATTGCCCGCGCCCATGCCCATCGGCTTGACACCATTGGCAGCATCTTCGGCGCCAAGCTGGGCACCATAGGACATCATTTCGGTGCCGCCGGCGATGACGACATCCTCCATGCCGGACATGACCTGCGCCGCCGCCAGATTGACGCTGGTGATGCCGCCGCCGCAGAACCGATCGAGCGTCATGCCGCTGGCACGAATGTCGTACCCGGCATCGAGCGCCGCCATGCGGCCAAGATCACCACCCTGCTTGCCGCGCTGCGAACTGGTGCTCCAGATGATGTCATCGACATCGGCGGTGTTGAGGTTGTTGCGATCGCGGATGGCGGCGAGCACGGTCGCGGCCAGATGCTGTGGGTGCAGGTGCGACAGGGCGCCCTTGCCGGGCTTTCCAATGCCGCGCGGCGTGCGGACAGCGTCGATGATGAATGCGTCAGCCATTTCGGGTTCCTTTGCCGGTGATGCAGCCATCTACCCTGAAAAATCGCATCGGGCAGCAGTTTCCACGGCCACCTGACGATTCCGGGGGGTGGAGCGTCAGGCGGCGGGCGCGGCCGATCGCCGTTGCACCACCGTCTTGATAGCATAGCCGGCAAGGAACAGCGCGGCGACAGCGGCGCTGGTCCACAATTCCACCGCATGCGCGGGCGACAGGCCCATCAGCACCAGCACCGCGATGATGCCGCCGATCGTCCCCCAGGTGCCATAGGGGTGCCACCACATGCGCAGTTGCAGCCGCTCCGGCGCGCTGCTTTCAAACCTGTTGCGCAGGTTCAACTGGGCGATGGCGATCAGCATGTAGATGAACAGCATCAGCGCGCCCGACGCGTTGACGAGGAAATTGAACACCCGGTCCGGCGACAGCACCGATGCCGCCAGCGCGACATAGCTGAACAGGCTGGCGATGAGGATGGCGCGCGTCGGCACCCGCGACGCGCTTAGCCGCACACAGGATTGCGGCGCATCATTGTTGCGGGCCAGCCCGAACATGGCGCGCGAGGTGATGTAGATGCCCGAATTGAGGCAGGACAGCACCGCCACCAGCACGACCGCGTTCATGATCAGATCGGCGGCGGGAATGTGCATGGCGCGCAGCGCATGGGCAAAGGGCGACACGCCGGGCTGGATCTCGTTCCAAGGCACCACCGATACGATCATCAGGATCGACAGCACGAAAAACACCACGATGCGCACCGAAACGGAAATGGTCAGCCGGCCGATGGTCTTTGCCCCGGCTTCGGATTCGGCGGCGGCGAGCGTCGCGATTTCGGCACCGCACAGCGAGAAGATGGTCGTCGAAACCCCGGCAAAGATCGCGGCGACGCCAGCAGGGGCAAAGCCGCCATGCGCGGTCAGGTTGCTGAACCCCGGCCCCCCTTGTGGCGCGATGCCCAGCACGAAACTGCCCGTCAGAAGGATGAAGACGATGATCGCCGCAACCTTGATGGAGGCGAACCAGAATTCGAATTCGCCAAAGAATTTTGCCGACATCAGGTTGACGCCGGTCAACAGCGCCATCAACACGACCCCAACCTGCCATGTGCTGAATTGCGGAAACCATTGCGTGATGATGTTGGCCCCGGCGATGGCCTCGATGGCGATGACGACGACCCAGAAATACCAGTACAGCCAGCCGACCAGAAAGCCCGCCCAATTGCCGATGCCCTCGCGGGCGAAATCCGGAAATGTCTGCACGCCCGGCAGCGCCAGCGCCATTTCGGAGATCATGCGCATGACGAACAACACCAAAAGCCCGGACAGCGCATAGCTGATCACCACGGCGGGGCCGACAGCACCGATGGCGGTGGAGGAGCCTACGAACAGCCCGGCGCCGATGATGCCGCCAAAGGTGATCATCGAGACATGACGGGATTTCAGCGTGCGGCCCAGTTCGGTCGCCGGCGCGCCTGTTCCGGTATCGATGGCTGGCGTGGCTGGGGGCGTCAAAATGGCGACTCCGATACTGGTTTCGGGCGGGGCGTTGCACCGCTTTTAGGCGAATGCGCGTAGATGCGCCAATGGGGCGCCAAAGCGGCGATCAAATCCAATTCAGGCGGCGCAGGATGTCGATTTCTGCCAGCCGGAGGAAGCCGGCGATGAGACACGTAATCCGAAAGGCGACGCTATCATGGTCGGGCGAACGTCACCCCGCGCCCCCTATCCGAACAGGTGCCGCGATTGCCGCACCATGGTAAACCCACCGCCAGATCTGGGAGTGACGCATGGCAATTTATGACCTGGTAATCCGCGGTGGCGAGATTCACGATGGGCTCGGCAGCCCGGCGCGCATTGGCGATGTCGCGATTTCCGGCGATCGCATCATCGCCATCGGCACGGTCGACGGGACAGGCGCGCAGGAAATCGACGCCCATGGCCATATCGTCACGCCGGGTTTTGTCGATATCCATACCCATTATGACGGCCAGGCGATGTGGGAACACCGCATGACACCGTCATCGGGCCATGGCGTCACATCGGTGGTGATGGGCAATTGCGGCGTCGGTTTTGCACCGTGCCGGCCGCATCAGCATGATCTGCTGGTCAAGCTGATGGAAGGGGTGGAGGACATCCCCGAAGTGGTGATGACCGCCGGCCTGCCGTGGAATTGGGAGACGTTCCCCGAATATCTCGATGCGCTGGCGGCGCGACAGCTCGATATCGATGTCGCGGCGCAACTGCCGCATTCGGCGCTGCGCGTATATGTGATGGGTGAACGCGGTGCGCGGCGAGAGCCACCGACCGCTGATGATCTGGCGCAGATGCGGGCGCTGACGACCGAGGCAATCCGCGCCGGGGCGCTGGGCGTCACCACGTCGCGCAACCTGCTGCACCGCACCCGCGCCGGCGAACTGGCGCCCAGCCTGCAATCGCCCGAGGACGAATTGCTGGCCCTGGCCGGTGGGCTGCGCGATGCGGGGGCAGGGGTCTACCAGCTGATCGCCGATATCTTTGGCGACGCGCACGACGAATTTGGCCTGATGCGCCGGGTGGCAGAGGCGGCGGGCCGGCCGCTGTCCTTTACCCTGCTCCAGATGGCCACCGGCGATGAAAATGGCTGGCGCGATTATTTGCGGCAACTGGAGGCCGCCAATGCCGCCGGTGTCACCATCACCGGCCAGGTCTATCCGCGCCCGGTCGGGCTGTTGTTCGGACTCGACCTGTCGTTCCACCCGTTTTCGCTGCACCCGAGCTTCCGCCCGCTTGCCGACCTGCCGCTGGCCGAAAAGGTCGCCGCGCTGCGCGATCCGGCAATGCGGGCGCGCCTGTTGGCCGAAAGCCCCGAAGACAGCAACCCGTTCTTCATGCAGATTGTCGAAGCATCGACCGCCAGCTACAGGATGGGCGACCCGCCGGTCTATGATCCCGACCCTGAAAACCGCATTGATCGCGAGGCGGCGCGGCTGGGCATCACGGCGGCCGAACGCGCCTATGACCTGCTGCTGGAAGACGAAGGCCGCTCGATCCTGTTCCTGCCGGGCGCCAATTACCGCGACAGCAACCTCGATGCGGCGCGCGAAATGTGC
>JBBQYI010000016.1:0-45883 GCA_038208825.1 Sphingomonadales bacterium | reverse complement strand
AGACCCCCGGTTGTCGCGGGTTGTGCGGGGCCGAACTAGGATCGACGTGTGTTAAAAGACGAGAGCTTTTGCCCGGCCTGAATGCGCCGTTAAACCTTTCAAAAACCCATAAATGCCAACGACAACGAGGCATTCGCAATCGCAGCGTAACCCAAAGTCCTCACGGACTTAGTTACACTGGCCGAAAGCGCGGTAGGGACCACACCGGGCAACAGAAGTGGAAACCGGCGGTTTGGGGGGCACCGAGCAACAGAAGCTCCCCACTTTTGCCAACCGCGACCATTGTCCCGGTTGGATTGGCCGTCCGGATGGCGCATAGCATAACGCGCCTTGACCCCGGCGCGCGGACGCGTCAGTTGAGGATTTCCAGCCGCCAAGGCAGCCGAGTAGGGCGAACGTGACCGAGACGACCGCCGACAGCCTGATCCCGTATGACGAGATCGTCCAGGACGCCCTGCGTTCCGTGGTGCGCCGCGTGCTTGATCGCATCGATGCCGAAGGCGGGCTGCCAGGGGCGCATCATTTCTATATCGCATTTCGCACCAGAGCGCCCGGTGTCGATATCCCGAAGCACCTGCTGGAACGCTATCCCGAAGAAATGACCATCGTTATTCAGCATCGGTATTGGGACCTGGCGATTGACGACGAAGGGTTTCAGATCGGGCTGAGTTTCAACCAGGTGCCGGCGAAATTGCGGATTCCCTTTGCTGCGGTGACGGGTTTCGTCGATCCTGCCGTGAACTTTGCGCTGCAATTCACCCCCAAGGAAGGCGAGTTTATGGTGGAGCCGGAACCGGAGCCGGATCCGGAGCCGCCGACACCAATCGAGCCGGGCAGTAATGTCGTGACGCTGGACCGGTTTCGCAAGAAATAGCGTTTCCGTGGCGAAACTGTCGCTGTGCTTTACACATCGGCAATGCTTGTAATCGCAAGCTTCTGACTAGTTTCACTTTCGTTAACTGGCACGGTCTTTGCATGGCTGTAACCGATGCGCTTGAGGGAGCGCTATCGGGGGGTCAAAATAATGAGGATTGCACATCTCGCCTTGATGGCCGCGCTGGCGGCAGCATCGGGAAGCGCTGGCGCGACGTCGATCGCGGACGGCGGATTTGAAGCCAAGGGCAGCGCGCTGCCGGTCACCGATTATTGTTATGACGGTTTTGCAACGCCGGGCGGGCCGGCGTGTGCGGCGGGCGCCTGGGTTGGCGGCGGGGTCATCAAGAGCGGCAGTGGACCGTGGGGCGGCACGACAACACCGTTCGGCAGCTATTATGGCTTTGTCCAGGGCAGCAGTGTCGTCTCGCAGACGTTCACGGCGACCAAGACCTGGCCGGCAGTGCTCAGCTGGGCCGATGCCAACCGCACGAACAATGGCGGACTGCAAAGCTATCAGGTGACGATCGAGGACGGCAGCAGTGTTTTCGATCTTGGCAGTTACACCAGCCATGTCGGCGGGTTTGTCGCAAAGACGTCGGACAAATTCTGGCTGACCTCGGGCGTTGAATATACGTTGAAGTTCACCGGGCTTTATTCCGATGACCGAACGTCGTTCATCGACAATGTCGTGCTGACCAGCGTGCCGGAACCTGGCAGCTGGGCAATGATGTTCGCCGGGTTTGGCTTGATGGGGATAGCCATGCGCCGCCGCCGGCGTGTTGCGGCCGCCTGATCCGGCGCGATTTGAAGGCATTTGGGGCGCGCCAGCGATGGTGCGCCCTTTTGCATGATGTCGGGGTAAGTTAGAGCGGCGCGTGGCTTTTGGGAGCAGCGCCGTGGCGGACCGCATCGAATCGGACAGTTTCGGGCCAATCGAGGTGCCGGCAGACGCCTATTGGGGCGCGCAGACCCAGCGTTCGATCGGCAATTTTCCGATCGGGCATGACCGTATGCCGTTGCCGCTCATCCATGCGTTGGGGCGGATCAAGCAGGCGGCGGCGCGGGTCAATCGCGGCCATGGGCTGGACGAAGCGCTTGCCGACGCCATCGAGACAGCGGCGGCCGAGGTGGCGGATGGCAAGCTGGACGATCAGTTTCCGTTGGTCGTCTGGCAGACCGGCAGCGGCACCCAGACCAACATGAACGCCAATGAGGTGATCGCCGGGCGTGCCAATGAGATTTTGATTGGCAAACGCGGCGGCAAGGCCCCCGTGCACCCCAATGATCATGTCAACAAGTCGCAAAGTTCCAACGACACCTTTCCAACCGCCATGCATGTATCGGTGGCGTTGCAGTTGCGCGGTCGCTTGCTGGCCGCGTTGCGCGGGCTTGCGGGTGCGTTTCGCAGGCACGAGGCCGAATGGGCCGATATCATCAAGATCGGCCGCACGCATTTGCAGGATGCGACGCCGATGACGCTGGGGCAAGAGGCTTCGGCCTGGGCGCAGACCTGTGAGGATGGCGCCGATCGCGTCGTCGCGCTGTGGCCAAGGCTGTCGCGGCTGGCGCAGGGCGGCACGGCGGTGGGCACCGGGTTGAACGCGCCGCCGGGCTTTGGCGAAGCCTTTGTCTCGGCGCTGGCCGAGGTGACCGGCGGCGTGCCCTGGGTGAGCGCGCCCAACAAGTTCGAGGCGCTGGCGACGCACGACGCCATGGTGGAGGTGGCGGGCGTGCTCAATACCATTGCGGTGGGGCTGACCAAGATCGCCAATGATCTGCGACTGCTGGGATCGGGGCCGCGATCGGGGCTGGGCGAACTGGCGTTGCCGGAGAATGAGCCGGGCAGCTCGATCATGCCGGGCAAGGTGAACCCGACGCAGTGCGAGGCGCTGACCATGGTGTGCGCGCAGGTGATGGGCAATTGCACGGCGGTAACGGTGGGCGGGCTGCAGGGGCATTTGCAGCTGAATGTCTTCAAGCCGTTGATCGCGCACAATGTGCTGGGTGCTATCGAGATATTGGCCGATGCGGTCGATTCGTTTCGGCTGCGCTGCGTCGAGGGGATGACCCCCAATCGCGAGCGGCTGGCGGAACTGGTTGAACGATCGTTGATGCTGGTGACGGCGCTGGCGCCGGAGATTGGGTATGACAATGCTGCCGCGATTGCCAAAAAGGCCCATCATGATGGCATTTCGCTGCTGGAGGCCGGGCTGGCACTTGGGTTGATCGACGAAGCGCGGTTTCGGGCGGTTGTGCGACCGGCGGCGATGATCGGCGGGTCGGGGGCGTGACGTGGTGGGGGCGTGACGCGGCGCCTTTAACCCGCTAACGACCATCAATGACCGCCTTCCTCCGTTCCGTCGCCAATGCGCCGCCGCGCCGTGGCCTGATGTTCGTGCTGTCGTCCCCCTCTGGTGCCGGAAAAACAACGCTGTCGCGCCGGTTGCTGGCCGAGGATGTTGGCATCATGCTGTCAATTTCGGCAACAACGCGGCCGCCGCGGCCCGGCGAGACCGATGGTGTCGATTATTTCTTCGTGTCTTCAGATCGCTTTGCCGAGATGGTCGAGACCGACCAATTGCTCGAATGGGCGACGGTGTTCGGCAATCGCTATGGTACGCCGCGCGGGCCGGTGGAGGCGGCGCTGCACGCCGGCAAGGATGTGTTGTTCGACATCGATTGGCAGGGGACGCAGCAATTGCAGCAGACCGATGCGGCCAGCGACCTGGTGCGGGTATTCATCCTGCCGCCGGACCTTGCCGAGTTGGAGCGCCGGTTGACCGGGCGGGCGACCGATCCGGCGCATGTCATCGCCGAACGGATGGCGCGTGCCCGGGACGAGATAAGCCATTGGGGCGAATATGATTACATCCTGATCAACGATGATGCCGATACCTGCCTTGGCGAAATCCGCAGCATTTTGCATGCTGAGCGGTTGCGGCGGAAGCGGCAACTGGGGTTGGCATCGTTCGTTCGGACCATGTTGGGCAATTGAAACCGCTTCGCCAGCCTGTGCGGCGCTGCCATAGTGCGCGGATGCGGGTAAAGATTGCCTTGGGCGCGCTGCTGCTGGTGCCGGTGTTGCTGTCCGGTTGCGCCGGCGGCAGAGACGGGGCCGGGTTTCGGCCGCCGCCCGCATGGCAGACGGTGATCCGCGAGGATGATCGTGGCCGGCTGGCTGGGTTGTTTGCCGCCTGGTCAAAGGCGCTGGGCCAGGCCCGGGACGCAGGCGATGGCAAGGCGCTTGCCGCGTTCGGCGATCTGGTGGTCGCTGATGCGGTGAAGCCCGGCCCGTTACCGGGGCCGGGGCAATATCGTTGCCGCACCTTGCGGATCGGTGTGCAGGATGGTGCCTTGCCCACGGCGCCGGCGTTTGTGGTGGCGCCGACGCAGCCGTGCGCGATTGCCGAAAAGGCCGGATCATTGTGGTTCGAAGAGGCGGATGGTGCGCAACGCATTGCCGGCACGCTGTATGGCGACGGTGACCGGCTCGTGTTGCTTGGGTCGCTGGCGCTGCGCGGCGAGGCGGGCATGATGCATTATGGCGATGACGGCGACCGCAACCAGGTCGGCGTGTTGCGACCGCTGGGGGCAGGGCGCTGGCGGCTGGAACTGCCCTGGCCGGCTTGGCAATCCAATCTGGTCATCGTGGAGATCAGCGCCGGTTGACGGTTTGAATCAATGCTCGCGAAAGGCGTTTTCGCTGAGCTTGGTGACCGGGCTGAGCAGGTAGGACAGGATGGAGCGTTTGTGGCCAATGAGGTTGACCTCGGCGACCATGCCCGCGCCGATCGGCAGCATCATGCCATCGGGGGCCTTGAGGCTGTTGGCGCTGGTCACGATGCGGACCTGGAAATGGCTTTCACCGGTGCGTTCGTTGATGATGGCATCGGGGGAAATGCGGTCTACCCGGCCATGGAGCGCGCCATAAACCGATGAATCATAGGCGGTGAGCTTTACCGTTGCGGATTGACCCGGATGGACAAAGGCGATGTCTGCGGGTCGAACATCCGCCTCCACCACCAGCGCATCGCCTGCAGGCACGATTTCGGCGAGCGGTGCGCCGGGGGCGACGCTGCCGCCGACCGTCGCGACGAGCACGCGCTGAACAATGCCGGCGATCGGGCTGGTGATTTCGGTGCGGGCCATGCGGGTTTTCAGCGCGGGCAGGGCGGCGGCCTGGCCGGCATATTCGGCGCGCGCCGCGGCGAGCGCGTCGACCGCCTGAGAGCGGAAGCGACCGATTGCCCCGGCTCGGCCGGCGCTGGCCTCGGCAATGCCGGCTTCGGCGTGGCGAACGGCCTCGGCGGCAGCGGATTCGGCGGCGTGGGCCTGGACGACTGCGGAGCGGGCGCGATCGAGGTTGATTGCCGGTTCGATGCCCTTTTCAACCAGCGGTTCGAGCATCGCCGCTTCGCGCACGGCCTGGGCACTGGCTTCGGCGCGGGAATCGCGATCGGCGCGCGCCTGACCAAGGCCGCGGCGGGCACCTTCGACACGCGCACCATCGCCACCGGTCGCGGCGGCAAGCTCAGCTTGCCGGGCGTCGAACAGTGCGGTTTCGGCGGCGGCGGCGGCGGGGGCGGCGGTTTCCAGCCCACCGGGGAAGTGCAGGGCGGTGCCGCTGGTTTCGGCCTCAAGCCGGGCGATGCGGGCGGCGAGCGCGTTGGCGGCGGCGCTGCTGCGACCGAATTCTGCGGCGGCGGTGGCGGGATCGAGGCGCAGTAAAACGGCGCCCGCGGCGACGCGCTGACCGGGGTGAACGAGGATGGTCTGTACGGTGCCGCCTTCCAGGTTGCTGACGATCTGCAACTGTTGCTGCGGCACGACGCGGCCAGTGGCGACGGCGGTTTCATCGATGCGGGCAAGGCCGGCCCAGCCGACCATCAGCACCGAAAAGCCGGCGATCGACCAGAGCATGGCGCGCGCGGCGCGGGCGGGCTCGATGCGCTGGACGAGTGTTTCGACGGAAATGGGGAGGGTGGCGGCGAGTGCCGGGACCTTGGGCATGGCGATGTCCTTCAAGCGACGGCGAGTGATTTGAGCACATCATCGCGCGGGCCTTGCGCAACGATGCGACCGGCATCGATGATGATGACCTGGGTGGCCAGGCGCAGCATCGACTGGCGGTGGGTGATGAGCACCATGGTGCGGCCTTCAAGCGTCGATTCGAGCCGGGTGATCAGGGCGTTTTCGGATTGGGTGTCCATGGCGCTGGTCGGCTCATCGAACAGCAGGATAGGCTTTGCCCCGGCCAGCGCGCGGGCCATTGCGATGGATTGGCGTTGCCCGCCCGACAGCCCTTCGCCGCGATCGGCGAGGCGACGGTCATAGCCGCCGGCGGTTTGCCCGATGAAATCATGGGCACCGGCGGTGCGGGCAGCGGCGAGGATGGCGGCATCGTCGATGGCCGGGTCGCCGAGCGCGATATTGTCGCGGATGCTGCCTGACAGCAGCACTATATCCTGGAGCACGGCGCCGACATTGGCGCGCAGGTCGTCCGGGTGCAACTGGCGGACATCGGCATCATCGATGATGACGGCGCCCGATTCGGGTTCATAGAGCCCGAGGATGAGGCGGGCGATAGTCGATTTACCCGATCCGACGCGGCCGATGATGGCGACGCGCTCACCCGGATGGATGGCGAAGCTGATGTCATCGAGCGCGCGGGCGGTGGCGCCGGGGTAGCGGAAACTGACATTGTGGAAGGCGATGGCGCCCGACAGGTGCGGGCGGCGCAGGGTGGCAGCGCCGGCGCTTTCGCCGGGCGCGGCCATGATGCGATCGAGCCCGCGATAGGCGGCGAGTGTGTGGGTGAGCCGGGTAAGCAGGCTGGCGATCTGGCCAAGTGGTGCGACGCAGCGGCCGGACAGCATCGAGGCTGCGATCAGCGCGCCCATGGTGAGCTGGCGATCGGCGATGAGCGACACGCCGACGGCGACGGTAACGACATAGGTGACATTCTGCGCGGTGGCGGCGGCGTTGACGGCGATGGCGGCGACCAGCCGCTGGCGCAACGCCAGCCCGGCATGCGCGGCGACGGCGGTGGCCCAGCGGGTGGCGAGCAATGGCCCGGCGCGGCTGGTCTTTATGGTTTCCAGCCCGGCGATGGTTTCGACGATGACGCCCTGTTTGGAAAGGCCCTGGGCCATGCCGGCATTCGACAGCCGGGCCAGCAGCGGTTGCGAGACCCAGGCGATGGCGGTGACGATCGGGACGGCGAACAGCGGCACCAGCGCCAGCGCCGGGGCAACCCACCAGATGACGGCGAGGTAGAGCAGGATGAACGGCACATCTACGATGGCGGTAATGGTTGCCGAGGCAAAGAATTCTCGGAGCGATTCGAATTCCCGTAGCACGCCCGCAAAGGCGCCGTTGGAGCCGGTGCGGTCCACAAGCTTCATGCCGAGCAGACGATCGAAGATTAGGGCGCCGAGTTCTGTATCGATGTTCTGGCCGGCGACATCGACGAAATAACCGCGCAGTGTGCGCAGCAGAAAGTCCATGGTGAGGACGATGGCGATGCCGATTAGAAGTGCCGTCATCGAATCGGTGGCGTTGTTGGGGACGATCTTGTTGTAGACCGTCATCGAGAATAGCGAGGTGGCAAGCGCAAAGCTGTTGATCAGCGTGGCGGAAATGGCGACCTGCCCGAACAGGCCGCGATTGGCCCAGAGCGGCGCGCGCAGCCAGTCGCCGGGGCGTGGCGGCAACGCCGGCGCGGTTTCCTGCCGGGGCGGCGTGCCGGGCATAGCGGCGTCGGTCGGTTCGACAAGCGACAGCGGCATGGGGAGTGAGGCCATGGATCAGCCTTTCGGATCGGGGTCGGGCGGAATAGCGAGCAGCGGCAGCAGTTCGCCGGTGCTGCCGAGCAACGTGTAGCGGGCGATATCGCGATCGATGCTGCCCTGGATAAGCGCGGCGGCGGCGCCCGAGAATTGCTGTTCGGCGCGCAACAAATCGATCAGTGAGCCGCGCGACAGGCGGAATTGTTCGGCCGTCGCATCCCGCGCGCGGCGATTGGCGCGATAGGCGGTTTCGAGCACGCCGAGCGATTCGTCGAGAATACGGGCATCGGCAAAGGCGGCCTGCGCATCGCGTTCGGCCTCGGCGGTGATGCGGTCGGCGGTAAAGCCGGCACCGGTGGCGCGGGCCTCGGCGGCGCTGACTTGGGCGGCTTCGGCGCCGCCAACGGACAGGGATTGGCGTAGCACGACCTGGCCGCGCACATCATAGCTGCCGCCGGCTTCAAAGACATTGTAACGGCTGCCGCTGAGGCCCGCCGACAAGCGGGGTCGGGTATCGGCGCGGGCGGCTCGGGCCAGGGCGCGGGCGGATTCGGCAAGTGCCTGGGCGGCGTTGACCGCGGGCGTGCCATGACTAAGCCCTGCCGCGGCATCGGCGCTGGCCGCAATGGAGCGGGGCGGCGGTGGTGGTCGCCGGGGGTGAAGCGGGGCGTCGGCGCCGAACAATTCATGGGCGCGGGCGCGGATGGCGGCGAGGCCGCGGGCCTGTCCGGCGGCGGCCGACATGGCATCGGCGAGACCGGCTTCGGCGCGGGCGATATCGGCGCCGCTGGCCAGCCCGGCCGCAGCGCGCGCCCGTGTATCTTCGAGGATGTTGCGGTGGCGTTCGACCAGCGCCTGCGAAAGGTCAAGCCGGGCTTGGCCGCCGAACAGCTGCAGCCAGGCCTGGATGGCGGCGAGCGCCATGCCGGTGTTGCTGCGCGCCGCATCGGCGCGGGCGGCGCGGAGCCGTGCCGATGCGCCAGCGATGCGGGCGCTTGATGCGCCGAAATCGAACAGCAATTGATCGGCGCTGGCGATGGCATCAGTGCGGCCGCGCGGCGCCAGCGCCTCGACCGGCGCGCTGGCCCCTTGAAATTCGCGGGCCAGCGAACGGCTGCCGATGAGCGAGACGCCGAAGGTCGGGAACAGGGCAGAGCGTGCTTCCCGTCGGTTGGCGCGCGCTTCGCTGGTGCCGGCCTCTGCTTCGCCAAAGCCTGGGTGGTTGTGGACGGCGGCGGCGATGGCGGTGCGGAAATTCGCGGTATCTTCGGCCGGATCTAGGAAGGCGAGCAGCGGGTCCTGGGTGAAATCGATCGCCTGCGGGTTCTGGGCGGGGGGCGGTAGCAACAATTGGACCTGCGGCAGTATTGATTGGGCATCCGCGGGGGTGCCAGCCATCGCTGCCGCAAGCAGCACTGCGGGGAGCATTGCCGAATCGCGGGCATGGAGCTTGCGGCGCCACGAAAGCCGCGCGAATGTGCGGGCCATGATCATGTCACGCGCCCCAACCGCCGGCCTGCTGGCCATATTGTTCACCGGTGCAGCACATGCAGCGCCGGTCGATCTCGTCACACTTTACAAGGATCTGCACAGCCACCCCGAATTGTCGCTCCAGGAAACCCGATCCGCCGGGATATTGGCGGCGGAGGCGCGCGCCGCCGGCTTCACCGTCACCGAAAAAGTGGGTGGCACCGGCATCGTCGCCGTGATGGTTAACGGCAGCGGGCCGACAGTATTGATTCGGACCGACATGGACGCGTTGCCGGTGGCCGAGGCGACCGGGCTGCCTTATGCCAGCGCCGCTATTGGCAAGGCGCCCGATGGCAGCGCGACGCCGGTGATGCACGCCTGCGGCCATGATATTCACATGAGCGTCTGGGTCGGTGTGGCGCGGGCGATGGCGGCGCACAAGGCGGACTGGCAGGGCACGCTGGTGATGATCGGCCAGCCGGCAGAAGAGATTGGGGTGGGCGCCCGGGCGATGCTCGCCGATGGGTTGTTCACACGCTTTCCAAAGCCGGATTTCACGCTGGCTCTGCACGATGACAGCCGCATACCGGCGGGCATGGTTTCGGTGCCCGCCAATGCCGCGCTATCGGTCGCAACCTCGGTTGATCTGAAGGTGCGCGGTGTCGGCGGCCATGGTGCCTATCCGGCGACGACGAAGGACCCTATTGCGCTGGCGGCGCGGATCATCATGGGATTGCAGATGCTGGTCAGCCGCGAGAATGACCCGTTTCACCCGGCCGTCATCACAGTGGGTTCGATCCATGGCGGCACCAAGCATAATATCATCCCCGATGAAGTGGCGTTGCAATTGACGGTGCGGTCCTATGAGCCGGCGCAGCAGAAGCAGCTTTTGGAGGGTATCGCCCGGGTGGCGCGCGGCGAGGCGATTGCGGCAGGGATTCCGGACGCGCTGATGCCCGTAATGACATCGACTTCGGTGGCGGACCCGACGCGCAATACGCCGGCGCTGGCGGCGCGGTTGACGGCGTTGTTCAAGGAAAAGCTGGGGTCGACGCGGGTGGTCGATCTCGATCCGTCGATGGCGAGCGAGGATTTCAGCCTATACGGGATGGCCGATCCTGCGATCCAGACGACAATCTTCTGGGTGGGGGGCGTCAAGCAATCGGCCTGGGATACGGCGAAGAACGGCGGCCCGGCGATTCCATCGCTGCATAACAGCCATTGGGCGCCCGACCCGGTGCCGACGATTGCGACCGGGGTGGAGGCGATGTCCGACGCGGCGATGATGTTGCTGGCGAAGAAATAGCGGGCCTGCGGACCGTCCTGCCGGTTAAGGCTGGCATCCAGTTGTGGCGCTGGTGGCAATGGCCGGTTTCTGGCGCGGCGGCTGGATTCCAGCATGCGATGGCATGACAGGCGTTCGATCGCGTGATTGCGGGGCTGGTGATCCCTCGTAAAGTCACAGGGTGCGCTGTGGTCGGGGCGTGCTAGAACGTCTGCGCAAATTCCAACCTTGGAGAGTCTGTCATGCGCGAATATCGCAAATTCTATATCGATGGTGCCTGGGTTGATCCGGCCGTCGCCAAGTCGCTCGATGTCATCAACCCGGCTACCGAGGAAGTCGCCGGCGTCATTTCGATGGGCAGCGCCGCCGATGCGGACCGCGCCGTGCGCGCCGCGCGCAAGGCTTTCCCGAGCTATTCGCAGACCAGTCGCGCCGACCGGATCGAGCTGATGCAGAATATCCTCGCCAAATATCAGGCGCGCTTTGCCGAGATCGCCGCCGCGATCACCGAGGAAATGGGCGCGCCGGGCTGGCTGGCCATGCAGGCGCAGGCTGCCATCGGCGTCGGCCATTTGATGACTGGCATCGAAGTGTTGAAGAATTACAAGTTCGAGGAACTACGCGGTACCACGCTGATCGCCCATGAACCGATCGGCGTTTGTGCCTTCATCACGCCGTGGAACTGGCCGATCAACCAGATTGCCTGCAAGGTCGTGCCGGCGATTGCCACCGGTTGCACCATGGTGCTGAAGCCGTCCGAAATCGCGCCGTTTTCGGCGATTCTGTGGGCCGAGGTGATGCACGAAGCGGGGGTTCCGGCCGGCGTGTTCAACCTCGTCAACGGCGATGGCCCGACGGTGGGCGCCGCGCTTTCGGGGCATCCGGAAGTCGATATGGTGAGCTTTACCGGATCAACGCGCGCCGGTGTCGAAGTGGCGAAGAACGCCGCGCCGACAGTCAAGCGCGTGCACCAGGAACTGGGCGGCAAATCGCCGAACCTGATCCTGGACGATGCCGATCTGGCCGCAGCGGTAACCGGTGGCGTAAAAGCCGTGATGATGAACAGCGGCCAGTCGTGCAACGCGCCGACCCGCATGCTGGTGCCCGCCGCCAAGATGGAAAAGGCCAAGGAATATGCCAAGGCCGCTGCCGAGGCGACGACGGTTGGCAGCCCGGACGGCAATGCGGCGATCGGCCCGGTGGTGTCGGAAACGCAATGGACCAAGATCCAGGGCCTGATCCAGAAGGGTATCGACGAAGGCGCCACGCTGGTTTCCGGCGGCACCGGCCGGCCGGAAGGGCTGGAAAAGGGCTATTATGTCAAGCCGACGGTGTTCGCCGATGTGAACAACGACATGACCATCGCGCGGGAGGAAATCTTTGGCCCGGTGCTCGCGATGCTGCCGTACCAGAGCGAGGAACAGGCTGTCGCCATCGCGAATGACACGGTGTACGGGCTTGCCGCCTATATTCAGGGTGATGCCGAACACGCCCGCAAGGTGGCACGGCAGATGCGCGCCGGGCAGGTAACGCTGAACTATGCCGCCGGCGACATGATGGCACCGTTCGGTGGCTACAAGCAGTCGGGCAATGGCCGCGAATGGGGCGACCATGCCTTTACCGATTTCCTTGAAACCAAGGCGATCATCGGCTGGGGCGCGGCGGAAGCGGCGGAATAGTCGCGGGCGCCCCCGTCTTCGGGCGGGGGCAGTGCCTTTTTCCCACCCCCGAACCCTCCCGCAAGCCGGAAGGGGAGAAGGAAAACATCATGACTGCCTATGTCGTTTTCACGCGTGAACGCACGCGCAATGCCCAGGAAATGGCTGCCTATGGCCCTGCGGCGGCTGCGACGGCGGCTGGCCACGTGTTCAAACCGCTGGCCTTTTATGGCGCATGCGAAACGCTGGAAGGCGCGCCCATCGAGGGCGCGGTCATCATCGAATTCGCCGATATGGCGGCGGCAAAGGCCTGGTATGGCAGCCCCGCCTATCAGGAAGCTGTCAAGCACCGGTTCCTGGGCGCCGATTACCGGGTGTTCATCACCGAAGGCATGTAGGCATCGGCCGTCTGCCCCGGGCCGCGGCTTGCGGTTTCGATGGCGACCTGATCCCAGGCGGCACCGGCGGCTTCGGGCGTGAACCGGCGGGCAGATTTTCGGGCGGCTTTGCCCAATCGCAGGCGCAACGCCGGATCGGCGATCACCGCCGCCATGGCGGACGCCAGACCCCCGATATTCTCCCGTGGCACGATGAGCCCGTCGACGCCGTGATTGATCATTTCGCCTGGGCCCCATTGGCAGTCAAAGGCGATAACGGGCTGTCCGGCTGCCATCGCTTCGAGCAAGGCAATGCCCCAGCCTTCGTAACGCGATGACAGTACGAACGCGTCGGCGCTTTCGATCCAGCCACCATATTCTCGGCTGATTCCGGGCAGTTCGATGCGGCTTTGCATCCCAAGCTGGTCGCGCTGCTGCTCCAACGCCTGGCGATCTTCGCCTTCGCCCCAGATCACCAGTTTCCAATCGGGGAAGCGATCGGCAATCTGCGCGAATGCCTCAATCAGCAGATCAAAGCCCTTTTGATCAACGAGCCGGCCGACGGCGACGATCCGCTGCTGTTCGGCGGGTTGCTTTGCTGGTGGTTTTGCATCGCCGGGGGTCGCAAAGTTCGGGATGATCCAGTGGCGGCGGCGTGGATGGTCGGGGAAATAGTCGAGCGCGCCCTTTGTCATCGTGACAAGGCCGAAGGCGCGGCGATAGAGCAGTGAGCGCAGGGTGTTCCAGAGGGGACCAATTTGTTGTCGCGCCGGGTTGTTGCGTTCCGATACGACGACAGGGATGGCGAGCCCCGTGCAGGCGAGCAGCGCCAGAACATTGGTTCTTGAGAGGAACGAGACGACGAGATCGGGCCGAATCCGGCCGATCAATTGCCGGAAAAGGTGGACACGCCGGACTGCCGACCACGCCCCGGTGAGCGCGGCGCGCCGCCGGGGCGGTAGCCCTGTTCGATGGATTTCAACCATCGGGTCATAAGGGTAGAATGACGGTTCGTCTGCGTTGCACAGGGTGAGCACGGTAATGCGCCAGCCATGACCTGCCCAGCGATTGGCGAGGAAATTCACAACGCGTTCGGTACCACCAGCCCCAAGGCTGGGCATGATGATGACTATGGTCAGCGGCCGTTGGGTCACGTCGGCGACGGTCCCGGCCGGCGATTGCGCCAGGGCAATATTGTTCGGCACACGTCGATGCTGGCCCCGTCCACTATCCCGCCCACTGACCGTCCACACCTCCAGATGCCGCACGTGCTGGCGAACTCCAAGACTGATAGGCCCGAAATCAAGGAAGCGTTAACGTCAAAAAGGGGTAGGCGGGTAGGGGAAAAGAGGGGGGCAGGCAGGTTTCAGGCAGGCAGGTGCCGGCCGCGACCCTTGTGGGGTTACGGCCGGCGGGTCCGGATCAGAATTTGCCGCGCAGTTCGACGCCGATGATGCGCGGTTCGTTGATGAAGCCGGTCAGATTGTTGAAATCGATGCCGGAAACGATGCGGATCTGGTTGGTGATGTTGCGCGCGAACACTGCGGCTTCGAGGCCGCCGGCGGTGCGGTAGCCAAGCTTGAGGCCGCCTTCGAGGCTGGCCTTGCCTTTGAATTCGGTGGCTTCGTAGAGGAAGAAGTTGATCGAGCTGCGATAGGCCCAATCGGTGAACACAAAGGCCTCACCGGTGCCGATTGGAACGGCGTAGCGTGCCGTCCAGTTGGCGATGAAGCGCGGCGCCTGGGGCAGCGGGTTGCCATCGATGATGGCAAGGCCGCCGGCGTTGCGCGGATCGAGCACGGTGCACTGGCCCGAACCGCAGGGCGCGACGGCGAGGCCGGGGTCTTCGATCCTGGTGAAGTTCCAACTGGCGCTGGCGGTCAGCGCGAGTGCTTCGGTTGGCCGGGCGGCGAATTCGGCTTCGACGCCATAGCCGATGGCGCGTTTGGCGTTGAGCAGCCGCGCCGAATTGGTGCCGCCGCCGACCGCCGTCAGCTGGATATTCTTCGTCCGGTTCCAATAGCCGGTCAGATCGAAGCGCAGAGTGCCGTCGCTGCTTTGGGTCTTGATACCGGCTTCGCCCGACAGGGTGGTCTGCGACCGTGCGGTGGTCTGCTGACTGCCGAACTGGACACGATCCTGGATGGCGGGGCCGAGATAGCCGGTGGCAACGCGGGCATAGATGTTGACCTGTGGCGTGACGACGTAGGTGGCGCTGAGATCCCACGAAACATTGTCGCCCGAGACGCTGGCCTGCACCGGCAGGCTGCCCGGTGGCAAGGCAAAGGCGGGCGCGGTGCCCGAAACCTTGTCGGTCTTGTTATCCTTGGAATAGCGCAGGCCGCCGCGCAGGGTCAGCGCGTCGCTGGCTTTGTATTCGGCGGAGGCGAAGATGCCAAAATTCTTGTTGCTGTTCTGGTGGAGGATGTTGGTGTTGGTCGTGCTCGATCCAAGGAAGTAGGAAAATTCGGAATAGCGCAGTTGCTGGTTGAAATAATAGGCGCCGAACTGGGCGCGGAAGCCGTTGAAATCTTCCGTGGCAAAGCGGACTTCCTGGCTGAATTCACGCGGGCGGGTGCGGCCGCCGGTGTTGACATCGAACAGCGCGACGTTGAGGCCGAGCGGTGGGAAGCGATAGATGTTGCCGCCATCGATATCGCCGGTGCTGTTGACCACCGAGGATTCATAGGCGGTGACCGAATAGAGCGTGCCGATGCCGTCGAAATGATAATCGAGGCGCAGGCTCGTGCCGAAGGCGCTGAGGTTTTGCTGGGTCAGGCCATCGAGCGCGACCTTTGATTTATCGAAGCCGGCGATGAAATCATTGGTGCCCTGTTGAATGATGCCGGCGCGGAAGACGCGCGGCGTGCCCTGTAGATCGCGCGCGTGGACGTTAAGCAAAGCATTGAAATTGCTGGAATTATAGCCGAGCTGCAGACGACCCGCGATGTCGGTATAGCCTTCGAGCTTTTTGTTCGCGAGGCCGGTTGCCGAGGTGTTGGTCACCCAATCGTCGCGGCGCTGCAACAGGCCCGATGCGCGGACGCTGAAGCCGCCGCCGAGCGGGCCGCCGATCGCGGCTTCGGCGTTGACGGTGTTGTAGGTGCCCCAGGACACGCTGCCCTGGCCGTTCCAATCGGGGTTGTCACCGGGCTTGACCGAATCGAGCTTTACAACGCCGGCCGGCGTGTTGCGGCCAAAAAGCGTACCCTGCGGCCCGCGCAGCACCTGGACATTGGCTACATCAAAGACCGGGAAGGACTTCAATTGCGGATTTTCCAGCGCGACATCGTCATAGACGACCGATACCGGCTGGGCGGCGTTGGGATCGAAATCGGTATTGCCGAGGCCGCGGATGTAAAAACGCGGATAGGTGCGGCCGAACGATGATTCGACCAGCAGGCTGGGCACGCGACCGGACAGGAAACGGATATCGAGGCCGCTGGAATTGATGACCGCGAGCTTTTCGCCGGCCAGCACCGAAACGGCGACCGGCACGTCGCGCGCGGCTTCAGCGCGGCGGGAGGCGGTGACGACGATTTCGGACTTGTCGGCGGCGGCGTCAGCCGCTTCGGCGGCGAGCGCCGGGGCTGCGGCGGCGAGCATGGCGACGGCCGAAATGGTGAAACGCCAATTGCGATGTGGTACGGAGCGGCGATAGAGGTGCGCAACCATGGTGGTTTCCCTTTGCTGATGCGGCAGAAGCCGCTCGCGTCGCTTTCGACGCCGTGATTCGTGCAGTAACGAAGCCATCATGATCGGCAAGATTATCGGTTGCCGAATCGCGCCGTCTGCGCGTTTTTGGTGACGAGTGTTGCAGTGCAGCGTCACTTGTTGGTGGCGGGGCTTGCCTGCATGCGGTGGTTTTGCAAGGTTGATTTGGCCATTGCCCGGCCATGCGGCATAGCTGTTGCCAGTATTGAAAGGAAGCCGATGCGCCTTGCCCTGATCGCTGCCCTGATGCTGTTGCCGGCGACCGGTGCGCTTGCTCAGAATGCAGCCTTTCATCCCGGCCCGGTATTCCCTGATGCAGGGCCGATTGCCGATGTAGAAAGCGACATGCCGATCCCCAAGGGGGCGGTGTTCAAAGTGTCGTTCGACGACACCAAACAGGCACAGCCGGGCACGGTGAACGACAGTTTTGAATCGGCGGCGCGGTTCATCAATATGCATGTCGCAGCAGGTGTTCCAGCTGCCGATATCCACATCGGCATCGTGGTGCACAGCAAGGCGGTGATCGACCTGTTGAGAGCCGCACCCTATGCTGACCACACCGGGGGCGCGACCAATGCGAGCGCCAAGCTGGTGGCGCAGTTGCTGGCGCACAATGTCGATTTCTATGTGTGCGGGCAGAGCGCCGTTGCGCAGAATATCGCCAAGGCGGACCTTTTGCCGGGCGTGAAGATGGCACTTTCAGCGACGAACGCCCATGCCCTGCTGCAGATGCGGGGTTACACGCTCAACCCGTTCTGAGCCGGGCGTGCTGGCCGCCCCGACCGGTCAATGACCCTTCAGGCTGGGCGCCAGTTGTGCTGCTTCGGATGGGGTGATGTCCGGGCCGGGTATTCCTGAATCAACGTCGCCCAACGCGGCGCGGTGGATCGCCTTGCGGATGCGCGGGTATGTGCCGCAGCGGCACAGGTTGGTTATGCCGGCATCGATATCGGCGTCGCTCGGCCTGGGATTTTCCTTTAAGAATGCCACCACCGCCATGATCATGCCCGATTGGCAATAGCCGCATTGCGGCACCTGTTCGGCGATCCAGGCCTGTTGCACGACATGCGTGCGATCTTCGGCCAGCCCTTCGATGGTGGTGACGATGGTGCCTTCGATGCTGCCGATCGGCACCTGGCAAGACCGCTCAGCCTTGCCATCGATATGCACTGTGCAGGCGCCGCACAGCCCGGCGCCGCAGCCGAACTTGGTGCCGGTAAGGTTGGAGGCATCACGCAACGCCCATAAAAGCGGGGTTTGGGGCGGCATCTTGAAATGCACAGGATTGCCGTTGACGGTGAATCTGGTCATGCCAAAGCTGTAGCGGAAGGAAACGCATCATGGAACTGACCACGCTCGACTTTCGGGTCGAAGGTGCGATAGCGCGGGTGACGATGAATCGCCCCGAGGCGCTGAACACCATGAACAAGGCGTTCTGGACCGAATTGATCACGGTTTTCCAGACGATCGATGCCGATCCGACGGTTCGCGCCGTGGTAATCGCATCGACCGGGCGGCATTTCACCGCGGGGCTGGACTTGGGCTTTGCGGCCGCATCCCAGGCGGGGCAATCGGGTGAGAGCCAGCCCGATCCGGGCCGCGCGCGCGAATCGTTCCGTCGCCACGTCAAGGAAATGCAGGAGACATTCAGCGTCGTTGATCGTTGCCGGGTGCCGGTGATCGTCGTGGTGCAGGGCGGGTGCATCGGCGGCGGCGTCGATTTCGTGACGGCGTGCGACATGCGCATCGCCACCGCCGACAGTTTCTTCACAATTCAGGAGGTGAATATCGCCATTGTCGCCGATGTCGGCACGTTGCAGCGGATCCCGCATTTGTTGCCACAAGGGCTGATCCGCGAGCTCGCCTATACCGGGCGACGGTTCCCGGCGACCGAGGCCAGGCAATATGGTTTTGTGAACAGCGTCGAGGCCGATCACGCCACGGCTTTGGCGGCGGCCGAGTCGCTGGCAGAAATGATCGCGATGAAGTCACCGTTGGTCATCACCGGCATCAAGCATATCCTCAACGAAGGCCGCAGCCAGACCATCGACCAGGGTCTGGATTATGTCGCGTTGTGGAATGCCGCGATGTTGCAGGGGGAGGATGTGCCCAACGCCGTCCAGGCGCAGATGGCCAAGCAGACCGCGGTCTATGCTGATCTGAGGGCCTGAGGCGCGCTCCGATGCGCGCAATTTGAGGCCGCGACACAACACCCGCTTGCCCCTGGCGCTGCATCGCGCCATAGGGGTCAGGTTTCCGGCGGGGCTAGACCCGCCTGCTTTTATCATGGGGCCATGATGCGCAGATTAACGCGCCTTTTCTTTTCCGTTTTGATGGCGCTGGCGCCAACGCGGGTCCTTGCCGAGACGCCAGCCGCGGCGCCGGTTCCCGATGTGGCGACCGTCGCCTTGCCGTCGTCCGGTCCGGAATTCGTGGTTTCAACGCCGGGCATCGGCCAGCCGACCGACGGCACCGGGCTGCAGCTGCCGATGACGCCGATTGGGCGCGAGGCGCATGCGATGGTGACGGGCGTGCTCGATCCGTTAATGATCGGGGTCGCCATTTTCGTGCTGATCTTGCTGATCTACACCGTCATCCGCTATCGCGCGGCCGCTAATCCCAAGGCGTCGACGACCAGCCACAATACGCTAGTCGAAGTGATCTGGACGGTCGTGCCGGTGCTGATCCTAGTGTGGATCGCGGTGCCGTCGTTCCGGCTGCTTGCCAACCAATATACGCCGCCCAAGGCGGACATCACCATCAAGGCGACTGGCCATCAATGGTATTGGGAATATGAATATCCCGACCAGGGCGGTTTCAGCTTTGATGCCGTCATGCTGACCGAGGCCGAAGCTGGCAAGCGTGGTTCGCCGAACCTGCTGGACACCGACAACCGGGTCGTGTTGCCCGCTGGCGCCACGGTGCGCGTGTTGACCACCGCTGCCGATGTCATCCACGCTTGGGCGATGCCGAGCTTCTGGGTGCAGATGGACGCGGTGCCGGGCCGGGTGAACGAAACCTGGTTCAAGGTCGACCGCCCCGGCGTCTATTACGGCCAGTGTTTCCAGCTGTGCGGCACCAAGCATGGGTTCATGCCGATCGCCGTCGAAGTCGTCTCGAAAGAGCGCTTTGCCGAATGGATTGCCGCCAAGCAGAAGGAAAATGGCATCGAGCCGGCCGCTACCGCGCCAGCCGCAACGCCCGCCACAACCCCGGCCGTGACCGCCGCAGCGCTGGCGCCTGCCGCAGCGCCTGCCGCAGCGCCCGCAGCCTGATCGAAAGGGACCACGAAATGGCCACCCAAAGCGTGCTCGCCGGCGCTGCCGACCAAGCACATGATGACCATCACGACAATACGCTGAGCTTTGCCCAGCGCTGGCTGTTTTCGACCAATCACAAGGACATCGGGACGCTTTACCTGATCTTTGCTGTGATTGCCGGCACCATTGGTGGTGCGATTTCAGGCATCATGCGGCTGGAACTTGCGGCGCCTGGTATTCAGTATCTTACCTGGTTCACGCAGGGCAATCTCGACGCTTCCTACCATCTGTGGAACGTCTTCATTACCGCGCACGGGCTGATCATGGTGTTCTTCACTGTCATGCCGGCGATGATCGGCGGCTTTGGCAACTGGTTCGTGCCGATCATGATCGGCGCTCCGGATATGGCGTTTCCGCGCATGAACAACATCTCGTTCTGGCTGCTGGTGCCGTCGTTCCTGCTGCTGTGCGGTTCGATGTTTGTCGAAGGCCCGGCGGGCGCCAATGGCGTCGGCACCGGCTGGACGCTGTATGCGCCCCTGTCGACGAGCGGCCACCCCGGCCCGGCCGTCGACATGGCGATCCTGTCGCTGCACCTTGCCGGTGCCTCGTCGATCCTGGGTGCGATCAACTTCATCACCACGATCCTCAACATGCGCGCGCCGGGGATGACCCTGCACAAGATGCCGCTGTTCGTGTGGTCGGTGCTGGTCACCGCCTTCCTTCTGCTGCTGTCGCTGCCGGTTCTGGCTGGCGCCATCACCATGCTGCTGACGGATCGCAATTTCGGCACGCACTTCTTCACGGCCGATGGCGGTGGCGATCCGCTGCTGTACCAGCACCTGTTCTGGTTCTTCGGTCACCCCGAAGTCTACATCCTCATCTTGCCGGGTTTCGGCATGATCTCGCAGATTATCTCGACCTTCTCGAAGAAGCCGGTGTTCGGGTATCTCGGCATGGCCTATGCAATGGTCGCCATCGGCTTCATCGGCTTCCTCGTCTGGGCGCACCACATGTTCACCTCGGGTCTCGACGTGAACACCAAGATGTACTTCACCGCCGCAACGATGATCATCGCGGTGCCGACCGGCATCAAGATCTTCTCGTGGATCGCAACGATGTGGGGCGGTTCGATCAGCTTTGAAACGCCAATGCTGTGGGCGATCGGCTTCATCTTCATGTTCACCGTTGGCGGCGTGACGGGCGTGCTGCTCGCCAATGCCGGGGTCGATACCTATTTCCACAACAGCTATTATGTGGTTGCTCACTTCCACTATGTGTTGTCGCTGGGTGCAGTGTTCGCGATCTTCGCTGGCTTCTACTACTGGTTCGGCAAGATGACCGGGAAGCCGTACAACGAGTTTTTGGGCAAGCTGCACTTCTGGGTGTTCTTCATCGGCGTGAACGTGATGTTCTTCCCGATGCACTTCCTAGGGCAGCAGGGCATGCCGCGCCGCGTGCCGGATTATCCCGAGCAATATGCCTATTACAACAACATTGCCTCGATCGGATATGCGATCATGGCCGTGGGCATGCTGATCTTCTTCCTCAACCTGGTCGTCAGCTTTGCCAGCAAGAAGCGCGTTGCCGGCAATTACTGGGGTGAAGGCGCAACGACGCTGGAGTGGAGCCTTTCCTCGCCGCCGCCGTTCCACCAGTTCGAAACCCTGCCGGTCATCAAATAACCTTTCGCCCCCGTTCGTCCGCGGGCGGGGGCAGAGTATCAAGATGAACCAGATAGACACTTCAACCGCAGCCCCGCCCATTACGGCGTTTGCTGAATGGCACGATTATTTTGCGCTGTTGAAGCCGCGGGTCATGACGCTGGTGGTTTTTACGGCGTTTTGCGCGATGGTCGCGGCGCCGGGTACATTGCACCCGTTCCTCGCTTTTACCGCCATCTTGTGCGTGGCCATTGCCGCCGGGGCATCGGGCGCGCTCAACCAATGGTATGAATCCGATATCGACGCGATGATGAAGCGCACCGCAGGTCGGCCATTGCCATCGGGCAAGATGGAGCGGCACGAGGCGCTGGCGTTCGGCGTGGCGCTGGCGGTTGGTGCCGTGGCGACGATGGGCGTTGCGGTGAACTGGGTCGCGGCTTTCTGGTTGGCAGTGTCGGTGCTATTCTATGTCATGGTCTACACCGTGTGGTTGAAACGACGGACGCCACAGAACATCGTTATCGGCGGCGCAGCGGGGGCATTTCCGGTGATCGTCGGCTGGGCCGCGGTGACAGGCGATACGTCGCTTCTGCCTTGGCTGCTGTTTTCGGTGATCTTCCTGTGGACGCCGCCGCATTTCTGGGCATTGGCGCTGTTCATGGAGGCCGACTATTCCAAGGCCGGCGTGCCGATGCTGCCGGTGACTCATGGTGCGGCGAACACCCGCAAGCAGATCTTGCTCTATTCACTGCTGCTCGTGCCGGTTTCGGTGGCGCCGGCGGTGCTGGGGCTGACCAACTGGATCTATGGCGGTACGGCCGTCACGCTCGGCCTCATCTTCATTGCATTGGCGATAAAGGTTTCACGCAACACTGCGACCGTGGCGGCGGCGATGGCGCCGGAAAAGCGGCTGTTCAAGTTTAGCCTGTTGTACCTTGCCTGCTTGTTCGGGGCGCTGGTGATCGACCGGTTGCTGTTCGCATGAGCCAGGGTTGGACCGCCGCCGAACGCGCCGCCTTTGATGCGCGACGCCGGTCACGCAACATCGCCCTTGGAGTCGTGCTGGGCGCGCTGGTGGCGTTGTTCTTTGGCATCACTATCGTGCGCATGTCGCCGGGCGACGCCCCTGTTGCCGCCCCTGTCGCCTCGGGTGACGCTGCGCCATGAGCGACGCTGCACTGGAGCGCGCCAAGCGGCGATCGGGCTTTTTTTCGGCCTTGCTGGTCGCCGGCATGATCGCAGCTGCATATGCCAGTGTGCCGCTGTATCGGATTTTCTGTCAGGTAACAGGATTTGGCGGCACCACCAATCGCGCCAACCTGGCGGCGGTGCCAGATGCTACAGCGCTGCGCGGGCTGGCGGGGCGGACGATCAAGGTGCGGTTTGATTCAAACATCGCGCCGGGAATGGTGTGGCGCTTCACGCCCAAGGATCGTGAACAGACGATCAAGATCGGCGAAAAACGCATGGCCTATTTCATTGCCACCAGCAACGCAGACACGCCGACCACCGGCCGCGCGATTTTCAATGTCTCGCCCGACACAGCAGGCAAGTATTTCCGCAAGATTGCCTGTTTCTGCTTCACCGAGCAGACGCTGGCGCCGCATGAAACCGTCGAAATGCCGGTCACCTATTTTGTCGATCCGGACATCCTGAATGATCCGGATGCCAACAAGATCAGCGAAATTACCTTGAGCTACACATTCTTCCCGGTGGACAATCCTGCGCCAAAGCCGGTAAGCGCTACCACATCATAAAACAGGGCTAATGGTCATGGCCGCCGGCAAGACCCACGAATATCATATCCTCAACCCGTCCTGGAAGCCGATCGTGATGGCGTTTGCCACGCTGTTGCTCGCCGCCGGGACCATAGGCTGGATGCACAAATACGCCTGGGGCATGCCGACCTTCTTCGCCGGGATCGCGTCGGTGTGCTTGATGTTCTTCCTGTGGTGGAAGGATGTGGTTCACGAAGCCAACACCGGCGATCATACCCCGGTCGTGCAGCTACACCACCGCTATGGCATGATCCTGTTCATCGCTTCCGAAGTGATGTTCTTTGTTGCCTGGTTCTGGGCCTATTTCAGCGCATCGCTCTATCCCAAGGCGCAAGCCGTCGGGGCTGCGGCGGTGTGGCCGCCAGCGGGTGTCGAGGTCCTTGATCCGTTCGTGTTTCCACTGCTCAACACGCTGATCCTGCTGTTGTCGGGTACCACAGTCACTTGGGCACACCACGCGCTGATCCATGATGACCGCAAGGGGCTGAAGACCGGCTTGTGGCTGACGATCGGGCTTGGCTTTGTGTTCAGCTGCATCCAGGCGTTCGAATATTCGCACGCCGAATTCGGCATCGCCGGCAATGTCTATGGTGCCACCTTCTTCATGGCGACGGGGTTCCACGGCTTCCACGTCATCATCGGCACCATCTTCCTGTCGGTCTGCCTGATCCGTGCCTATGCCGGTGATTTCACGCCACGACAGCATTTCGGTTTCGAAGCGGCTGCCTGGTACTGGCATTTCGTCGATGTTGTCTGGCTGTTCCTGTTCATCTCTATCTATGTCTGGGGCTCGAAGTTCGGCGCAGCCGTCGTCCACAATGCCTTTGGTTGAGCCGCGCCTTGCCTGATCCCGTGCCACCCGCAGCGGTCGCGCCGCTGCAGGTGGCGCTTAAGGGTTGTTGCCCCCGCTGTGGGCAGGGACGGTTGTTTGCCGGGCCGATCAGCTTCGCGCCGCGTTGCAGTGTATGCGGGCTGAATTTTTCCGCCTTCAATGTCGGTGATGGCGCGGCGAGCTTCCTGATTTTGATCGTCGGCGCTATCGTCACCGGGCTTGCAATGTGGCTGGAACTGAGCCGATCGCCGCCATGGTATGTCCATGTCGCTTTGTGGCTGCCGCTGACCGTCGTGCTGTCGCTGGCGCTGATGCGATTATCCAAGGGATTGCTGCTGGCGATGGAATATCGTCACGACGCCGGCGAAGGCCGGCAATGAAGCGCGTGCCGTTTTGGCCGACGTTGATGGCCTTTGTGATGCTGACGGCGCTGGTGGCGCTCGGCATCTGGCAATTGCAGCGGCGCGAATGGAAACACGCCTTGATCGCGAGGCTGGAGGCGGCGCAATCATTGCCGCCGTTGCAGCCGGTTGATTATTTCAAAGCGATGGCTGGGCAGTCTAGCGTGCAATATCGGCGCGCAGAGCTGCCTTGCTCGCCCGGCCGGGTGCTGCCTTATGATCTGAAGGGTGGCAGCAGCATCGCCGGGGATGGGGGCTATCTGGTGCTCGTATCGTGCCGGCCCAACCGGCTGCCACCCGATATCGTCGCGGTAGCAGGCTGGACGATCCGACCTGACGCCGCCCGGGTGCCGCTGGATATCGATACGGTTTTCAAGGGGCTGATCATCGAGAAGCCCTATGGCGATGCGGCGGGCCGGCCGCAGTTCATGCTGATACCGGACACCGCCGTGCCGCCCTTGCAGGTCTCGCGGATGCCGACGCCGGAGGATCTGCCGGACAATCATTTGTCTTATGCCGGGCAGTGGTTCGGCCTCGCGCTGTCGTTGCTGGCGATATACGGAATCTGGCTGCGGCGGCGGTGGCGCGGCGAAACGGTTGCGGTGGCGGCGACGCGGCCCTAATCGCTGAAGCCCATGAAGTATATCAGCACCCGCGGCCAGGCGCCTGCCCTGGATTTTGAAGCAGTGACGCTGGCGGGCCTTGCCTGCGACGGCGGATTATATGTGCCCGAAACCTGGCCGCGTTTTTCGACTGAAGAAATCGGAAGCATGGCGGGGCTGTCGTACGTTGAAACGGCGGTCAGGGTTTGCCTGCCGTTCGTTGGATCGGCGTTTACCGAAGCAGAACTGCGCGCGCTTTTGACCCGCGCCTATGCCGGGTTTGAACATGCTGCCGTTGTGCCATTGGTGCAACTCGATGCGCGCAACTGGTTGCTGGAACTGTTCCACGGGCCGACGCTGGCGTTCAAGGACGTGGCGATGCAGGGGCTGGGCCTGTTTTTCGAAACATTCCTGGCCCGCAGTGGCCGCCATCTGACGGTGATCGGTGCGACTTCGGGCGATACCGGCTCTGCTGCCATCCACGCGCTGGCCGGATGCGATGGTGTGGAGGTGTTCATGCTCCACCCCAAGGGCCGGGTATCGGAGGTGCAGCGCCGTCAGATGACCACGGTGCTGGCGCCCAACATCCACAACATCGCCATCGACGGCACGTTCGACGACGCGCAGGCGTTGGTGAAGGCGATGTTCAACGATGCAGATTTTGCCGGGCGCTTTGCGCTTTCGGCGGTCAATTCGATCAACTGGGCACGTCTGATGTTGCAAGTGCCCTATTATTTCTACGCGGCGCTCAGGCTGGGTGCGCCGGGCAAGGCGGTGAGCTTTTCGGTGCCAACCGGCAATTTCGGGGATGTTTTTGCGGGCTATGTCGCCAAACAAATGGGGCTGCCGATCGACCAGTTGATCGTTGCCACCAATGAAAATGACATCCTGCATAGGGCGCTTAGCAAGGGCGATTATTCGGCCGGGCAGGTGACGCCAACGCAATCGCCTTCGATGGATATTCAGGTCAGCAGCAATTTCGAGCGGCTGTTGTTCGATCTGGGCGGCCGCGATGGCGCGGCAACAGCGGCGGCGATGCACGGGTTCGAGGCGGCGCGATCCATGACGATTCCGCCGGCGCAGCGCGAAGCGGCCGCGGCGATCATCGACAGCGCGCGTATCGATGGCGATGGGATGGCATCGGCGCTGCGCTGGGCGCGGGAAAAATGCGGGCAGGTGATCGATCCGCACACCGCCATCGGCTTGGCGGCAGCGCGCGCAAGCACGGGCTATGCGCCGATGGTAACCCTCGCGACCGCCCACCCTGCCAAGTTTCAGGAAGCCGTGGAGCGCGCATCTGGCGTGAGGCCGCCGTTGCCGGCGCGGGCGCAGGGGTTGTTCGACCGCGAGGAGCGCTATGCCGTGCTGCCGGCGACTCTGGCGGCGATCGAAGCCTATGTGGCTGACCATGCCCAGCCCGGCGCGATGCAGACGGCATGAAGACGCCGGCCATCGCCTTCACCAGCCAGGGCCTGCGCGTTGCGACGTGCCAGACGCCGGGTGTCGAAACAGTGGCGGTTGCGGTGCATGCCGAAACCGGTGCTCGCCACGAAGCAGCGGCGGCCAACGGCCTGGCGCACCTGTTCGAACATATGGTGTTCAAGGGCACGACGACGCGCAGCGCCCGCGCCATCGCCGAACAGATCGAGGATGTCGGCGGAAGCCTGAACGCCTGGACATCGCGGGACACGACGGTGTTCCACGCCCGCTTGCTGGCCCGCGACCTGCCGCTGGGCATCGACATGATTGCCGATCTCGTCGGCCATCCGCGGTTCGACGAGGGCGACCTGGAGCGCGAGAAGCAGGTCGTTTTGCAGGAACTTGGCGAGGCGCGGGATACGCCGGACGACATCGTGTTCGATCATTTGCAGGAGGCGGCGTTTCCGGGCCATCCGCTCGGTCGTTCGATCCTGGGCAGCGAAGACAGCATTGCCGGTTTGACCAGCGATGACTTGCGGATCTGGCAGGCGCAGCACTATGCCAACCCGCGGATGACGCTGGTTGTGGCCGGCAAAATTGACCATGATGCGGTGATGCGGCTTGCCGAAGCGGCGTTTCCGGGCAGCGGGGTGGCCGCGCCGGCGGTAGTTGCGACGCCTGCGGTGTTTGCGCCTGGCCAGTTTGCCGATCCGCGCAAGTTCGAACAGGCGCAATTGACCAGCGGCTATCCGGCGCCGGGTCATTATGATCCGACCCATGATGCGGCGGCGCTGTTCACGCTGGCGGCGGGTGGCGGCATGTCGTCCCGGCTGTTTCAGGAGGTGCGCGAGGCGCGCGGGCTGGCCTATTCGATCAGCGCGGCGACGACGCCCTATGCCGATTGCGGGCTGATGAGCGTGCACGCCGCAACGGCGCGCAAGGATGCGGCGCGGGCGCGGGACCTGATCGACCGGGTGCTGGCGGAAACGGCAGCAGGATTGGAGGAGGCTGAACTGGCGCGGGCCAAGGCGCAGGCAGTGGCGTCGCTCTTGATGGCGCTGGAAAGCCCGCAGGGGCAGGGCGATTATCTGGCGCGGCAACTGCTGGTGCATGGACGCTGGGTGCCGGCCGCCGAGGTGGTGCGTCGCATCGAGGGGGTGACGGTGGATGCGGCGCGCGCGGCGGGCAAGGCGATGCTGGCGCACGCACCGGCGCGGGCCGAGATTGGTGCGGTGACTCGGGCAGCGCGCAAGCCGGTAAAGGCAGGCACCCAAAAGGCGGCGGCATGACGGGCAGCAGCATGACGGGGAGCGGCGTGGCGCCGCCGGCGCGTCTGGAGGTGCTGGTTACCGAAGGCTGGGGCGATTATGCCCTGCTCGATTCGGGCAATGGCCGCAAGCTGGAGCGTTATGGCCCTTATCGCTTCATTCGGCCCGAAGCGCAGGCGCTGTGGCAGCCTGGCGAGCCTGAATGGCAGGCAGATGGCGAATTTACCGGTGGTCGTGACGATGAAGGCGGCGGGCGCTGGGACCTGGCCACCAATGTCCCGGAACGCTGGGCGATCGAGCGCGGGCCAGTGCGTTTTCATGCCACCAACACGCCGTTCCGGCATCTGGGCTTTTTCCCCGACATGGGGGCGCAATGGGACTGGATGCGGGCGCGGATTGCGGCGCGGACGGGAGCTGGCAAGCCGGTGCGGGTGCTCAACATGTTCGGTTATACCGGCGTCGGCAGCCTGATTGCGGCAGAGGCCGGTGCCGAGGTGACGCATGTTGACGCCAGCAAGAAGGCGGTGGCGGCGGCGCGGGAGAATGCCGCGCTGTCCGGGCTGGGCGATGCCCCGGTGCGTTGGTTGATCGACGATGCGTTGAAGTTCATGCGACGCGAGGTGCGACGCGGTAGCCGTTATGACGGCGTATTGCTCGATCCGCCGAAATATGGCCGGGGGCCGGATGGCGAGATCTGGTCGCTGGAGCGCGACCTTCCCGAACTGGTGCAATTGGCGCGGCAATTATTGACCGATGAGGCGGCGTTCCTGGTGTTGACGGTTTACGCCATCCGCATGTCGGCGCTGGCGATTGGCGCCTTGATGGACGAGACGATGGCGGGTGCCGGCGGCACGATCGAATCGGGCGACATGGCGATCCGCGAGGAAGCCCGCGGGTTGTTGCTGCCAACTGCGATCTTCAGCCGTTGGAGCAGTTGAAATTGTTACGCAGCCGCAAGGCATGATGGGTTTTGGCAAGGGAGGGCCAGCCGGATGGACGTTCGTCGATTGCAGCCCGCCGATGCGCAAGCCTATCGTATGATCCGCCGTTCCGGGCTTGTCGAAGCGCCGCGGCAGTTTGGCAGCGATGCGGCCGATGAGGCGCAATTGTCGTTGCAGGAATACGAAGCGCGCCTGGCCGAGAATTTCGTTGTTGGGCTGTTTGACGCCGGCACATTGGTTGGCATTGTAGGTTTGCGGGCGATAACCGGGCGCAAACAGGCCCATAAATGCACCTTGTGGGGCATGTTTGTTGCCGCGCCCGCCCGCGGCACCGGTGGCGCGGGGCTGTTGATGGCGGCGGTACTTGCCGAAGCCGACCAGCATTATGAAGCCGTGTTGTTGACCGTTTCAGCCGCCAATCCGCCGGCAATTGCGCTGTACCGGCGTTGGGGTTTTGTCGATTATGGCGTCGAGCCTCAGGCGCTGAAGCTGGGCGCGGGCGATTATGTCGACGATATGCTGATGCGCCGGGTCAACCCCGGCAGCCTTTGACGGTGGCCGGATCGACAGCAGGGCCAGGCTTGAAGACGGCGAGATAACCCGGCTTCAGATCGGTGAGCGTGACCAGTTCATAGCCAACGGCCTTCACCTCGCACACCAGCAGCGCCTTGGGCATGCCGTGCATGGCTGAATTGCGATCCAGATCGACGATCGCCACTTTGCCATCCGGTTTCATGCTGGCGCGCAGATTGTAGAGCAGCGCGTAGGGCTGGGTTATTTCGTGGTACATGTGGATGAGCAGCGCGGTGTCGATGGCGGCGCGGGGCAGGCGCGGATCAACGGGCGATCCGAGCACGAAGCTGACATTCTTCAGTCGGCCATGGGTGACACGCTTTTTCAGCCGGTCGAGGTAGGCGGGGACGATGTCCTGGGCGATAACGCGCCCTGTCGTTCCGACGATGGGCGCGACGCGCACAGTGTAGTAACCGCTGCCGGCGCCGATGTCGGCGACGGTCTGCCCGGGCCTTATGCCGAGGATGCGGATCACATTGGCGGCCTCGCCAGCGCGATCGCGGCTGACTTCATCGGCCCAGGCCGGGCTGACAATCCGGGCGACCTCGCGTTGCGGTAGCGGAAATGCCGTTGCCGCGTTGATGCTGGCGGTCAGCAAAATGGTCGACAGCAGAACAGGAATGCAGCGCATTCCGCCTGATTAGCGGCAGTTGGGCGTGCTGGCCATGGCCGAAGTGGCGGTTTTTGCGCCGCCGGGGATAATTGCCGACGCCGGGCGGCGCCATGCGTGCGCCACCAACGAGGGCAAGGACTTAGCGCCGGTGGCCGCGACGGCGTTTTGCGATGGAGGTCACGGCTTCTTTGGCGTCGGCGATGATGCTGCCCGAACCGGCCGCCATGGTGCCGGTGGCGGCGAGACTGCGCCAATGGCTCATGTTGGCGAGGAAGCGATAGAGTTCACCGCCGGAAAGCTGGGTGCCGCCACTGAATTTCAGGGAAACCGGGTTGGTCGCCTTGCCGCGCAGCCAGACTTCATAATGCAGGTGTGGCCCGGTCGACAGGCCGGTGCTGCCGACATAGCCGATCAACTGGCCCTGCGCGACGCTTTGCCCCGACCGCACGGCGAAGCGTGACATATGGGCGTAGGCAGTGCTGAGATCGGCATTGTGCTTGATCATGACGTAGTTGCCATGGCCGCCATGAGGGGCGGCATAAGTGACCTTGCCACCGGCGGCGGCATAGATGGGCGAGCCATAGGCGGCGCCGAAATCGACGCCCTGATGCATCCGTGAATAGGCGAGCAGCGGGTGGAAGCGCATGCCGAAGCCGGACGTAAGGCGGGCGCCATCGACGGGGGTGCGCATCAGGCCCTTGCGCGCGCTTTCGCCATCGGATTTGAAGAATTGCGACTGACCGCCGAGATCATAGCGGCCGAGCTGGATGTCTTCCTTGCCGTTGCGCTGGAGCCCGGCATACATCAGCCGGCCATAACGCACTTCCCCGGTTTCGGCGGCCTGGCGTTCGACGACGACGTCGAAGTGGTCGCCCTTGCCGACGCCGTGCTGGAAATCGACGGCATAGCCCATGGTGCGGGTGAATTCGGCGACGAGGCCGCCGGGCAGGCCGGCGCTGCGCAGGCTGCGTTGCAGATTGCCGCCAACGGCGCCCTGGAGACGCAGCGGCGTATCATCGATAGCGATGGGGATGCGTTTCAGTTGCAGCCCGGAGTCGGTGCGGTTGAGCACGACGCGCAGATCGAAGGCGGCGCGAAAGCCCAGATTTTCAAGTGGGCGTGGCACGGATTTGGAATCGCGGCGGCCGAGAACAAGATCGATGTCCGTCCCGCGTGGCAGGCTGCCGATGTTGGCGACGGGACGCAGCAGCGCGAGAACGGCGGCGAGATCTTCCTGCCCGACGCCGGCGCGGCGCAGCACGCGATCAAAACCATCGCGGCCGGTGATACTGGCGCTCAGTTCCAGCCGCGGGCGCTCCGGGGCTTCGGCGAGCGCTTCGACCAGGCGTGGCGAGGGTAGAGCCGTGGCGCCGGTTGTGGCACCAAGGGCCAATGGCGCGATCGCGACGGGGTGCAGGGCCTCACGCTGGGCCGGGGTGAGCCCCGGGCGGACACTGCTGTGGATGGGCGGCACCATGGTGGCGAGCGCAAAGGCGGCGGCGCACAGGCTGGTGCAGGCCGCGAGGCCGAGCCACCATTGCCGTGTGCCGATGCCATCGCCGAGATCGACCGAAAGATCGGTACCCAAACCAATCCCGAGGTCGCGGCGCGTCAGGATACGACGCCAATCCGGTGCGGCAAAAGCGCCGCCGGTGGCTGAACGCGCACCCGTTAGCACGGCACCATCAGCTGCGTAGAGATTAGGCTGGAACAAGCAAAGGCCCCCGCATTTGTCCAGTTAGGTTCTATTCCAGCGGAATCTTGGGCGAATCACGACTCCCGTGTCAATCCTGTCACGCCATAAATGTAAATTTGTGCGGTGAGTCGCTGACTTTGAACGGTCACTTGAATCGTGCGGGCTGTCGTGGCACTCTTTCATCAGTCGCCACGTTGCAAAGGACATGATGCGCAATCGGGCTGACATGGTTGCTTCGAATGCGCCCCTTGTCGCGCTGCTGCGGTCTGCGGCCCGGGTGATCGAATTGGCAGGCACACCACCGGTACTTGCGCGCGGCACAATCAACACCAGATCTGGCGGGTGACGGCCTTTCGCTCCCTTTCTGCGGCCCGGCCTGGCCTTAGGGGCGCACCGCCGGCGGGTGAGGGTGTCACGGCAGTTCTGGGGCCGACGAACACCGGCAAGACCCATCTGGCGGTCGAACGGCTTTGCGGCCATGCCAGCGGCATCATCGGCTTTCCGCTCCGCCTGCTGGCGCGCGAGGTTTACGAGAAGGTGGTGGCGTTGAAGGGCGCCGCAAGCGTCGCGTTGATCACCGGTGAGGAGAAAATCATCCCCGCCAATGCCCGCTATTTTCTTTGCACCGTCGAGGCGATGCCCATCGACAAGGATGTGGCGTTCGTCGCCATCGACGAGGGCCAGGTTGCTGCCGATCCGTCGCGGGGGCACGTGTTCACCGAGCGATTGCTGAATGCGCGCGGTTATGCCGAGACCATGATCCTGGGTTCGGAAACGCTGCGGCCGTTGATACGCAAACTGTTGCCGCGCGCCGAGATTATTTCCCGCCCGCGGTTTTCAACGCTCAGCTATGCCGGGTCGAAGAAGCTGTCCCGCCTGCCACGCCGATCGGCAATCGTCGCCTTTACAGCCGCCGAGGTGTACGCGCTGGCGGAAATGCTGCGACGGCAGAAAGGCGGCGCGGCGGTGGTCATGGGCAGCCTAAGCCCGCGCACCCGCAACGCGCAGGTGGCGATGTACCAATCGGGCGAGGTCGATTATCTGGTTGCCACCGACGCCATTGGCATGGGGTTGAACATGGATATTGCCCATGTCGCCTTTGCCAGCCTGGGCAAGTTCGATGGCCGCCGGCAACGCCGCCTGACGCTTTCGGAAATGGCGCAGATCGCCGGGCGTGCCGGGCGGTATCAAAAGGACGGCACGTTCGGCACGGTGCAGCTTGGCCAGGCCGAGGCCGCGAGTTTTGCTCCGGAGGAAATCGAGGGGCTCCAGGAGCATCGGTTCGAACCGCTGGAGAGCATCATCTGGCGGAACGCCGAGATGGATTTCGGATCACTTCCGCGGTTGATCGGCGCGCTTGATGCGCGGCCGCCGCGCATCGAATTGCAGCGCGGTGACGACGCGATCGATCTTGCGGTCCTGAAGCGGCTGGCGGGCGAGCCCTGGGTGATGGAGCGCACGCATCCGGGAACGGTCGGGCCGCGCGGGGTCAGCCGGCTATGGGCGGCCTGTGGCCTGCCGGATTATCGCAAGACCGGGGCAGAGGCGCATGCGCGGCTGGTAGGGCGTGTGTTCCGGCATTTGTCGGAAGGCGATGGCAAGTTGCCGGCGGCGTGGATTGCCGCCGAACTGGCGCATCTCGATCGCGTCACCGGTGATGTGGAGACCATCGCCGACCGTATCGCCGGCGCGCGCACCTGGACCTATATCGCGCATCGGCCGGACTGGTTGGCGGATGCGCCGCAATGGGCGGAGCGGACGCGTGCTGTTGAGGACCGGCTGTCCGACGCCCTGCACACGGCGTTGACCCAGCGGTTTGTCGACCGGCGCACCGCAGTGCTGTTGCGTGACCTGAAGGCGCGCGGCACGGATTTGCGGGTCGAGATCGATCCCGACGGTTCGGTGGCGGTGGAAGGCGAAGTGCTGGGCAGGCTGGATGGCTTTCGCTTTACCGTCGATCCTTTGGCGCGGGCGGGGGAGCAGCGGCTGCTGCTGGCCTCCGCCGAACGCTATCTCGTCAAGGAACTATCGCTGCGGGCCGGGCAACTTGCGGCGGCGGACGATGCGGCATTCACGCTGGAATTCGCCGGGGCGATGCCACCGCGCCTGTTGTGGCAGGGCGCGCGGGTGGCGATGCTGCGGCGCGGCCGCGATGCCATGGCGCCGCGGATCGAACTGGACCGGTCGTTGGCCAGCCTGTCGATCGATGACCGGCGTCGGGTGCAGACGCGGATCGAAGGCTGGTTTGCAGCGGGGCTGGCGCGGGAACTGGGGCCGCTGGTGCGGCTGGCAGGGTTGCGTGACAGTGTTTCGCCGGTGGCGCGCGGTTTGATCGTGCGGCTCGTCGAAACGCTTGGGGTGCTCGGTCGCGATGACGCCAATGACCAGGTAGAGGCCCTGCTGCGCGGGGATCGCCAGGCAATGACCCTTGCCGGGGTGCGGCTGGGGGCGACGCACGTGTTTGCCGGGGCGCTGTTGCGGCCCGAGCCGACGCGCTGGCGGGTGGCGCTATGGGCGGTGTGGAACGAGATCAAGCAGGTGCCGGCGCTGCCGCATGCCGGGCGGGTGAGCGTTGCTGTAGCGCCTGACTGGCCGCCGGGCTTTATCGAAACCGCCGGGTTCTGGCGGATTGGCAGCGAGGCGGTGCGGATCGACATGGTCGACCGGCTGGCACGCGCCATCCATGGCCGCCGCGAAGGCCGCGCGCCGTTCATTCCCGATCCGAACTGGGCGGCTTCGGCCGGCCTGACGCGCGATGGCCTTGCCCGGTTGATGCGGGCGCTGGGTTATCGCCTGCAGCTTGTCGATGGTGCCGCGCACTTTGCCTGGCGCGGCCATCGCCGGGCGAGTGTTTCACCCGATGCCGCCAGCGATGCCAGGACGCTGCCGGATTCGCCTTTTGCAATCCTGGCGTGCGTGTCGTTCGGCGACAGGGCGATGCCCCCGTCCCGGCAGGCCGCGACAAAGAAGGGCAGGTAGCATTTGGTCTACGGCGCAGGGCTCAGGCTCGACAAATGGCTGTGGTTTGCCAGGTTGGCGAAATCACGATCCGCTGCGCAAGACCTGTGTGAAAGCCGACGATTGCGCATCGATGGCCGGGTGATCGAACGGGCGGCCGCGTTGGTCCGGGCAGGATCGGTGATCAGTTTCCCCCAAAATGACGAGATCATCGTCGTGCGGGTTGAGGGGCTGGCCGACCGTCGCGGACCGTATGAAGAAGCCCGGCACCTTTACACCGATCTGTCGGGTTGCTTGCTGCCCGAGCCGGGTGCGCCGGCCCCGCCCGCATCGGGGGCATTGACGAGCGCATCGCCCTTCCTCTAGCTGCGGCACGTTAGTGAACCACTGCGGGCTGCGGCCCGCGCCAATGTTGCGGGTGCGCCCGCGAGGGAGACACAATGGCATACGTCGTTACCGAAGCCTGCATCAAGTGCAAGTACATGGATTGCGTCGAAGTTTGCCCGGTGGATTGTTTCTACGAGGGCGAGAACATGGTCGTCATCAACCCCAATGAATGCATCGATTGCGGCGTCTGCGAGCCGGAATGCCCGGCCGAGGCGATTCTGCCCGATACCGAGGGCGGTCTCGACAAGTGGATGGAATTGAACGCCACGTTCGCGGCGCAATGGCCAAACATCACCGTGAAGGGCGAAACCCCTGACGATGCCGATTCGCACAAGGGTGAAGATGGCAAGTTCGACAAGTATTTCTCCGACAAGGCCGGCAGCGGCTCGTAGCGCCTCCCGGGCGCCTGGTGCGCCCGGGCCTTGAAATCGCCGCACAATTGACCGATCGCGACGGAAACCCCGGATTTGCGCGCAATTTGACGCATTAATATCTGATAATATTGACGCGCCTGCCGACGGAATAGTAGAATTCCGGCACTGATCGTGCTATGACCCTTTTGTGACGACAGGGGAACACTGTCGCCGCGGTCGCTCGTTCTGCCGTCTGCTGCCCCTGCCGGGCTGACGGTGAACCTGATGGTCAACCTGGCAGGACGTCCGTCGCAGAGTAGAAAAAAGGCAGCACCGCCGTCACGGGATAACGTGACAGCATGGGAGCGCTTTCACCCTGCGTCGCAACGACAAGGAACGAATTATATGGCAATCGCCAAGCCGCTCGGTTTCGAAGTCGGTGATTATGTCGTTTATCCCAAGCATGGTGTTGGCCGGGTCGTGGAGTTGCAACGCTCCGAAATCGCCGGGACCGTGCTGGAATTGTTTGTGCTGCGTTTCGAAAAGGAACGCATGACACTGCGCGTTCCGACCAACAAGGCTGAAGCCGTTGGCATGCGCAAGCTTTCGAGCCAGGCAACGCTGCTGGAAGCGCTGACCACGTTGAAAGGCAAGCCGCGTATCAAGCGCACCATGTGGTCGCGCCGTGCGCAGGAATATGAAGCCAAGATCAATTCGGGCGACCTTGTGTCGATCGCCGAAGTGGTTCGCGATCTCCATCGTGCCGAAGACCAGCCGGAACAGAGCTATTCCGAGCGGCAGATCTATGAAGCCGCCATCGGTCGGCTGGCGCGCGAACTGGCGGCGATGGAGAACATCGACGAACCGGCAGCGCAGCTGAAGATCGAGCAGGTGTTGAAGGCTGCCTGATCCCCTTCGGGGCGTCACCGAGCTTGCAATCGATTGTACCTTGTGTATTGTGTGTATAATACACCGCATGGCGCGCAAGGGACTTTCCTATGAACAAGATTATGCTTTTGGGCGCGGCGGCACTGGTCGCTGGCTGTGGTGCGGCGGCCGTATCGGCGGCGGGTGACGCCAGCCGTAATTTTCAGGTGTCCGGTTTCGACAGGCTTTCCGTTGCCGGTTCGACAGATGTGACGGTGGTTACCGGAAAGGCTGCAAGCGTTCGTGCCACCGGCGATGCCGAATCGCTCGACCGGCTTGAAATAACAGTCGAAAATAACGTGCTGCACGTCGGCACGAAGCGCCGGCTTGGCGGTTGGCTGGGCGGTTGGAAAAACTATCATGCCCATGTGTTTGTTACGGTGCCGATGCTGCGCGGTGCCGAAGTCGCCGGTTCGGCCGATGTCGGCGTTGATCGTGTCGACACAGGCGATTTTGCAGCCAGCGTGACCGGGTCGGGCAATGTGAAGATCGCCAGCCTGACGGCAAAGACCGCGCAGTTCGAGGTTACTGGTTCGGGCGATGTAACGGCGGCTGGCGACACGCAAGCGCTGTCTGTCAAGCTTTCGGGTTCCGGCGACGCACACCTTGGCGGGTTGAAATCAGGCAGCCTCACCGTTTCGCTGCGCGGCTCGGGCAATGTGGGCGCCTTTGCCACCCGGTCGGCGGCGATTTCGCTGGCCGGTTCAGGCGATGTCACGGTGCGCGGCGGCGCGTCCTGCACCAAGAGCAAGTCAGGCAGCGGCTCGATTAATTGCGGGTAAAGGCCTCGATCCGACGATTCAGCCCGGCCAGCGGCGCACGACGGCATCGAATCCCGGCCGCGGGCGTTCTTCGAGCGGGCGGACCGGCATACCGATGAAGATGAAGCCGGCGATGCGCTCGCCTGGTTCACCCACCAGCGCATGGACACCGGGCGAATAGGTTGCCCAGCCGGTTAGCCAATTGGCAACGAACCCATGGGCATGGGCGGCAAGGCACAGCATCATCGTCGCAGCGCCAGCCGAGAGCTCCTGTTCCCAGACCGGGATCGGCCGTTCTGCCGATACTTTCGACAGGACGACGATGAGGCATGGCGCCTCCAGCGCAAATTTTCGCGCAGTTTCGATTTCGAACGCGCTGGCTTCCGGCTTTTCCTTGGCAAGAATTGCCGCGAGTGCATCGCCGAGCGCCTCGCGATGACCATCGACGATGGTGACGAAACGCCACGGTGCCAGCTTGCCATGATCGGGAACCCGCATCGCCGATTGCAGGATGGTGCGCAGCTGTGCGTCATCAGGGCCCGGTGCCACCATGTCGCGCGCCTTGCCCGAACGGCGGCTGGCGAGCAGCGCTGCGGGTGATGAAAGATCGTTGAATGCCATCATGGCAGGCTGTCTACTGCCTTGGTCGGCCGGATGCCAGCACCGCCACCCCGGTTGCTGAAGCATCGCCCCTTTCGCCTTCCCGAAACGCTCGCTATCGTGCCGCCTTTACCGGCCATCAGTGCCGGACACAGGGTTGGGAGTCCTTGATTTGACCGATAGTGCCGCCGCCGCGCCAGCGCTTGGCGTGGATACGCGTCCGCAATGGTTCGGCCACCCGGCGCAACTGGCCCGGCTGTTCACCACCGAAGCGATGGAGCGTTTTGGTTATTACGGCATGCGGGCGCTGTTGACGCTTTATCTTGCCGACCATTTCCTGTTCAGCGACACGACGACGACCAGCCTGTACGGCGGATTCACGGCGCTGGTTTATTTGACGCCATTGGTCGGTGGACTGTTGGCGGACCGGTATCTGGGATCGAAGCGATCGGTGAAGTTCGGCGCGCTGGTGATGGCTGCCGGTTATTTCACACTATGTTTCGGGGGCGAGGCGGCCAAGCCTTTCGCCACGATCGACGGCACAAGATATGAAGTGTCGGTCGACAAATCGACCGATGCAAAGCAGCAATATGTCATCGATGGCGCGCAAAAGCTTGCCATCAAGGGCAATGACGATGGCACGGTGACGTTGACCGCGCCTGACGGCAGCGTGGCGCGCACCATCGCCAAGGGCGGCTTTGTCGCCAGCGGTGAACGTAGCCCGTTCTTCACCATGATCCTGTTGATCGGCCTGTCCGCCGTCACCATCGGCAACGGTTTCTTCAAGCCTAATATCTCTACAATGGTCGGTTCGCTCTATGCGCCCGGGGACCGGCGCCGCGATGCCGGTTTCACCATCTTCTACATGGGAATCAACCTCGGGTCGCTGGGTTCGCAGCTCGCCTGTCCGTTTCTTGCCGATCGCTTTGGCTGGTGGGCAGGTTTCCTGCTCGCTGCTGTGGGGATGACCATCAGCTGGGCGTTGATCCAGTTCGCCGGGCCAAAGCTGGCGGGCTATGGCGAAGTGCCCAACCCCGACCAGCCGGACCGGTCGCTGGTAATCTATGCCTGCGGATTGCTGGCGATTCCGGTGGTGTGGTTCCTGTTTTCCAACTTGATGGCGGCGCCACCGCCCGCCGCCGGCCAGGGCATCATGGGCTATGTGCTTGGCCTGCCTATCCTGGGCAAGGTGTTGTTCGCAACCTTCCTGGTGTCGGTGATCGTCATTCCGATCTGGTCGTTCCGCGTTGGCACGCGGGCCGAATTCCAGATGATGGTGGCGGCGATTGTGCTGATCATATTCAACGTGGTGTTCTGGACATTGTTCGAACAGGCCGGATCGTCACTGACCCTTTTTGCCGATCGCAATACCGATCTGTCGTTCTTTGGCTGGTTCAGCATCACCGCCGGGCAGACGCAGTTCTTCAATGCCTTTTTCATCGTCGTGCTGGCCCCGATTTTCGGGGCGTTGTGGGTTTGGCTCGCCAAGCGCGGGATGGAGCCGGGGATACCGGTGAAGTTCGGCATGGCGTTGATCGGGGTCGGCTTGGGCTTTTTGTTCCTCGTCTGGGGAACGAAATTTGCCGGGCCGGATTTCAAGGTGGGCATCTGGTGGCTTGCGGGGCTGTATTTCATCCATTCGGTCGCCGAACTGATGATCTCCCCTGTCGGGCTGTCGATGATCACCAAGCTGTCGATCGCCAGAATTGTCGGGATGATGATGGGTGTCTGGTTCCTGTCGATCAGCTGCGCGCAATATGTGGCGGGCGTGGTTGCGCAGGTAGCCAGCGTTGAAACCGTGGGCGGCCAGGTAACCAATCTCAAGGTGAGCCTTGAAACTTATGCCGGGGTTTTCGAAACCATCGGCCTCACATCGGCGGCGATCGGCGGTACGCTGCTGTTGCTGTCGCCGCTGATCAAGAAATGGATGCACGGTGTCGATTAAGAGGCTCGATTGATGCGCATTGCCGCCTTTGCCTGTGTTTTGTTGCTGGCCGGTTGTGCTGGCACGGCGCCGCCGCCTGGCAACGCCGGGGGCAAGCCGCCGCAAGCAGACAAGCCAGCCGAGATTGTCAGCATTCCGCTCGATCCGTTTCCTTCGACGTATAAGGCTCGGCCCGGCGTTACGACGGTGATCCGCAACGCGGTGATCTATGATGGTGCCGGGCGCAAATATGCGCCGGGGGCGGTGCGGCTGGAAAATGGCGTCGTCGCGGAGATCGGTGCCGATGTTGCGGTGCCCGCAGGGGCGACGGTGATCGATGCCGGAGGCCGTTATGTGACGCCGGGCATCATCGATATCCACAGCCATCTGGGTGACTATCCCAGCCCCCAGGTGCAGGCGTTGAGCGATGGCAATGAAGCCACCAGCCCGGCGCGGCCGGAGGTTTGGGCGGAACATTCGGTATGGCCGCAGGATGCCGGCTTTGCCCGGGCGCTGGCTGGCGGGGTGACGACATTCCATGTGCTGCCGGGTTCGGCGAACCTTTTTGGCGGGCGAGGCTCCACATTGAAGAATGTCTATGGCCGGACGGTCGAAGACATGAAGTTTCCGGGCGCAGCGTACAGCCTGAAGATGGCCTGCGGTGAAAACCCAAAGCGGGTGTATGGCAGCAAGAGCCAGATGCCGCAGACCCGCATGGGCAACATCGCCTATGCCCGACAGACATGGTCGGACGCGGTAGAATACAAGCGCAAATGGGATGATTACACCCGCAAGGCCAGGGCGGGGACGGCCAAGCCGACAGATGCGCCGCGCCGCGATCTGGCCAAGGACACGCTGATGGGCGTGTTGAATGGCGAGATATTGGTGGAAAACCATTGCTATCGCGCCGACGAAATGGCCAACATGATCCTGATGAGCCATGAGTTTGGCTATCGGATCACAGCCTTTCACCATGCTGTCGAAAGCTACAAGATAGCCGATATGCTGAAGAAGGAAGGCATTTGCAGCGCGATGTGGGCCGACTGGTACGGCTTCAAGATGGAAAGCTATGACGGCATCCGCGAAAATGTCGCGCTGGTCGATCATGCCGGCGCCTGTGCCGTGGTGCATTCGGATGATCCCAACGGTATTCAGCGGTTGAATCAGGAAGCCGCAAAGGCGATGGCGGCGGGCAACCGGCTGGGCTTTGGCATCACGCCTGAACATGCCTGGGAATGGGTATCGCTGAACCCGGCCAAGGGGCTGGGCATCGACAAGAAGACCGGCAGCCTGGAAGTCGGCAAGATGGGCGATGTGGTGTTGTGGAACGGCAACCCGTTGTCGGTCTATTCGCGGCCCGAAAAAGTGTGGATCGACGGCGCTGTGATCTATGATTGGGCCGATGCGAAACGGCGGCCGGTGGCAGATTTCGAATTGGGCCAGGCCGGTGCGGGAGACCCGAAATGAAGCGTCTCGGCCTGATCCTTGGCGCGTTACTGGCGAGCGCTTCGGCGCATGCAGCCACCATCGCCATTACCGGCGGCACGGTTGAAACCGCCGCAGGGGCGCCGATCTTCAATGGCGTTGTGATCATCCGCGATGGCCGCATCGCCGCGGTCGGGCCGGGCATAACGGTGCCAGCGGGCGCGACGGTGATCGATGCCAGCGGCAAATTCGTGACGCCGGGTCTTATTAGCGGTATGTCGACGCTCGGCATCACCGAAGTTGAAGGTGTGCGCGAGACCGACGACGCCAGCGCCCGTGCATCGCCATTTTCGGCCGCGCTGGATGTATCCACGGCGATCAACCCGGCTTCGCCGCCGATCGCGGTGGAACGCGCCGGCGGCGTGACGCGTGCGGTTGTCGGGCCCGGCATCGGGTCAGAGATATTCGGCGGGCAGGGGGCGATCATCAGCCTGGCCGAATCCACCGACATATTGGTGCGGCCGCGGGCGTTTCAGTTCATCGAGCTGGGCGAGGATGGCGCCCGTGCCGCCGGTGGTTCGCGGCCGGCAGCGTGGCTGAACCTGCGCAATGGTTTTGCCGAAGCGCAGCGTTATGCGCGGGGCCCGGCGGCGTTTGAATCGGGCCGCGAAAAGGATTCGCTGATCAAGCGGCTGGATGCAGCGGCATTGGTGCCGGTGGTTGAAGGCCGGGTACCGGCGGTGATCCATGTCGAGCGCGTGTCCGATATCGTCGCGGTGCTGGGCTTGCGCAGTGAATTTCCCAAATTGCGGATCATATTGATTGGCGCGCGCGAGGCTTGGCTGGTGGCGGACAAGATCGCGGCGGCGAATGTGCCGGTGATCACTTTGCCGCTGTTCGATCTGCCCGACAGCTTCGAAACGCTGGCGTCGACGCGATCGAATGTGGGCCGTCTGGTCGCGGCTGGCGTAAAGGTCGGCTTTGGCATTTTTGGCGGCGATTCGGGCGCGCAATCGCGCAACCTGCCCTATTTTGCCGGCAATGCCGTGGCTCAGGCGGCGGTGCCGGGGGGTGTCGGGCTAACCCATGAACAGGCGTTGGCGGCGATCACACGGGTACCGGCGGAAATCTTCGGGCTTGGGGATGTTGGGACATTGGCGGCGGGTAAGCGCGGCGATGTGGTTGTCTGGGATGGCGATCCACTGGAACTGACGTCGACGCCGGTTGCCGTGCTGATCGACGGGGTGCCGCAGCCGCTCGGGTCGCGCCAGACACTGCTGCGAGATCGTTACCGTGACCTCGCACCGGGGGCGTTGCCGCTGCAATATAACAGGTGAGGCGCTGCCATGACTGATCTGGATCTGCTTATCGTCGCCGTATCGCTGTTTGTCGGCAGCCATGAAGTGCTGTCGCATCCGTTGCGGGCGCCATTGGTCAAGACGATGGGCGGGTCGGGCTTTACCCTGCTCTATTCGGTGGTGGCCTTTGCCAGCCTTGGCTGGGCGGTCAGCCTGTGGCGGGGCGTTGTGCCTGACCGGCTGTGGACGCTGCCGCCATGGGCCAATGTGCTGGCGATCGTGGCGATGTTGTTCGCCGCGATGCTCTTCGTCGGATCGGTGACATCTCCCAACCCGGCGTTGATGGGGATGCCCGCCGGGGGCAGCCCGCGCGGTGTGCAGCGGATCACCCGCCACCCGATGATGTGGGCCTTTGCGATCTGGGCGATGGTGCATATCGCGATGAGCGCCGATAGCCGGACGATCGTGCTGGCCAGCGGTATACTGGTGCTCGCGCTGTTTGGTGCAAAGATGCAGGACAAGAAGAAAAAGGCGGCCAGCACGGCCTATGGCGACCATGTCTCCGCGACAGGCTTTGTGCCATTCGGCGCGCAGCTGCGCGGCCGCTCGGCCTGGGGGTCGGCGCTGCCCGGGCTGGTCGCGACGCTTGGCGGTGTCCTGCTTTGGGCCGTATTGTTATGGGCGCATCCGCTGGTGATCGGCGTGGCTGCGGTGCAATTGGGATAGCGCAGCCTTGCCGGCTGCCTGGGAGAGAGTGATGGAATTTGCAGGCAAGACCGTTTGGATCACCGGCGCATCGTCTGGCATAGGCGCCGGATTGGCGACGGCATTCGCGCGGGCGGGCGCGCGACTGATCCTGTCGGGCCGGCGGCAGGACGCATTGGCGGATGTCGCAGGACGCTGCCAGTCGCAGGCACTTTTGCTGCCGTTCGAAACCACCGACCTTGCGGCCCTGCCGGGTATCGTTGCCGAAGCCGAAGCCTTTACCGGCAGCATCGACATTCTGGTCAACAATGCCGGCATTTCGCAGCGCAGCCTGGCGCTCGATACCGATTTCGATGTGTATCGCACCATCATGGAGGTGGATTATTTTGCGCCGCTGCGGCTGACGCAACTGGTGCTGCCAGCAATGGTGAAGCGCGGAACGGGCGCCATCGTCAACAATGCTTCAGTCGCCGGCAAGGTTGGTTCACCGTTGCGTACTGCCTATTGTGGAGCGAAGCACGCGATGGTCGGCTGGTCGGACGCCCTGCGCGCCGAAATTACCCAATATGGGGTGACCGTGCATGTGGTGACGCCGGGCTTTGTTGCGACAAGCATCGCTGCCAACGCGTTGAAGGGCGACGGATCGGTGAACGGCCCCAATGACGATCCGGTAAATGCCGGGATCAGCATCGATGAGGCTGCCGGCCAGATACTGGATGCGCTGGCATCGGACACGCCGGAAATTCCTGTTGGCAGGGCGGGCGCACCCGAAATGCAGTTGCTGGACATGATGCGGCAGGATCCGATGCGGATGTTCCAGACGATGGCGAGCATGGCGCCGAAGGTGGCGCGAGGTTAGGGCACCTTCGGGCCGCATGACCGCATGCGGCGCTGGGGAAATCGCTGTAAAACAGTCAAGTAGAGCGCGGTTGCGATTTCATCAGAATCCAGGGCGCACCGGGCTCGCGCGGAGGCGCCGGCGCTTTGACTGCTTTTTCGCTTGGAGACCCGACAAAACGCGTCTAGACGCAGTGTCAGGCAGAGTGGATCAGATCCTCCGCCCTTCGACATTGCAGATCCGGTAGCTATTTTTTTCTGCGCCCACAGGGGGCGGACGCCGGGGTTCAAGGTCGGACATTGCCAAAATCACGGCTAACGCCGTCCGTTCATACGGGGACGCGAAGTTGATCAGGAATAACCAGAACCGGCGGCGCCGTGGTGGCAGCGGCCCGCGCCCGCAGCAGATGGGCGGCGGCAATAACTACGGCAACCGGCTCGACAATCGGCAGCGTGGCAATGCCAGCCAGCTACTGGAGAAATATCGCGCCATGGCGCGCGATGCCCAGCAGGCTGGCGACCGGGTAACCGCTGAATATTATCTTCAATATGCGGACCATTATTACCGGGTGCTCGGCGATTATCGGGACAAGCAGCCGGATCAGGGCCGCCAGCGCGGCCGTGATTTCTATGACGACGATAGCGCCGGCGATCAGAGCAGCGACGACAGCGACAGCGGCGATGAGGACGATGGCGACGATAGCCGTGATACGCGCGACGATGGCCGTGACGATCCGCGGGCCGATAATCGGAGCGACAACCGCAACGATGGCCGGGGGGATGCGCGCAACGAAGGCCGGGGCGACGACAACCGCGGCAATTGGCAGAATGATCGCCAGGGCGCTGGGCGAGACCGGAATTATCGCGATGGAAATCGCGACGTTGGGCGCGAAAGTACTCGTGACGGCAATCGGGAACGTCCCGATGCCCAGCGGGAACCGCGCCGTGATGGCGATGGCAACCGTGATCGGCAGGGCTGGTCAGGCAATCGCAACCGTGACGGCAATCCCGATGGCGGCCGTAACCGCGTTGCAGCGAGTAGTGACAGGGCCGAACGCGTTGAGCGCGTCGAACGCACCGAGCGCGGTGATCGGCTCGCACGCCCGGAAAGGCCGGAACGCCGGTCCGAACCCGCTCGCACGCCCTTTGAGCCGATGACGAATGACGAAGGCCCGATCCCGGGTCTTCCGGGTCCGGCGACGCTGCGGGTCAGCCGTGCGCCGGCCGCGGACAAGGCAGCATCCCGCGTGGCCGCAGAATTGCCATTGGCGGTGCCTGCCGCATTGGAAACATCTGATGTGGCCGAAGCGCCGGCGCCGCGTCGTCGTGGCCGGCCTCGCAAGGTTGCCGAGGATGCTGCCAGCGAATGATAATTGTTGGATAGGCTCGCCGGCTGGCGGGCCTATTCATCCAGTTCTGCGACTGCCGAATCATGGCCGGACCGATTTGAAACAAATGCCAGGCCCATGAGCGCGCCGGCGAGCAGCAGTGCAACGAAGATTCCGCCGCCCATAGCGATCAAGAAATGCAGGTGGAATGGCACGCCATCGGCGTGCATGCGCCATATGGCGATACCGATCGTGCCCAGCGCCACAATCGTCATGATCATCATCAGGCGGCGAAAACGGCGCCAATGATCGTCGGCCGGGCGTTGGCCAGGTGCCTGCACGGTCTCGAACGCTGTCATGCTTTGCCTTCCGGCGCGAATCGCGCGATGATAACCGCATTGGGCACACGAAGTGCCCTTGGGGAGATGTCATGATCGGATTGATCCTGACCGGCAAGAAGCCGCTGGTTTCCGTAGCGCCCAATACGCGCATCGGTGACATTGTCCAAATGCTCTACACGCACCGCATCGGGGCGGTTCTTGTTATGGATGGCAATAACATCGCCGGCCTGGTCAGTGAACGCGACATTTGTGCCGGCCTGCATACGCACGGGCAAGGTATATTGGAGGCAGTGGCGGCGGATATCATGACTTCGCCGGTGGATACCGCGAACCCGTCGGAAACGGTGGCGGAGGCGATGTCGACGATGACCAACCGGCGCATCCGGCATCTGCCTGTTGTCGATAATGGCCGGATCCTTGGCCTGGTATCGATTGGCGACCTGGTGAAGCAGCGCATCGATGATGCCGAAGCCGAGGCGCAGGCGATGAAAGACTATATCTCGAGCTGATTCCTGTGCTGTCGGGCTGTTGCAGTCGATCGTCCCAAGGCCGTCCGGCGGTTGAACGCCAACTGCCCGGCAATCACCACCCAGACTTAAGGGGATTTACGGTCGCCCTGAAAAAAGCGCACGTATGTTACGATTTGGGGTTGCGCGGGTTTGGCTCGGCGACTAGATGACCATTCCCGGCTGACGGGGCGCTTCGGCGCCTGGATGTCGGGGCTGGTGTTGGTGAAATGATTAGTCCTTTGTTTCAGGGGGTTGGGTCATTTAGCGCCGCCGGTTCTTCTGGATTTTGGCTAGTTTATCTGGCGAAAATTTGGA
>JBBQYI010000015.1:0-46833 GCA_038208825.1 Sphingomonadales bacterium | reverse complement strand
GTTTAGGTGGGCGTGCGGGGGGGGGTTACTTCCTCGCGCGGGGCGGCGGCGCGCTCCCCGGCGGCGCGGGGCCTGGCGCACGCTGGCCGGGGTGCGGGGGGCATACGCCCCGCCGAACCCGTCCGAGCTTGCGCGAGTCCGCGCGCAGCGTGGCTGCGCGCGGCCGCTCTGCGCTAGAAATTAACCCGCCCCGTCACGCCGAAATAACGATCGGCTTCACGCGGGATCAGGTAGCGATACGAACCACCGGGGCCGCCGTTGGTGATGGCCGCGGCAAAGCTCTTGTCGAAGGCGTTCTTGACGATAAAGGTCAGCTTGAAGCGATCTTCCTTTTCGACAAGGCCGAGCTGGAAATCAACGAGGCTGTAGGCGCCGATGGTGCCGGCGGCGCGAACCACCGGGTTGGCATCGAACAGCGACAGCTGGCTCGACTGGGTCGAGGCGGTGACGCCCAGGGTTATATCGGCAAAGCTGTTGGTGCGGACGCGATAATCGGCGCCGATCGAACCCTTCCACTTCGGTGCGTAGCCGAGCGGCGTGCCCGACGGAATCACGGTCCCGCCTGGAGGGGCGTTGAACTTGTCGACCTTGGCATCGGTATAGGCGAGGCCGCCGCTGATGTTGAGGTCGCGGAGCGGGCGGATGATGAAATCGAGTTCGGCACCGCGGGTCGACACATCACCGGCGTTGGTGAAGCGGGTGACGACGACGCCGGCCACCAGATCCGGGTTGTTCGCCTGGAAGTTGTGGTATTTGGCGTAATAGGCCGCGAAGTTGAGGATCAGCTTGCCACCGAGGAAGCTGTTCTTCAGGCCAAGTTCGACGCTGTCGACGGTTTCGGCCGCGATGACGTTGGTGCCGCTGGCGGTCAGGTTGTAGAACAGATTATAGGCTGGGCCCTTGTAGCCGCGCGCATAGGTGAAATAGCCCATCACGCCCTGGGTGACGTCATATTGCACGCCGACCTTGCCCGAGAAGTTGGCCTTGGCGGTATCGGTGCGGAACGGCTGCCCGTTCGACTTGGTCGGATCGCCGTTGATCGAGGTCGCGGACGCCGAATTGAACACGCCCTGGTCGAAATTGGGCTGGATGCCCGGGCCGGGCAGCGGCGAGACGCGGCTGTGGAAGATGTCGTTCTTGTCGTAGGTGTAGCGCATCCCGATGATGCCGCGCAGGCGGTCGGAGACGTTGATCGTGCCCTGGCCGAACAGCGCGGCGTTCTGCAGCCTCGAGCCGAAGGTTGCCGAGCCATTGGGGAAGGTCGACGCCGGGGCGCCGGGGCTGCCGCAGGTGACCAGCGCCAGCGGGCTGGGTGCGGCACCGCAGGCGGTGACAAAGCGGGCGAAGGTGCGTTCCGTGTAGCTGTTCGAATAATAGGCGCCGAGCACATAGGAGAAGAACTGATCGGCGGGCGAGGTCAGTCGCAGTTCCTGCGTGAAGGTGTGGCCGATCTGGGGGCCGAAATCATGCAGCTGGTTGAGGCCCTGATAGGCCGCCGCCGTCCAGTCACCATCGCGGATTTCGTTGTTCTTGTAATCGCGATAGGCGGTGATCGAGGTGAGCGTCAGGTCGCCGACATCGACATCGGCCTGCAGCGACACGCCCCAGCTGGTTTCCAGCGTGCGGGTGATGAGGTTCTGGCGGATGGTGCGGGTGCCATCGCCGAGGAAGTTGATGCCGGCGAGGGCAAGGGCGCCGACGCCGGTGGGTGCGGTGCCGATGACTTCGGCGCAGCAATCATCGTTCGATTTGCGCCAGTCACCGATCAGGGTCAGCTTGACGGCGTCGGTGGCCTGGGCTTCGATCAGGGCGCGGAAGCCATAATGTTCATAGCCGTTGACGCGGCGGTTGACGCCCGGTGCATCGTTGAAGATGTTGCCATCATATTTGCCGTAGAAACCGGTGAAGCGGCCCTTGATGCTGTCGGAGAACGGCAGGTCGACGCCGGCGCGGATGCGATATTCATTGCCATTGTCGAAATAGAAGCCGGCTTCGGCGAAACCGCCGAGCTTGTCGCCCGGGCGCTTCGATACGATGTTGATGACACCCGCCGACGAGTTCTTGCCGAACAGCGTGCCCTGCGGGCCGCGCAGCACTTCGATGCGCTCGATATCGACGAGATCGGTAAAGGCTTCACCAGCGCGGCTGAGCACGACGCCATCAAGCACGGCGGAGACCGAAGGCTCGCCGGCGATGGAGAAGGTCGCGGTGCCGACGCCGCGCAGGTAGAGCGACTGGTTGATGGTGGTGCCGGATTTGCGGAAGTTGAGTGCCGGCACGAGATATTGCGCGCCTTCGAGGCTGACTGCACCCTGACGCGCCAGCGTTTCGCCGGAAACGACGGACACGGCGAGCGGTACGTCCTGGAGGCGTTCCGAACGCTTTTGCGCGGTGACGACGATTTCCAGCGATTCATCGGCAGCGGCAGCGGCAGCGGCAGCGGCTGCGGCGGTTGGCGCCGGCGCGGCGGTCTGGGCGAAAAGCGGTGCCGTTGCCGCGATGGCGAACAAGGCGGCGGTGCCGAGCAGCGTCGAGCGCATGGAAATTCTCCCCAAGGTCAGGCCCGGCCAATGTGGCCGTGCCGATCGCCCGGCCCATTCGGCCGTTACGATTCTTGCGCTCAAGACCGATTTTGTTACGGCGCGTCAATCCGCCCCAACGCGATGTTGCAGCCGTGTTGCAACGGTGCAACACGGCTGTGGCCCCGGATTGCGCCGCACCTGGTGGGGCCTAGAGCCCCAGTTCGCGCATTTCGACGACGCGGTGTTCGCGGGCGCTGGTTTCGGCGGCAAGGCCCATGGCGACGGCGCGCAGGCCATCATCGGCGGACACGATTACCGGGCCTTCGCCGCGCACAGCCGCCGTAAAGGCCTGATGCTGAAAGAAAGTGGAGCCATGGTGTTGCCCGGCGGCGAGTGCGGCGGCATCGGTGTGGACGGTTTCGCGGGTTGCCCGTTTGGGGTTCATGAAGCCGACGCGGGGCGAATGGACGATCTCGCCCGCCGGGATGAATACATCGAGCCGGGCCTTGTCGCCGACCGCGGTGATTTCTTCCTGTTGTTCGGCGCCATCGGCGAACATGCACAGATCGAGCATGGCGCGTACGCCGTTGGCGAAATCGACGGTGGTGTAGCTGTTGTCGATGATGTCGGGCTTTTTGCCGTCATAGCGTTCGTCCTGGTGGTTGACGTCCATGGCGCCCGAACAATGGATGCGGACCGGTTCGGCGCCGACGACAAGCCGCATCAGATCGAAGAAATGGCAGCATTTTTCGGTCATGGTGCCGCCGGTGTTGGCCGAAAAGCGGTTCCAGTCGCCGACCTTTACAAGGAAGGGGAAGCGGTGTTCGCGGATGGCGAGCATCTGCAACTTGCCGATGCGGCCGGTGTGGATTTGCCGGACCCATTCGGCGACCGGCGGCATGAAGCGATATTCCATGCCGGTCCAGAAAATGGCGCCATAGCCGGCGGCGGCGGTGGCGACGGCGCGGGCATCGTCGATGGTCGTCGCCAGCGGTTTTTCGCACAGGATGTGGAGGTTTGCGTCCATCAGCGGTGGCAGCACGCTGGCATGGGTGAAATTTGGGGAGGCGACGACGACGGCGTCGCACAGGCCCGATGCGGCAAGCGCCTGTGCATCGCCGAAGCGCGCGACGTCGCTGCCGACCGCCGCCGCAGCGCGGTCGAGCGAGCTTTGCACCGGATCGGCGAGTGCGGTGACGACAGCGTTGGGAGTGAGTGCGATGTTGGCGATATGCTCGATTGCCATCATGCCGGAGCCGACAATTCCGTAACGGATGGTTTGTGTGCTTTTCATTTCGGCGCGCTCCGGGCATTGAGTCGGTATGACCAAGATCGCCCTTTCCTCCGAACGCCGTGCCCTCGGCAAGTCCCCATTGCAGGTGTCGCCGATGGCGTGGGGGATGTGGCGCTTTGGCGGCGACGATGTGAAGACGTCGCAGGCCAAGGTGGAAGCGGCACTGGCGGCCGGGATCAACTTCTTCGATACGGCCGATATTTACGGCCCGGACAATGACGAGCCTTTTGGCGCGTCTGAACTGTTGCTGGGCAAGGTTTTTGCGCAAAGCCAGGGCCTGCGTGACAAGATCGTGCTGGCGTCGAAGGGCGGCATCCGCATGGGGGTGCCTTATGATTCGTCGCCCGAATATTTGCGCGAGGCCGTCGAGGCGTCGTTGACCCGGCTCGGGGTGGAGCGGATCGATTTGTGGCAGATTCACCGGCCCGACATGCTGGCGCACCCGGCGGCCGTGGCGGCGACGCTGGATGACATGGTGACGGAGGGCAAGATCGGCGCCATCGGGGTTTCCAATTTCACCATCAACCAGACCGCGGCATTGGGTCGGCATCTGAAGACGCCGCTGGCGTCGACGCAGCCCGAATTTTCAGTGCTGGCGACGGGGCCGTTGATGGATGGCACGCTGGATCATGCCATGGGCGTTGGCCATGATGTGATTGCCTGGTCGCCGCTGGGGCAGGGCCGGCTGGGCGAGGGCGACCCGCGCCCCGGCCGGATGCAGGCCGAAGATGCCCGCGCGGCGCGGGTGAAGGCGGCGCTCGATGCCCATGCGGCGGCGCAGGGGGTCAGCCGGGTGGCGGTGGCCTATGCCTGGATCATGGCGCACCCGTCGCGGCCGATACCCATTGTCGGCACGCAGAATCCGGCGCGGATCGCCGAGAGCGCCGAAGCCTATAAGGTGACCTTCACGCGCGCCGAATGGTACGCCATTCTGGTCGCTTCGCTTGGGGAGAATTTGCCATGAGCAACGGTGGCAAGACGTGCGAAGTCAGCTGGTTTTCGGCGCTGTGCGATGATGATTATGAATTTCTGGGCCAGCCCGACCCCGCGTTGAAATCGAGCTGGGAGCATTGCCGCAATATCGTGCTGGCCGCCGAAAAGGGTGGGTTCGACAATATATTGCTGCCATCTGGCTATGCATTGGGCATCGATACGACGGTGTTTGCAGGGGCGATTGCGGCGTTGACGCGGCGTATCCGGCTGTTGATGGCAGTGCGCGTCGGTGAAACCTGGCCGCCGCAACTGGCGCGGCAGATTGCGACGCTGGACCGCATCATGGGGCTGGTTGCCGATGGATCGGCGCCGCGGCTGACGGTGAACATCATTTCGTCGGATATGCCCGGTGAGACGATGGCATCGGCGCCGCGCTATGCCCGCACCGTCGAGGTGATGCAGATTTTGAAGACCATTTTGAATGGCGAGGCGCTCGATCACCAGGGCGAGCATTACAAGCTGAAGCTCGATCCGCCCGGGGTGACAACGACCACCGGCAAATGCCCGCCGCTGTATTTCGGCGGCTTGAGCCCCGATGCGCGCGAAGCGTCGGCCAAGGCGGCGGACGTTTACCTGATGTGGCCCGATACCAGGCCGGCGGTGCAGGCGATCCTGGACGATATGCGGGCGCGGGCGACGGCGCATGGCCGGACGTTGAAATTCGGCTATCGCGTCCATGTTATCGTGCGCGAAACCGAAAGCGCGGCGCGCGATGCCGCCGACCGGCTCTTGTCGCGGCTGGATGCGGCGACTGGCGATGCGATCCGGGCGAAATCGCTGGATGCGACATCGGTGGGGGTGCGGCGGCAGGCGGAGCTGCGCGATGCAGCCGCAGATGGCTATGTCGAGGATAATCTGTGGACGGGCATCGGCCGGGCGCGGTCGGGCTGCGGCGCGGCGATTGTCGGCGATCCCGATCAGGTGCTGGCCAAACTGCGGTCGTATCAGGCGATGGGCATCGATGCGTTCATCCTGTCTGGCTATCCGCACGCCGCGGAAGCGGACCTGTTTGCGCGCCATGTGTTGCCCCAGATGAACCACGCGCCATTGGTGCTGTAGCGCGGCGAGGTTGCAGGACGGGCGGCGGTTTCGAGTGTGGCGTGAGGGCGAAAGGGAGCCGGTGTGAAACGCTTGTTCGGGCTCTTGCTTGCGGTTGCGCTGGTGCTTGGGCTGGCGGTGCTGGCCTATGCGCGGATCGACCCGCTGGGCTTTTCGGATACAAGGCGCGAATTCCGTCTGGCCTTGGGCCTGCCCAAATTGTGGGTGCATGATTTCAACACCGATACCGGCGATTATGAGCGGCTGGCCTGCCCCCGCGCCGATGCGATCGTGATCGTCACAGGCGGGCAATCCAATGCCGCCAACGCGCTTTCCGATCCGTTGCCGGCCGATCCGGCGGCGCAGGCTTTCATGATGTACGACGGCCATTGTTACCGGCTGCGCGATCCTGTTCTGGGTGCGACCGATCGCGGCGGTAGCCTGTGGACGGCGTTGGGATCGGCCTTGTGGCGGGCGAGCGGACGGCCGGTGGTTTTCATCAACGGGGCGGTGGGCGGTTCACAGCTTGGCGACTGGTTGGATGACCGATCGCGCTATCGCCAGCGGCTGGTGGCCGAAGTGGCGCTGGCGCAGGCGGCTGGCTTGATGCCGGATTACGTCGTGTGGATACAGGGCGAAACCGATGCGGCGGTGTTGCTGGACCCGCAGCAATATGTCGATGAAATGCGGCAACTGGTTGATCATCTCGACGCCAGCGGGGTGCTTGCCAAGGATGTGCCATGGATCGTGTTTCGCAGCACGCGCTGCAAGCACCGGCGCGGCAATGGCCCGGCCATCGATGCTGCGGTAACGGCCTGGGCATTGCGTTATCAGCGCATCGTGCTGGGGCCGCTGGCGTCGGCGCTGGGTGACGACATGCGCCGGGACGAGTGCCATTTCAACGGCGCCGGACGCGACGCGCTCGTCAGGGCGACGGTGCCGATATTTGTGCCTTCGGCTGTGTCAGCGCTTGCGGCTGAGGGGCCGCAAGCGCAGCAGTAACGCGCGGCGCCAGCCAATCGGTGAGTTGTCGGGCCGCACCGCGGTTGAGATGGGCGTAATCGGCATAATCGCCAGGTCGGTCGGCGAAGAAGGCGGCGTTCCAGATCGGGCCATAACGTTCGTATAGCGCCGATTCCTGCACCGCGCTGGTGCCGCTGTAATAGGGGATGGCGAGGAAGGCGATGCCGATGCCCCGGGCCCTGGCCAGCGCGGCGATGCGGCGGACGTAAAAACGATCATCGCCGAATTCGATATCGGCGAAGCGAGCGGGGAGCAGCGGCGGGCGGGTGCCAACCTCCAGCTTGTGGACGCCGCGCAACAGTTCGGACAGCGGTGCGGCGATGTCGGTACGCTTTGTACGGCCGCCGGGCAGCACGATATCCTGCGTGGTGTCATAGGCGGGGCCATCATAACGGGCGGGATCGAATGTTTTGGTCAGGCCCATGGCGCCGGGTGCGATGCTTGCGGCGAAGAGGTAGAGCTGGCGATAGGGCAGATAGGCGAGATCGGGCAGCCAGTTGAGGTTGCCGACATAATAGGGGTTGAGCAGATCGGCCGGTGCCGCGAGGTAGCGAAAGGCGGGGTGGCCGAAGCGCGACGGTTTTTCGGTGACGCCGATGACGATGAGGCGGGGGTGCTTGGTGGTCAGCATTTCCTCGATGATGGCGTGGTTGATGTTGCGGCCGGCCTCCGGCAGCGAGAAATTGACGACATTCAGCCCGGTATCGCGTCCGAGGCGGGCAGCATCGACGCCGGCCCCGGTGCGCGATGAACCGATGACGACGACATCGATGGGCGTCGGATCGAAGTGGATACGTTCATAGATCCAATGGGCGCGATCATGGATGGTGCCGTGCAGCAGCTGATAACGCTGATAATCATCGGTGGGCAGCAGCAGCGTGGCGAAGGCGCAGGCGAGCGCGACGCCGAGTATGGCGAAGATGGCGCGAGCCGAGGGAAAGATGCGCATCGGTCCGCCCCCGTCAGAAGTTGAAATAGAGGAAGATGGCCTGGCCGCGCTGGATGACGGCGATGCCGAGGAAAAGGGTGACGCCGGCAAAGGCCATGCCCGCCGGCGTCGGCCGCCAGCGCCATTGCAGCAGGGCGGGCGCCTCGGTGCGCCACAGCCGCCAGTTAACCGCCGGGCGGAAGCGGGTCATGATTTGCTGCGTGTTGGGGAAGAAGGCGACGATGGTGGCAGCGATTGCGACGATGCCGAACAGCAGCGGCGGCGCCAGGGCGGCGAACATTTGCGGCTGATCAAAGCCGCCAAGCCCGATCATGCCCCGGAAGATGGCGGCACCATCCCAGAAGGTCAGCGCGCGGAAGAACATGTTGCCGACAAAGACGCAGGCAAGGGTGAGCAGATGGTAGCCGATGCGTTCGGCAAGGCCGGTTTCGGGGATGGGCAGTTTCAGCTTTTTCAACGCCCGGCGGCGGCGCTTGCGGCGTTCGCGCCAGGCTTCGTTGACGCTGACATAAACGGCGTTGAGCAGGCCATAGACGACGAAGCCCCAGCCGGCGCCGTGCCACACACCCATGATGAAGAAGGTGAGGAAGGACGGGATGGCGACCGAGAAGAAGAAGCTGGTCCAGCCGGTGAGCCCGCGTTCGATGGCGAAACGGTTGAGCGGTACCGACAGCGGCGTGAACACATAGGTGACGATGAAGCGTTGCAGCGTCATGTGCCAGCGGCGCCAGTAATCGATGATGCTGGCGGCGCGAAGCGGGGAATGGAAATTGATCGGCAGGCGCACGCCGAACATGCGGGCAAGACCGATCGCCATGTCCGAATAGCCCGAAAAATCGAAATAGAGTTGCAGCGTGTACGATATGGCGATCGTCCAGCCGGTGCGGAAATCGATGGCGGCGTGGTTGTCGGCGGCGAGCGCGTAAAGCGGGTTGAGATAATTGGCGATCGAATCGGCGATGATCACCTTTTTGAACAGGCCGATGGCGAAGATGACAAGGCCGATGAGCAGGTTTTTGGCCAGTGGTGTCCCGAACAGACGGTGGCCGAATTGCGGGATGACTTCCTTGTAGTGCGAGATCGGCCCGGCGATCAGTTGCGGGAAAAATGACGCGAACAGGCCGAATTCGAGAAAGCCGGTTTTCTGCGCCTCGCCACGGGCGGAATCGGCGAGATAGGCGATTTTCTGGAAGGTGAAGAAAGAGATGCCGAGCGGCAGGATGATATGCCCCAGCGTCCAGTTGGTGCCGGCGGCGAGATCAATATTCTCGATGATGAAGCCGGTGTATTTGAACCAGATCAGCAGCGCGAGATCGACAGTGACGCCAAAGCGCAGCAGCCAGCGCATGCGGGTGAGCCGGCCGGCGGCGCGATCCCGCTGAATCTGGCCGCCGAGGAAATAGTTGAAGGTGATCGAGAACAGCAGCACCCACAGGTCCTGCACGCGCCAATAGGCGTAAAAGCCCAGCGACAGCGCCGCCAGGGTGAGCATGGCGGGCGTGCGGCCAAGGCGGGCGGCGCCGTAGAACAGCAGCAGCGCCAGCGGCAGGAAGCCGATGATGAAGGGGTAGGAACTGAACAGCATCGGTCAGGGGCGGGCGACGAGGTGTTGCGCATGGCCGCACGGGCGCACACCAACCTGCGCTGATACGATGGGCCGGATTGCGGTGTTTATGGTGCGGGTCACGCTGCGTCTGGTCCGGTGAAGCGCATCGGCAGGTCGGGGGCTGTGTAACCGGACAAATCGAGCCGCCACAGGCTGGTGCCGCCGTCGCCGCGCTCGACGAGGGTAAAGCCCAATTTGCCATAATGTTCGGCAACGATGGCGTTCTTGGGGGTGGGCAGGTAGCGGCCGAGCAGCGCGGTGGCACCGCGGGCGTGGGCGGCGGTGACGATCTGCGCCAGCGTCGCTTCCTCCATGCGGCGGCCGAGCACGCGGCAGCTCATCAGCCAGGTATCGATGTCCCATTCGGTTGCGGACGCCGGGCGCAGGATGACGACGCAGATCATGCCATTGTCGCCAAAGCGATCGACCAGCCGCAGTTGCAGGGTTGCGAGGGTTTCATCGCCTTCCATGGCGGCGACTTCGCGTTCGGTATAGCGCCGGGTGGTGAGATTGAACTGGTTCGATTTGTTGATCAATTGCGCGATGCGGGCGCGGTTTACCGCATCGAACGGCCGCACATCGGCGACCATATCCAGCGATTGCAGATAGCCGGCCATGTCACTCGTCCCGGCGAAAGCGGCGCGTTCTGCGTTGGCGCGATAGGCATCGGCGCGCACCCGGTCATCATCGGCAAAGGCGATGGCTTCGAAATAGCCGGCGGCGGCGAGGGCGCGCGGGTAGAGCGCCGGATCGGCGGGCAGTTCGGGCACGGCGACCATCGGCAGCTCGCGGCGCACCTGCCCACGCTCGACGGGATTGTCATCGAGGAACACCAGCGCATCGAGGCCGATGTTGAGCGCGGCGGCGATGGCGCGAAGGTTGGTTGCCTTGTCGCCCCAATTGGCGACGAACACCGCGATATGGTCCTCGCGCAGCAGCATGTCGGGGTGATCGCGGAAGGGCTCACGGGCGACAGCCTCGTCATTCTTGGAACAGACGGCGAGGATGATGCCGCGTCGCCGCAGTTCCAGCGCCATCTGCTGGATGGCGAGAAACGACTCCCCAGTGCCGGAACCCTGGCCGATGGCGATGCCGTCCACGCCATCGTCGCCGATGACGCCGCCCCACAGGGTATTGTCGAGATCGAGCACCAATGCCTTGCGCGTGGTGCCGCGGATGGCGGCGAGCACGCGGGCGATGCTGTCGGCGGCGATCGGGATGGCATCTGGGCCGATGGCCATTTTGGCGACGTGCCACTGGCCGGCGTCGTGCCAGGCATCAAGGCCGATCATGGCGGCAGTGCGGGCCAGATCGACAAGGATGATCTGCTGCGCGGCGGCCATGTTGACCAGTGCCGCGTTGAACGCGGCAACCATGGCGTGGATGGCGCCTGGTTCGACCGCATCATAGCTGCCGAACAGCGCCTCTGCTGGCGGCACGACCGTGGCGACAAGGATGCTGCCGCGCACGGCGCCTGCCAGGCCTGATAGCATCGCCGTGACCATCGCAATGGCGGCGGCGACGGCCTCGCTTGCCTCGGCCGCGGTGGCGCGCGCCCGGTCGAGGCCGATGCTGCGATGATCGAGCAGGATCAGCGCCGCATCGAGCGGGTTTTCGGCGGCGGCGACGCGAAACGAGCTGGCCGGATCGATGGCGTCGCGCATGGCGCTGCCGTAATCGCCGCGCACGATCGTGGCGAGGACGCGGTGGCGCAGCGCCGATGCGGTGATCGCCGGGGCCAGCAGATCGAGCGTGCCCGCTCCGAGCAGGCCGAGCCGGATGCGGGAGAGAGCACCGGCGGCGGGAGCGGTTTCGGCATAGGTCGCCGCCGCCGTGGCGAGGTGGCCGAGCTGGTTGATATCGAGCCGGTGCAGCGCCGCTGCGTGCAGCGCCTCCTCCGTTGCCATCGATTCGACCGCGGCGGCGCCGGGGACTGCGATGCGCGCCCTGATCGCCTTCAACTGCGCGCGGAAATCTGCCGGCGGCGGCAGCAGCCAGGCCATTTCTGCGAGCATCAACGGGAGACCGGCACCGCCCGTGGCGCAGGCGCGCGCAGGATCATGCCAGCTTCCGTTCGATGGCGCTGGCCAGATCACCGACGTTTTTCAGTTCCGAAATTTCTTCATTAAGAAATTTGAATTTGAAAAAGCGTTCGATGGTAATCATGAAACGGATATGGCTGAGGCTGTCCCACTCCTCAATGTCCTGCGCAGTTGTTGATTCCGAAATATTCAAATCATCGACGTCAAAAACGTCGATCATGACGTCCTGAATTTTTTCGATTATCCGCGGCCGGTCCATCGAGGTCACTCTTTTTGGATCAATTCGCGCCAGGGTTGTGGGTTATACTGGCTAACATTATTGAATTATATTAATGATTTACGTTTATCAGGATGCATTGGGCGGCGCAACCAGATTTGCGGCCTTGCAATGCGGCCGTCAATCCATCCTGAATATCGCCGCGCGAGGGCCTTCGGGGTCTGGTGCCATTCGGAAGGCCTGGGCTAAAGGGCGGCAACTAATTTTGTGGTTCGGATGGGAAAACGTGGCAATTTCACTGGTCTTGCAACCCTGCATGCATCGATGCGAGGCGGGCATTTTTTCCCGGACGCGCCGGATTTTGCCGGCGGCGCTGTCGGCGCGCGCATGACTGCGGCCGATCCTGTGCCGGAAACTGCGGCCGATTATCGGCTGTTCCGGCCGATCCCGACGCGCTGGGCCGACAATGATGCCTATGGCCATGTCAATAATGTGGTGTTCTACAGCTGGCTCGACACGGCGGTGAACACGCTGTTGATCGAAAAGCGCCTGCTGGATGTGCAAGCCGGGGCGATCATCGGGTTGGTGGTCGAAAGTGGTTGCCGCTATTTTCGATCGGTCGCCTTTCCCGAAACCATCGAATCCGGGCTGCGCATCGGCCTGCTGGGCAACAGCAGCATCCGCTGGGAAATCGGGCTGTTCAGCACGGGCCATGCGGCGCCTGCGGCGGCGGGATTTTTCGTGCATGTCTATGTCGATCGGGTGACGCGGCGGCCGGTGCCGTTGCCGGCGGCGTGGCGTGATGCATTGGCGCCACTGGTGGTGCCTGCACCTCTGGACACGCCGGCGCCAACGCCTTAATCGCCGCGGATGAGCCATCCCGACGAATCCGTCCTGATCCTCGATTTCGGCAGCCAGGTGACGCAATTGATCGCGCGCCGGGTGCGCGAGGCCGGGGTCTATTCCGAAATCGTGCCGTTCGCCAAGGGCGGCGAAGCCTTTGCCCGGCTGCGGCCAAAGGCGATCATCCTGTCGGGCAGCCCGGCATCGGTGAAGGACGAGGGCGCGCCGCGCATTCCCGATGCGATCCTGGCCGCCGATGTGCCGATCCTGGGCATCTGCTATGGCGAACAGGCGCTGTGCGAGCAGACCGGCGGCAGCGTCGGGCCATCCGGGCACCGCGAATTCGGCCGGGCGACGATCGACATTGTCGATGATTGCGCGCTGTTCGACGGCATTTGGGCCAAGGGTGGCCGCCATCAGGTGTGGATGAGCCATGGCGACCGTATCGAGGCGATCCCGCCGGGGTTTCGCCCGGTTGCCATTTCAGAAGGCGCACCTTTCGCCGCCATCGCCGATGATGAGCGCCGCCGTTATGGCGTGCAGTTCCATCCGGAGGTTGTCCACACGCCCGAAGGCGGCGCGTTGCTGGCCAATTTCGTCACCCGCGTGGCCGGCATGGCTGCGAACTGGAGCATGGCCGGGTTCCGCGCCGCCAAGATTGCCGAAATCCGCGTGCAAGTTGGCGATGAAAAAGTGCTGTGCGGGCTTTCGGGTGGGGTCGATTCATCGGTTGCCGCGCTGTTGATTCACGAGGCCATTGGCGACCAGTTGACCTGTGTGTTTGTCGATCACGGGCTGCTCAGGCAGGGCGAGGCCGAACAGGTCGTCGGGCTGTTTCGCGAGCATTATCACATCCCGCTTGTGCATGTGGATGCCAGCGATGTGTTCATGGCCGGGCTGGCCGGCGTCACCGACCCCGAAAAGAAGCGCAAGTTCATCGGCGGTGCCTTTATCGATGTGTTCGAGGCGGAGGCCAAGAAGATCGGCGGCGCGCGGTTTCTGGCGCAGGGGACGTTGTATCCTGATGTGATCGAAAGCGTGTCGTTCACCGGCGGGCCATCGGTGACGATCAAGAGCCATCACAATGTCGGCGGCCTGCCGGCTCGGATGAACATGGCGCTGGTTGAGCCGCTGCGTGAATTGTTCAAGGACGAAGTGCGGCGGCTGGGCATCGAGCTTGGCCTGCCGTCGGCGTTTGTCGGGCGCCACCCGTTTCCGGGACCGGGCCTTGCCATCCGCATCCCCGGCGAGGTCACCAAGGAGGCGTGCGACACGTTGCGCAAGGCCGATGCGATCTATCTCGATGAAATCCGCAAGGCCGGGTTGTACGACGAAATCTGGCAGGCATTCGCGGTGCTGCTGCCAGTGCGCACCGTTGGCGTGATGGGCGACGGCCGCACCTATGACAAGGTGTGCGGCCTGCGCGCCGTGACATCTGTGGATGGCATGACGGCGGACGTCTATCCGTTCGAAAGCGCCTTTCTCGCGCGCTGCGCAACGCGCATCGTCAACGAAGTGCAGGGCATCAACCGCGTGGTCTATGACTATACCTCAAAGCCGCCGGGCACTATCGAGTGGGAATGACGGATACTAATGGCCGCAATAGCGTCGTTTCGGCGGGGATACCGACTTTCCCCTGATTGCTGCCTTTGCCTGCCGTTGTGCGGTGGTTCCGTCCTCGACCGCACCTGATTTGCCTCATGGGCCGCCTCCAGGCTCTGGCCGGCAAGCCCGACTGCGGCTGATCCCGCGCGTCAGCCCGATCCGCAGCCCCGAGCCAGTCTCGCATGCGTGGAGATAAATGCGTTTTTACTTCAGCGAGCGCCTCAGGCTTTCGATGAAGACGTTGTCCATCCAGCAGCCACGACCATCCAAGCTGATGCTGACCGAGGTAATCAACCCGTCAGTCGGAAACTGCCACGCTTTCAGTAAGCCGATCAACCGTCACTCTATCTTGAGTTGAGGGCGCAGCGCGCCGCGGGCGCTGACTTGCCCGCCAAGAATGCAGTGACTGCCAAAGCAAAGCAATCTGGTGCCGTGAACATGATGAAATGGGGCGCGTTCGTCACGGTGAAGAGAACGACCTGACCGTCCTTTTGAAGCCGTTCGACATGGGCAACAGCGCCATCGTAGGCGGTTTTGGAATCAAGGTCGCCCTGCAGCACCAGCACCGGAAACGCCCGCTTTGGCACCGGCCCGCGCCACCGCTGCCGAAGATATTCAGGCACGCCGGGATTGATCAGATAGGCGGGCAGAGGCGAACGAAACAAGTGTGCGTTATCCTCCGCATCCAGCTCGGCTGCCGTCAGGTCGGGGCGCAGATCATTTTCCGAGCGGCTGATGATTGAAACCAACGGGATCGATGCCGGCGATTGCGGAAAATCGCCAAGAGCGGCTGTGATCCGCGCCTGCGCCGCCAATATTTTTGGTCCGCGCGAAACATCCCTGTTCGACAGTTCGTTCAACAGCTCGGGGATCTGAGCGCGTAGCGCAGGATGATCGAGCATAGCACCCATGAACAGCTTCAGATCATGGCCCGGGATCCAGCTTACCAGTTCGGGCTCCTTGGCGACACGTGCGAGTAGCGTCGCGTAGCGCGTCGCTGCAGGTTGACCGAACCCGGCATGACACGCCTCATCCGCGTCGCAACGGGCAAGAATCCGGCGGCCGATATCGTCCACCAAGTCGCTGCGACGTGAAAGGTCGAAACGCCGATTGTCTTGGGTCGGCACAAGTGAATCGAGGATGATGCCCGAGAGCGCAAGCCGATGCCGCTTCATCAGTCTGACGCAAAGCTGGGTCCCATATGAGACGCCATAAATGATCTTGTGTCGGTGGCGATCGGCAGCGATCAGTTGAGCGAGATCGTCCGCTGCATTGTCGATTGAAAATGCTCTCGCCCGGTCGGGACCGGCGGCCAGTCGCTGGTAGCAGGTTGCCCATTCCTGCCCGGCCAGCGCTGCACCAGATTCACTTTCTACCGATTCCTCTGCGGGGCATAACCGTGTCGAGAAACCCGTGCCGCGATGATCGGGAACGACGATGTCATAGCCGCTGAACAGTCGCCGCAATTCTGGAATGAAGGAATACAGGGCGGCGCCCGATTCACCGGGGCCGCCAGCGATCAACCATAGGCTGCCCCGTGATCGGCCTGATCCGGGAAATTTGCGGACGAATAATTCGATGGTATCTCCGTCATCGCGCCGCCCAGGCGACAGTCGCACCGTAACCCGGGCGCAAGCGGTGCCGGTGAGGACTGCGGTAGTGGCACCATCGGGGCAGGGCGAAAATTGTGGCGCCGCAGCTAGCGCCCATGATGGCAAACAAATGCAGAGCAGCAAGCCGGCGAGCAGCTGTCGGAGCCGGGCGGGCGCTATCGTCAATTGGCACCACAACCCGGCGCCCCATTTCGGAATGCCTTTCGCCGTGGTGCCCTTTGCGCCCGATTTGCCCATGATTCAGGATGGTCGGACGGTGATCCGCGCGGTCATGTGCGGATGCAGCGAGCAGAAATAGGCAAAATCGCCCGGCTTGACGAAGGTGAAGGAAAACCTGGCGTTGGTATCGAGCGCCGCAGATCCGAAATCCTTGCCGGTCGAAACGACGGTGTGCGGGTCCTCGTCATCGTTGGTCCAGGTGACAGTCGTGCCAGGCGCGATGGTGATCACCGAGGGAACAAAAGCGAAATCCTTGATATGGACGGAGACGATGACCGGTTCGTCTGCATGAGAGGGTCGGGACATGGCGATCGTTGTCACGGCTCCGAGCAGCAGAAAGATGGCGAGCGCTGGCACGACACGCGCACTAATGCGCGGCGGACTATCGGGCATGGGATTTTCCTAACAGATTGGGGCAGCAGAATTGATCAGGCCAGCGCGCTGTCGATGAGCGCTATGTCCGAATTGCCGGGAACAACCGTCGCGGTTCGAATGCCCAGCACGCAGCGCAGCTGTTCAGCCGGCACTTTCAGCGGGCCAGGGGCGGGCGCGGCACCGGGCGCCGGCTGCGGATAGGCGGTCGACCGGGCGCTGTGGAAGGCGATATTGCCTTCGACCTTCTGAATTATCTGGTGGATATGACCGTTGAGCACGGTAACGGAGCCGAAGCGTCGCAACAGCGCGAGTGCCCGCAGGCTGTCATCCGTGCCCCAGCCCCAATCTGCATAGACCGTCCATAGCGGGATATGGGCGAAAACCACGACTGGCGTGCTTGACGACAGGCGGACAAGATCGCGTTCCAGCCAGACGAGTTGGTCATCGCCCAGATGGCCCATGCCACCGGGCTGGAGATTGGCGACGTTGACGAGCGCGACGAAGTGCACGCCCGAATGATCGAAGCTGTACCAGCCCGTGCCACGGCTGCCTTTGCCGTAACGCGCCAGATAGGCAGCACCGCCACCTTCGTCGAGCATGTCGTGTTCGCCCGGAACATGGAAGACCGGAATGCCCGCCTCACCGATGATGGCGTCGGCGTCGGCGAACTCTGCATCCTTGGAAAGGTGGCTGATGTCGCCGGTGTGCAGGATGAAATCGGGCTTTGTCTCCAGCGCCCTTACCTTGGCGATGGCTTCGCGGAATGTTTGCCGGGCGTCGGGGTTGGCCGGCTTGTCGAAGCCGACATGGCTGTCGCTGATCTGGAGAAACGTGAACGGCTTTACGCCGCTGCCGTGATGACGCGGTGCCGCAAGCGCCGCATCGAGGCCGACCGACGAGGCAACACCGCCGGCCATTGTGTAAAGCGCGCCCGTGCCGGCCCAGCCCATGCACCGCAGCAGGCCGCGCCGATCGAGCTGATCATGTCGGTGATCCATCATTTCATTCCTTTTCTGGCATTGCATTTTAAAGGCTGCGTTCGGTCGGCGCGCGAAACTATCGTGCCACAGTGTCTTCGCCCCTTCATTCCCGGGGGCCGGAGAAGCGCTGGGGCGATGTGGTGATGACCGGCGCGGTCTCGAGCCCGACCAGCCGGGCGGCGTAGTCGTCGAGGTATCTTTTCCGTTCGACCGCATCGATGCGGCCGGGGACATAGGCCACAAAGGGCCGGACGACGGTGAAGCCGGTAAAGCCGAGGATGCCGCGATGGATGGGGAACAGGATGTTCTCGATCGGCGCATAGATGCCGCTGTCTGAATAGACCTCTGCCGGGCCGCCGACGGAGACCGCGCACATTGCCCGCTTGCCGGCGAAAATGCCGCCTTCGAACCAGCGCCCGCCGCCATAGGCGCGCCCGACGGCAAAGACGCGATCGACCCAGCCCTTCAATATGGCCGGCAGGCCGAGCCACCAGATCGGGAACTGGAAGACCAGCACATCGCACCAGGCCAGCTTGTCCATTTCCGCCTGCAGCGTCGGCTCGAAGCCGTTGTTTGCACTGGCAAACGCCTCTTCTGCCTGCTGGCGCAGTTCGTCCGGGTCGGCGGTGGTGGTAAAGTTGCGGCGATCCGAAACGGGGTCGAACCCCATCGCATAAAGGTCCGAAACGACGACATCATGGCCCGTCGCTTCCAGCGCCGCGACGCCGGCGCGCACCATCGCGCCATTGAAGCTGGCCGGTTCGGCATGGGCAAAGACGATGAACACGCGCACCGGTTCACTCGAGCCCGGCGAGTTGCAGAACCGCGCGCATGTCGGGCGCGATGATCGCGGGGCCGGGATCGATGCGCTCGCGCGGTACGCCGAGCCGGTTGACCCAGCAGGTCTGGTAACCGAACCAGGCGGCGCCGGCCGCATCCCAGCCACCAAAAGCGGCAAAGCCGATGCGGGATTTGGGAAGGCCGAACGCATCGATCGCCATCGCATAGGCATCGGGCGAAGGCTTGAACCGGCGGACCCTGTCGGTGCTCAGCACATGCTCGAAGCTTGCCGCGATGCCTGCCCGATCCATGTTGGCGCGCAGCGTTTTTTCACCGAGGTTGGACAGGAAGGCGAGGCGGATGCCGCGGCTGCGCAACCTGTCGAGCGCGGCTTTGACGTCGGGCCAGATGTCGAGCCGGGCATAGGCGCCGACGAGGCGCAGCCGCGCATCATCGGACAACGGCAGTTGCAGTGCTTCGGCGACATAGCGCAGCGATTGATCGGCGATCGCATCGAACGGCGCATATTGGCCAGCGACGGTGTGGAGCCATGTATAGCCGAACAGTTTTGCCGCCCATGCCTGTGCGAGTGCATCCCCGCGATCCGGGAAAAGGGACCGGGCGACGGCCGAGACCGATCTCGGATCGAAAATCGGGAAGCCGTCAAACGCGATGGCTTCTATCGCCGCGGGATTGCGTGTCGCTGCGCCGGCAGCGCCCGGCAGCCCTGCGGCGCCGGCCGCCATGATCCCAAGGGTGTCGCGCCTCGAGAACGTGGTGACGGGTGAGCCTGAGCCCTGGGTTGAGGCGACAGCATCCCTGGTGGGAATAGCTGCTGCGGGCGGGCGCTCGGGCATGACGGATTTTCCGGAAGTCACTGGGTGGGTGCGCGCTGAACGAAGGGGGTCATCCGCGTCGGAAGCCGGGATTGCCGAGGCTTGCGTGGTCATCGGGGAGAATACCCGGCAACACGGCGATGTCGCTGCCGGGCGCCATCACACGAACTTGGTTTCACCGCCGTCGACCCTGAGCGACGTGCCGGTCAGCCACTGGCTTTCTGGCGCGAACAGGAAGGCGATGGCGTTGGCGATGTCTTCGGGCTGGCCGTACCGGGCGATGCCGACCTCTGTGGCAAAGCGTTCGGTCGCGGCATCGATGGCCAGACCATGTACATCGGCATAGCCTTGCAGCATCGCCCGCCGCCGGTCGGTCATGACCGATCCGGGCAGGACCGTGTTTACCTGGATTCCGTCCCCGATGCCGCGTTCGGCGAATGCCTTGCCCAGCGCCAGGATGGCGGCGTTTATCGTCCCGACCGCCGCCAGCGACGCCTTGGGGGTGAGTGCCGATGTGCCGGACGTGAGGACAACCGACCCTCGCGTGGTCTTCAGCGCCTGCCAGGCGGCGATGGTCATGCGCCGCGCAGCGTGGAACTTCAGCGCAAGGCCATCGGCCCAGTCCGTGTCTGTCAGATCGAACAGGTCGAGCTGCGGCACGGCGCCCGCAATGCACGCCAGGGCATCGAGCCGACCAAAGCGATCCAGAGCGGCCCCCACCGCGGCAGGGCCGGCCTCGGGCCGGCGAAGATCATGCGCGAGGACAAGAGGTTCGGCGCCCACTGCGCGGATTGCGGCAGCAGTTTCGGCCAGCGCTGCCGAAGAGCGCGCCACAATCGCCACCGCGCTGAAATCCTGCGCGAGTCGGATGGCGGTGGCGCGCCCGATACCCCGGCTTGCGCCCGTGACGATGGCGACGCGGCTCATGACCGGCGTGCTTCGAATATGGTTGTCGTGTCGGTAAATTGTCGGAACTGCACAGTTTCAAGCCCGATGCCCTCGCTCGCACCCGTGATGAGAATTGTCTGATTCACGGAAATACTCCTGCGAGCGAGGGCGCCAGATCAGCCTGCGAAGCTTGCCGTGATTTCGGCGGCGACGGCGGCGGCGTTTTCGTCAAGGACGAAGTGGCCGGCATCGAGCCAGACAAGCTTGGCCTGCGGCAGGTCGGCAAGGTACGCCTCGGCACCCGCAGGGATGAAGAACGGGTCGTGCTTGCCCCAGGTGATAAGCGTTTTCGGCTGATGCTGGCGGAACAGCGCGTGCCAGCTGTCATAGGCAGCGACATTGGTCTTGTAGTCTTCAAGCAGATTCAGATGCGCGATGTCGTGCCCCGGGCGATCAAGGAGCGGCTGATCGATCATCCAATTGTCGGGACTGATGGCGGCAGGGTTCTTCGCGCCGACCTGATACTGGAACTTGGTCGTGTCGGCGGCGAGGAAGCCGCGCGCCGCTGCCTCGCTGGCCTCGTCGCGCCTTTCCCACAGCGGCAAGAAGATCTGGGCCGGCATCTCGCCGACGCCGGCCATATAGGCGTTGGTGTTCTGGATGACGAAGCCGGTGACGGCCTGCGGGTTGTTCGCGAACAGACGAAAACCGATCGGACCGCCAAAGTCCTGCATATAGAGGATGTACGAGGTCAGCCCGAGCTGTTCGATCAATCCGGCGACGTGCGCGGTCAGATTGTCGAAGCTGTAATCGAAATTGGCGACTGGTGGCGCATCCGACTGACCGAAACCGATATAGTCGGGCGCAATCACGTGGAATTGATCGGCAAGCAGCGGGATAAGATCGCGGAACATATGGCTGCTGGTCGGGAAGCCATGCAGCAGGATGATCGTTGGCAGCGTGGCATCGCCTGCTTCGCGGTAGAAGACCTGGCGGTTGTTCACCGTAGCGTAGTGATAGGTCGTGCTCATTTTGGGGCTCCGTGGATGGAATGTAACGGGGTTGGGTGGTGGACGCCGATGGGGGGGGCGGCGCCGATCCTCGTCGTGCCTGCAGGCGATCAAGCGGCCTTGCTGGCACTCACGAAGGAAAAACCGAGATAGGCCTCCAGCGCTGCCAGGCTGTTCGTGACGATGCGGAACAGGTTCTGTATGGCGCCAAGCTGTTTATTGAAGGCGGCGAGCAGCGGCTGCGCTGCGGCGGGTGCCTGCTCGATTGCAGGGGTCGAAATGCGGGACATTGATGCGTCTCGTCGGTTGGAGGCCGGCCATCATTGGCCTGCGGCGCAGCAACTAGACCCTTCCAGTCAGCGACAACAGGCGCCAATTGCGGAAAGCGTCCTTTCGCAATATGGAAGGGTCGATGGATCGGTTCGAAGCCATGCGGGCCCTGGTCGCGGCGATCGACGGAGGCAGTCTTTCGGCTGCGTCGCGCCGGTTGGCAGTGCCGTTGCCCACCGTAAGTCGGCGTGTTTCGGACCTTGAGGCGTATCTTGGATCACAGCTGGTGGTGCGAACGAGCCGCAAGCTGTTGTTGACCGAAGCCGGCGCTGCCTATGTTGCTTCAGCGCGCCGCGTTCTCGAGGAACTGGCCGATGCAGAACGCGCGGCGTCGGGGGAATACCGCGTCCCCCGCGGCGAGCTTTTGGTGACGGCGCCGATCATGTTCGGCAAGTTGCATGTTGCGCCGATCGTGCATGAATTCCTCGCCGCCTATCCGGATGTCACGGTCCGGCTCGTCCTCTCCGACAATGTGGTCGACATCATAGACTCGCACGTCGACGTTGCGGTGCGTATCGGTGCTTTGCCCGACAGCGGCCTGATCGCGCGGCGCGTCGGCGATATTTCCTGGGTGGTCTGCGCCAGCCCGGATTATCTTTGCCGACGCGGTGAGCCGCTGACGCCTGAGCTACTGGTAGACCATGATTGCATTGCTTTTGAAGGCTTCCAGCCTTTACGCGAATGGCTGCTCGCAGGCCCGAACGGCAACCGGCAATTTCCAATTCGTCCGCGCTTTTCTGTCAACACCGCCGATGCGCTGATCGACGGCGCGGTTGCGGGCCTGGGGATCGCGCGTGTCCTGTCCTACCAGGCGGCTGCAAGCATTCGCGTCGGCGCACTGGTGCCGATTTTGGCCGACTGGGCACCGCCGCCGATCCCGGTGCAGCTCGTCCACGCCGCACACCAGTATCAACCGCTCAAGCTAAGAGCATTTCTCGAGTTCGTTGCGCCAAGACTGCAGGAACGACTGGCGCAATTGGCCGCGGTTGCGTACCCGTCTGGCTAATATCGCGCTGGGGACGAGGCGGCGCGTGTAACGCCTGAGTAGCCGATCATGCAGGATCGTCACGCAGCTGGAATGCGCGATAGTCCACGAACCCAAAATTGGGGACAGACGCCGTGGCGGCGCCTATTTTTCCGATTGTGGAGGTTAACCGCTGGCCATGAAGATGCTTTTTCCACTGCGCTGACAGGCGATGGCCCGAACTTTCGGGTATCCGGGCGATCAGGCCGTCGGGCTGACGCGCCGATACCGGCTGACAAGAGCGGCGGTCAGGCCGTTGCCCGGGGTGTGATGATGATGTCCACGCGGCCTGTGCGGGGTGGCAGGCGGATGATCGGCCCGGCGATTTCGATGTCGGCTTGCGCGGGCAATACCTCGACATCGAAGCCGGTTGGGTATTGGATAGCGGGGACGAAGATTTCGGTTGGTGCGGTAACCGCCGGGTCGGCATCGAATGACAGTTCGAACCTGCCGTTAGCGCGGTCGAAACGCTGGCGGACGATGCTGCCTTGCACAGCGCGGCCATAGGGGCGGCAAAATCCGGTGACGGCGCGGCCGCCGTCATCGGGGTCATCGGGGTTTTCTGCCTGATCGGCGGACCAGATCGACAAATCCTCCTGATTCCAGCCGTCGCCGACCATCGCATCATTGTGGTTCGATACGGTGTAGTTCCACTGCGTCGAGCTGAGCCCCAGTTGATCAATGGCATTGTACATCAGATCGAGCGCCGCGGTCTGCGCATTCCATATGGCCGGCGTCCGGCCACCGGCGGCCCAGCCGGCATAGGCGGCGGCGTCGTTCATATCGTAAGGAATGCCGAATTCACCGACCAGCGTCGGCGCGCCGCCGTTCAGCGCATCGCCGATCGCCTTGATGCGGCCGAGCCCGCGGACATAGGATTGCTCGATTGCCGCCGGGCCGTCATGGACCCTGCCGGTCAGCGCGTCGACAGAGCGATCCGGATCGAAGCGTTTGGTGACCAGTGCCGAAAGGTCGTACCAATGGCTGGCGTTGACGGTGCGTTCGGGGCAGCCGGGCGGGAAGCCATCGCCGCGCATGGCGCCAAAGGGATCGACTTCGGCAAAGACCAGCCAGTCCGGTTTGACGGCGCGGACCGTCGCTGCGACGCGGTTGAAGAACGGGACCATATAGTCGCGCTCCATATCGATGCGGCGGCCGTCCTTTTGCTGGAAATAATCGGGTTTCAAGGCGATTGGATTGTCGGCACCGTCCAGATCCCAGGCCCCATTGGCGCGAAACGGGTCGGCATGGCCGGGCAGCCAGATCGGCACGCGGGCCGGGTTCATGATGCGGCTGCCGCCGGGTGCGCCGCCGAACTTCACCTGCGTGACATCGCGCGGGCAGCCGGCGGCGACTGCCAGCCCGTCGAGCGGTGACCAGGCAGCGCCGAACGCCTTGTTGAGCGGTTCGTCCATGGCATGGCCGACATAGCCGGTGCCGGGTTCGTTGAGCGTATCAAAGCCGATGACATTGTCGAACCCTGCCACCCGTTCGGCGACGGCGCGCATGCTGGCGAGGTAGTGATCCTGCAGAAAATGCTGGATATTGCGGCCATCGACCGTGCAGCCTGGCGCGAAATCGGCGCCGGCGAAGAACAGCGTCCACATGATGCCATTGGCCGGCATTCGGTAGTTACCGCCCCAGCTCATCAGCGGATAGCCGGGCTGGTGCCCGCCGGTGCGATGGTCATAGCGATATTGCATGACGTGCGCGGCATCGGCGGCACCGAAGCGGGTGAAATCCAGCCCCGCAGCCTCGAACGTCCAGCCCGGCGCGCCATCGCCCCCCGACATGCGGCTCCAGACATCCTGGTGGAAATCGATTAAGACGGTGAGACCATGGTCGCTGGCGCGGCGGCAGACTTGCGCAAAATAATCGAGATAGGCCGCATCGTGCTGGCCGGGGCCGGCGTGTTCCACCGCTTCCCAAACGGTCAGCAGGCGCAGGCAGTTGAAGCCCCAATGTGCCAGCCGGGCGAGATGCGCGTCGATTTCATCGAGCGGCGCCGGCCGACCGACGAAGCTGACGGTGCGATGGTCGGCAAAGTCGGTCGGCAGATAGCTATGGCCGTCGGGCGTGAATGGCACCTTGCAATCGCCGCCCAGATTGACGCCACGCAAGATCATATGGCGACCGTGCCGATCCCGAAACCGGGTGCCGTCGATGGTGATTGCGTTACCGGTCATGGGGCTGGCCAAGGTTATGCGGCAAGCCGGCGCGTGAGGGAAGCGTGGCAGGGCTGGCGCCGCTACACATCGGCAAGGCCGGGCGGATCGGCATCGTCGGCGCCGGCTTCCACGAACTGGTGCAGCAGCCAGGCGGCGGCGGGTCCGGGCGGTGTGTCGCGGCGCCAGATGCCGGCGAGGCGATAGATGCCGCCGGTTCCTTCGGGCATCGCCAGCCGGACCAGCGTGCCGGCAACTAGATCGGCCTCGATCAGCGGCAACGGCATGTTGCCCCAGCCGATGCCTTCGCGCAGCAGAGCATGTTTGGCGCCAAGATCGGCCAGCCGCCAGGTGCGCGGGCTGACCACCGAAAAATCCTGGCCTTCGGTGAGCGGCGAGCGATCGGTGAGCACCAGCTGGACATGGTCGCGACCGGCGCCTGACGGGATGGGGTGCAGCCGGGCCAGCGGGTGATCGGGGGCGGCCACCGGCACCATGGCGACGCTGCCGGCGGCGACCGTTTCGATGCCGGCGCCGCCGATGGCGAGCGGGCCGGAAATGCCGATGACGGCCTTGCCGTCCAGCACCAGCGCGGTCACCGCGCCCAGCGCCTCGACGTGCAGGCGCAACGTCACGGTGGGAAATTCAACGGCAAAGGCGCGCAGCACCTGCCCCAGCCGTGCCGATGGCAACATGACATCGACGGCCAGATTGACCTCGGCCTCCAGCCCGTCGAGCAGGCCTTTTACCCGGGCGCGCAGCCCGTCGATGCCTTGCGACACGCCGCGAATATCGGCCAGCACGGCGCGGCCGGCGTCGGTGAGCACCGGTTTGCGCGTGCCCTCCCGATCGAACAGCTGCACGCCCAGCTGCGCCTCCAGATTGGCGACGCCATAGCTGATCACCGAAACGGCGCGGTTGAGCTTGCGGCTGGCGGCGGCGAAACTGCCGGTATCGACCACCGCCAGAAAGACGCGAAGCTGGTCCAGTGTCGGGGTGCCGGGGCTATGCATTGCAACTTTCTCGAACGAACCGATGCATTTTATCTGGCTGATCAGCAAAGTCGAGCTGGCCTATATCCGGCACATCAACGGCGGCGGCAGGTGCCGGCACCGTATGGAAGAAGGAGCCGATGACATGATCGAACTGCGTCCCTTCAACACCCTGGGTGCCGCCAATCACGGTTGGCTTGATGCGAAACACCATTTCTCGTTCGCCAGCTATCATGATGCGGACCGCACCAGTTGGGGCAATTTGCGGGTGTGGAACGACGATGAAATTGCGCCGCATACCGGCTTTGCGCCGCACCCTCATCGGGACATGGAGATCATCACCTATGTCCGCGAAGGCGCGATCACCCATCAGGACAATCTTGGCAACAGCGGCCGCACCGAAGCCGGCGATGTGCAGGTGATGAGCGCCGGGACCGGCATCGTCCATTCCGAATACAACCGGGAGGACGTTGCCACCCGCATCTTTCAGATATGGATCCAGCCGACGCGCGGCGGAGAAAAGCCGGGTTGGGGCGCACGGCCGTTCCCCAAGGGTGAACGTGCCGGGCAGTTCGTGGTGTTGGCCAGCGGCTATGACGGCGACGGCGATGCCCTGCCGATCCGCACCGATGCGCGGGTAGCAGCGGCCACGCTGAAGGCCGGGGCCACCGCCGAATATGCCATCGGCAAGGGGCGCAAGGCCTATCTGGTGCCGGCGATCGGCGCGGTCGAGATCGATGGTACGCGCGTCAACACCCGGGATGGCGCTGCGATCAGCGACATTGAGCTATTGCGGGTGACGGCGGTCGAGGACAGCGAGATCGTGCTGGTCGACGTGGCTTGAAGCGAGGTGGCCTGACGCAGCGGCGGCCGGTCAAGCCTGTTCGCGTTCGGCGAGCAGCGCCGTTGCCGGGCGGGCGCGCATGGCGACGATGAGCACGCCGGCGAGCGCCAGCCCGGCACCGGCGATCATCCGTGTATCGAGGTGATCGCCGGTAATAGCCACGCCGAAACCGATGGTGGCGAGCGGCGTCATCAGGGTCAGCGGGGCCAGCAGATTGGCTTCATAGCGTTGAATGAGGCCGAAGTAGGCGGTGTGGCCGATGACCGAGACGACCAGCGCGGCGAACAACAGCGCGCCGACAAAGGGCCAGCCGGCGGCGCTCGCGCTGGCCCATTGGCCGTGTTCGAACAGTGCCGAGGCCAGCGCCAGCGGCGCGCAGGAGATGACCCCGACCCAGGCCTGAAACCGGAGTGGCGCGACGCTTTCGATCTGTTTCATCAGTACGGCGCCCAGCGAGCCGGTGAAGGCGGCGCCGACGACGAACCACAGCCCTGTCGACAGGGCGATGCCATCGGGGTTCCAGACCACCAGCACAACGCCGGCCAGCGTCAGCGCGATGCCAAGACCGCGCCGCCAGTGGATGCGTTCGCCCAGCATGATGACGGACAGCAGGGTGGTGAACGGCACGCCGACCTGGATGACGACCGCAGCCGCCGATGGCGACGCGTGTTGCAGGCCGATGAAAAGCAGGGCGAAATTGCCGGCGCCCATCAACAGCCCGATGGCGATTATGCGGCCGCGCGGCCGCGGCATGGGCAGCAGCCAGGGCAGGGTGGCAACGATGACGATGGCGAACCGCAGCGCCGCAAAGAACAGCGGTGGCACCTGCCAATCGCCGACGACGATCTTGCTGAGCACATTGCTGTATCCCCAGACGAGGCAGATGAAGGCGAGCAGCAGGAAATCGCGCAGGCGCATGTCAGTCGGCGGCGACGCTGCGGGTGGCGGGAAGCGCCAAGGGGACGGGGTTGATCATGCCGGTCCTATATGCGGGTGCGGATGGGCAATGCCATGCGGACGGATTGGATAGGCCGGGTTGGCGCTGCGTAGTCTTCACGGTTCGGTCTGGCCGCGTCTTTTTGCGCGCAGGGTTGGCGGTGCGGCGGCGGGGTCTTCGGGCCATGGGTGCCGCGGGTAGCGCCCACGCAGTTCGCGGCGGACATCGGCCCAGCTGCCGGCCCAGAAGCGCGGCAGGTCCTTTGTTACCTGGATCGGCCGACCGGCGGGGGAGGTAAGGCGCAGGGTCAGCGGCTGACGACCATCTGCAAGCGTGGGGTGGCGGCCGAGCCCGAACAGCGCCTGCACCCGCACATCGGCCGCAGGGCCACCTTCGGCTGCATAATCTATACTGTGGTGGCTGCCGGCCGGGGTTTCGAATTGCGGCGGCGCAAAGCTGTCGAGACGGCGCAGATTGCTCCAACCTATCAGGCCTGACAATGCGGTTGTGAGCGCCGCGTCGGACAGATCACCCAGTCGCCGCTTGCCGGCCAATAGTGGCGCCAGCCAGTCATCGAGCGTCATCAGCAACGCGGCATCTGAAAGATCGGGCAGGTCGGCCATGCCGTTGGCGGCGGCAAAGGAGGCCCGTGCGCGCAGCATCCGGCCGGCGTCGCCCCAGGGCAGCAGGGCGAGGCCGTGTTCGCGGACGCCGCCCAGCAGCGCCGTTGCAACGGCGGCGGCATCCGGGCGTTCGATCGGGCGCCGGGCGAGGGTGATGGCGCCGAGCCGGCGGGTGGTTTCGGCGGTTACGCCGCCGCTGGTCGGATCGAAGGCCAGCACCGTTCGGGTTTCGATGGTGTGACCCAGCAGGCCTTCGATGCTGGTTTCATCTATTGCCGCCGCCAGCAACACGCGGGTGCCGGCGGCAGCGCCAGCGGCATCACCGACAACGATCCAGGGCGCACTGGCCAGCGGTTCGTGCGCCGCCAGCGTTACCGCCCGGCCATTGGCCATCAAATAGGGCGCGCCGGCCTGGCCGCGGCGGCGGGCGATGCGATCGGGGAAAGCCAGCGCCAGTATCTGGCCGGTGGCGTCGGCGGGCGAGTCCGGCGCCGCGCCGCTGGTGCTGCCCGCAGCGCGGGCCCATCGATCAGCGAGCTTGCGTGCCGCATCAGCGCGCTGGCCGCGTTCGCGTTGCCATTGCCGCAGTCGGTCATCGAGATCGACACCGCGCCCGCCCAGCCCGCGTTCGGTGAGCAGCACAGCGACCCGCGCCGCGAGCGGCCCCAGCCCATTCGGGATCGCGGCGATCAGCATATGGCCGAGCGCCGGTGCCAGCGGCAACGCGGCGACGCGTTCGCCGTGCGGTGTCGGGCGACCATCGGCATCTATGGCGCCGATAGCGGTCAACCGGTCGCGCGCCTCGGCAACCGCAGCGGCGGGTGGCGGATCGAGCCAGCGCAGGTCGCGCGGGTTGGCGACGCCCCAGCGCGCGCATTCCAGAACAAGGCCGGTCAGGTCGCTTTCAAGGATTTCAGGTGGATCGAAGCGTGGCCGCCCGGCGGTTTCGGCGGCTTCCCACAGACGCAGTGCGACGCCTGGTGCGGTGCGTCCGGCGCGTCCGGCGCGCTGGGTGACGGCGGCCTGGCTGGCGCGTTCGGTGACCAGCCTGGCAAGGCCGACGGCGCGATCATAGCGCGGCCGCCGGGCCAGGCCGGAATCGATGACGACGCGCACGCCATCGATGGTGATGGAGGTTTCGGCGATGGCGGTGGCGAGCACCACCTTGCGGCGGCCGGCAGGCGGGGGCGCGATGGCGGCGCGTTGATCGGCACCGTCGCGCGCGCCATACAACCGGTGCACATCGACATCGCCGGGCAGGCGTTCGACCAGCCGTTCGGCGGTGCGTTCGATTTCGGCGGCACCGGGCAGGAAGGCGAGGATGGAACCGGGTTCGTCGGCCAGCGCCGTGCGGATGGTCGCTGCGACACTGTCTTCGATCCGGGCGGCGGCATCGCGGCCGATGTGCCGCAGTTCAACGGGGAACATGCGGCCCTGGCTTTCGATGCGGACAAGCCCTGGCACGATCGATTCATAGGCGGCACCATCCAGCGTTGCCGACATCAGCAGCAGGCGCAGATCGGGCCGCAGCGCTTCGCGTGCCTCAAGGGTCAGCGCCAGCGCGAGATCGCTGTCGAGACTGCGTTCATGGACTTCATCGAACAGCACCGCGGCGATGCCCGGCAGTTCCGGATCGGTGACCAGCATGCGGGCGAAAATGCCTTCGGTGACCACCTCGATGCGGGTGGCTGCCGAAACGCGGCTATCCATGCGGGTGCGATAGCCGATGGTCTGGCCAATTTGTTCGCCGGCAAGATCGGCCATGCGTTCGGCGGCGGCACGGGCAGCGAGGCGGCGGGGGGAAAGCAGGATGATCTTGCCGCCATTTGCCCATGGTTCGCCGAGTAGGGCGGGCGCGACCATGGTGGTCTTGCCGGCGCCGGGGGGCGCCACGAGCGCCACGGGCGCGTTCGCCGCAAGGGTGGTGCGCAGCGCGGGCAGGGCTTCTTCGACAGGCAAAGGCATGGCGCGGCTGTAGCGACAGTTGCGCAAAAGACGAAGTGGCCGACTGTGGACGTGATGCGGCGCCGGGCCTATCCGGCTGCCAGGCATGGAGACGCTGGCAATGTTGACAATTTACGGAATCAGGAACTGCGACACGATGAAAAAGGCGCGGGCCTGGCTGGATGCCGCCGGAGTCGAATACCGGTTTCATGACTATAAGGTGGCGGGTGCGGACCAGGAACGGCTGGCGGCCTGGGTGACGGCGCTGGGCTGGGAATCCGTGCTGAACCGCGCCGGGACGACGTTTCGCAAGCTGCCCGATGCCGACAAGGCCGGGCTGGATGCCGAAAAGGCGGTGGTGCTGATGCTGGCGCAGCCCTCGATGATCAAGCGGCCGATTCTGCAGGGGCCGGGCGTGCTGCTGGCCGGGTTCAAGCCCGACGCCTGGGCGGCGGCGGTGGGTCAGGGTTGATTTGGCACGGGCGTGCATGTTCGAATAATCCGAACAAAATCTTCGATATTATCCCGATTTCTTGTCGATACCGTCCAGGCTAAAACGCCTGCAACGCTTCCGTCATGCGGGCGGGGCATCATCCACAACCGGCTGTTGCCGGGATGCGCAGGAGTCTGAAAATGGCGAAGGTTCTGGTCCTTTATTATTCGACCTATGGGCATATCGAAGCGATGGCCGCGGCGGTTGCCGAGGGTGCCCGCGCTGCCGGGGCGAGTGTCGATATCAAGCGCGTGCCGGAGACCGTGCCGGAAGAGGCCGCCAAGGCGCATTATTTCAAGCTCGACCAGGCAGCGCCGGAGGCGACGGTTGCCGAATTGGCCGATTATGATGCGATCATCATCGGTGCGCCAACGCGTTTTGGCCGCATGCCCGGCCAGATGGCGGCATTCCTCGATCAGGCCGGCGGGCTATGGGCGACGGGCGCGCTGAACGGCAAGGTTGGCGGCGCCTTCACCTCGAGCGCGACGCAGCATGGCGGCAACGAAGCGACGCTGTTTTCGATCATCACCAACCTGCTGCATTTCGGCATGACCATCATCGGCCTGCCCTACAGCCATCAGGGCCAGATGCGCATCGACGAGATCACCGGCGGTTCGCCCTATGGCGCAACGACGATTGCCGGCGGCAAGGGTGAGCGGTTGCCCAGCGACACCGAACTGGAAGGCGCCCGCCACCAGGGTGAATTGATTGCCCGGGCCGCGGCAAAGTTGATCGCCTGAGGCGAGTCGGGGCGGGCCTGCCCTGCTGCTCGCCCCGCCCCTTTAGCCTGTGCCGAATTGTTCCTGTCGCGTTGCTTACCGTTTACCGCCGGTTGCGGCGGGGCCGGTCTTGAGGCCGGTCCACAGCGCCTTGTTGAAGGCGTCGGTGTCGAGCTTGTCTTCGGCGGAGAAATCCTGTCCAGCCATGGCCTGTGCCCACCAGGCGGCGCTGCGTTCGGGCGGCGTGCCGGCCGGCCGGGCGCTGGCGACATGGTTGGCGGGCCTCGGCAGATCGGTCGCATCCAGCGGTTGCGGCCAGATCGCCGTATAGGCCCAGGGGCTGACCAGCTTTGGATCAAAGGCTTCCGCCATCGGCAGCGCGATGCTGTCGTTTAGGCCCAGGGGCGGCAGATCGAGCAGGCGTTCGATGGTCTTCAGCATGTTGGCGGTAGTGTAGCGGGTGGACACCACGGCGCCGCGGCGCACGCCCGGGCCGATCATGAAGATCGGCGCGCGGTTTGCATCGACATGGTCGCCGCCGTTCTGGGCATCATCCTCGACGATGACGATGAGCGTTTCGGCGGCGGCCGGGCTGTTGGCCACAGCTTCGGCGATACGGCCGATGGCGTAATCATTGTCGGCCATCTGGCGATCGGGGGTGTTCACCCCGTCGATGGCTTCGTCGAAATCACCGAAGTGATCGTGATCGACGCGGATCAGCGTCAGGCGCGGGGTTTGCCCGGCAGCGACGCGGGGCAGCCAATCGCGTTTCCATTGTTCGACCAGCCAGTAATCGGGAAAGCCCTGATCGAAGCTGCGGAAGTAGGGGTCGGTGACCGGATCGAGCCGCTTGTCGGCGGCCCACATGACGCGCAAACCCTTGGATGCGGGATCACGTTCGCGCGGGATGCGGTTGGCGCCGGCGTCCTTGTCGTAGCGCGAAAGATCGCCGTAAAAGCCATAGTTGCGCACGCTGAGGCCCTTTGCCATGGCGGCTGCCCACAGATTGCCGGCGCCGGCGGCACCATCGGGCGCGTCGGTGGCGGTAAGATCGGCGGTGCCGGCGAGCAGATCGGGGTCATTGGGGACTGCCGGGTTGGCGATGTGCCGCGCCTCTGCCGACAGCGCGACGTTGACGAAGCGGTTGGTACCTTCGGCTTCATAGGCGAGGCCCTTGCCGCCATAGCCGACGGGCGTGATGCGTTCCAGAAGATCGACGGCGCGGGCCTGGGTCGACCAGCTCCAGCCGGTGGCGGAGACTTCGCCAGAATCGAGGAAATTGTCGAAGGTGACGAACTGCCGGGCCAGTGCGTGGTGGTTGGGCGTCATGTTGCCCGGGAACAATGCCAGCCTGGCATCGCCATTGCCCGGGCGCAGATCGCCGAGCACCTGATCATAGGTGCGGTTTTCCTTGACGATATAGATGATGTTTTTGATGCGCTGGCGCATTGCCGCCATGGTGGCTTCGGCTGCTGCGATGGCATTTGCCGTTGGGGCTGCGACATTGGCGACGACCCGCGCCGTCAGTCGACCGAGGGATTTGGCCGAGGGTGGCGGCAGGGTCAGCAGCGAGCCTGTTTCGAGTTGCAGCACATATTGCCCGGAGGCGCGGCAGGCGGCCTGGCTTTTGGTGTCGATACCCAAGCTCGAACGGCAGGCGCCGGGATTGGGGCCGGGCAGCCCCTTGAAATTGGCGATGGCGAGGCGGGTGCCGGCGAGCGCCACCGCGGTCGGATACCAGCCGGTCGGCACCATGCCGACCATGGCGACGGGTGTGCCGCTGGCGCTGGCGAGGGTGCGCGGCAGGTCGATGGCGGCTGCGGCGTTGAGGCCGGCCAAAGTGACCCACAGCCGGCCATCGGCAGCCATCGCCAGGGCGTTGGGGTTCAGGCCCTTGGGCCGGCCGGCAGCGGCAAGGCCCGGCAGGGCGATAATCGGATATTCGGCGGTGGCGGCGCCATCGGCAGCGAGCGCGATCAGCGTGTCCTGATTGTCGCCGGTGGCGATGACGCGGCCATCGGGCAGCGCCAGCAGCGCCGTCGGCTGGCCGAGCGTATCGGCGCGGGCAATAACGGCAAGGCGGTCGCCGGTGATCGCAAGGCTGATCAATTCCCGGTCGCGCGGGCTGGATACCACGGCGCGGTTCGGCCCGGCCATGACGATATGGAAGGGATAGGTGCCGCCCGGCATGCCAGTCTTGGCGGGGTCGATCTTGCCGGGGCGCAGATCGATCTCGGCGGTGACACGGCGCCCGGCAGTATCAACGAGGCTGATCGAATCGTTGAAGAAATTAGCGACAAGCAGGCGGTTTTCACCGGCCCAGACGACGCCGGCGGCTGCGGGCTTGACGTTGAGCCCGAGGCCGGCAGCATGGCCGAGCTTGATCGGATCACCGGCGGCGACCAGCGTCTTGCCATCCCAGTCATACAGCGCCACCGCATCGCCGGCGCCCAGCGTTGCAGCGATGTGCTTGCCATCCGGGGACCAGGCGAGCCCGGCAAAGCTGGCCGGCAGCGCGGCTTCGGCAAGCCGGGCGGCCGGGCCATTGGTTTTGGGGCGGAAGATCATCAGCCGTTCGGTCGAATGGACGCGATCAGTGCTGCCATCGGATTTCGAAACGCCGTTGAAACCCGAGGTGAGTACCGCGAGCAGCGTGCCATCGGGGCTGGCGACCATCGCCGCCGGGTTGCTGATGCCGGGGGAGGCGGGGTTGGCCGGATCGAGTTTGCCGAACGCCGTCAGCGCGGCGCCCCTTGCGGCGAGCGGGGTAATCGCAAAGCCGGTCGCCGTCGGGCCGGCGGCATCATCATCGGTATCGCGGGCGTGCGCCATGGAGACCGGGGCGGCCATTGCCAGCAGGGCGAGTACGCCGAGCGAAGTCGCAAGCCGGGCGGCGGGGTTACGGGCGCGTTGCATGGCGGTCCTTTTCGGGCGGCGGCGGTGGTGGCGAAACGGCGGGAGACCCGGCATGGACTGGCCCCCTTGTTCCGCCTCTAGCGCAAAGTCGTGACGGCTTAAATCGCCGTCCGCTTAAATTCGCGGTGCCGGGCGGCTTTGGCAGATACGGGCAGCGGCTTTTGCTTGCCAAGGCGGCGGCTGGCGGACACACGACAGGCAGATACCGGCATTCGAACACGGGCAGGCAAGCATGACGTACTGGTTGGTGAAATCCGAACCGTTCAAATACAGCTGGGACAATCTGGTTCGCGATGGCGAAACCATCTGGGACGGGGTGCGCAACAACCAGGCGGCGATTTACCTGCGGACCATGAAACTGGGTGACGAATTGCTGTTTTACCATAGCAATGAAGGGTTGGCCGTGGTCGGCATCGCGCGGGTGTCGGGCGAACATTTCATCGATCCGAGCGACCCCAAGGCGCGGTTCCCGGCGGTGAAGGTGGCGCCGGTGCAGGCGCTGGCCAATCCGGTGACGCTGGCGGCGATGAAGGCCGAACCGCGGCTGGCCGGCATGGCGATGTTCCGGCAATTCCGGCTGTCGGTGGCCCCTATCGAGCCTGATGAATGGGCGGTGATAATGGAACTCGCCGGCGGCTGATGTCTTGCCCTTCGGCGCGGGTTGGCGCAGGGGGCTGAGCGATGTCGACGACCTTTACCCTCGATACCTCCACCAGCCGCGCCCATCCGGTGCCGGAACCGGTGCGGCGGTTGACCGTGCCGGCCATCGCACGGCGCAAGAATGCCGAACCCATCGTCATGCTGACCGCCTATACGGCGCGGATGGCGCAGATTCTCGACAAGCATTGCGACATGCTGCTGGTCGGTGATTCGTTGGGCCAGGTGATTTACGGGCTGGATACCACCGTCAAGGTCACGCTGGAGATGATGATCGCCCATGGCGCCGCCGTGGTGCGCGGGTCCTATCATTCCGTCGTCGTCGTCGATCTGCCGTTCGGCAGTTACGAGGAATCGCCGCAACAGGCCTTTGCCAGTGCAGCAAGGGTAATGAAGGAAACCGGCGCGGCCGCGGTCAAGCTGGAAGGCGGCACCGCGATGGCGGAGACGATATCGTTCCTGGCGCGGCGCGGCATTCCGGTGGTGGCGCATGTCGGGCTGACCCCGCAAGCGGTCAACGCGCTGGGCGGTTATGGCGCGCGCGGTCGCAGCGAGACGGAAGCGGCGACGATCCTTGCCGATGCCGAAGCGGTGGCGGCGGCGGGCTGTTTCGCGCTGGTGGTCGAAGGTGTCGTCGAATCGCTGGGCCGGCGGATTACCGAAACGGTGCCCTGCCCGACGATCGGTATCGGGGCATCCGTGGCCTGCGATGGGCAAGTGCTGGTGGTGGACGACATGCTGGGCATGTTCGAACGGGTGCCGCGCTTTGTCGAACGCTTCGATGATCTGGCGGTACGCATCGATGCGGCGGCTGCCAGCTTTGCCGGTGCGGTGCGCGAGCGGCGCTTCCCGACCGAGAAACAACTTTATCTATGATGGCGCATCGGGCATTCACCGCTGCGACAGCCTGCACCCGGCATGCATCCGGGGTGGGCACTGCAACAGGCACGACTGTGGCAGGCAATGGCATTCCGGGAGCATTTCCACCTTGGCCGTGACACCGACCGATACCGATGAAGCATTCTTGCGCGAAGTCGATGAAGGCGTACGCCGTGACCAGGCGGCGTCGCTGTGGAAGCGTTACGGCGCTCTTGCCATCATTGCACTTGTGGTTTTCCTGGGCGCGTTGGGCGGTTGGCTGTGGTGGCGCGAGGAGCAGGGCCGCAATGCCGGGGTTGCCGGCGAAGAACTTATCCAGGCAATGTCGAAGCTGGAAGTTGGCGATACGGCCGTAGCCAAGCCGGTTTTCGAGAAGCTGGCCAAGGACGGACCGCAGGGCTACCGGCCGCTGGCGCTGATGATGCAAGCGGCGGATGCGGCAGGCAGCGGCGAGAATGCGAAGTCGATCACGCTTCTCGATACGGTGGCTGCCGATGCCAAGGCGCCCCAGCCGTTGCGCGACGCCGCGCTGATCAAATCGGTGCGGCAGGGCTTTGACAATTTGCCGCCGGCAACCGTGATTGCGCGGTTGAAGGATCTGGCTGTGCCGGGCAATCCGTGGTTCGGCATTGCCGGCGAGATGACGGCGCTGGCGCATGTCAAGGCGGGCAATCCGGAACTCGCCAAGCCGTTGGTGATCGCCATCGTTCGTGACGCCAGCCTGCCGCCATCGTTGCGCAACCGTGTTGCGCAGGTGGCGCTGTCGCTTGGCGTCGATACCGCCGCGCTGCAGGTTTCCGGGCGGGTTGCCGCCGCCGGCGGGGATACTGTTCCCACAGCCGTGCCGCCTGCTGCACCTGCCAAGTAAAGGCCGTACCCTTGCACAATCGCTCGCTCCGCATTCTCCTGGTCGCCGCACTCGCCCTGTCGAGTTGCGGTATCATCAAGCCGGGCAAGGGCCCGCGCACCCCAACGCTGGGAGAGCGTATCCCGGTGCTGAATTTTGAAACCCGCGCGGTTGCCGAGCCGGAGCTCAAGGATCTGGCCGTTGTGCTGCCGCTGCCGGAGCCGAACGCCAATTGGGCGCAGGCCGGCGGATCGGCCGACAAGGCCAACGGCCATATCACCTACACCGGCAATTTGACCCCGGCGTGGACGGCGTCGATCGGCAAGGGCAGCACCGGCACGCGCCGGTTGAACGCCGGGCCGGTTGTCATGGATGGCCGGGTATTCACCATGGACACCGGCGGCGAGGTGCGCGCGTTTGATGCCGGGACGGGCAAGGTGGATTGGCAGGCGCGGATCACGCTGACGACGACATCGGGCAAGAAAACGAAGAAAAAGAACGACAATGCCGCCTTTGGTGGCGGTGTCGGCGGCGCCGACGGGCGGGTGTTCGCAACGACGGGTTACGGCATCGTCGCGGCGTTCGATGCCGGCACGGGTGTGGAATTGTGGCGCAAGTCGATCGGTGAACCGCTGCGCGGTGCGCCGGTCGTGGCGGCCAATCGGGTCTATGTGCTGACCCAGGACAACCAGATTTACGCCCTTACCGCCGACAAGGGTGATGCGCTTTGGAATGTCGCCGGCACCGTGGAAGTTGCCGGGCTGTTGGGTGCGGCGGCACCGGCGGTGGCGCTGGAAACCGTTGTCGTTGGCTTTGGCAGTGGCGAGTTGAACGCGTTGAGGGCCGAAAATGGCCGCACCGTCTGGGCCGACGCGCTGGCGCGCACCGGGCGTACCACGGCAATGGCGGCGCTTTCGGACATCGACGCGTCGCCGGTGATCGATCGTGGCCGGGTTTATGCCATTGGCCATGGCGGTCGCATGGCAGCGCTGGAACTGGCGACAGGGCAGCGCGTCTGGGAGCGTAATTTCGCCGGGCTTTCGATGCCATGGGTGGCGGGCGAGTTCATATATGTCGTGACCCTGGAAGGCGAAGTGCTGTGCCTGACGCGCGGGGAGGGCAAGGTGCGCTGGGTGCAGCAACTGCAGCATTACAAGCAGGTAAAGAAGAAAGCCGATCCGATCCGCTGGTCCGGCCCGGTGCTGGCGTCGGAGAAGCTGTTGGTGGCGGGGTCCAACAAGCAGCTGCTGGCGATTTCGCCCTATACCGGCAAGGTGCTGATCACGCACAAGCTGTCGTCGCCGGCTTATCTGTCTCCGATCGTTGCCGGGAATATGGTTTATCTTTTGACCGATGACGGCAAGCTGACAGCCTTTCGCTGAGCTATGGCGGCGCCGCCTTGCCGTGGCGCGACGCTGTGCCGGTGAAGGTGCTTTGCTGCAATGCGGTGGCCGCGGGCGTCGCGCTCTGCTAGGGGCGGCGCATGTCCCGTTCAGACCTGATGCCCCGCGTTGCCATTGTCGGCCGTCCCAATGTCGGCAAATCGACCCTTTTCAACCGCCTCGTTGGCCGAAAGCTGGCGCTTGTCGACGACATGCCGGGCGTGACGCGCGACCGGCGCGAGGGGCTGGCCAAGCTCCACGATCTTGAATTCATCGTCGTCGACACGGCTGGGTTCGAGGATGCGGATGCGGCGAGCCTAGCCGGGCGGATGCGGCAGCAGACCGATGCGGCGGTGGGCGATGCCGTAGTGGCGTTGCTGGTATTCGATGCCCGCGCCGGGGTGACGCCGCTCGACAAGCATTTCGCCGATTGGCTGCGCCGGCGCGGCACGCCGTTGATTCTGGTTGCCAACAAGGCTGAAGGCCGAGCCGGGGAACTGGGTGTTGCCGAAAGCTATGCGCTGGGTCTTGGCGAACCGGTACAGATTTCCGCCGAGCATGGCGAAGGCATGGCCGATCTGTTCGAAGCGTTGTTACCCCATTTAGAGCCGGAATCCGATATCGAGGATGAGGTTGAGGATGCGGCTGCTGACGACGACGCGGCTATGCCCGAGATGGCGGATGTGCCCGAAGGGCCGTTGAAGCTGGCGATCGTCGGGCGGCCGAATGCTGGCAAATCCACGTTGATCAACACCCTGCTTGGCGAGCAGCGGCTTGTGGTGGGGCCGGAGGCGGGCATCACCCGCGATTCGATCTCGATTCCCTGGGAATGGGACGGGGCGCCGGTACGGCTGGTCGATACCGCGGGGCTGCGCAAGCGCGCCAAGGTCAGCGACAAGCTGGAGCGCATGTCGGCCGCGGACACCAAGCTGGCAGTGGATTTCGCCGAGGTGGTGGTGCTGTTGCTCGATGCGACGCTGGGGCTGGAGGCGCAGGACCTGCGGATTGCCGACATGGTGCTGTCCGAAGGCCGGGCGCTGGTGATCGCGCTCAACAAATGGGATGTGGCGCATGATCAGTCGTCGCTGTTCCAGGGGGTGCGCAAGGCGCTCGATGATGGCCTGTCGCAGATCCGCGGCGTGCCGCTGGTGGCCTTGTCCGGGCAGACCGGACGCGGGCTCGATATCATGATGAAGGCGGTGACCGAAGCGCGGGCGAAATGGTCGCGCCGGGTTTCGACGGCGGCGATCAACCGCTGGTTCGAAGCCGCGCTGGACCGCAACCCGCCGCCGGCTGCGGGCGGCACGCGGATCAAGCTGCGCTATGTAACGCAGGTGGCGGCGCGGCCGCCAAGCTTCATCATCTTTGGCAACCGCACGGAGGATCTGCCGGCGAGCTATGGCCGCTACCTCGTCAACAGCCTGCGCGATGATCTGGATTTCGAAGGCGTGCCGATCCGGTTGAGCTTTCGGGGCGGCAAGAATCCGTTTGAAAATGCGCCTCGTGGCAAGGTCGGCGGCGGCAAGAGCGGGAGCGGCAAGACTGGCGGCAGCAAGGTGGGTTCAGGTAAGGCGGGGCCATCGAAGCCAGGTGGCGTGCGCAAACCGGCGAAGCCCGGTGGCGCAAGGCCAAGCGGCGTGCGCGTGACAGGACCACGCACAGGCAAAAGGTGATGGGCGCCGAACGCACCCTCTACAGCTACTGGCGGTCGTCGGCTTCCTATCGTGTGCGGCTGGCGCTGGCCTGGAAACGGCTCGATTACCTTGTTGTGCCGATCGATTTGCGACTCGACGAACAATCGAGCGCCGATTTTCGGGCGCACAACCCGCAAGGCCTCGTGCCGTTTTATACCGAAGACGACGCAAGCGGCCCGCCGGCAGGCCGGGTGGGATTGGGACAGAGCCTCGCGATCATCGAATATCTGGATGAACAGCACCCGTACCCGCCGTTGTTGCCGCCCGATGCTGCAGGCCGTGCCGCCGTGCGCGCCGCAGCACAGGTGGTCGCCTGCGATACCCACCCGCTCAACAATCTGCGAATCCTGCGGTATCTGAAGGCGCCGCTCGGCCATTCGCAACCGGAGATCGATGCCTGGGCGCGACACTGGATCAAGCTTGGATTTGCAACACTGGAGCTATTCACACAGCGGTATCGCGGTCGTTTTTTGTACGGCGACACTTTAACCATGGCGGATCTTTGCCTGTTGCCGCAATTATATAATGCACGAAGGGTCGGGAGCGACCTTTCCGTGTTTCCCAACTTGCTCGCTATCGAGGCGACATTGCTGGAACTTCCTGTTCTGGCGCCCGCACACCCCGAGTCGCAGCCCGATAAGGGTTAACAAGCGTCGGATTTGGTCGCAAAAACCCCTCGTTCTGACTTGCCTTTAACGCTGGTTCAGGTAAGACGGCCAGCGCGTTAACAGGGAAACGCGCGTCAGTTTGGGGTATGTCATGATCGTTAGTTATAATCGTCGCCGCTCGACAAAGGCTTCTTCCGGCCTGCTGCGCTCCCTCCGGCTTGGCGTCTCGCTGACAGGCCTAATGCTCGCTGGTACGGCGATGGTGCCTGCTGCGGCACAGACGCTCGATCTTGGCGGCGCGACGGTAACCCGGACCAGTCTTGCCGGCTTCACGACGGTGACCAATGGTACGCTCAACTTTGTGTCGGGCAACGGCCTCAGCCTGCTCTATGCCGGCGCGCTCAACGACAGCAACGGCGCTTTCGCCCTTACCAAGCAGGGCCTTGGCAGCTTTACCCTGACCGGCTCCGGCCTGAACACCTACAGCGGCTTGACCACCGTGACGGCAGGCATCCTGGCCGCCGGCGCGACAAATGTGTTTTCGCCCAATTCGGTTTTGAGGGTCAACGCCGGTTCCGTTGATCTTGGTGGTTTCAACCAGGCCGTCGCTGGCCTGTTGGGCAATGGCGCGATCGGCAACACTGGCGGAGCGGCGACGCTTACCGTCAACAATGGCGCCGCGGTGCGGACCTATAACGGTGCGATCAGCGGCGCGACGGCGCTGGTCATCAACGGTTCCGGTTCGGTCACCCTGGGCAGCGCGACCAGCAGCTACACCGGCGGCACAATCGTTAACGGCGGCATCCTTCGCTACGTCCAGAACCAGTCGTTCGGCGTCGGCAGCGTAACCTTTGCGGCCGCTTCGACCCTGAATCCCGGTATTTCCGGCCGCGACATCGCCAACAACCTGATCTTGAACGCCAATCTCGATACGCACCCGGGCGGGGCATCGACGACATGGTCGGGTGTCATTTCGGGCAGCGGATCGCTGACCAAGTTTGACACTGGCAGTCTGACGCTTGCCAACCCCAATAACAGCTTCAGCGGTGGCTTTGTGCTGGCCGGCGGTGGCGGTGTTATTCTCGGCGGCGATGGCTCGCTCGGAACCGGTTTGTTCACGGTCGCCACCCAGTCCAAGCTGTTTCCGCTTGGCGACATCTCGTTGACACTCGCCAACAATGTCGCGCTGAACGATCTGCTGCAATTCAATCTGCCGACCGCGGGTAAGGCAGTGACGTTCAACGGGACAATTTCGGGCCCGGGCACGCTGACCGTGGTGAGCGGCGCCGGCTCGCTTGTCCTCAACGGCAACAACAGCTTCGCAGGCGGTGTTGGCCTGTTGTCGGGCGTCCTCGGTCTTGGTACTGCGACGGCAGCGGGTTCAGGGCCGATTTCGGCAATCGCCCCGGCTGGCATCGCTGCCTATGCCGACAACCTGGTCATCGACAACCTCGTGCGGACAAGCGCCAATTTGCAGGTTGATACCCGCGGTAACACGCTGACCCTGGCGGGAGTCATTGGTAATAACGGCGGCGCAGGTGGCATCGAAAAGATCGGCGCTGGTACGCTTTTGCTGACCGCTGCCAATGTCTACACCGGCGCAACCGCGGTCACCGCCGGCACCCTGTTGCTGAACGGCAGCCTCACGAGCAATGTCAACGTTGCCAGTGGTGCAACCTTCGGCGGCAGCGGCACCGTTGCGTCGAATCGCACGGTGACCATCGCCGATGGTGGCACCATCGCGCCGGGTAACAGCCCGGGCACGCTGACCGTCGGCAATCTGATTTTGAACGCGTCGTCGAACCTGAACTTTGAACTGGCAACGCCGGGCGTTGTCGGTGGCGGGGTCAACGACCTCATCATCGTCACCAACAACCTGACCCTCGATGGCAATCTGAACGTAACGCAGCTGCCGGGCTTTGGCGCCGGGACATTCCGGCTGATCAACTATGGCGGGACGCTGACGAACAACATTCTGACCACCACTGCGCCGATGGATTTCATCTACACGATCGATACGGCAACGCCCAACCAGGTCAATTTGCTCGTCGCGTTTACCGGTACGCGCTATTGGGATGGCGCCAACACTGTTGCCAACGGCGTCGTCGATGGCGGTTCGGGTATCTGGGCTTCCGGGACGACCAATTGGACCAACCAGACCGGTGTCACCAATCTGACCTGGGGCGACAATATCGGCGTATTCGCCGGCCTGTCCAGCGGCACCGTTACGGTTTCGGGCACGCAGATCTTCACCAATCTCAAGTTCAGCCTCGACGGCTACACGCTGACCGGCGGCGCGCTGCAGACCAACGGCAGCACGCTCGACATTGACAATGCGGTCACAGCGACGATCGCTTCCGACATCGTCGGGACCAACGGCCTCGTGAAGACCGGGGCCGGGACTCTCGTCTTGAGCGGCAACGACAGCTACACGGGCAACACGTCGCTCAATCAGGGCACTTTGGCGCTGGCGCAGACGGGTTTCTTCGCGCTCGGTACGGGCACGCTGCTCACCGCTGATGGCACAACATTGCGTGCAGATAATGCCACTCAGTCGCGACTTTCGACCGGCGTGACGATCACCGGCAACCTGACGGTTGCTGGCGCGGGCGATCTTGAAATCGACGGCACGGTCGCAGGCGGCAGCATCACCAAGAACGACGCCGGGGTCCTCCGGCTGAGCGGCAACAACACCTATGCTGGGGGCACCGCGCTTAACGCGGGCCTCCTCGTCGGTGATTCGAACCTTGCCTTTGGTACAGGTGCCGTAACTACGCAGGACGCGACCCATGTCGTAAGCTTTGGCGATTTTACGTTCGCCAATGCTTTCATCCTAAACGGTAATTCCAACTTTGACATTGTGGGCGCGACCACGACGCTGAGCGGGGTCGTCAGCGGCGCCGGCACGCTGGTCAAGCAGGCAGACGGCACGCTGGTGCTGGGCAATTCGGCGAACAGCTACAGCGGCGGCACCGTCATCAATGCCGGGACCGTACAGGTTGCGAGCAATGCTGCCCTTGGCGCGCTTGCCGGCAACATTACCTTCACCAACACGGGCGCGCTGGCGCTAACGGCGGCGATCAACAGCGCCCGCAATGTGGCGGTGAATGCGGGTATCGACACCATCGACACCGGCGCGTTCGATTCTACGTTCACCGGCCAGTTCGCCGGCGCGGGTACGCTGCGCAAGGCGGGCAGCGGCCAGCTGACGCTGACCGGCACGACCAACACCTACACGGGTGGCACCAACCTTGATGAAGGCACGCTGCGCATTTCGAACGGCAATGCGATTGGTTCGGGCGATGTCGTCACGATGGGCGGCACGACCTTTGTTGCCGGCCTGACCAACAATAACGCTATCATAACGCTGGCCAATAATTTCGTGCTCGGCACGGGAACCACCACGCTCGGCCTGAACGGGATCAACTTCTCGGTCGATACGGTGACCGGCGTTGCCATCACGGATGGTACCGACCTGACGATCAACGGCACGATTTCGGGTGACGGCGGCCTTGCGACGAACGGCCAGTCCGGTCGCCTGTTCCTGAACGGCAACAACACATATTCCGGCGGCACCGCTCTCAACCGCGTGATCGCCTATGTCGGCAGCGACAATGCCTTGGGCACCGGCCCGGTGACTCTGCAGAACTTCGGCGGCATCCGCAATGATGGCGCCGCGGTAACGCTCGCCAGCGGTGTCATCGCTTCGGGCGTCAGCAACACCATCGGTGGCAGCGGTGACCTGACTGTCGACGGCGCCGTGTCTGGCGCCAGCACGCTCAACAAGGTTGGCACCGGCACCCTGACGCTGACCAACGCTGCCAGCGACATTACAGGCACGCTCGCGGTCAACCAAGGCACGGTTTACGTCAACGGCGCGCTGACGGCGGCCGGCGGGCTGGTTCTCGTGGCGGCGGACGCGACATTGGGAGGCACCGGCAGCATTGTCGGCACGGCAACCATCAACAATGGCGGCATCATCAACGCCGGTGTAGGCTCGACGCCGGGCGTGCTGACCGTCGGCGCGCTCAACTTGAACGGCAATTCGCAAGTCAACTTCGATCTCGGCCAGGCCGATGTCGCAGGCGGCGCGTTCAACGACCGTATCGTTGTTACCAATGCGCTGAAGCTTGATGGCCATCTGACCGTCACCGAATCGGCGGGCGGCACCTTTGGGCAGGGCGTCTACAACCTGTTCACCTATGGTTCTTTGACGAACAATGGTCTGGTCATTGATTCCCTTCCCGGCGGGCAGTCGGGGCAGCTGTCTTTTGCTGACACCGGCTACGTCAATCTGATCGTCGCTGGCGTTGGGTTTGAACAATATTGGGATGGCTCGACGCCTGGCAACACGCACAATGGCGTGGTTGATGGCGGCAATGGTAACTGGTCCGTCGGTGGGCCGGAATGGGCGACGTCCAATGGCGCGCTCAATGCCGAATGGCTGAGCCATGTCGGCGTGTTCCAGAATGTCGGCGGCAACGTCGGTCTGACCAGCGCCTTTGCATTCGAAGGGTTGCGCTTCGATGTCGGTGGGTATCAGCTTACCGATGGCGGTGGCGGTTCGCTCGTCCTGAATGGTTCAAACTATATCAACACCAATTCGGCCCCGGCCGATGTGACGGCGGTTTTCGTCGCCATCACCGGCTCTGGCACCTTGGTCAAGCAGGGGGTGAGCTACCTTGATCTGCTGGCCGCCAACACCTATTCGGGCGGAACTCAGGTCGAGCAGGGCACCATCCGTGCCTTCAACAACGCGGCATTCGGCACTGGTGCCGTCGCCCTTGCAGACGGCACCAAGCTCGATCTGGTTGGTGATGGCCTGAACGTTGCGAATAACGTGTCACTCACCGGTGGCACGTCGATTGGCAGCTATGCCGGTACCAACACACTTTCGGGCGTGGTTTCGGGCAGTGGCTCGCTGACCAAGACCGATGTTGGCACGTTGGTGCTGGCGAATGTGGGCAACACCTATTCGGGTGGCACCTTCATCAATGCGGGTACGCTGCAGATCGCCAGCGATGGTGCGCTTGGCGCAACCAGTGGCGATGTCACCTTCACCGGTGCATCTACACTGCAGACGTCTGCCGATGTCACTTCCGCGCGTAACATCGTGCTCAATGCAGCCGGTACGATCGACACCCAGGGCAACACCGACACGCTGAGCGGCGTGATCAGTGGTGCGGGTTCGCTGACCAAGGAAGGCAGCGGCCTGCTCAATCTGACGGGGGCCAGCACCTATACGGGCACGACCAGTGTCAATACGGGCACCCTCGCGGTGAACGGCAGCCTCGCTGATACCGCGGTCACGGTCGCCAGCGGTGCGACGCTGGCGGGCACAGGCTCGATTGCCGGTGGCGTGACGATCCTCGATGGCGGCATCCTGTCGCCGGGCAATTCGGCGGGCACCCTGACGGTTGGCGCTCTGACGCTCAACAATGGTTCGATCCTGAACTGGGAATTCGGCCAGGCCAACGCCATTGGCGGGGCGTTCAACGATCTGGTGATTGTCAATGGCGACCTGACGCTGGACGGCCTGCTCAACGTGACGCAGAGCGCCGGCGGTACCTTTGGCACCGGCATCTATGAGATATTCCAGTACGGCGGTACGTTGACTGACAATGGGCTGGTGTTCGGTTCGGCGCTGCCCAACGGCCAGACCGGCATCATTCAGGCTGGCCTGGTCCCCGGTCAGGTCAATTTGATCGTCACCCAGACCCCGAGTGTCGTCCTGTACTGGGATGGCGCCGATATGACCGGTAACGGCGTGATCGATGGCGGCGCGGGCACCTGGAATACCAACAACAGCAACTGGACCGGCGCACCGCCGAGTGCGCTCAACACAAACTGGCAGAGCACGATCGGCGTTTTCGCCGGCACGGCTGGCACAGTGACAATCGATGGCACCCAGTCGTTCGAAATGCTGCAGTTCGCAGTTGACGGCTACAATCTGCTTGGCGGTACTGGCGGTCTCGACACCCCGGGCGCGGGCGTGCTGTTCGCCAATACCGGCGTTGGCGCTTCGATCTCGGCCCCGATCTCGGGCGCTGGTTCGATCGTCAAGCAAGGTGGCGGCACGATCACGCTGAGCGGCAACAACAGCTATGTTGGCGGCACCGAACTGCAGGCGGGCACGCTTGCGGTTGGCAGCGATACCGCGCTTGGTACCGGCACGCTCACGATCTATAGCGGCGCAACTCTGGCGGCGGCCGTGAGCGGCGTTACGACCGGCAATGACATTGTCACGCTGGGCAATGGCATCGTCGATTCGGGCTCGGGTATCTTCACACTCAATGGCCCGATTTCGGGCGCTGGCTCGATCAGCCAGGTTGGCAGCGGCATCCTTGTCCTGAATGGCAACAATAGCTTTACCAACCTCGGCATCAACGCCGGCACCGTTCGTGTCGGTAGCGACACGGCCGCTGGTATTGGCAGCATCGCGATCAACAACAATGCGACGCTGCAATCGGGTGGCGCAACCATCACGCTGGCCAATGGTGTCGTGACGACCGGCAACGGTCTGGTCGATGCGCGTGCAGGCGAAGTACTGACGCTGAACGGCAATGTGGCTGGTGCCGGTTCGATCTCGCAGGTCGGCGGCGGCATCCTGGTGCTGAACGGCGATAACAGCTTCACCAACCTCGGCATCAACGCCGGCACCGTCCGGGTTGGCAGCAACACGGCGGCCGGCATCGGCGGCATCGCACTGAATAGCGATGCGACCCTGCAGTCGGGTGGCGCGGCAATCACGCTGGCCAATGGTGTCGTGACGACGGGCAACGGCCTTGTCGATGCGCGTGCCGGCGAAGTGCTGACGCTGAACGGCAATGTGGCTGGCGCCGGCTCGATTTCGCAGGTCGGCGGCGGCATCCTGGTGCTGAACGGCGATAACAGCTTCACCAACCTCGGCATCAACGCCGGCACGGTGCGCGTTGGCAGCAACACG
>JBBQYI010000014.1:0-46878 GCA_038208825.1 Sphingomonadales bacterium | reverse complement strand
ATGATGCGACTGGCGGAATCCTTGCGCGACGACTAAGGGCTGTATGATTCGCCCGACAGTCGCAGGCAAGACTGGACGGACAAGGGAACGACAAGAATGGCAAAAGCGAATGCGGCGACGGCGGAACCCGAAGCCAAGGCCGATGGCAGCGACGCGCCGCTGCTCGATCTCAACGACGCCGCCGTCAAAAAGCTCGTCGCCCGCGGCAAGAAGCGTGGCTACATCACCTATGACGAGCTGAATGCCGCGCTGCCGCAGGATCAATTCTCCTCCGAACAGATCGAGGATGTGATGGCGGCCCTGTCCGAAATGGGCCTCAACATCATCGAAAATGACGAGCCGGCCGACGAAGGCGTCGAGGCCAAGGCTGCCGACGACGATGATGAGGAACCGGATGCCGCCGATGGCGATCTGGGCACGGCGCCTGCCGCACCTGTCGTCAAGGCACCGCTTGACCGCACCGACGATCCAGTACGCATGTATCTGCGCGAGATGGGCGCCGTCGAACTGCTCAGCCGCGAAGGCGAAATCGCCATCGCCAAGCGCATCGAAGCCGGCCGCAACACCATGATCGCCGGCCTGTGCGAAAGCCCGATGACCTTTACCGCGATGATCGAATGGTCGGACGCGCTGAACGAAGGGCGCATGCAACTGCGCGAGATCCTCGATCTTGAAGCCATGCTTGCCAAGGATCCAGCCGAAAACAGCGACGACGACGGCCAGTCCAAGGACGGCGACGATCTGCCGACCGTTCAGTTCAAGGAAGAAGAAGAAAGCGACGACGAACCCGCCGCGCCCGACGAAGAAGACAGCATGACCGAGCGCCGCATGCGCCCGGACGGCAAGCCCGCAATTCCCGACGATGATGAGGAAGACACAACCCTGTCGCTCGCCGCGATGGAGGAAGTGCTTAAGCCTGCCGCGCTTGAAAAATTTGCCGAAATCACTGCGACCTATAACAAGTTCCTGAAATTGCAGGAAACGCGCCTGTCGGCATTGCACGTCAATCTGAATTTCCCGGCGGCGGATGAACGCAAATATCAAAAGCTGCGCGAGGAATTGACCCGCGCTGTGCAGTCGATCCATTTCAACAATGGCAAGATCGAGCTGCTTGTTGACCAGCTTTACACCCAGAATCGCCGCTTGCTCGTGCTGGGCAGCCAGATGATGAAACTAGCCGATAAGCACAAGATCAACCGCAAGGTCTTCCTCGACGAATATATGAGCAACGAGCTCGATGAGAGCTGGTTGTCGCGGGTCGGCGGTATCGACAAGAAATGGAGCGCCTTCGCCAGCGCCGAGGTCGGCACGGTCGAATCGATCCGCGGCGAAATCGCCAGCATCGCCGAATCAACCGGTGTGGAAATCGGCGAGTTTCGCCGCATTACCAACATGGTGCAAAAGGGCGAACGCGAAGCGCGGATCGCCAAGAAGGAAATGGTCGAGGCAAACCTTCGCCTCGTCATTTCCATCGCCAAGAAATACACCAACCGCGGCCTGCAGTTCCTGGATCTCATCCAGGAAGGCAACATTGGCTTGATGAAGGCGGTCGACAAGTTCGAATACCGCCGTGGTTATAAATTCAGCACCTATGCGACATGGTGGATCCGCCAGGCCATCACCCGCTCCATTGCCGATCAAGCCCGCACCATCCGCATCCCGGTGCACATGATCGAAACGATCAACAAGCTGGTCCGTACCAGCCGCCAGATCCTGCACGAAATCGGCCGCGAACCAACGCCGGAAGAACTCGCCGAACGGCTGTCGATGCCGCTCGAAAAAGTCCGCAAGGTGATGAAAATCGCCAAGGAGCCGATCAGCCTCGAAACGCCGATCGGCGATGAGTAAGATTCGCACCTCGGTGACTTCATCGAGGACAAGAACGCCGTCATTCCCGTCGATGCAGCGATCCATGCGAACCTCAAGGAAACCGTCACCCGCGTGCTCGCCAGCCTGACCCCGCGTGAGGAACGCGTGCTGCGCATGCGGTTCGGGATCGGCATGAACACCGATCATACGCTGGAAGAAGTCGGCCAGCAGTTCAGCGTGACCCGCGAACGCATCCGGCAGATCGAAGCCAAGGCGCTGCGCAAGCTCAAGCATCCGTCGCGCAGCCGCAAGATGCGCAGCTTTCTCGACGTTTGAGACCCCGGCGCGGGCGGCGCATCGCCGCCGCCCGCGCTGCTTTCCACTGTTGCCAAACGGTCACGCGCGGCCAGATGTTGCTCACGATTCGATGAACCGAAGCCGTTGATGCTTGCCGCTGCGGCAACGAAACCGTACACGGCGCCATGCGATTTTTTATGATGCCTGTTGCGCTTTTCATTGCCGCAGCCGGCGCAGCGCCGGTTCCTGACCCGTTGCGCGACCGCATCATCGCGTCGGCGCAAACTCTGTCCCCGGCATCGCTGGCGTTTGAACGCACAAGCCATGTTGTCGAAGCCGGCGGCGGCACCCGCAGCGAAACCCGCCGCGTCGATCGTTGGGATGGCCGCGGCTGGTCCCTGGTCAGCGTCAATGGCAAACCGCCGACCAGTACCGATATCCGCACCCAGGCCAGACAGGCAAATGAACAGCCCGTTCCCGGCTATCACCGCCTCGCAGCACTCCTTTCCGGCACCACCGAGCGCCGCGTCGATGCCGAAGGCCGCACCATAATTTCAGTGCCTCAATTGCCGCCCGGTACCGTCATGTCCAAGGGCAATGACATTTCCAGCCACCTGAAGGCGGAAGCCTATGTGACCACCAGCAATGGCCAGCCTTGGGTCCAGCAACTGCGGATGACGGCACGCGATTCCTTCAAGATGGGCTGGATCAAGGTGCTCACCTTCGATCAGGTCAGCGTCTACCGGCTCGATCAAAGCGGCAAACCGCGCCTCGCCAGCCAAAGCGCCGACAGCCAGGGCACGCTGCTCGGCATTTCAGGCGGTCAAAAGAGCGAAATCACCTACGCCTACCGCTGAGCCACGCCCACAGCGCCCACAGCGCCACGTCATCCCGGACTTGACCCGGGACCCAGCTTTCTTTCCGACACCATCGAACAGTAACTCTGTTCGCGGGTAGCGCCTTGGCTGCCCTCGCTCTCCGCATCGCTAGTTGCCGTTTGCGGCATGGCCCTCTAGCTTGACTGAAATCTCGCGAAAAAGGCTTCCCATGACATCGATGCGTTTCCAGGGCACCAGCGGCTATGTTGCGACCGACGATCTAAAGGTGGCGGTCAACGCCGCTGTCACCTTGCGCCGGCCTTTGCTGGTGAAGGGTGAACCCGGCACCGGAAAGACCGTGTTGGCCCAACAGATCGCCGATGCGTTCGACGCGCCGCTCATTGAATGGAACATCAAATCGACGACCAAGGCGCAGCAGGGCCTGTATGAATATGACGCGGTAAGCCGGCTGCGCGACAGCCAGCTTGGTGATCCGCGGGTGTCAAACATCGCCAATTACATCAAGCGCGGCAAGATGTGGGAAGCGTTCACGTCGGAAAAGCTGCCCGTCCTGCTCATCGACGAAATCGACAAGGCCGATATCGAATTCCCCAACGATCTGCTGACCGAACTCGATCGCATGGAATTCGACGTTTATGAAACCGGGGAGCGGGTGAAGGCCAAGGTGCGCCCCATCGTCATCATCACCTCAAACAATGAAAAGGAACTGCCGGATGCCTTTCTGCGCCGCTGTTTCTTTCATTATATCAAGTTCCCGGACCGCGACACGATGCAGGCCATCATCAACGTCCACTACCCCAATATTCAAAAGACGCTGGTTGCAGAGGCGATGAACATCTTTTTCGACATCCGCGACGTGCCCGGCATGAAGAAAAAGCCCAGCACCTCCGAGCTGCTCGACTGGCTGAAGCTGCTGATGCACGAGGACCTGCCGGTCGAAGTGCTGCGCAATCGCGACACCAAGAGCCTGATCCCGCCCCTTCACGGCGCGCTTTTGAAGAACGAAGCGGATGTGATGCTGTTCGAACGCCTCGCCTTCATGAGCCGAAGGAACAACGCCTGACATACCCGGGACCGGTCCCGCCGACCCTTCCGCCGGCGCGGACTCGGTTTACCGGCGTCCGCGATCGGCTCGAAAGTGCACGTTTCGCCACCCGTTGGCAGGCGGCGCTGTTCGAACTGGCGCTATTCGTCTTCAAACAAGGCTGGGCATGCCTGTTCGGCGCGCTGTTGCTCGCGGCATTGCTGACGACGCACCTTTGGTATCCGGCAGGCGGCCTGCTTTCCCGCTACGATCTGCTTGTGCTGATCGCTTTGGTGATACAGATCGCGATGCTGGCCTTCCGCCTTGAAACACTGGCTGAGGCGCGCGTCATCCTGGCTTTTCATGTGGTCGGCACGGTGATGGAGGTATTCAAGACCCATATGGGCAGCTGGATATACCCGGAACCCAGCCTGCTGCGACTGGGCGGTGTGCCACTTTTCTCCGGCTTCATGTACGCCGCAGTCGGCAGCTATATCGCCCGCATCTGGCGCATTTTCGATATCCGACCGATTGCCTTTCCGCCAATCTGGCAGCCGCAGCTGCTCGCCATCGTCATTTACGCCAATTTCTTCACACACCATTTCGTGCCCGACGTTCGTTGGCCGTTGTTTGCCGCCACGGCCTGGATTTTCCGTCGCACCTGGTTCGAATTCCGACCTTTCAAGGAGGTGCGGCGAATGCCGATCCTGCTGGGCTTTTTCCTTGTCGCGCTGTTCATCTGGTTTGCCGAGAATATCGCAACCTTCAGCCATGCCTGGCTGTATCCGGCGCAACGGGGTGGATGGACATTGGTGCCGCCCGAGAAACTTGGCGCCTGGCTGTTATTGATGATCATTTCGTTTGTGCTGGTTGCGACATTGCATGGCATGGAAACTGCCAAAAACCCCGAGACGCTGGAGGCGCACTGCTGAACGGGCCTCCAATCCGGTCGGGCGTGGTTGTGGCTGCAACCACACGATTTACAAGCCCGAACGCGCTGATCCGGCAACAAAAACCGACACGCTCACGTTTCACGATAGCCTGCACCGCACGGTAAATCGACCATCACCGAACCCCTGACGCCGTATCGCAGACATTCGCGGTGCGCCAGATGTGGGCCAAGGCCCCGCGCGCTACAGCCCATGATTTCAGCGCGCGGGGGCCGCAAAAGACAACCCTGATGACCAACGGCCCTACCGCAGCAGCAGCCCGCCATCGATGGCCAGGCTCTGCCCGGTGATATAACCCGCCGCCGGCGAGGCCAGAAAGGCGATCGCTTCGGCGATGTCGGCCGGCGTGCCCCAGCGCCGCATCGGGATCGCCCGCAACAACCGCTTTTCAAAATCCGGATCGACCCGGGCCCGTGCCGTCATGCGCGTCGCGATAAAGCCCGGCGCCACCAGATTGACCCGCACGCCATCCAGCGCCCAGCGGTCGCCCAGCGCCCTCGTCAGCCCCAACAATCCCGCCTTTGAAGCCGTATAGGCCGGTGCCTCCTTTATGGCGAGGAACGAGGCCAGCGACCCGACATTCACCACCGCGCCACCCGCCGCCTTCAACGCCGGGAACAGCCGCTGCGAAAGATCCATGACGCTGTTGAGGTTGAGATCGATGACGGTTTCGAATTGTTCCTGCTCGAATTCATTCGGCCGCCCACCACCGGCGTTGTTGACCAGCACGTCGAGCCGATCGAACCGCGCCGCCAATGCCGCGCGCGCCGCCGGATCGATGACATCGCACCGCACATATTCGACGCCGTGCAACGGCTCTTCATAATCGGCAAAGGCCGCCCTCGTGCCAGTAACCGTCACCACCGCCCCCAGATCGCGCAGCAACGCCGCCGTGGCATGGCCGATGCCCTGGCTGCCGCCCGTCACCAATGCTGTATTGCCCTGTGCCCAGCCCATGAAACACCCTTTCCATCACTCGATTTGGCCAAGGCTAGCACAGCGGTTGCCGGCGCGCGCACCGCACAAACGGGAGGGTGGCTGCAACGCGGGTACGGCATTTAGGGCGCCGGGGGTATCGGGTTTCCCTCTTTGCCCACTTGTTCTAGGGCGGAAACCATCGCTATCCTGAACAAGCCGTTGTGTTAGATGTACGAAACGGAATGATGGATTGGCAAAGCCATGGCAACGCTCGCAAGGCCCGCGCCGCCGGTCACGCTGACTACAGCAGCTGCCGCCCATTACCAGCTGGGTGCCTTTGGTCCGCAATATCATCGACTATCTTGTCGGCGCAGATCGCGCTTCGGCACTGCCATCGCTGGTCAAAATCGACATTTCGCCATTGTGCAGCCTCGCGTCCAGCCATTGCCTGCACGCCGATCCGCATGGCCGCAACCGGCCGTCGCTCGATGAACAAGCAACACCGGATCGCCCGGCGAAATCGAACGCGTGGCGGCAATTGACCGGGGTATCGGCGCTGCCAAACTCGTCACACACGAAGGCTTGCGACATGCCTCCGACGGCGATCTCTGGAACGTCGTCGATGAACTCGACAAACCGGTCCAGCTACCGCCGCCTCGCCCGGTGAGTGGCCTACCGCGTTGCGCCTGGCCCTACACCAGCACTGTCATACGCTATGAAGGCGCGATGATCCCATGCGGCCTTTGGTGGGCCGGCAGTCAATATGCGTTGGATGGCGACGACAAATCGCTTTGTACTGTCTTTGAAACGTCGCTCAAGGCAATTTGGAACGACCCGCCGCGGCACCGGCCACGTCGCGCGCCCCGTCCGACAAACCGCCGGCCCCGCGCTATGCCGAAAGGCCACCATCAATCGTTAATGAAGTGCCGGTGACATAGGCTGCCATCGACGATGCGAGATAGAGCACGCCCCCGGCAATGTCCCCCGGCTCCCCGATGCGACCCAGCGGCACCGCCCGCTCGGCACCCGACAATCGATCCGAATCCTGCCAGGTGATCGCCGTCATCTTGCTGCGCACCAGCCCCGGCGCCACCAGATTGACCCGGATGCCATCTCGCGCAAACGCCTGTGCCAGTGTTTTGGTCAGGGTCAGCAACCCGCCCTTCGACGCTGAATAGGCCGGCTGCCCGATGGTGCCACGAAAGCTCGCAACCGACCCAATGAAGATGATGCTGCCACCGGCCGCCGCCAGTGCGCCCTTGAACTTGACCGCCAATTGCATCGGCCCGGTCAAGTTGGTTGCCAACACGTCGGCGAAGGTATCGATTTCGAACTCCTGTCGCCGATACGCAACCTTGGCGCCGGCGATGACAAGTGCATCCAGCCTCGTCACACTGGGATCGAATGCCGCAACTGCTTCCGTATAGCCCTGGTCCAGCCGATGATATTCAAGGCCCGCCATGTCGCCGTCCGTCCCGGCATAATCGTCGGCAGAAGCGCGCGTACCGGTCACGATCACCCGCGCGCCTGCCGCAAGAAACGCGCGCGCAATGGCATTGCCGATGCCGGTTGTGCCCCCTGTCACAAGCGCCGTCTTGCCGGCAAAATCGAATGCGCCCACGCTTGATCCAGTTCAAAAAACGACACCGCTGAAAGGTTTTGGGCGATGGCACTTCTTGAGGGCAAGGTCGCGATTGTGACAGGCGGCGGCCGCGGGCTGGGCCGCGAACACGCACTGGCACTGGCGGCAGCCGGCGCAAGGCTGGTCGTCAACGACCTTGGCGGCAGTGTCACCGGCGAAGGTGCAAGCGACGCCGCAAATGCCGTCGTTAATGAAATCCTCGACATGGGCGGGATGGCTGTCGCCAACCATGCCAGCGTGGCCGATTGGGCCGGCGCTGCCACCATCGTCGAACAGGCGGTTCGCAGCTTTGGCGGCCTCGATATCGTCGTAAACAATGCTGGCATCAACCGGCCGGCGACGATCATCGAAATGACCGAGGCTGATTTCGATCTGGAAATCGGGGTCCATCTGAAGGGCACTGCCGCTGTCAGCCATCACGCCGCGGTACATTGGGCGGATCGCGGCCCGGCGATAGGACGCGCGATCATCAACACCACCTCTCCTGTCGGCGTCCACCCAATGCCCAACGGCGGCGCCTATGGCGCGGCAAAGGCCGGTATTGCCGCCATGACCCAGGTCCATGCACAGGAGCTCGCGGCGCTTGGTGTCAGGGTCAACGCCATCGCCCCGTGCGCCCGCACCCGAATGGTGAAGGCGTCACCCAGCGTTGATGGATTGATGCCACGTGGGCCCGGCTTTGATCGCCACGCTCCCGAACATGTCTCCCCGCTCATCGTCTATCTCGAGTCGGCGCTTTGTGCATTCACCGGCCGCATATTCGGTGTGGAGGGCCCGGATGTCGCCATTTACCGGCCGTGGAGCGCCGATGAACTGGTCAGCAACCCCGACGGCTGGCTTCCCGAAGCCTTGGCCGTCGCGCTGGGCGATACCCCCGCGCAGGCCAGCATCCGGGCCTTCTACCCCGGCGGTCGTATCGATACCGTTTCGCCCCCCAACCGGACGCTTAGGGCATTGGCCGGCGTAAAGCCTTAGCACCGACCGCCGGATCCAGCGGGAGCTGGCCCTAGCTTTCGCTGGCGATCCGGGCACCAACAAGCGAGAATCGCTTGCGCATCTTCAGAATCGGCTTTTCGATATTGTGCCACGAAAACATGGCCATGACCGTTACCGGCACGAAAGCAGCGGCCAACAGGAACAGCCAATTCGCAAATCCGAACATATGCTGCAACGCTTGCAGGATCGGGAAATGGTAAAGATAAACGCCATAGGAATAATCGCCGCGGTCGAATACCGGCACCTTGGGCAACGGCTGCATCCCGCAATAGATCACCAGATAGACCAGCGGCCCCAGCCACAACAACTGCCACACCGGTTGGGTCCACCAGAAACTACCGTTCAGCAGCGATGACGCCGCCACCAACGCAAGCCCGAGCACGGCCGCGATCCGGCCATCGAACGGAATGCGCGCCTTGGCAAGAAACAGCGCCGATCCACCGAGGAAATAGGCGATGAGCGACGCTCCGCCTTTCAGGAACAGGAAATAAAACAGCTTGTCGACAAATTGCACGCCGGTTTTCAATTCGGTCGCGTGCAGCACACAGGCGATAACAAGCCAGATGATGGCCAAAAGGCTGGTCACGACGGCGCTCCGTATGACGCCCGAATAAATCATCAGCGACATGACCACATAGCAGCCGATTTCATAGGGCACCGTCCACAACGAACCATTGACGATGCCATGCAGCGGATTGTCGAGAAACACACCGGGCAGTTGGTAGTGCACCACGCCGATGATATTGAGAAAATAAATCCAGAATTCCCGGCCATTGAAATAGGCCGCAAGCGAAAAGGCCGTGAAAATCGGCCCAAGGATAAGCGCCGACAGCATGATGTCGACGCCCAGCGCCGGCACGATGCGGAAAACGCGGTTAAGGATATATTGCTTCAACGGCAGCCGCAGCGCCGAACCCGTAACCAGAAAGCCCGACAGCGCGAAAAACATCGGCAGGATCGAATAGATGATCATCCAATAGACAGTGGCCTTGCCGGCCTCCGCATTGCCCACCACAGCAGCGAGCGCATGCCATGCCAGCACGCCAAGCGCGAGTGCGATGCGCACAAAATCAAAGCCGGGGCCGAAACCGCCTACTTCCTCCATTCGATCGTCGAATGATTTCACCGGCGAACCCCCCGCGCGCAGACCCGTTGCGTCGGGGGCACTGACCATATCGAGCCCCTTCACGCAACATTTAGAAAGTGTTTCACGCCCCATTTCGATAGGCAGGACAAGGCTGGCGGCACGGCCCAACTGCGGCTAACATTACATCATGTTTCTCAACTTTCTCGATGAGCTTCGTGCCGCAAAGATCCCGGCCTCGCTGAAAGAGCATCTGCTCCTGCTCGAAGCCTTGCAGGCCGATGTCATCGATTGGTCGATCCTCGATTTCTACTATCTCGCCCGCGCCGTCTATGTGAAGGACGAAGGGCTGCTTGATCGCTTCGATATGGTTTTCGCCAAGGTATTCAAGGGACTGGAACCAACGCTGGAAACCGGCACAGCGGAGATTCCGGAAGACTGGCTGCGCGCCCTCGCCGAAATGAACCTGTCGGCAGAAGAACTCGCCGAGCTTGAAAAGCTTGGCTGGGACAAGCTCATGGAGACGTTGAAAGAACGGCTCGAGGAGCAGAAAAAACGCCACGAAGGCGGCAATAAATGGATCGGCACAGCCGGCAAATCGCCGTTTGGTGCGCAAGGTTCGCACCCGGAAGGCGTTCGCATAGGGCAGGACAAAAGCCGCAACCAAAAGGCAGTGAAGGTCTGGGACAAGCGCGAGTTCAAGAACCTCGACAATTCGGTCGAACTTGGCACCCGCAACATAAAGGTTGCCCTGCGTCGCCTGCGCAAATTTGCCCGCGACGGCGCGATGGACGAGCTCGACCTTGATGCAACGATCAACGGCACCGCCAAAAAGGCCTATCTCGACATCATCATGCGCCCCGAACGGCACAACGCCGTCAAGCTGCTGCTGATGCTCGATGTCGGCGGGTCAATGGATCCGCACGTCAAGGTCTGCGAGGAGCTGTTTTCCGCCGCGCGCAGCGAATTCAAACATCTCGAATTCTTCTATTTCCACAATTGCCCCTATGAGGCGCTGTGGAAAGACAACAAGCGCCGCTGGTCCGAACGCACCCCGGTGCTCGAACTGCTCCACAAATTCCCGCATGATTACAAACTGGTGTTCGTCGGCGACGCGTCGATGAGCCCCTATGAGATCAACTACCCGGGCGGCTCGGTGGAACATTGGAACGAGGAAGCCGGTGACGTTTGGATGCAGCGTATGCTGGATGTCTATCACTCGGCCGCCTGGCTCAATCCGATCCCCGAAAAAAGTTGGGGCCACAGCCAGTCGATCCAGATGATCAAGACGGTGATGGAGGGGCGGATGTACCCGCTTTCGCTCGAAGGGCTCGACCGGGCGATGCGCGAACTTACCCGCTCGCACTAGGTGGCAGCGTCAGGTTCGTCCGAATAGCCGAAACGGCTGATCCACGGCTGCAGGATCGGCATGACCCCCCCCATTTCGCCCCGAAACCGCCGCCATTGCCCGCCGCCGTTGAACAGCCCGGCGCGCACCTGGGCAACGCTGGCGGTGTTGACGTCGCGGCGCCTGGCGGTGTCGCCAAAATCGCGCAAGGCTGCCGACCAGGGCAGCCCCAGGAAGCTGCATAGCCCGCGCGTCACGCCATCAAAATCCGCCACCAGTGCTTCATACCGCAATTCCAGAACCGGGTTCGTCATCCGCGCCAGACTGGCCAATTGCAGGCGCATCAACGCATCATAATGGCGTGCCGCATGCTCCAGCGTGACAAACTCCAGCGCAATCGGGCTGGCCGCAAAATTCTGTCGTGCACAACTCAGCACCACATCGCGGGGATCACGGCGCATCACGATGACGTTCGCATCCGGAAACAATCGGGCGATGATCGGCAGGTGCAGGCCCTTCATCGGGTCCATGTCCACGAACAGGCCACTGTCAGCATCGCGATCGACGCCGAACGCCGCCACCCGCTGCCAATAGGCACGCCGTAGGTGGCCAGCCTCTGCAGCGGTGATGCCGCCCAGCCGCTGCGGACCATCGGCGGGCAGCAGGAAAGCCGATTCGGCCGCCGCCAGCGTCGGCAATTCCTCAAGCACGCTGACCCCGTCGATCGAGGCCAGAATGTTCTCGACAAGAGTTGTGCCCGACCGTGGATAGCCGAGCAGAAAGGCATGGGGGGCGCCAACCTTGTCCACCGCCGGCGCCTGCCACCGTCCCGCTTCGACCGCCACATGCCCTGCCAGACGCTCGGTGATCGACAATTGCGACTCCATCGCCGCAAGCCGGGGGTTCCGCAATGCAAGATCCGCCTTGGCCGCCGCCCAGGCGGCGATCGCACCGGCCGGGTCCTCCTGCCGCGCCAGAGCATCGCCAAGCAGCGATTGCGCGGCGCTGCGGTTGTCTGCCGACAAATCCCTTATCGCCAAAAGGGTTCTTAACCGTTCGACAGCGGCGCCTGTAGCACCATCTGCGATATCGCAGCGAGCAATAGCGCAATGGGCAACCGCGTCACCCGGATCGCTGGCCAGTGCGCGGCCCGCCAGATCGCGCCCTTCGACACGGTCGCCCACCAGCGCTGCAATCGCCGCAGCCCCGGCAAAGGCGGCGGCGCGTCCCGGTTCCAGCCGGGCAGCCTCCAGATAACTCGCCTTGGCCAGCTTCAACGAATTACCCTGGTGCAGCGTGAAACCGCGCTCCAGCCAGGCGGCGGCATAGCCCGGCGCATGGGCAATGGCGGCATCCAGCGCCATCAACGCCTCCCGCATCCGCCCTTGGCGACGCAGCGCAAGGCCCAGTGTGCTGAGCAGACCGGGCTCGCCCGGCGTCTGACCAAGTCCCTCACGAAGCAGGGTTTCAGCGACGGCGAGATTGCCCGCCTCCACCTCGGCCCAGGCGACCAGATTGCAGGCAAAGGGATCAGGATCGCCCTGCGCCAAAGCCTGCCGGGACAATGCGATCGCCGCCGCGACATTGCCAGTTGCCAATGCAGCGTCGATCCGGTCAGCCAAGGGGGTAATAGTGGAGGGCGGCATCCGTACAACCTTAGCAACAGCGACCCGTCCCTGCCAATGATCTACGCTTTCACCAAGGCGACCGCTGCAGACAATGCCGCCGGTTTCAGGCCGACACTCGGTTTGGAAGTTTACTAAATTGACCCTCCCACGCCCTTTGTGAGCGCTCGCTACCGCCGCTTTGGCATGAGCGCCGCGCGACGTGGATCGCGCATTGGCGGCGATATTTTTTTGCGGGGCTGTCATTACGTGTTATATAACCTATTTGGCTATATTGTCAGGATGAGCACAACGCCTCTTTCTGCGCTCTCAGCGCCCTGCTCCACGCGCTTGGCCGCGCCCGGAATCCGCAAGGCTGCCATTGCAGCACTGCCGCGAACTGCTTTCGGAAGCGCCGAACCGGGCTTATACCAGAAACGGCGACTTAGGAGACCGACCATGACAGACTCTGCCGCCGCGTTTCATGCGCTCCACGCCGGGCCAGGCTTGTTGATGCTGGCCAACGCCTGGGACGCCGGCACCGCACGATTGTTCGAATCGTTGGGCGCTCCCGCCATTGCCACGACGAGCGCCGGCGTCGCGTGGAGCCTTGGCTATCCCGACGGCGATGCGTTGCCGGTGACGCTTTATCTGGGCGCACTGGCGCGCATCACGGCGACGGTGGCGGTACCGGTGACCGCCGATATCGAAGGCGGTTATTCGGATGAACCCAAAATCGTTGCCGACAATGTGCGCCGAGTGATCGACACCGGCGCCGTGGGCATCAATATCGAGGATGGCGCAACGCCGCCCGAGGCCTTTGCCCGAAAACTTGCCGCTGTTCGCGCCGCCGCTGATGCGGCCGGGGTAAGGTTGTTCATCAACGCCCGTACCGATGTCTGGCTGGCGGGGCTGGCACCGGGCCGCGAAATAGCCGAGGTGCTGGCCAGGGCGGCATTGTACCGCGCTGCCGGTGCCGACGGGTTGTTCGTCCCCGGCGTTACCGATACCGCGACAATTGCCGAATTGGTGCCGGCGGTCGGCCTGCCGATGAATGTGCTGGCCCGCCCCGGGTTGCCGTCGGCAGCGGAACTGCAAGAGCTGGGTGTGCGCCGCCTGAGCGCCGGATCGTGCATCACCGGGGCAGCTCTGGGCCATGCGGCGCGGGTTGCCACCGCTTTCATGGCCGGGGACAGCGCCGGCCTGTTCGACGGCGCGCTGGCCTATGGTGACCTCAACGCATTGATGACGGGGCGCTAGCCGAAGCCACTGGTGCCGGTGCCGGCGGCACTGGCAGCGTATTCAGCCAGGCATTGAACAGGATCACCAAGCCGGCGAGCATCATCAGCACCGCCTTGATGCGATTGCCACCTGGTTGGCGCGCCAGCCAGATACCGGTGGCGATCAGCGCGAACGCCGCCGCCGCCGACAGGCCGAAAATGATGGACGGGGCTTCATTCATTCGATCCGGGCCTCGATAGGGCGTGAAAAACGACTCAATCTGCCAGCGCCTGCCGAACAGCGCGGCCCCAGGCAGTGCGACGGGCAGTGCGATCGGCATCACTGCTTGTGGGCGAAAAGCTGCGATCCGGCGACGACATGGCCGCCGCCGCTTCGGCAAGCCCGGGGAACAGGCCGGCGCCAACGCCCGCCAGCATGGCCGCGCCCAGTGCCGTTGTCTCGATCACGCGTGGTCGTTCGACCGTTACGCCCAGGCTGTCCGCCAGATCCTGGCACAGCCATTCGTTGGCGACCATGCCACCGTCGACACGCAACTTGCCGGCCGGCACGCCATCGGCGGCCAGCGCATCGACAAGATCGGCGGTCTGCTGGCCCATCGCTTCCAGCGTGGCACGAGCGATATGGGCGCGCGTCGTGCCGCCCGACAAGCCGGTGAGCGTGCCCTTTGCCTGCGGCTGCCAATGCGGCGCCCCCATGCCCGCCAGCGCCGGCACGAACACGACGCCACCGCTGTCGGGCACGGAACGCGCCAGTTCTTCTGTTTCGGCACTGCTGTCGATGAGGCCCAGCCCGTCACGAAGCCATTGCACGGCGGCACCAGCGGTGAAGATCGAGCCTTCCAGTGCATAGGCCGCAGTGCCGTCCAGCCGCCAGGCCACCGTCGACAACAGCCGATGTGCCGATCGCGGCGGCGAACTGCCTGCATGGGCGAGCAGGAAGCAACCGGTGCCATAAGTCGCCTTCAATTGCCCCGGCAACAGACAGGCCTGACCGATGGCGGCGGCCTGCTGATCCCCGGCGCTGCCGGTAATCGGTGTTTCGGCACCCAACAGCGCCGTGGTAGCTAGCGGCCCGGCGCAATCGACGATTTCGGGCAGGATATTGGCGGGGACACCGAACAGATCGAGCATCGCCTTATCCCAGCAACAGGTTTCAATATCCATCAACAGGGTGCGCGCTGCGTTGGTGGCATCGGTGACATGGCGTGCCCCGGCGCTCAATTTCCAGATCAGCCAGCTTTCGACGGTGCCGGCGAGCAATTGTCCGGCAGCATGGGCAGCGGCGACCGCCGGCCAATTGGCAAGACCCCAGGCGATCTTGGTGCCGGAAAAATAGGGATCCAGCAGCAATCCAGTCCGCGACTGCACCACCGGTTCATGGCCGGCGGCCTTCAACGCGGCACAGGCATCGGCGGTGCGGCGATCCTGCCAGACGATGGCGGGCGACAATGGCTCCCCGCTGAGTCGATCCCAGAACACCACGGTCTCGCGCTGGTTGGTGACGCCGATGGCGGCAATACGGGCGGCGCCGATTCGGTCAGCAACTTCGATCAGGCAATCCCGCGCTGCACGCCAGATTTCGGCGGCGTCATGCTCCACCCAACCGGGCTGCGGATAATGCTGGGTTATCGGCCGGCCACAACTGGCGACGATGGTACCGTCAAGATCAAAGGCGATCGCCCGTGCGGAAGTGGTGCCGGCATCGAGCGCGAGGATGAGGTCGGCGTGTGTTTTGGTCATCATGAAAGCTTCCCTAAACCGCCGTGTCAAAGTAGTTAAGCCCGCCAATCATGAACACAAACACCAGCCAACCCCCCGTCTACGACCTGCTGATCATCGGCGGGGGCATCAACGGCGCCGGAATCGCCCGCGACGCCGCCGGCCGCGGCCTGACGGTGGCGTTGGCTGAAGCCGGCGATTTGGGTGGTGCGACATCCAGCGCATCGACGAAGCTTATCCATGGCGGCCTGCGGTATCTGGAATTCTACGCCTTCGGGCTGGTGCGCAAAGCGCTGGCCGAACGCGAGGTGCTGCTCGATATCGCGCCGCACATCAGCTGGCCGCAAAGCTTTATCCTGCCCAATTCGCCCGGGGACCGACCGGCGTGGATGTTGCGGATCGGCCTGTGGCTGTATGATAATCTAGCGCGCCGTCGCATCGTGCCCGGATCATCGGCGGTCGATCTGCGGCAGGATCGCGCTGGCCGGGCGCTGTCGCCAAGCTTTACCAAGGCATTCCGCTATTGGGATGGCTGGGTTGACGATGCACGGCTCGTCATCGCCAATCTCCAGGATGCACGGGCCAAGGGTGCCGTGATCCTGCCGCGCACGCGCGTCGTTCGCGCCGAACTCGATGCCGGTCTGTGGACGGTGGCATTGGGCGATGGCAGCAGCATCAGGGCGCGTCAGATCGTCAACACTGCCGGCCCATGGGCGGGCGAAGTGGCGCGCAGCGTGCTGGGCCGCAACGATGCGCCGGCATTGCGGCTGGTGCAGGGGTCGCACATCATCACGCGGCGCGTCCATATGGGTCGCGACGCCTTCATGTTCCAGCAGCCGGACGGCCGCATCATCTTCGTCATCCCCTATGAGCATGATTTTTCGCTGATTGGCACCACCGAACGCGATATCGATGTGCCCGAGGCGGCGCACATCACCGAAAGCGAGACCGAATATCTGCTCGCCGCCGCGAACCGATATCTGTTGCGGCCGCTCACCCGCGACGATGTGGTGCACAGCTATGCCGGAGTCCGCCCATTGATCCTGGAAGCGGGCAAGGGTGACCGCGAAACCACGCGCGACTACCGGCTGGTGTCGCATGAAGGCGTACCGGCGATGACCGTGGTCGGCGGCAAGATCACCACCTATCGTGTGCTGGCTGAGGATGTGCTGAAGAAACTGGCGCCAAAGACCAGGCCCTGGACCGCCGGGGCGGCACTGCCGGGTGGCGAGGTTGAAAAACTGCCTGGTGAGACAGGTCAGGAAGCCTTCGCGCGCTGGGTCGAAAACCTCGTCGCCGCACAGGAAAATTACGATCCCAAGCTGGTCAAGCGGCTCGCGTACACCCTCGGCACCGCCGCCGAACCGTTGCTGAAGCGCGGACTCGGCGAAAATCTGGGCGGTGTTTTTGAAGGTGAATTGCAGCACTTCGTCGACAATGAATGGGCCGCCAGTGCCGATGACGTACTGTGGCGCCGCACCAAGCTGGGCCTGCACATCGGCAGCGCCGGCCGCGCTCGCGTGGCGGAATGGTTCGGCGAAAATGCCGGTCCAGCTGTTGAGGACAAGCCGACAACGCACCGCTTTGCGACCCCGCCGGTGTAAACACCGGGTCCGTCAGAGAGCAGCTGGAGCGGCAATCCTGGTCGAATTGCGCCACCAGCGTCGTTGTCCGTGACTGCGGATAACGCCTTGTCCTGTTGCCAATCCCGATGTCCCGACCGTTTGTTATCTGATTGACGTCGGCTGCAGCACAGCGTGGCGCCGCACGGTGCGGTGATGTCTTGCCCATCCTCGGTGATGAGCCAACGAAAGCGGCACCGCCGCACCCCTTTCGCAATTGGTCACGCCAGAATGTCTGGTGGCTGGGGCGCGATGAAGACCCGCCACCGGCCCGTTTCCCATGGTGTTGCCGTGGTTGAGCTTGGCAACCTCGACTGCTTCGCTGTCGCAGCGCCTGCCCGGTTGGATGCGTGACTGACAATGGCATTGCTCTTGGCAAGAATCGCCGCCTTGCCGAATCAAGCCAGCCTCGAGTCGAGGCCCAGCCGCCCGCAGCCTCTCAACCCGCATCGGCCAAACATGATGCAAACACCGCCGCTTCGACATTGCCACCCGAAAGCACGACCACGACAGTCCGGCCCACCAGATCGACCTTGGCCGAAAGCGCCGCAGCCAGCGCCACCGCCCCCCCTGGTTCGACCACCAGCTTCAGTTCGCGAAACGCAAAGGCAACGGCGCGCGCCACCTCGGCCTCGTTGACCACAACCCCGCGCGCATCATGGGCGCGCAGCGTATCCAACGTCAGCTCCGACATGCGCAACGTTTGCAACGCATCGCACCGTGTCGGCTGCGGGTTGCTGACCGGCACGATAGCACCACTGGCCAGGCTCAGGTTCACATCGTCCCAATTCTCCGGCTCGACGATGAAGACCGGCAGGCCCGACCCGACCGCAAAGCCGCTCGACAGGCCGCCGCCGCCACAACAGGTGATGGCGAGATCGGCAGTGATGCCCAGCGCCGCCAGATCCTGTACCGCCTCCAGCCCCGCCGTCCCCTGCCCCGCGATGACATGGCGATCATCGAATGGGGGCACGATCGTCGCGCCGCGCTCGGCGGCCAGCGCCACGCCGATAGCCTCACGCTTTTCGGTCAGCCGCTCGTAGAAAATCACCTCGGCATCATCGGCGCGGGTACGCTCGACCTTCAGCTTTGGGGCATCGCTCGGCATGATGATGGTGGCGCGAAGGCCCAGCAACCGCGCCGCCAGTGCCACCCCCTGCGCATGGTTGCCGGATGAATAGGCGACCACCCCGCCAGCACGATCGGCCTCGGGAATCACCGACAGCCGGTTATAGGCACCGCGGAATTTGAACGATCCGGTGCGTTGCAGGCATTCGGGCTTCAGGAACACCCGCCCGCCAGTTATCGAATCGAGGATGGCGCTTGTCACCAAAGGGGTACGAACCACGATGCCGGACAGGCGCGCCGCAGCCGCCAGCACCTCGGCATGGACGACCACCGAACCCGTTGAAAAAGCGTCTGCATCGGCCATGCGTCAAACTCCTGAAAGCCCAAGGGAAAACCACGAAAAACGAGCGTTGAAAAAAACTGCTTTACAGGGGGGCATCGCGACCCTAGATACGCCCTCCGCTGCCCCATGGGACTTCCACCGCAAGGCAGCTTTGGTGTCAACGCAAGTTGCCACGCTTTGCCCACCCGGAGGTCCCTTGATTTGCACAAGCACCATAACGCGCTGGGGGTAGTCGTCGGCACGCAGCCGACCCAACCCGTCACGCTTGTTCGCCCCCATGCCGCGCATCGCGCAGCCCGTTACTTTCTTGAAAAGTTTCCGGGTACGTCGATGTATGCGGTAAAAGCCAATCCCTCGCCGGATCTGATCCGGTCGCTGTGGGACGCGGGCATCACGCATTTCGATGTCGCCTCCATTGCCGAGGTGCGGCTGGTCCGCGGCCTTCTCCCCTCGGCTGTGCTGTGTTTCATGCACCCGATCAAGGGGCATGAAGCCATTGCAGAGGCGTATCACCAGCATGGCGTTCGCACCTTCAGCCTCGATTCGTTGGTTGAGCTTGAAAAGATCGTTGCCGCGACGGCGCGTAATGGTGTTTCCGCCACCGATTTGACGCTGTGCGTGCGACTACGAGTGTCGTCGGCGCATTCCAAGCTCAGCCTTGCCTCCAAGTTCGGCATCGCTGCCGATGAAGCAGCGCCGCTACTGATGGCCACGCGCCAGGTTGCCGATGCGCTGGGCATCTGTTTCCACGTCGGTTCGCAGGCGATGAGCCCGCAGGCCTATGCGGAGGCCTTGGCACAGGTGCGCACTGCGATTGTCGGTGCTGGCGTCACTGTCGATGTTGTCGATGTCGGCGGCGGCTTTCCGTCCGTCTATCCGGGCATGGAACCGACCGCGCTCGAGGGATATTTCGAAGTCATCAGCCGCGCTTATGAATCCCTGCCGGTCAGCTATTCGGCGGAACTGTGGTGCGAACCCGGCCGCGCGTTGTCTGCAGAATATGCCAGCGTGCTGGTCCGCGTTGAAGCCCGCAAGGACGATGTGCTGTACATCAATGATGGTGCCTATGGCGCCTTGTTCGATGCGGCGCATGTCGCCTGGCGCTTCCCTGTCGAACTGGTGCGCGAAATCCCGTCACACACCAAGACGATGGAGTTCAGCTTCTACGGCCCGACCTGCGACGATATGGATTTCATGCGCGGGCCGTTCGAGCTGCCTGCCGATATCGAGGCTGGCGACTATATCGAAGTTGGCATGCTTGGCGCCTATGGATCGGCAATGCGCACCGGGTTCAACGGCTTCACCGCCGGCGAAACGTTTGTCGCCCGCGACGACCCGATGGACACCGCCTATGGTGTCACGGAAGAGTCGCCGTCCAAGGTTATCAGCATCCGCTGAGGCCAAGGTTATCAGCATCCGCTGAGACCAAGGTTATCAGCATCCGCCAGGGCGCCGTTCGGCACCCGTGAGAATTGCCGCCCCTTCGCCAGGGCGGCGCTTTCCCGCTCGGCGCCGGAATGGTCCGGCCGCGGGGGGTGCCTCCACCACGGGGCGCCTGGCCAGTGAACCGCACTGGAAGGGTTTTCAATGTCCGAACCAATCAATCAGCAGCGCAAGGCCGAACTGCTTTCAAAGACAGTCAAGCACATCGACATCAAGAGCTTCGACGCTCGCCCGATCATCGACGGCATGGCGGGGATGAGCTTCACCTCGCGTGATCTCGCCCGCGCCACCGGCATCTACAACGACATGATTGCAGATCCGGATTGCACCATCTTCCTCGTCATCGCCGGGTCAACCAGCGCCGGCGGCTGCATGGACCTTTATGCCGAACTGCTGCGCAACAACATGATCGACGGCATCGTCGCCACCGGCGCTAGCATCGTCGACATGGATTTCTTCGAGGGGCTTGGCCACAAGCATTATCAGGCCCTGGAAGTGCCCGATGACGACACGCTGCGTTCGCTGCTCATCGATCGCATCTATGACACATACATCGACGAAGAGCAGCTGCAGGATTGCGACCACACCATCTACGAAATCGCCAACTGCCTGGAACCGCGGCCCTATTCGTCGCGCGCCTTCATCCGCGAGATGGGCAAATATCTGGTCGAGCACGGCAAGAAGGACAACAGCCTCGTCAAGCTGGCCTACGAACATGACGTTCCGATCTTTTGCCCGGCCTTCGTCGATTCATCGGCAGGCTTCGGCCTCGTCAAGCACCAGGTCGACCGCGCCAAGGAAGGGAAGCCCTACATGGTGCTCGACGCCATCGCCGATTTCCGCGAACTGACCGACATCAAGATCAAGGCCGGCACCACCGGCCTGCTGATGATCGGCGGCGGCGTGCCGAAGAACTTCATTCAGGACACAGTCGTCTGCGCCGAAATCCTCGGCCATGACGATGTCCAAGTCCACAAATATGCCGTGCAGATCACCGTTGCCGACGTCCGTGACGGCGCCTGCTCCTCATCAACGCTTCAGGAAGCGGCAAGCTGGGGCAAGGTCAACACCGGAATCGAACAAATGGTCTTCGCCGAAGCCGGTTCCGTTATGCCGCTGCTGGCCAGCGACGCCTACCACCGCGGCCATTGGAAAACCCGCGCCGCCCGCGCATGGGGCAAATTGTTCGACTGATTCGTTGCACGGCGGGTGGCGTCATGGCCACCCGCACTGATTTGACACGCGACCACATCGCAGCCAGCTTGCCGCCAATCGTTTCGGGGGAACAATATGAACAGTCCGATCCTGGCACCGGCAGCAGTGCTGATCCTGTGGACATTGGTGATAATGCTCTGGCTGGCAGCAACGCGCCTTCCCGCCATGACCAAGGCCGGCATCGATCTTAAAACGGCGCCACCGGGTGGTCGCGGTATCGATCTGGAGCCGGTGCTCCCCGCCAGGGTGAATTGGATATCACACAATTACACCCATTTGCACGAACAGCCGACGCTGTTCTACGCCGTAGTCGGCATTCTGGCTCTCTCCGGTCAGGGCACAGGAATCAACGCAACGTTGGCTTGGACCTATGTTGGCCTGCGCATCGTCCACAGCCTGTGGCAAGCGTTGGTCAACGTCACAAGCATTCGCTTCCTTGTCTTTGCTTCCTACAGCCTTTGCCTGATCGCTCTGGCCGTCAACGCTGTGCTGGCAACGATCTAGCGTTAGGATTTCCGCACGAACTCGGTCCGCAGAACCAGCCCCTTCACCTTATCGACCTTGCAGTCGATCTCACCAGGGTCGCCAGTCAAACGGATGCCCCTTACAGTGGTGCCGCGCTTCAGCGTGACCGATGTACCCTTTACCTTGAGATCCTTGATCAGCGTGACATTGTCACCGTCAGCAAGGAGTGTGCCGTTCGAATCGCGGGTTTCCACACTCAATCTCCTTCGAATTCGACAAGTGCCGCCACGTCGACGCCCACTTTGCGCAAGCGCGCCGCACCTCCAAGGTCGGGCAGATCGATGGCAAAGGCCGCACGCTCGACGACGGCACCAGCGCCGCGCAGCAGTTCGATCCCGGCAAGCGCGGTGCCGCCCGTCGCGATAAGGTCATCGACCAGCAACACGCGTGCGCCGGTCTCGATGGCATCGTCGTGCATCTCGATACGGTCTTGGCCATATTCGAGCGCATAGTTTATACCCGTCACTCGCCCTGGCAGCTTGTTCTTCTTCCTTAGCAGCACCAGGCCGCAGCCCATGTGCTGGGCCAGCGCCGCGCCAAATATAAAGCCGCGCGCCTCGATACCGGCGATCAGATCGGGCGCTGGCCCTGCCAGTTCGGCCAATCTCTCGACAGAACGGCGAAACCCAGAGCCATCGAGCAGCAGCGTGGTAATATCGCGAAACTGAATACCGGGCTTGGGATAATCGGGAATGGTGCGAATCAGGTCGCGCAGATCATCGTTCACGTGTCTCGTCTCCATCAGCAGACTGATCCGAAATCAACCCGATACAACGAAAAGGAGCGGCCGCACCGGCAACCCGGCACAACCGCCCCTATTCAAGCGCTAGTTCCTTGCGTTAAACGGAGTCTAGGCAGGCTTACGCTTCATATCAGCCCATACACGCTTGTAGCTGAGATAGCCAAAGCCGGTCAGGATGAGCAGGAACAGGATGGCGATGACGCCGGTTTCCTTGCGGGCCTCCAACTTGGGCTCGGCGGTCCAAGTCAGGAAGGTGGCAACATCCTGCGCCATCTGATCCCGGGTCGCCTTGGTGCCATCGGCATAGGTGACCTGGTCATCCGCGACCAGCGGCGGCGGCATGGCAACGTTGAGCGAGCGGAAATAAGGATTGTAGTAGAGCCCGTCTGGCACCATCCATCCCGCCGGCGCATCAGCATAGCCGGTGATCAGCGAATGGACATAGTTGGTGCCATCTTCACGCGCCTTGGTGATCAGCGACAAATCGGGCGGCAGCGCACCGTTCTGGGCAGCGCGGGCGGCAATCTCGTTCGGATAGACCAGCGGGAACTTGTCTGCCGGGGTCGCCTTGCGTGTGGCTGGCTCACCGGTCTTTTCGTCGATTGACGGCACTTCGTACCCGGCAGCGATGGCCTTGATTTCCGGGCCGGAGAAGCCGAGCGCCGCAAGGTCACGGAATGCAACGCGATTGATCGAGTGGCAAGCCGAGCAAACTTCCTTGTAAACTTGGAAGCCGCGCTGCAATTGTTTGCGATCAAACGTACCAAGAATGCCAAGGTTACCGGGGCCGTTCACGGTCCAAGCTATCTCGTGCGGATGCTTGTGCAGCTTTTCCACGGGATCGGGTGCGACCACGTCGCGAGGCTGCACGGCGCCCCACAGCACGGCAACGATAAAGATCAGGCCGACGCCCAATGCACCAAGACGGATCATTTCAATAGACCTTATTCAGCCGGCTGAGGCATAGCAGCGCCGACACCGGATGCCGACGACGACTTGCCATATTTGGCCAGCACGGCTTCGGAAATGGAGCTTGGCAGCGGCAGCGTCTTTTCCAGACGGCTGACGAGCGGTGTGATGATGAGGAAATGGGCGAAATAATAGGCGGTCAACACCTGGCTGATGCGCACCCATGGTTCACCGGCAGGCTTGCCACCAGCAACACCCAGCACGATCACTACCGCAACAAACACCCAGAAAAGGATACGGTTGAGCGGCCGATAGGCGTTGGAACGCACAGGCGAGGTGTCCAGCCAAGGCAGGAAGAACAGCAGCAGGATGGCCGCGAACATCGCCAATACGCCCAACAGCTTGGCCGGCACGAAGAAGAAGTCCGTCGTGAAGGCGCGCAAAATTGCGTAAAATGGCCAGAAATACCATTCCGGGACAATATGCGCCGGCGTCGAAAGCGCGTTGGCGGGGATATAATTGTCCGGCTCACCGAGCAGATTGGGTGCGAAAAACACCATCGCAGCGAACAGGGTGAGGTACACACCGAGGCCAAAGAAGTCCTTGGCGGTGTAGTAGGGGTGGAACGGCACGGTATCCTGCGGGCCCTTCACGTCCACCCCGGTCGGGTTGTTCGACCCAGGGATGTGCAGCGCCCAGACATGCAGGATGACAACGCCCAAAATCACGAATGGCAGGAGATAGTGCAGCGAGAAAAAGCGGTTGAGCGTGGCGTTGTCGGGCGAAAACCCACCCAGAAGCCAAGTCTGGATGGCCTGTCCGACCACCGGAATGGCCGAGAACAGGCCGGTGATTACGGTGGCGCCCCAGAAGCTCATCTGGCCCCAGACCAGCACATAGCCCATGAAAGCGGTGGCCATCATGAGGAGGAAGATGACGAGACCGAGCATCCACAGCACCTCGCGGGGCGGTTTGTATGAGCCATAATAAAGGCCGCGGAAGATGTGCACATAGACGACCATGAAGAAGAAGCTGGCGCCAACGGCGTGCATATAGCGGAACATCCAGCCCGAATTGACGTCGCGCATGATATGCTCGACGGAATCAAAAGCGATGCCGCTATTGGCTGCGTAATGCATGCCAAGGATAACACCGGTGATGATCTGGATGACCAGCGCAACACCCGCCAGAACGCCGAAGTTGTAGAAATAATTCAGGTTCTTCGGGGTCGGGTAGCCGGCGCCCAGTGAATTGTAGACAAAGCGCGGCAATGGCAGCCGGCTGTCCATATATTTGCCGAATTCGGTCGTCGGCTCGTAATGCTTGGCCCAGGGAAAGCTCATTTTATCCTCCTCAGCCGATCGTCACGGACGTGGGCGACTTGAACACATAGGCCGGCACTTCCAAATTCTTGGGTGCCGGGCCCGAGCGGATTCGTGCCGCCGTATCATATTGCGAACCATGACAGGGGCAGAAATAACCACCAAAATCACCACGCTTTTCACCTTCGCCGGCGCCAAGCGGCACACACCCAAGGTGGGTGCAGACGCCAAGAGTGATAAGCCATTGTTCCTTGCCCGGCTTGGTACGTTCGTCCAGCGACTGCGGATCGCGCAGGCTCTTAACATCCACGGCCTTGGCCTCGGCGATTTCCTTCGGCGTCAACTGCCGCGCGAACACCGGCTTGCCGCGCCATGCGACCTTGATCGCCTGGCCGGGCTGGATCGCCGACAGATCGACATCGACCGACGCCAGCGCCAGCACATCGGCCGACGGGTTCATTTGGTTAACCAAAGGCACGACTACCGAGGCCGCGCCCACGGCGGCAAAGGCCCCGGTTGCGACATAAAGGAAATCCCGTCGGCGTTCGCCTTCGGGGGCAAGGCCATCGGCGAGGGGCACTTGCATTTCGCTAGCCATCTAAAACCTCGGGTGAGACAAAAAGGGTCGGGCCAATTTCAAGTAAGCCCCGTGCCATGTCGCATAGAATAGGTTTCCCCCGCAGCGCAACGTCGTTTTTGGGGACATTTTGGCGCGGGGGTGCATAAAATCGGGGGTTACGCCTCTGGAACGGATGCGTTTAAAGAAGGGTTATGTACAGCCTCGACGACCACCAAACCGCAGCCCAGACCTGGTTCCGCCAGCTTCGCGATAACATTTGCGCGGCGCTGGAAACGCTGGAGGATGAGAGCGCAGCCCCCGCCCCCGCCGGCCGCTTCGAACGCCGCGCCTGGGACCGGCCCGATGCCAGCGGCGGCCACGGCGGCGGCGGCGTCATGTCGGTGATGAAGGGACGCGTGTTCGAAAAGGCCGGGGTCAACATTTCCACCGTCCATGGCGAATTTTCGCCAGAATTTGCTAAACAGATCAACGGCGCCGGCGAGGATCCGCGATTCTTTGCCACCGGGATCAGCCTGGTCATCCACCCCGCCAACCCGCTCGTCCCGGCCATCCATCTCAACACGCGCTATCTGGTGACCACCAAAAACTGGTTCGGCGGCGGCATGGATCTGAACCCCGCCATCCCCGATGATGCCGAAACTGCGGCCTTTCACGATGCAACCAAGGCGATGTGCGACCGCCATGATCCGGCGCATTATCCGGCCTTCAAAAAATGGGCCGAGGAATATTTCTGGGTGCCGCACCGCAACCGTCATCGCGGCGTCGGCGGAATTTTCTACGATCATCTGAACAGCGGCGATTGGGATCGTGACTTTTCGTTCACACAGGATGTCGGCCGCACCTTCGTCGATCTCTACCCCGCGCTGGTGCGCGAAAAGATGCACCTGCCGTTCACCGCAGAACAACGGCTGGCACAGTTGCGCTACCGCGGCCTCTATGCCGAATTCAATCTTGTCTATGATCGCGGCACGACCTTCGGTCTCAAAACCGGCGGCAATGTCGATGCGATCCTGATGAGCCTGCCGCCAGAGGCGCGCTGGGATTGACCGAAACATCCGCCTTGATCCCGGTGGCACGTGGCGATATCGCCACCGTCGTCACCAGCCTTGAAATGCACAGCCGGCCGCCGGCGGGGCAGCCCGTGCGATCGGCTTTGCGGCTCGAACGCTGGCCTGCACCGGTCGATCGGTCGCGCTACCTGGCCCTGTTTCGTGAGATCGGCGCGCCCTGGTTGTGGCGCGGCCGGCTGGTTATCGATGATGCGACGCTTGGGTCGATCCTGGATGCCGAAACCACTGAGGTGCATGTCGCAACGCGGCGCGACGGGGTGGCCGTGGGCCTGCTTGAGTTGGATTTCGCGGGGCCGGGCGAGGTTGAAATCGCCTATTTTGGGCTGGTGCCCGGGATGACCGGGCATGGCCATGGCGCCTGGTTGATGGCTCATGCGATGCGGCTTGGCTGGCGTCCGGGCACGCGCCGTATGTGGGTGCATACCTGCGATCTGGACCATCCCGGCGCGCTTGGCTTTTACCAGAAGCAGGGGTTCGTTCCTTTTGCCCGCGCCGTCGAAATCTATGCTGATCCGCGGGCCGCTGGATTGCATCCTGCGGATGTCGCGGGACATGTGCCGCTGCTCTGACGCACGGCTCGGCCTAGCGCAGCCGCAGATAGACCACCGTCGATGCGGTGGCACTGGCCATGGAAAATACCGCCGATATTACTGCTGGCAGCAACGCCGCCGCGAAATTTCCCACGCTCTTGGCCCCCAAAAGCGTCAAAACCGACGCCATTGCCGAGGCGACGCCGGTGGCAAGCACCGCCGCACCCAGCAGAAACAGCGCCGCCAACAGCAGGAACCACAGAAGTGTCCACGCGTGCGGCGCGGTCATATCCCAGCTGCGCCGCAAGATAGCTGTCGCCGACCCGGGTTCCAGCACTGCGACAGGCAGCAGAAGGAATAACCGCGCCACCAGATACAGGCCCGGCACGATGAGCAACAGAAAGGCAAGACCGGTTGGAATAGCAGTTATCAGCAAGGTCAGCACATAGGTCGGCATGGCTGCGAGTGCCGCCGCCAGCGCCACGCGCGGCGGCGCATCGGGCCGAGCCACCATGTGCGCCACGGCCAGTTGGGCGATGGCGCCGACCAACCCCGGAATGACAAACAGCACAAGCGCCACGCCCGGCGTAATATCAGCCAGCTTCCTGGGCGCTTCCGGCCCGAACAGGCTCAACACCATGTCCACCAGCAGGGTAAACGGAGCGGCAACGGCAAACAAAGTCCAGAACGCCGGGCGTAGTGCCGCCAGCGTATCCTGCCAGATCGCGCCGGCGGTCAGTCCCGTCGAATTAGCTGCCACCGATCAAGCAGCGGTGCGCGTGATGCCAGCCTTTGCGAGCAATTCGGCCAGTTCGCCGGCTTGGTACATTTCCATCATGATGTCCGAGCCACCAACGAATTCGCCGCCGATGTAAAGCTGAGGCACCGTCGGCCAATCCGAAAACTCCTTCACGCCCTGGCGGATCGCCGGATCGGCGAGCACATCGACGCCCTGGAACACATCGCCTTCCATATCGACGCCAAGCCGATCAAGAATGGCGACAGCAGTGGAGGAAAAGCCGCATTGTGGAAACATCGGCGTGCCCTTCATGAAAAGCACGACAGGCGTGCTGGCGACAAGGGCGCCGATGCGATCGTTGATGGTTTCGGTCATTGTTAAATCCTCAGGCCGGAATCGTTGTCAGTTGCAGGGCATGGAGCACGCCGCCCATGCGCCCACCTAGCGCATTATACACAAGTTGATGCTGTCGCACCCGCGGCAAACCGGCAAACTGCGGCGCGGTAACGCGCGCCGCATAGTGGTCGCCATCACCGGCCAGATCGGTAATCTCGACACGGGCGCCGGGCAGCGCCGCTAGGATCGCCGCTTCGATATCTGTTGCGGCCATCGGCATGGCTACATCTTTTCCATGATCTGGCGGCGGGCTTCGGCGGCTTTTTCATCAAGGGCGGCGCGGATTGCTTCTTCAGTCACACCGGCACCCGCCAGATCGGCCACCAGTTTGCGAATGACATCTTCGAAACCGGCTTCTTCGAGGTCGGCGGCGACGATGGTAGCCGCATAGTCATTGGCTGCAGCGCCGGTCAGCCCCAGCTTTTCGGCCGCCCACAATCCAAGAAGCCTGTTGCGCCGCGCCGAGACGTTGAACTGCAGCTCGGCATCATGGGCAAACCTGTTCTCAAAGGCTTGTTCGCGAGAATCGAACGTGGTCATGCAGCACTCCGTCGGACAGGTTCAACGACTGTCAGATAGAAGGGGAAGCGCCCCGGTTCAATCCGCAACCTGCAATTCCCCGCCAGAGGTGCATCCCAACCCATGATTTAGCGCGGGTCATTGTAAGCCGCCCCACCGCGCGCTATGTGCATCGAAACGCCCCGGGGGCACCGTTGCCGGTGTATCCGGGGCTTTGATTTTCAACCGCGCTCGGCTCGCCCAGGCCGGCCATCAGGAGGACAGCCATGACGCGCCGTCGCCAGATTTACGAGGGCAAGGCCAAAATCCTCTATGAGGGGCCGGAACCCGGAACGATCATCCAATATTTCAAGGATGATGCGACTGCCTTCAATGCCCAGAAAAAGGGCACGATCAGCGGCAAGGGGGTGCTGAACAACCGCATCTCCGAGCATCTGTTCACGTTGCTGGCGACGATCGGCATTCCCACGCACTTCATCCGCCGGCTCAACATGCGCGAACAACTGGTCCGCCAAGTGGAAATCGTGCCTATCGAAGTCGTGGTTCGCAATGTCATCGCCGGCAGCCTCGCCAAGCGTTTCGGTCTGGAGGAAGGCACACCCCTGCCCCGCACCATCCTTGAATATTATTATAAGGACGATGCGCTCAACGATCCGTTGATCACCGACGAGCATATCGCCGCGTTCGGCTGGGCCACGCAGGAAGAAATGCACGATATCGCCGACATGGCGATCCGGGTGAATGATTTCATGGCGGGGCTGTTTGCCGGCGTCGGCATCCGGCTGGTCGATTTCAAGCTGGAGTTCGGGCGGCTGTTCGATGGCGATTTCAGCCGGATCATCCTGGCCGATGAAATCAGCCCGGACGGCTGTCGCCTGTGGGACATGAAAACCAATGAGAAGCTCGACAAGGACCGGTTTCGCCGGGATCTTGGCGGCGAAGTCGAGGCATATCAAGAAGTTGCGCGGCGGCTGGGCCTCATGCCGGAAGATGAATCGGCGGTGCTCGACCTTGAAGAACACCGCAAGACACGCGGCAAATAACTTAGAGCCGGCCCTTGAAACGGGCCGGCGCTACCGCCGAGCAAGGTCCGGCACGATTAGTGCAAGATGCACACATTGCGCCGACAAAAATACCACAGCGGTTCCAGAAATGACTCATTGGCATGGCCGGCGTTGACCGGTGATCACAGATGCGCGCAAAATCACCAGAATAATAATTCGTCCTTGGGGGTGATTTCATGCGTATTTTGGCCAACCGCAATCGCGTGCTGGTGGCTTCGCTGCTTGCCGGCGCAGCCACCCAGATCATTCTAGTCCAGCCCGCGCTGGCGCAGGCGGCCAATAGTGCCGTCGATGAGGATACGATCGTCGTCACCGCCACGAAACGCGACGCCAATCTTCAGGACATACCGTTTTCGATCAACGCCCAGACGCAGGCAGACATCCAGCGCCAGCATGCCACCACGATCGAGGACCTGTCGCGAAGCGTCGCGGGCCTGACCATCCAGAACCTTGGCCCGGGCCAAAGCCAGGTGTCGATCCGCGGTGTATCCGGCGGCCAGATCGTTCGAGATCAGCCGGGCCTAAAGGAGCAGGTTGGCTTCTACCTCGACGAATCGGTAATCTCGCTGTCGCTGTTCACGCCCGATATCGACCTCTTCGATCTCAACCGTGTCGAAACGTTGCGCGGTCCGCAGGGCACGCTGTTCGGCTCCGGTTCGGTGGGTGGTACCATCCGTTACATCACCAACAAACCGCGCACCGACAAGGTTGAAGGCCAGGTCGAAGCTGATGTGAATGTCATCGGTGGCGGCGGGGTTGGCGGCAGCGTTAAAGGTGCCGTGAACCTGCCGGTCAGCGACAATTTCGCCGTCCGCGCCGTCGGCTACTACACCCGCTACGGCGGCTTCATCGATGCGCTTCGTCCGGGGGGTGTCCTCCAAAAAGACGTCAATTCTGGCGAACGCTATGGCGGACGTATTTCGGCGCTCATCCAGCCGACCGAGAACATCAAGATCACCCCGCGCATCCTTTACCAGGAAGTGCGCACCAACGGCTTCAACCGCGAAGAAACCTTCAACCTGTTTGCCAACCCGTTCACGACCACGCGCCCGCCGGTCACCTTTGGCCCGCGTCAGCAATATCTGCTGTTGAACGAACAATTCCGCGACAGGACCTTCATCGCCGATGGCACCATCGAAGCCGATCTTGGCGGTGTCGGCTTCACCTCCGTGACCAGCTACACCCATCGCGACGTGCTGGTCAGCCGCGACGCCAGCGCGCTGACCGGTTCGGTATCCGTCGATCTCGGTTATCCGACCGCCGCTGTCACGCTACCGTCGAATCTACGCGACACGACAAAGGTCAAAAGCTTCACTCAGGAAGCCCGATTCGCCTCAACCGGCAAGGGCCCGTTCCAATGGGTGGTCGGCGTATTCTATGCAAATACCGATCGCGTCTATGCCCAGCGCCTGCCGACGCCAGGCTATGACGCCTATACCGACCAGGTGCTTGGTGCTGGCACATCGGCGGCGGTGGCCAACGGCTTCCCGGCCGATTCCCCTTTCAATTCTGACCTGCCGTACAATCTTACCCAAATTTCCGGCTTTGGCGAGGCGAGCTACAAATTCTTCGACAAGCTGACCATCACTGCCGGCCTGCGCTACTACAATTACAAGGAGCGCCGGACAATCACCAGCGGCGGCCTGTTCGCCAATGGCGACTCCGGACAACTCGATCGCACGGCGGCGGATGGCTTCAACCCGCGGTTCCTCGCCAGCTATGAAGTGGCAGATGGCATCACCATCAACGCACAGGCTGCGAAGGGCTTCCGACTCGGCGGTGTCAACGATCCGTTGAACGCCAATCTGTGCACCCCCGCCGATCGCGCTATATTTGGTGGGTACCAACGGTTCGGCGACGAATCGCTTTGGAACTACGAGGGCGGCGTCAAGGCAAAGCGTGGCGGCATCACCTTCAACACCGCCGTCTTCTACACACGCATCAACAATCTGCAGACGACGTTGGACGCCGGTTCCTGTTCATCCCGCATCGTCTTCAACGTGCCAAAGGCGCATAGCGTCGGTGTTGAGTTCGAACTGAGCGCCCGGCCGTTGCAGGGCCTGCAACTCGGCGTTTCGGGCAGCATTCTGGAAGCCAAGTTCGATTCAACCGTGGTGGATGGCACGGGAAGCGTGATTGGCGGCATCCGTGCCGGCAATCGTCTGCCAACCGTGCCGAATTTCCAGATCTCGGCCAATGCGAACTACACCTTCCCGATCAGCTCGACAGCCAATGTCGTGCTGAATGCCTCGGTACAGCATGTTGGCAGCCGCTTTACCCAGCCCAGCGATCAGGAACCGTCGGCAAGCTTCTTCACCTCGCGTCTGCCATTCGGCGGGGCAACCGGCGGCGAAGTCCGCAACATTACGCTGCGGCTGCCATCCTACCAGTTGGTGAACATCAGCGCCGGTGTTGAGTTGAGCCAAACCCTGTCGTTGACTGCCTATATCACCAATTTGTTTAACGAAAATGCACTGCTCTCACTCGATCGGGAGCGCGGCGGCAGGGCACGTCTCGGCTATGCCACCAACCAGCCGCGCACGTTCGGCGTCGTGGCTCGCAAGACGTTCTAAGAGGCAGCATCGCTGACGCCGAAACGTTCGACCATGAGCCGGCGGGACAGTCCTGCCGGTTCTTTTCGCCCTGCTCAGGCCTATTCGGTCTGTGTGTCCGGCCCCTTTGGCGGCGGTGATCGATACGTCCAACCGATGAAACGCTGTCGCAGCGGTAGATTGCGCGCAAGATTGCCACGCACATCGTCCTTGGCCGGCCGCGGCGGCGCGGGCGTCGGCCATGCCCTGCCATCTGTTTCAAATTGCGGTGTCCAAGTCTCGCCATCATCCCGCTCAGGTTGGGCTTGGTTGGGCAGCATCGGCACCGGCGGGAACAGGGCCGGGACGATAAGGCCGAAGACCACGATAAAAACTACCAGGCCACCAATCAGGATAGCCATGAGCAACAAAAGGTTCAGCGGCTTGCTAAAGCCATAGCCAACCACGAAAATAAGCACCGGCGCCATCAGCGAACCGACGACAAAGGCGCGGACAATTCCACCCATATCCTCTGCGCAGCCTTCCCTCTGTGGCAATCCTTGCGCTTTTCATCATGCCTGCAGCCGTGTCCCCGCTCAAGCGCGAACGGCGCCTATAAAACGTCGATGCCACAAACCAGAAAAACAGTGTTCAAAGGCCGGCGCGACTCAAGAGATCTGCGGTAGAGGCGTCGAAGTCGGTATTGCCGCCCGCCATCACGGCCGTCGCCATCTCCTTGCCGAGCTCGACACCCCATTGATCAAAAGGATTGATACCCATGGCGACAGCTGCGGCGAAGGTGCGGTGTTCGTAGAATGCAAGCAGCGCGCCGAGTGTTGCCGGGTCGAGCGCATCGAGCAGGATGGTGGCGGACGGGCGGTCGCCAGGAAAGGTTTTCGCGGCCGCAAGCGCCGCATCGCCGCCAGAAAGCGCCATCGCCTCCGCGGTCGAGCGGCCGCGCATGAGGGCGGCACCTTGCGCGAAGCAATTGGCCAGTAGCTGCCTGTGGTGGGTAGGCGGCATTTTATGGCCAGGAGTGCGGACGGCAACGAATTCGACCGGGCCAACCACCATACCCTGGTGGATCAACTGGAAAACCGCGTGCTGGGCATCCGTGCCCGTGCCACCCCAGGTGACGGCGGCGGTGGGTAAGGAAACAGGGATGCCAGTGCGCGAGACGCGCTTGCCGTTGCTTTCCATTTCAAGCTGCTGGAGGAAGCTCGGCAACAGCCGCAACCGTTCATCATAGGCGAAGACGCCGCGCACTTGTCGGCCTTGATAGCGCGCCGACCAGATGTCGAGCAGTCCGGCGAATAGCGGCACATTGGCGGCGGCGGGCGCATCCCGGAAATGCAGGTCCATGGCGGCGGCGCCACCGTGCAGCGCCAGCCACGCAGGCCAGCCACACCGTAATGCATAGGGCAGCCCCACCGCCGACCACAATGAATAGCGGCCGCCGACCGTATCGGCGAACGGCAACACGGCACCGGCACCCCAGGCCAAAGCCTTTTCGGGCGCGGCAGTGACTGCGATAGTGCGACCGCGCGGATCGGCAACGCCATTGGCAGCCAGCCACGCCAACGCAGAGTCTGCGTTGGTCATGGTTTCCGTCGTGGTGAAGGTTTTGGAAACGATGATGATGCGGGTGCGCACCGGGTCGCATTCCATGGTGGCGCGCGCCAGTGCCTCGCCATCGATATTGGCGACGATATGGACACGGGGACCGTCGGCGTCGCCTGTGCCGTCGCGGCCGAGGGCATCCAGCAGCAACGCCGGGCCAAGTGCGGAGCCGCCAATCCCGATGTGAATGATATCGGCAACGTCGGACGCGCGCACCTCGGTAACCAGCGCACGCATTGCTGCCTGCCCGACGTCAGCCGCGGCATTGTCTGTTGGCATGCCGGTGCCGCGCTCGGCGATATGGGTGGCGGCGCGGTTCTCGCTGGGATTGACTATTTCACCGGCGAAAAGCCGGGCGCGCCAGCCGTCGAAATCGGCAGCGGTGGCGAGCGCCATCAACCGACCGACAATGGCAGCGCTGGCTGCAAGCTTGCTGAAATCAAAATGTATGCCGGCAACGTCGAAGGCCATGCGCGCCAGCCGGTCGGGCTCAGCGGCAAACAGGCCTTGCAGCGGCGGGACGGTGGCGGCCAAATCGGCGAAGTCGGAATCGACGGTGTCCATGGCCTGACAATGGCCCATTGGCATGGCGGGTGAAAGACCCGCATACCGATTAATTGCCGCCTTGCGCCGTCGCGAGTGATGCCTTTGGCGGCATCTTTGGCTTGACCCTAGGCGCTGCGCGAGGGAAGGCCATCGCCAATGACCGATAGCCTCGCCCAATCGCGCGCCGCGCATATGGCACGCACCGAAGCCCAACGGCTGGTGCTGGGCAACGTCGCGCGGTTGTTGATGACGGCGGTATTGTTGGCGCTGGGGTTGCGCACCCTGGTGTTCGAGCCGTTCAATATCCCGTCTGAATCGATGCAGCCACGCTTGCTGGTCGGCGATTATCTGTTCGTGGCCAAATGGCCCTATGGTTACAGCCGCTATTCACTGCCACTCGGCCCACCCTTGTTCGAGGGCCGGATTTTCGGTGCCATGCCGGCACGCGGTGATGTGCTGGTTTTCAAGACGCCGCGCGATAATCGCACCGATTACATCAAACGTGTCATCGGTCTGCCTGGCGACACTGTGGCAATGGCAGGTGGCAGGGTCGTGCTGAACGGCTCTGTGGTGCCGAAAAGACGAATTGATGATGCGCTGCTGCCCGCCAGCGGAAGCGACTGTATTTCCAGCACCGGACGTCCAAGCTTTCGCGACGTCGATGCCGCTGGTCGGCCTGTATGTCGCTATCCGGTATATGTCGAAACACTGCCGTCCGGCCGGCGGTTCGAAGTCATCGACCAGATTGCCAATGATGTGCGCGATACGACGCGCCCCGTCCTGGTGCCGCCTGGCCATCTGTTCGTTCTGGGTGACAATCGTGACGATTCGGCCGATAGCCGCTTTAGTCTTGCCGAAGGTGGCGTTGGCCTTGTGCCAATGGCCAATATCGTTGGTCGCGCCGATCACATCTTTTTCTCGATCGAGCTAGGGGCGCATTTGCGTTGGGACCGGATCGGGATGTCGATATGATGGTAAATTCGTGAGCCACAGCGAAGCCGAACTCGCAAAATGGTCGAAAGATCGGCTGGGCCACGATTTTTCCGATATCGGGCTGATACGCCGCGCGTTGACCCATAGCAGCGTCGCCACGGGTGCCGATAGTTACCAGCGGATGGAATTCCTTGGCGATCGGGTGCTTGGATGTGCCGTGGCAACATGGCTCTACACCGATCACGACGAGGCAGAAGGCCGGTTGACATCGCGGCTGCACGCGCTTGTCGAAGGGCCAGCCAATGCCGAGGTTTCTCGGGCGCTGGGCGTGCCTGAAAGGCTCATCATGGAGGCAAGCGCCCGCGCCAAGGGGTTGCACCAGAGCGACAATGTGCTGGGAGATGTTGCCGAAGCGCTGGTCGCGGCGATCTATCTTGACGGTGGCTGGTCGGCGGCTGAAGCCTTTGTACGCCGCGAATGGGCACGATTGTTGCAAAATGGTCCGCGATTGCTCGCCGATCCAAAATCACGATTGCAGGAATGGGCGTTGAAACGCCGTCTCGGCATGCCGATCTACGCCGTTGTCGATCGGCAGGGCCCCGACCATGCACCACGCTTCACAATCGAGGTTGCCGTGCGCGGCGAAGCTTCAAAACGTGGCGAAGGCGCCAGCAAACAGGAGGCCGAAAAGGCCGCCGCTGTCGCCATGCTGGCAGGGATTCCAAAATGACTGAGAATATTGATCTGCCCGGTGCAGAGACACGGTGCGGATCGGTCGCCATCGTCGGCGCGCCAAATGCCGGCAAATCGACGCTGGTCAACGCACTGGTCGGGCAGAAGGTCGCGATCGTTTCGGCCAAGGTGCAAACGACGCGCACCCGGTTGATCGGCATCGCCACCGAAGGCGCCTCGCAGATGCTGCTAATCGACACGCCGGGTATTTTCGCGCCGCGCCGGCGGTTGGACCGTGCCATGGTACGCGCGGCGTGGGAGGGGGCAGAAGGCGCTGACCTGATCGCTTTCGTCGTTGATGCCAAAACCGGATTTCGCAACGAGCCCTCGGCGATCCTGGAGGCACTGCAGAACCGGCCGGAGCCCAAGCTACTGGTGCTGAACAAGGTTGATATCACGGCAAAGCCGCGCCTTCTGGAATTGGCGGCGCATGCCAATTCGATGGCGGCGTTCAGTGACACATGGTTCGTTTCTGCCAACACCGGCGACGGGGTGAACGAGTTGCGCGGGGCGCTGGCGTCAGCGATGCCCACATCGCCATGGCATTTTCCGGAAGACCAGTTGACCGATGCCACGACGCGATTGATGGCCGCAGAGATTACCCGCGAGCAGATCTATAACCAGCTGCACGCCGAACTGCCCTATGCCAGCGCGGTCGAGACCGAGAAATGGGAAGAACGGCGCGACGGCAGCATTGCCATCCACCAGCAAATACTGGTGGAACGCGAGACGCAGCGCGCCATCGTCTTGGGCAAGGGCGGATCACGAATCAAGGAAATCGGCGCCAATTCACGCGCCGGGATTGCCGAGTTGACCGGCAAGAAAGTGCACCTCTTCCTGCACGTCAAGGTGAAAGAAGACTGGGCCGAGGATCGGGCAGTGTATCGCGATTCCGGGCTCGGCTGGGTCGATTGACCCGGCCGAGCCCGTAGCCGTTTGGGGTCGCTGCCGCCGTCAGGATGCGACAGTAATCCGACGCCGGCGCGATGCGAAGCCCACCATGCCGAGGCCGACGACCAGCTGACCCCAGATCAGCGGTTCGGGGACATCGCCGACGTTGCCGCCACCACCGCCACCGCCGCCTTCGCCGCCACCGCCGCCACCACCGCCACCGCCGCCGCCGCCGCCTTCACCGGCGGATGCGGTTCGGTAGAGAACGGCGTTGGATAGCGAGCCAAAGGCCGAGACTATCTTGTCCAAGCCGTTGCCAGCGTTGATCTTGTAGAAGCCAGTGGTACCGCCCTGAGTTTTGAGCGGGCCTTCGCCGGCTCCCCAATGTACCGAAACGAAACTGGTTTCGGTAAGCAGTGTAGGAAAGTCGATGATGTGGCCGGTGAAGCTTTCGATCTTTTCAACGGCGCCGAAATTGCCATCCCAACTGAAACCGATCGACTGCAATGCAGCCTTTTGTTCGAGGATCTTGCCGCTGCTGCCGGCGTTGAGATTGCCGGCAAAAAAGCCGCTGCATGCGGTCGCGCCGGTAAGATCGGTGAGCGCGCACGCGACAGCTGGAGTCGGAGTGCCTCGATCGGCAAGCGCCGGCACGGCAGTGGTCGCAAACACGGCAACAAAGACAATAGAGGGGAACGAAAATCTCCGCATCGGGAACTCCCACGTTCAAGGTTTTCAAGGTGGGAAATGCTGCCGATTCTGCTGGCGTTAATAAATAATCAATAAGATGTGTGGATAGTTTCCGGGCATGGCTGACGAACCGGATGTTACGGCGACGAATCAACATTTAGCGGCCATTTATCGGGCACTGCCCCGCCGCTGGTATAACCGCTGTAAAAAGGCCCATTGGGCGGCGCCGTTAATTCTTTCGGTCGTATCAAAATAGTCGGAAGCACAAGCCGTTTTTGACTGCAATCGACGGGTTCGACTCACCCCCAAGGAATATCAAACGCGCCCCTGACGCACAGTGGACTGCCCGCGCTCGGTTGCACAGCCGCCTGCGCCGCTGCAATACGCTGCTCGGGAATAATCTATCGCGACGACGATGCAGCCAGCGGCGCTACAACCGCCGCTAGCTGTGGCAATCGCAGTGCGTTAGCATCAAGCAGTGCATATCGATACACCCGCCATCGTGCTTGCGCTCCTGCCCCATGGCGAACATGGCGCAGTCGTGCGATTTCTGACACCAGCCCATGGGCTGGTCGCCGGCTATGTGCGCGGTGGACGGTCGCGAAAATTTCGCCCTGTACTACAAGCTGGCAATGGCGTGGCGCTTTCGCTGCGGGCGCGGGTGGACACGCAATTGGCGGCGGCGACGGTTGAATTGACGGCCGCGCGGGCCCCACTGGCGACGACCAGCCTCGCGTTGGCGGCACTGGATTGGCTGACGACGCTTACTGCCACCGCACTTGTGGAAGCGGATCCCCACCCGGCGCTGTACACAGCATTGGAAGCGCTGGTGACGGCGATTGCCGTCGGGGTCGGGCCATTGCGGCTTGGGGATGGCGTGGTGCGCTATGAGCATCTGCTATTGGGTGAACTGGGCTTTGGTATCGACCTTTCGCGCTGTGCTGCCACAGGGACCGCGCAGGATCTGGCGTTCGTGTCGCCAAAGTCCAGCCAGGCGGTGTCACGTGGCGCCGGGCAACCTTGGGCGGCGCGGCTGTTGCCATTGCCAGCATTTCTGATCGACGACAGCGCTGCCGATGCCGCTGGGATTGCCGACGGCCTCAAGCTGACCGCCTATTTTCTTGAACGCGACGTGCTGGCCGGGCGGTCAGGCTTAATCGCGGCGCGGCAAAGGTTCGCGGGCCGAATGCCCGCACATTAGCGGTCTGGTGTGGACGCCCCGACGTCGCCGCGCTATCCCCGGTCATGGCCAGAACCACCACCACCCTGCCCCCGTCCGAACCACCTGAAACAGATCGCATTCTCGATACGCCCTTCGATGCGGCACTGAGCGATCGCTACCTTGTCTATGCGCTGTCAACGATTACGGCACGGTCGCTGCCTGATCTGCGCGATGGCCTGAAACCGGTACACCGGCGCATTCTTTGGGGGATGCGGCTGTTGAAACTGGACCCTGGCACCGATGTGGCGCGGATCGATGGCGGGGCCAATGTCGCCTACAAGAAATCCGCCCGCGTCGTTGGCGATGTGATGGGCAAGTATCACCCGCATGGCGACCAATCGATCTACGACGCGCTGGTGCGGCTCTCACAGGACTTCTCGCTGCGTTACCCGCTCATCGACGGGCAAGGCAATTTCGGCAATATCGACGGGGATAACGCCGCCGCCATGCGCTATACCGAGGCGCGGTTGACTGCGGCGGCCTCGATCCTGATGGACGGGCTTGACGAATCCAGCGTCGATTTCCGTACGACATACAATGGCGAGGAAGAGGAGCCGGAAGTTTTCCCCGGCATGTTCCCCAATCTGTTGGCCAATGGCTCGTCAGGCATCGCTGTCGGCATGGCGACCAGTATCCCGCCGCACAATGCCGCCGAGATATTGGACGCGACGATGGCGTTACTGGCCGACCCGGACCTGCCCGATGCGGCGCTGCTCGAATGGGTGAAGGGCCCGGATTTCCCGACCGGCGGGATTTGCGTCGAGCCGGCCGCCAGCATCGCCGAATCCTATGCGAGCGGACGCGGCAGTTTCCGGCTCCGGGCCCGTTGGAAAAAGATCGAGGAAAAGGGTGGCACCTGGTCGATCGAAGTCAGCGAGATCCCGTACCAGGTCGTCAAGGGGAAGCTGATCGAGGCGCTGGCAGAGCTGGTTTCCGAAAAGAAGCTGCCGATCCTGGGTGATATCGACGACCATAGTGACGAACAGGTCCGCATCATCCTGCAACCTCGTTCGCGCAACGTCGACCCCGATGTGTTGATGGAAAGCCTGTTCAAGCTGACCGATCTTGAAGTGCGCGTGTCATTGAACATGAACGTGCTCGATCATGGCCGGCCCGGCGTCTTGTCGTTGAAGCAGGTAATCGGCAGATGGCTGGTACATCAACGCGAGGTCCTGATCGCCCGCAGCGAATATCGATTGGGCAAGATCGAGGCGCGGCTGGAGGTGTTGGGCGGGCTGTTGAAAGCCTATTTGAACCTCGATGAGGTGATCCGCATAATCCGCGAGGCTGATGATGCCAAAGCCGACCTGATGGCAGCGTTCGACCTTACAACGGTGCAGGCCGACGCAATTCTGAACATGCGGCTGCGGTCCCTGCGGCGGCTCGAAGAAATCGAGATCACCCGCGAAAACGAGGCGCTGACGCTGGAGGCAAAGGGGCTGCGCAGCCTGATCGCATCGCCCGACGAACAGACCGAACGGCTTGCCAACGATCTTGCCGCGCTGCGCGCTGCCTATGGCCCAACCACATTACTGGGGATGCGTCGCACCTCGATCGAAGCGGCGCCCAACGTCAAGATGATCAGCCTTGAGGAGATGATCGACAAGGAACCCTTGACAATCATCGCCAGCGAAAAGGGCTGGATACGCGCCATGAAGGGTCATGGTGACCTGGCTGCGGGCGATGCGATCAAATTCAAGGAAGGCGATGGGCCGGCGTTCGCGTTTCACGCCTACACGACCGAAAAGATCATGGTGACGGCTTCGGATGGGCGGTTCTACACGCTCACCCCCGACAAACTGCCGGGTGGCCGCGGGTTCGGCGAACCATTGCGGCTGATGATCGACCTGGCCGAGGGCGTAGAGATCGTGCAGCTGGCAGTTTGGCGCCCTGAGACTCGGTTGTTGCTGGCAGCGAGCGATGGGCGCGGCTTCATCGTGGAAGCCGCAGATGTGCTGGCCGAAACGCGAAAGGGTCGGCAGGTATTGAACCCCCGCGACGGCGCGAAGCTGGCGATCGTGCGGTCAATTGCCCAGGGCGACGATATGGTCGCGGTGATCGGCGAGAACCGTAAGCTGCTGGTGTTTTCGATTACCGACCTGCCGAGCATGTCGCGCGGACAAGGCGTGGCGATGCAGAAATACAAGGACGGCGGGCTATCGGATTCGCGCAGTTTCGTTATGGCCGAAGGGCTGAGCTGGACGATGGGCGGCAGTTCGGCGCGGACGAGGACGGAGAGTGACTTGGGGTTCTGGAAGGGAAGCCGTGGCAGCGCCGGGCGGTTGCCGCCAACGGGCTTTCCCCGCGACAACAAGTTCGGCTGATGCACCCCGGCGGGGTCTCGCCTTTATCAGGCTGCTGGGATATGAATTTCCCATGATCGTTGTTTTGCTCTTTGTCGTTCTGCTGTTCGCAATGTTCGGCTTTTTCGCTTACGTCGCCTATCGCGACCCTGCGGGCATTTTCAAATCGAAGCCGCGGCCGCCAGAGGATGACGGCCCGACTGAATAGAAGCAGGGCGAACGCGGCGGGGCGTGACGCCATGCTGCTTTTGCCAATATTCAGGCTGGCTATTGTATTAATCGTGCGGATGATCCTGCCCGGCGCCGAGCAGGCAGGCCCAGCACATTCGACAGCGCTCCGAGCGGACCATGGCGAATAGGAGCGTCACTGCGGTTTCGAATTCACTTGCGTGCTACGAAAAATGATATAATTATGATATCGTCTTTAACGGGGCGATAGCAATGTCCGATACCAATGTCGTGCGTGAACCGAGCCGCGAGGTGCGTGGCGGCGGCGGCAATGGCTTTTTGATGCTCGGACTGCTGTTCGTCCTCGTGCTGGTCGAGATATATTCGTTTCTGGCCGTGGCCCAAGAGGACAAAACGATGGTCGTGGTGCTGCTCGCCGCAGCACTGGCGATCATCATCATTCTGCCGGGGTTCTATAAAGTGCAACCGAACGAGGCCGCCGCCATTACCCTGTTCGGCGCCTATCGCGGCAGCGATCGCAATCCCGGGCTGCGCTGGACATGGCCATGGATGGGCAAAAAGAAGATTTCCCTGCGCGCCCATAATTTGATTTCCCAAACCATCAAAGTAAATGATCAGCGCGGCAACCCGATCGAAATCGCGGCTCAGGTGGTGTGGCGGGTCACCGATTCGGCGCAGGCACTGTTCGACGTCGATGACTTCAGCGGCTTTGTTTCGGCGCAGATCGAAGTGGCTGTTCGGGCCATCGGATCGCGCTACCCTTATGATGATTTCGAACACAAGGAAGTGACGCTGCGTGGCGACCATGAACAGATCGGCGGCGAATTGCGCACCGAATTGATGGCGCGGCTGGCGGTGGCCGGCATCACAGTCGATGAAAGCGGTTTTACCCACCTCGCCTATGCACCCGAAATCGCCGGCGCCATGCTGCGCAGGCAGCAGGCGGCAGCCGTAGTGGCCGCGCGCGAAACGTTGGTGGCAGGCGCCGTCGGCATGGTTGAAATGGCACTGGCGATGCTCAGCGAGAAGAAAGTGGTGGAATTGGACGACGAACGTCGCGCCGCGATGGTTTCCAACCTGATGGTTGTCTTGTGCGGTGAGCGGGATACGCAGCCGGTTTTGAACACCGGCAGCTTGTACCAATGATGCCGTGACAGCGCGCAAGGCCTTTGCGCTGCGGCTTGACCCAGCTTTGCACGACGCAATTGAACGCGCCGCCGCGACCGACCTTCGCAGCACCAACGCCGAGATTGAGTACCTCTTGCGCGATGCGTTGGCGCGTCGCGGCATAAAGGTGACGATGAGCGACGGCCCGCGACGTGGGCGGCCGCCGGGAACGAGCAAGGGCTGAATAATCGCCGAAAATACCGAAAATGCGGCAAACTGCCCCGCCAGCAGGATGGCTAAGTCGTGCGGACGTCACCAACTATTGATATAGCAATTTGTGCCTCAGGCCGACCCGACTTCCCTATCAGGGGGCAGCAGGTCGACTGGCTTCAGGTCCCGGCGACGGCGCTGTCTAACAGGGCCGCGACCGTCGCCGAATCCTGCGGAAAGCCCGCCGCAACCCATCCCCGTTCGAACTGCGCCAATCGCCTTGCGACCTCCGGGCCGGGCGCCAGGCCCCGTGCCAGCAAGTCGCGCCCGGACGCAGGCAGTCGCGGGCGCTGCCAGATTGCGAGTTCGAGCACATCAGGACCCGAAAGCCCGGCGATCAACAAACGATCGAGCACCGCTTCAACGCCGATTTTCCACGCTGCCGGGCGAAGCGGTTCGCCATCCCACGCTGGAGCGGCGAGCGCCAGTCGGGCGCGATCGGCATTCGATAGGCGCAGCCGCGCTGCGATCGTCTCCACGATCGACGGATCGGGCGGCAACAGCGCTGTCAGCCGTCGCCGCCAGTCGGGCGAAATCCCGCTTTCAGCTTCAGCGGCGATGGTGCGTGCCAGAACGGGCAGGCGGGCGGCGCTGATTTCGGGCAGCACTGGGTGCCATATCCCATGCGCCACCATCAGTGTTAGGACCGGCAAAGGGTCGGAAACCGACAACAGCCCGCGCAGCTCGGAAGCGATACGCTCGCGTGACAAGGCCATCAGATCATTGGCACGGGCCGTGCAGGCGGCAAGGCCCTCTGCATCAATGGGTCGCTCGTTGGGTGGCCGGGCAAATCGCGCCGAAAATCGGAAGAAACGCAAAATGCGCAGATGATCCTCCGCAATTCGCTGCAATGGCGAACCGATGAAGCGCACGCGATGTGCCCGCAGATCTTCAATGCCGCCGAAGAAATCGCTGACTTCGCCGCTTGGCAACCGGGCATAGAGCGCGTTGATGGTGAAATCACGCCGGCTGGCGTCTTCCTGCCAATCGCTGGTGAATTCGACCTGAGCGTGGCGGCCATCGGTGGTGATATCGCGGCGCAGGGTAGTGATTTCTACCGACAGCCCTTTGGCCACAGCCGTCACCGTTCCATGGGCGAGACCCGTCGGAATAGCCTTCAACCCCGCCGCCGCCAGCCTTTGCATGACGTCCGACGGTTGCAATTGTGTCGCCAAATCGATGTCACCACCACCGTGGCCAAGCAGCGCATCGCGCACCGCGCCGCCGACCAACCGCGTCATGCCACCAGCGGCGTCGAGCGTGTCGAGCAGCAGGACGCCGGCCGGCGTCGTCGCCCAGGCTTGAGGTGGCAAGTTCACGCCAGCCGCCTCGACAGGTTGACGATGATGCCGGCGGTGGCGCCCCATATCTCGCGATCCCCGGCGCGGATGACATAATAGCGCCGCGCCCGTCCTTGCCAGAAGCCATTGCGCACTTCGTGGTTCGCCGGGTCGATCACGTGGTTAAAGCGCACGTGGAACACCTCCGCCACCTCTTGTGCATGGGGCACCAGCACCAGCCCCGGCGGCACGACACCCACAACCGGCCGGATCGAAAAGCCTGTGCCGGTTTCGTATCGATCGAGCAAGCCGAGGACCTCGACATGGCGGCGATCGAGCGCAACCTCCTCCTCTGCCTCACGCAGCGCTGCGTCGACGTCATCAGCATCGCCAGGGTCAACACGGCCGCCCGGAAAGGCGATCTGACCGGGGTGGTGCTTCATGGTTTCGGGACGCTTGGTGAGCAGCAGTTGCGGCTCGGCTTCATCGGTAACGGCGATCAGCACGGCAGCGGCGGTGAGCTCGTTTGCGAGTTGCGGCGGCGCTTCCGCGGTGACATCCCAATCGCCGCGCAACACCGGCGTGCGGACATCTGCAAACCCCATGCCGGTATGATCCAACAGCGCCGACCGCAAACGCTCAATGGCCATCAGGCGGGCATGAACGGGAAAAACACGCCGCTACTCCAAAGACCCGGCGGATCGGAGGATCCGCCAAGCGGCGATTCAGCCAGCGCAATATCGGCAAGTTGATAAAAGACCGGGCGATTGACAAGCGCCTGCAAGCCATTGCGGACATGGACATAAGGGCGCGGCGTGCCATCGGCGGCGGTTTCGACGCGCAATTCATGGCCGGGCCCGGCGGCGACGAGGTCATCAGTGTTGAGGCGAAAGATGATCCGCCGGTTGCTGCCGTCGCCGTCGATCGTCGCTTCCACGGCGACGAACGGCGCGTCATCGACGTGGATATCGAGCTTTTCGACCGGGGTAACCAGCACATGGCCGCCATCGGGTTCGCGGCGCAATATGGTAGAAAACAGCTTCACCAGTTCCTTGCGGCCGATCGGCGAGCCCTGGTGGAACCATGTGCCATCGGCCGCGATGCGCATTTCGGAATCACCGCAATGCGACGGGTTCCACAGATGGACCGGCGGCAAATTGCCCTTGTCCAGCAAGGCAGCGAGTTCGGCCGTGCTGCGGCCGGCTGAATCGCGGGGAGTGGTTGGGCCGGTCATGGGTCCTACATAGGCGATGGGCCGGGCATCGCAACTCCCCTACCCGTGCGGCAGATGGTCAGGCAACGTGTCGAACCGCCACCGACGGTTCGATCCAACCGATCGTCGGCAGCGCATCCGCGACACCGCGCAGCAACAGACGCGCCCGATCCACCGGGCCAGGCACTACCCAGCTTGCTTTCGCGGCTGCTGAAAAGCCGAAGCGCCCATAAAATGGCGCATCACCGATAAGCAGTACCGGCGCAGCTTTGGCGGCATCAATGGCGGCGAGTGCTTGCCCCATCAATGCCGTCGCGACACCCTCCCCGCGATGCGTTGCCGCCGTGACGACGGGGCCGAGCAGGATCAGCGGCGACACGCTGCCATCGGCACCGCGCAGTTGCAGCGGCCAGCATTGCAGCGAGCCGATGAGCATGCCGGACCGGCGGCGCGCCACGAACGACAGCGCCGGGTCAGGCACCAACCCGTCGCGTAAACGATAGGCAGTGCGATTGTGCCGCGCCGGACCGAAGCCGGCATCGAGCAGGGGTTCGATTTCGGGCAGGTCGGCGACCTGCGCAGGGGTGATGATGAACAAGGAGGCGCTCTCGACTGGCAGGATGAAACGGTGGCATCCGCGGACCCATGGGCGTCGCGGGAACTACAGCCTCATCGGCGAATCGAAGGTCGCATCGTCATACTGGCAGCGCAATATCACGCCGGAACAGGTAACGCAACGGGGATGCCTGGGCGGTGACATGCCGCCCCCCGACCCGTTTTAGTGGAGCCGGCGGTCGAGCCCGGCAATGGCATCGTCGGCGAGGCGCGTCTGCAGCGACGTGTCGGCCTTTGCGGTAATTATCGCGGTTGCAGCGGCGGTGACGCGGCGCGCGACATCGGCGCGAAGTTCCGATTCGGCGGCGCGTTCGGCGGCAGCGATCTTGGCTTCGGCGGCGGCGGTGCGGCGTTCGATGGTGAGCGCGGCGTTGGCCTGGCTTTCGGCGACGAGTTCGGCGGCTTCGGCATGGGCGCGGGCGATGATGGCCTGTGCATCCTTGGTCGCGGCGTCGCGGCTGGTGTTGGCTTCGGCAAGCAACGCTTCCGCTTCGGCGCGGATGGCGCGGGCTTCGTCAAGCTGGCGCTTGACAGCGGCGATGCGGGCATCAAGCGCGCCGGTGATGCGGCTGGGCAGTTTACCAACGAAAATGGCGAGGACGAAAAAGATCGTCATCGACACATAGACCCAGAATTCCGGGCCCTGGCCGAGTAGCGTCGCCTCGACATGATGCTCTGCGGCCGGCACTTCGGTGCCAGCGTGGAGTTCCGTCGCCGGGGCTTCGCTGGAGGCTTGCAAGGTGTCGGCCACTGGTCGTTCCTACTTCTGCGCCGCCAGCGCCGCTTCGATTTCGGCGGGCGCCACATCGAGCCCGGTGAGCCTGGCTATGGCTTCCCCGGTCAAATCAGCCGTGGTCGCCGCCAGTGTTGCGCGCGCCGCGGTGCGCGACGCGTCGATACGCGACGCCGCTTCGGCAGCCCGGCCATCAAGAACGGCGCCTAATTCCTTCATACGCGCCTCCGCAGCAGCCGCAGCGGCAGCCTGGGCCGCAGCGACTTCGCCCTGGGCAGCCGCGCGGGCCGTCGCCATGCCTTCGTCGTAGCGGGTGCGGATCGCATCGGCTTCGCCTTTGGCGGCTTCGGCGGCATCCAGATCGCCTGCCACCCTGCCCTCACGCTCGTCGATGACGCGGCCGACCTTTGGCAAGGTGGGGCGCACAACGGCGAAGTAGAGCACC
>JBBQYI010000013.1:0-47173 GCA_038208825.1 Sphingomonadales bacterium | reverse complement strand
CAAAGCCGGATAATGTCTGTCATCGCGTGGTCCTTGCGGTCGATGCCCGGTCGGCGGGCGATGGCATCAGTGTCGGGGCACGCCGCCGGGGTTGCAAGAGCGGGGCGGGCTCCGGCGCACTCGGGCGGGCTCGACCATGGCCCGCTTGCCGGGCGATCGCGCCGTACCTGAAAAAACTTTACGCAAATTAACCTTCTTCGCAGCTATGGTCATTGCCTGCCCTGCCGCATTAGACTGTGGGGATTCGCCTGTCCCTTCAGGGAGCCCCTTGGCAGCGTTGTGACCGACCAGAGCTTCCGATTTCCGCGGTTCTTCGTGACCGCACCTTCGCCCTGCCCCTATGTGCCGGGTCGGGTGGAGCGCAAGGTGTTCGCCGAACTGAAGGGTGGCGAATCGGCCCAGATGAACGAGGCGCTTGGCCGCATCGGGTTCCGCCGCAGCCAGAATGTCGTTTACCGGCCGAGTTGCGATTTCTGCCAGGCCTGTGTTTCGGTGCGGGTGGTGGCGCAGCGGTTTCAACCATCGGTGACGCAGAAAAAGCTGTTGAAACGCCACGCCGCGCTGGAGGTGCACGCCTGCGAACCCTGGTCCACCGAGGAACAATGGGCACTCCTACGGCGCTATCTGGCGCTGCGGCACCCGGCGGGCGGCATGGCGGCGATGGACGGGCATGATTATGCCGACATGGTCGAACAGACGCCGGTGGATACAATATTGGTCGAATATCGCGAGCCATCGGTGGATGGCCGGCCGGGGCGGCTGGTCGGTTGTTGCCTGACCGATAAACAATCCGATGGCCTGTCGATGATCTACAGCTTTTACGAACCCGAAGGGCCGCGCCGGGGCCTGGGCAATTACATCATCCTCGATCACATTACGCGGGCGGCGCGGGCCGGCTTGCCCTATGTCTATCTGGGTTACTGGATCGAGGATTGTGACCGCATGGCCTATAAACGGCTGTACAAGCCGACCGAGGCGTTGCGGTCCGGCGTGTGGCGACCATTGGAATAGCGGATCGGGATTCCCGCTGGACGTTCCCCCCGCCGCATCCTAAACGGCGCCGCATGAAAGCTCGCGTCACCATCACCCTGAAACCCGGCGTTCTCGATCCGCAGGGCCGCGCCATCCAGAACGCGCTTGGCGGGCTGGGGTTCGAAGGCATCGCGGGCGTCCGGCAGGGCAAGGTCATCGAGCTTGATCTCGCCGATGGCACCAGCGAAGCCGTCATCGATGCGATGTGCAGCAAGCTGCTCGCCAATACCGTCATCGAAAATTATCGGATCGAGCTGCTGTGAAGGCAGCGGTCATCGTCTTTCCGGGTTCCAATTGTGATCGCGACCTGGCCGTGGCGATCGAAACCATCACCGGCACCGCGCCCGCCATGGTGTGGCACCGCGACGCCGAATTGCCGGCGGGGCTCGATCTGATCGCCCTGCCCGGCGGTTTTTCCTATGGCGACTACCTGCGTTCCGGCGCGATGAGCGCGCGGTCCCCGGTCATGCAGGCCGTGGTCGCCGCCGCTGCGCAGGGCCGTGCCGTTCTGGGCGTGTGCAACGGGTTCCAGGTGCTGACCGAGGCGGGGCTGTTGCCGGGCGCGTTGATGCGCAACGCCGGGCTGGATTTCGTCTGCCGCGATGTCGGCCTGCGGGTGGAAAACAGCCAGACCATGTTCACCGCCCGCTATGACGCCGGCGAAGCAATCCGCATTCCCGTCGCTCATCACGATGGCAATTATTTCACCGATACCGAAACGCTCGACCGGCTGGAAGGCGAAGGCCGGGTGGTTCTGCGCTACACCGAATCGGTCAATGGCAGCGCCCGCGACATCGCCGGCATCATCAACGAAACTGGCAATGTGCTGGGCCTGATGCCCCACCCCGAACGGCTGATCGAAGCCGAACAGGGCGGCACGGATGGCCGGCGCATGTTCGAAGCGTTGGCAGTCGCGCTGGGCTGAACGCCTGCCGGCGGGGTTCAGACCTTTGTCCGGAACAAGTTGAAATCGGTCTTTGTGTCGAACACGTCCAGCCCTTCGGCGCGCTTGAAAAACGCAACGACGCGGTAGGTGACTGGCGTCAGCACGATTTCCCACAACACCTTCAACAGATAGTTGGTGATCAGCACCTGGATAACCAGGCTGGTTTCCCATTCGCCCAGAAACGCCAGCGGGTAGAACAACAGGCTATCCACCCCCTGCCCCACCACCGTCGAACCGATGGTGCGCGTCCACAACGCCTTGCCGCCGGTCAGCACCTTCATCCGCGCCATCACGAACGCATTGGCCATTTCGCCTGCCCAGAACGCGGCGATCGAGGCAATGAAGATCCGCGGCACCTGGCCGAACACCTCGGCAAGCGCCCTTTGCCCGGCCCATTCAGGTGATGGCGGCAATTCGACGACGACATAGGCCATGCTGGCGGCGAACACCGAGGCGCCAAACCCCACCCAAACGACACGGCGGGCGCGGGCAAAGCCATAGACTTCGGTCAATATGTCGCCCAGCACATAACTGAGCGGGAAAAACAGGATACCGGCGCCAAAGGTCACCGTGCCGAACACCGGCAGCACCAGTTGCGCCGGCTTGCCCGCACCAATCAGGTTCGAACAAATGAGGATGACCGCAAAGACCGCCATGGCGAAATCATAATATTTCAACTGCCGCCCGGCCAGCGCATACGCCTCGATGGCGACGATGCCGGGCGGTTCGACCATGTCCGAAACAAGACTCATCTGCGGCAAATCCCCCGGCGGTGCTTGGCGAGTGTAGCGGTTGCCCGGCAACAGAAAAGGCCGATTTTGTCGCGGCCACTACCTTCACCTCTCCCGTTGACGCAAAGGCGTCGCCTACGGCTGCGGGAGAGAGCCGGCCCCGGACTTGATCCGGGGTCAGACCCGGCGCAGCCGCGCCCGGAGGCGGGTGCCTCGCCGTAAAAAAGAACCACGGCCACCCACGTGTTCCCTTTTCGTTCCCAATATGCTACCCAACTTCATGGCTGAGTCGCCGCCCCTCCGCTGGCTGTATCTGGATCTCAACAGCTATTTCGCCAGTGTCGAACAGCAACTCGATCCGGCGATCCGCGGCCGTCCCGTCGTGGTGTCGCCGGTGGCCAGCGATTCGACCAGCGCCATCGCCGCCAGTTACGAGGCCAAGGCGTTCGGCATCCGCACCGGCACGAAAATCTGGCAGGCCCGGGCGCTGTGCCGCGATGTGGTGATCGTCGCGCCGCGGCATGAGGAATATGTGCGGTTCCACCACCGCATCATCGCCGAGGTGGAGCGCCATGTGCCGGTGGCGGCGGTCTGTTCGATCGACGAAGTGGCGTGCCGGCTGCTCGACAATGAAAACAGCGTGACAGCGGTGACAGCGCTCGCCGCGCGCATCAAGGCCGGCATCCGGGCCAATGTCGGTGAATGCCTCACCTCGTCGATCGGAGTCGCGCCGAACCGGCTGCTCGCGAAGATCGCCGCCGACATGCAAAAGCCCGATGGCCTGACGATATTGCCCGCCGAAACGCTGGCGCAGCGGCTGTGCACGCTGAAACTGTCCGATATTCCGGGCGTCGGCCGCAACATGGAACGGCGGCTGGCGGCGGCGGGCATCGTCACCATGGACCGGCTGCTGGCGCTTGATGCGCGGCAGGCGCGCCTGGCCTGGGGCAGCATCTGGGGCGAACGCATGCACTGGCTGTTGCAAGGCGCGGACTTGCCGGAAATAGCGACCGAGACCCGCAGCATCGGCCATTCCCATGTGCTGGGGCCGGACAAGCGCCACCCGGACCGGGCGCGGCTGGTGGCGCGCCGGCTGCTCGCCAAGGCCGCCACCCGCCTGCGCCGCGCCGAACGCCGCACCGGCTGGATCGAACTGGCCGTCAAGGCGGAAGGCCGGCCCGGCGAAAAGGCCGATCGCTGGTCGCACGGCCAGAAATTGCCGCAGGTGATGGACACGGTGACGCTGCTGCATGCGCTCGACAAGCTGTGGGCGCAGATGCTGGCGGAATTCCCGCCACGCCGGTTCCTGCAAGTGGCGGTGACTCTGGGTGAGCTGGGCCAGACCGAAGCGGTGCAGTTGCACATGTTCGACGGCGACGCCGCCCCCGATGCGACAGCCGAGGCAAGGCGAGTGAAGCTGTCGCAGGCAATGGATGCGGTCAACCGCCGCTTTGGCCGCGACGCGGTCACCATGGGCCATGACAGCGCCGGTTCGGCGCGATCATCCGGCCCGCGCATCGCCTTCACCCGCATTCCGGAACTCGCCGAATTCCACGAATAAGCGCGGCAATTGCCATCGCGACGGTTGCCCCGCCCCGCCCGCCATCGTAACGGCACCGCCGGTTCGCCGCGCGGCGCCGCCAAATATGTTCAGCCTGTGGTTCAGCTTGGGCTTGTAAGGCAGCCGCGTGTTGAGCAGGAGTTATTGTCATGCGGAATGTCGCCATCGCCTTTGCCCTTTCTGCCGTTGCGGCCCCCGCCGTGGCGGGCGACAGCGTGCTCGCGGCCGTCGATCGGCTTGAATCCGGCTGGGCCCAGGCGAATTATGCAACGCCCGACAAGGCGGCGCAGGTGGCGGCGCTGGACCGGTTGATCGCATCGGCGACGGCGCTGGAACAACAGGCACCCAGCCGCGCGGAACCGATCATCTGGCGCGGCGTTTTGATGACGACAAAGGCCGGCGTCGTCGGTGGCTTCGCCGGTTTCCGGCTGGTCAGCGACGCGAAAAAGGCGCTGGAGCGTGCCGAAGCCATTGCACCCGATGCTGTAAACGGTCTCGGGCTCGTCCAATTGGGCGTGCTTTATTACCAGGTGCCCGGTTCGCCGATCGCCTTTGGCAACCGCGGCAAGGCCAAATCCTATCTGTTGCGCGCACTGGCCATCGATCCGCAGGGGCTGGCCCCCAATCTCGCCTATGGCGATTATCTGGTCGAAGGCGGGCGGTTTGCCGAAGCCGAGCCGGTGCTGCTGCGCGCGTTGCAGACCCCGCCGAGCCCCGATCATCCTGTTGCCGACAAGGGCCGCCGCAGCGAAATCATGACCTTGCTGAAAAAAATCCGCGCGCGTCTGGGCCGCAATGGCTGACACGATCCTGGGGGCCGGCCGCACCGCGCTGGTTACCGGCGCATCGGGGTTTGTCGGATCGGCGGTGGTCCGCGCACTCATCGAACGCGGCGTCACCGTGCGGGCGCTGGCCCGCGCCGCCAGCCCGCGCGGCAATCTGGCCGATTTGCCCTGCACCGTGGTGGAAGGTGACATCCGCGACGCCGCCGCCATGGCCAGCGCAATGTCCGGGTGCGACCTGCTGTTCCATGTCGCCGCCGATTACCGGCTGTGGGCGCCGGACCCCGCGGAAATCGAGCGGACCAATATCGAAGGCACCCGCATCGTCATGGCCGCCGCCCGCGCCGCCGGCGTTGCCCGCATCGTCCACACCAGCAGCGTCGCGACGTTGAAACCGTCACCCGATGGCAGCCCCGTCGATGAACGCGCCGCGCTCACCCCCGCAACTGCAATCGGCGCCTATAAACGCAGCAAGGTCGGCGCCGAACGGCTGGTCGAAGCGATGGTGGCGGATGGCCTGCCGGCGGTGATCGTCAACCCTTCCACGCCCATCGGCCCGCGCGATATCCGGCCGACGCCAACAGGCCGCATCATCGTCGATGGCGCCATGGGCCGCATCCCGGCGTTCGTCGATACGGGGCTCAATCTGGTCCATGTCGATGATGTGGCGACCGGGCATCTGCTGGCGGCGGAGCGCGGCGCCATCGGCGAACGCTATATATTGGGCGGGCAGGATGCGACCTTGAAACAGTTGCTTGGCGATATCGCCGTGCGGGTCGGGCGCAAGCCGCCGACCATTCAATTGCCGCGCGCGCCGCTGTACCCGCTGGCCTGGGCCGCCGAAGCCATGGCGAGGATCACCGGCAAGGAACCGATGCTGACGGCCGACGGCCTGACCATGGCGCGGGCGCGCATGTATTTTTCGTCCGCAAAGGCCGAGCATGATCTTGGCTATCGCGCCCGGCCCTATGGCGAGGCGCTGGATGCGGCGTTGCACTGGTTCGGCACGGCGGGCTATCTGCGCTGATGCCAAACCTGTTGCCGATCATCGTCGCACTGGCTGCCTTCGCCATCTGGGCGGTGCTGACGCTGGCGCGCGGCGGATTCTGGCGCTTTGAAGACCGCGATGATGATGACATCCCGTCGCCCTCGACATGGCCCGATGTGACCGCCGTCATCCCGGCACGCAACGAGGCCGATGTCATCGCCCGGTCACTGGGCAGCGTGCTGGCGCAGGATTATCCCGGCCGCCTGCGCGTCATCCTGGTGGACGATCAAAGCGACGATGGCACCGGCGAAATCGCGGCGCGGGTTGGTGACAGCCGGCTGCAGATCCTGTCCGGCAGCCCGCGGCCACCGGGCTGGACCGGCAAGCTATGGGCGCTGGATCAGGGCATCGCCGCCGCCGGCACGCCGCACTACATCTGGCTGACCGATGCCGATATCGGCCATGCGCCCGATAATCTGCGCCGGCTGGTGGCGCGCGCGGCGCACGGCCGGCTGGCATTGGTCAGCCTGATGGCGCGGCTCAATTGTTCGGGCCTTGCCGAACGCGCGCTGATCCCCGCCTTCGTCTATTTCTTTGCCATGCTCTACCCGTTCCGCTGGGCCAACAACCCGCGCGAACCATTGGCGGCGGCCGCCGGCGGCTGTGTGCTGGTGCGGCGCGACGTGCTGGCGCAGGCCGGCGGCGTCAACGCTATCCGCCGCCAGATCATCGATGATTGCGCGCTGGCACGGGCGATCAAGCCGCACGGCCCCTTGTGGCTGGGCATCAGCCACCGCGCCATCAGCCTGCGACCCTACAGCTTTGCCGATATCCGCAACATGGTGGCGCGTTCGGCCTATGCCCAGCTTGGTTATTCGCCGCTCGCGCTGCTCGGCACGCTGTTCGGCATGGCGCTGGTCTATCTGGCACCGCCGTTGCTGGCGCTGTTTTCGCATGGGCTGGCGCAATGGCTGGGCTTTGCCACCTGGGCGTTGATGGTGCTGACGCTGTGGCCGATCCTGCGCTTTTACCGGGTGTCGCCGGCCTGGGCGCCGGCGCTGCCGCTCATCGGCTTGACCTATGCCGGCTTCACGCTCGATTCGGCGGTGCAGCACTGGCGCGGCCGCGGCGGCATGTGGAAAGGCCGGGCACAGGCCACCCGCCGCGTGTCGCATTGATCCCATGACAGCCAGCATTTCTGCCACAACGGCCCATGCCACCACCATCAACGACGCCGGCTTCGTATCGGGCAAGGACCACACGACTGAAAATTTCCCGGTCGGCTCGCGGTTGATCGCGGCGCGGTTCCGCCCGGCGGTGATGGCCTATTACCGTTTCGCCCGCGCCGCCGATGATATCGCCGATGCCACTGCGTCCGCCGCCGAACGGCTCGCCCGGCTCGATGCGATGGGTGCCGGGCTCGATGCCGGGCTGGCCGGTCGCGACGACCCCGCCCTGCCCGATGTCGCGCAAGTGCTGGGCCGCACCTTGGCGGCGCGCGGGCTTGATCCGGCCAACGCCCATGATCTGCTCATCGCCTTTCGCCGCGACGTGACGCAGAATCGCTATCGCGATTGGGACGATCTGCTCGATTATTGCCGCTGGTCAGCGATGCCGGTCGGCCGCTTCATGCTCGATGTGCACGGCGAGGCGGCGGCGCTGCGCCCGGCTTCCGACGCGTTGTGTGCCGCGCTGCAGATCATCAACCATCTGCAGGATTGCCGGGAGGATCTGGCAGATATGGACCGGGTCTATATCCCCAAGGATGCGCTCGCCGCCGCCGGGTTGACCACCGATGCGCTGGCCGCGCCGCAACCGTCGCCGGCGCTCGCCGATCTGGTGCGCAGCCTTGCCGCCCGCACCCTGCCGCTGCTGGAACAGGCATCGGGTTTTGGTGCCGCCATCGCCGCGCCGGGCCTCGCCTATGAAGTCGCCGTCATCCATGCGCTGGCCGTGGATCTGGTCGCCCGGTTGCGCCGCGATCCCTTCGCTGCGGCGCGGCATCACGGCAAGCTTTCGGCAGGCTTCATCGCAATCCGCGCCTGCGGGGCTATGGCGCTGGCCCGAAATGGGCTAGGGACCGTCGCGCAATCGCAGCGAAGGAAACGCCGGTGACCATAGCGGCAGACGAGATCGCCATCGACGCTGTGGAAGCCAAGGCTTCGGGCAGTTCCTTCTATGCTGCCATGCGGTTGATGCCCAAGGCGGCGCGCCGGGCGATGTTCGCCATCTATGCGTTTTGCAGGGTCGTCGACGACATCGCCGATGCCGATGACCGGGCGCGCGATGTGCGCCGCGCCGAATTGCTGGGCTGGGCCGCCGATCTGCACAAATTCTACGCCGGTGAACGGCCGCGCCGCCTGAACTTCCTCGCCGAAGCCATCGAACGGTTCGAATTGAAGAAGGATGATTTCCTCGCTGTCATCGATGGCATGCTGATGGATGTCGATGAAACCATCGTGGCGCCCAGCCGTGCCAAGCTCGATCTGTATGTCGATCGTGTCGCCTGCGCCGTTGGCCGGCTGTCGGTGCACACCTTCGGGATGACCCATGCAACCGGGCTGGATGTGGCGCACCACCTTGGCACGGCGCTGCAATTGACCAACATCATTCGCGATATCGATGAAGACGCCGGCATCGGCCGGCTGTATCTGCCCGAGGAAGCGCTCGCCGCCGCCGGCATCACGACGCGCATCCCGACCGAAGTCATCGCCGATCCGCGCGTCGATACGGTGTGCCGCGGTCTCGCTCTCGATGCGCAGGCGCATTTCGATGCGGCGCGGGCGATGATGCGCGATCGGCCTTCGGGCCGGCAACGCACACCGCGCCTGATGGCCGAAGTCTATGCCCATCTGCTCGGCCGCATGGCGGTGCAGGGCTGGGTCGCGCCGCGCACGCGCGCCCGCATCGGCAAGCGCCACCTGCTCTGGCTGGTGCTGCGCCACGGGTTGATTGGCTGAACCCATAATGCAGGCGACGAATTGAAGCGGGGGCGGGTTCACGTCATTGGTGGGGGCATGGCCGGGCTGGCAGCCGCGGTCGATCTTGCCGCGCGCGGTGAAACCGTGTCGCTGCACGAGGGCGGGCCGCAGGCGGGTGGCCGCTGCCGGTCCTATTTCGATCCGCAGCTTGGCCGCATCATCGACAATGGCAACCATCTCGTGCTGTCGGGCAATGGCGCGATTGCCGCCTATCTTGCCGCCATCGGCGCATCGGACGCGATCGTCGGGCCAGATGTTGCCGATTTCCACTTCGTCGATCTGGGCGATGGCAAGCGTTGGCAGGTGCGCCCCAACGCCGGGCGGCTGGCGTGGTGGGTGCTCAGCGCCGCGCGCCGCGTGCCGGGCACGAGCGCGGCCGACTATCTGCCGCTGCTCCGCCTGTTGCGCCGCAACCCCGGCAAGACGCTGGGCGCGCTGCTGCCCGAACGCGGCGCCTTGTGGCGGCGGCTGCTCGAACCATTTTTCGTCTCGGCGCTGAACACCCACCCGGATGAAGCGAGCGCCGATCTGGCCGGCGCCATCGTCCGCGAAACCCTGGCGGCGGGCGGCGACAATTACCGGCCGCGCATCGCCCACCCGTCGCTCGCCGCCGCCTTTGTCGATCCGGCGCTGGCGATGCTCGATGGCCATGGCGCCACGGTGGCGCTGCGCCACCGGCTGCGCGGCATCGGCTTTGATGGCGCCCGCGCGGTACGGCTGGATTTTGGCAATGACGGAATCGATCTTGGCGTCGATGATCGCGTCGTGCTCGCCGTGCCGCCCTGGGTGGCGGCCGATCTGGTGCCTGATCTGGTGGTGCCCGACCGTTTCCACGCCATCGTCAACGGCCATTTCGCCGCCACGCCGCCGCCGGGCACGCCGCTGATGCTGGGCGTCATCGGCGGCACCGTCGAATGGATTTTCGCCTTTGACGACCGGATTTCAGTGACCATCAGCTGCGCCGACGCGCTCGCCGAACTGGATCGCGACACGCTCGCCGCCCGGCTCTGGGCCGATGTGGCAAAGGCGCTGGCCCTGCCCGCCGAACTGCCGCAATGGCAGATCGTCAAGGAGATGCGCGCCACCTTCGCCGCCACCCCCGCGCAGGACGCACTGCGCCCGGCGGCAGCAACCGCGTGGCAGAATTTGTGGCTGGCCGGCGACTGGACCGCCACCGGCCTGCCTGCCACCATCGAAGGCGCGGTACGATCGGGCCATCGCGCTGCCGGTCTGGCATCGGCGACGCGGGTCGCCTAAAGGGCCGATATGACCACCGAAACCATCGTGGAAGCCAGCCCGCTGGATGCTGCCATCGGCCGCGCCACCGACGCGCTGTTGAAGGCGCAGCGCCCCGATGGCCATTGGGTGTTCGAACTGGAGGCCGATGCCACCATTCCGGCCGAATATGTGCTGCTGGTGCATTGGCTCGGCGAAACGGCGGACCTGGCGCTGGAACGCAAGATCGGCGTCTATCTGCGCCGCATACAGGGTGATCACGGTGGCTGGCCGCTCTACCACGGCGGCCCACTCGATCTGTCGGCGACGGTAAAGGCCTATTTCGCGCTGAAGATGATCGGGGACGACATCAACGCCCCGCACTTGGCCCGTGCCCGCACCGAAATCCTGGCGCTGGGCGGCGCCGCGGCGGCGAATGTGTTCACCCGTATCCAATTGGCATTGTTCGGCGAACTCAGCTGGAACGCCATTCCCACCATGCCGGTGGAACTGATCCTGCTGCCGCGATGGTTCCCCGTGCACCTGTCGCGCATGTCCTATTGGGCGCGCACTGTCATCGTGCCGTTGCTGGTGCTGCAGATCCTCAAACCCGTCGCCGCCAATCCGCGCCGCATCGGCGTCGCCGAACTGTTCGGGCCGCCGCTGGCCGTCGGCGTGGCGGCGCACCAGAAATGGCTGTGGGCGGTGGGCTTCGGGCTGCTCGACAAGGTTTTGAAGGCCGGCAACGGCCTGTGGCCCAAGCGACTGCGCGCCCGGGCCATAAAGGCCTGCGTGGATTTCACCGAAGAACGCCTGAACGGCGAAGACGGGCTGGGCGCCATCTACCCGGCCATGGCCAACAGCGTGATGATGTTCGTGGCGCTGGGCCGCAGCGCCGATGATCCGGCGCGCGCCATCGCCCGCAAATCGGTGGAAAAGCTGCTGATCGTCAAGGAACACGAAGCCTATTGCCAGCCCTGCGTTTCCCCGGTCTGGGACACGGCGCTGGCCAGCCACGCGCTGATGGAGGTCGGCCACCCTGCCGCCGAAACCGCGGCGCTGGGCGGGCTCGACTGGCTGCTGCCGTTGCAGGAACTCGAGGTGAAGGGCGATTGGGCGGATCGCAGGCCCGATGTCCGCCCCGGCGGCTGGGCCTTCCAGTACAAGAACGCCCACTACCCCGATCTCGACGATACCGCCGTCGTGGTGATGGCACTGGACCGTGCCAAGCGCGGGCAGAGCGATGCCCAGGCCATCGAACGCGGCATCGAATGGACCGTCGGCCTGCAAAGCAGGAACGGCGGCTGGGGCGCCTTCGACGCCGACAATTCTGATCATTATCTCAACAACATCCCCTTTGCCGACCATGGTGCGCTGCTCGATCCGCCGACCGTCGATGTGTCGGCGCGCTGCATCTCCATGCTTGCCCAGCGCGGCGAGCCGGCCGCCAGCCCGCGCATGCAGGCGGCGCTGAACTATGTGCTGAAGGATCAATTGCCCGATGGCAGCTGGTTCGGCCGCTGGGGCGTCAACTATATCTATGGCACCTGGTCGGCGCTGTGCGCGCTCAACGCCGCCGGGCTCGATCCGCAGGCCGAACCCGTGCGCCGCGCCGTCAACTGGCTGGAATCGATCCAGAATGCCGATGGTGGCTGGGGCGAGGATTGCGACAGCTACCGGCTCGATTACAAGGGCCATCACCCCGCGCCTTCCATCGCCTCGCAAACCGGCTGGGCGCTGCTCGGCCTGATGGCGGCCGGCGAGGCCAAATCCCCGGCCGTGGCGCGCGGCATCGCCTGGTTGCAGGCAACACAGGACGACGCCGGCGAATGGCCGGAGGAACATTACACCGGCGGCGGTTTCCCGCGCGTCTTCTACCTGCGTTACCACGGCTATCGCCGCTATTTCCCGCTCTGGGCGCTGGCGCGTTATCGCAACCTCAACGCCAGCAACAGCGGCCGCGTGCCGTTCGGCATGTGATAAGCCCGGCGCGGGCCGCCGCATGATTATCGCCGCCACCGGCCTGAACAGCGAAGCCGCCATCATTGCCCGTCCCGGCGTGATGGCCATCGCCTGCGGCGGCCATGGCGATGTGCTGGCGGCGCGGCTGGAAGCAGCCATCGCAGCCGAACGCCCGGCAGGGCTGATCAGCATGGGCATCTGCGGCGGGCTGGATCCGGCCTTGCGCATCGGCGCGCTGATCATCGGCACGGCAGTCGGCGATAACGCAACCGACGAAGGCTGGGCCGCGCGACTGGCAGCTACCCTGCCCCACGCCCGCCGTGCCAGTGTCGCCGGCGTCGAAATCGCGGCGTTCGACAGCGCCGACAAGGCCGCCCTCTTCGCCGCCACCGGTGCCGCCATCGTCGATATGGAATCGCACATCGTGGCGCGCGTCGCCGCCGCCCATGGCCTGCGCTTTGCCATATTGCGCGCCGTGTCGGATGCGGCGGGGGACAGCCTGCCCATGGCGGCGCGCGTGCCGCTCACCCCCGATGGCGGCGTCCGCATGGGCCGGATATTGGCGGCGGTTGCGGCCAACCCCCGGCAAATCCCCGCGCTGATCCGGCTGGCGGGCAACACGGACCGGGCGCTGAAGGCGCTGGCCGGCGCGATGGATGCGCTTGGCGCCGGACTGGCCGCCCCCGCGAAATAACCGGTGTCATCCCGGGCCTGACCCGAGATGACAGCGCCCCGGTCGGTTCCGCCCTAGGCGACGTTGACCACGCGCTTGTCGGCATCCGGGTTCGCCGCGCGAAACCGCGCCTGTTCCGATTCAACGATATCCAGGAACACGTCCTTCGACGGCCGCTGGTTCGAAAGGTCGATATCCGGCGCCATCGGGCCATCAGTGCGCACACCCTTGCGACCGACATTGAACATCTTCAACGGGTGGCGGATGGCGTCGGTCGCGGCGGTGCCTTCAAACCCGCAATGCACCATGCAATCGGCGCATTTTTCATATTTACCAACACCGTATTGATCCCAATCGGTTCCTTCCATCAGCTCCTTGAAGGTGCCGACATAGCCTTCGCCGACCAGATAGCAGGGCTTCTGCCAGCCGAACACGGTACGCAGCGGCATCGACCAGGGCGTGCATTCATAGGTCTGGTTGCCGGCGAGGAAATCGAGGAACAGCGGCGAATTGGTGAATGTCCAATCCTTGCCGCCATTGCCCAGCTTGAACACGTCACGGAAAAACTGGCGGGTTTTCTGACGGTTGAGGAAGTGCGACTGATCCGATGCGCGCTCATAGGCATAGCCCGGAGAGATGGTGATTTCGACACCAGATTTCTCCATATCGGTGAAGAATGCCGCCAGCCGTTCCGAATCGGCGCCATCGAAGACCGTGCAATTGACCTGGACACGGAAACCCTTGGCCTTGGCCAGCGCAATCGCTTCCTTGCAGGTATCGTACACACCATCCTGGCACACGGATTTGTCGTGCATGCCCTGGTCGCCGTCCAGATGGATCGACCAGGTAAAGCCGGGGTCCGGCCTGTAATCGTCGATCTTCTTTTTCAGCAGCAGCGCGTTGGTGCACAGGATGACGAACTTCTTTTTCGCCAGATAACCCTGGACAATGCGCGGCATGTCCTTGTGCAGCAAAGGCTCGCCGCCGGCGATCGAAACGGCGGGTGCTCCGCATTCGTCGATCGCATCCATGCACTGTTCATAGCTCAAACGCTGGTTGAGGATCGCATCGGGGTAATCGATCTTGCCACAGCCTTTGCAGGCCAGGTTGCAGCGGAGCAGCGGCTCCAGCATCAGCACCAGCGGGTATTTGCCGCCGGACAGGTGCTTTTTGACGGTATAGGCGCCGATGCGGGCGAGCTGGGTAAACGGCAGGGGCATTTCGGCTCCTCAAATCTATCAATCAATCGCGAAGCGCCGCCGGGATGCGGAACTCCACATTTTCTTCAACGCCGTCCATGTGGACGATTTCGACAGGATGCAAGCGTTGAAGTGCCGCAATGACGTCCTGCACCAGCGCTTCGGGTGCCGAAGCCCCTGCGGTCAGGCCGACGGAGCGCACGCCGTGCAACCAGGCCGGATCGACTCCGGCGCCATCGGCAACCAGATAGCTGGGCAGGCCCGCCGCCGCACCGATTTCGACCAGCCGGTTGGAATTGGACGAATTGCGCGCGCCGACAACGAGCAGCAGGTCCGCCGATTCGCACAGCATCCGCACCGCCACCTGCCGGTTTTGCGTAGCATAACAGATATCGCTGGTTTCCGGGCCGATAATGGCCGGGAAACGCGCCTTCAACGCCGTGATGATGTTGCGGGTATCATCGATGCTCAGCGTCGTCTGGGTCACAAAGGCGATCGGCGTATCGGCGGCAAAATCCAGTTCGGCGACATCGGCCTCGCACGACACCAGATGCACCGGTGATTGCACCTGCCCCATGGTGCCGATCACTTCGACATGGCCGGCATGGCCGATCAATACCAATGTCCGCCCTGCAACGGCGTGTCGGCGCACCTGCACATGGACGCGCGACACCAGAGGGCAGGTCGCATCCAGCACCGGCAGGGCGCGGGCGCGGGCGTCCTCCACCACGTCATGCGCGACGCCATGGGCGCTGAAGATCGTCACGGCACCATCGGGGATTTCGGAAAGTTCCTCGACGAAATGCGCGCCCTTCGCTGCCAGATCATTCACCACATGGGCGTTGTGGACGATTTCATGGCGCACATAGACCGGCGCGCCATATTTGCGGATGGCGCCTTCCACCGTATCGATGGCGCGCACCACGCCGGCACAGAAACCACGCGGCTGGGCAAGCATGATCCGCAATGGTGTCACCGAGATCCCTCTGATCCAAAGTCGTCAATACACCCTGATACGATAGGGTTTCAAACATCGCCAAATGGGGAAGCACCATTGGCGATCAATGGCAATATTGTGCGTGCTGCGCCTGCGAAGAAATCCGGCCGCTGCGGCGCCACTGCAACGCTTTGTTCAACCGGTTTCGCCTGCCAGACCGCGCCCTTCGCCCGCCGCAAAGGCGATCATTACCGGGATGCCGATGGCCAGATCACGGGCGCGCTTCAACAGGGAAAGCGCCAGCGCCGCCTCCACAGGCAGGCCGAACAGCGGCGCCAGCAACACATAGGCGCCTTCCTGCACACCGATGCCGCCGGGCACCACGAACGCCGCAGTGCGCAGCGTGAAGATCAGGCTTTCGATAATGATTATCTTTTCGACATCTATGCGAATGCCGATGAAGGACAGCGCGACAAAGGCCCCGGCGCCGCTGCCAACCCAGGCGATGATGTGCAGAACAAACCCGGCAACAACACGGCCCCGGCGACGATAGACCTCATCCAGCGCAGCCCGCACGCTGCCCAGCGCCGCAGCGGAACCAGGCAGCACCGCCCCACCGATGCGGCCGGCAAACATCAAAAGCGGGCGTTGCAGCACGGTAAAGGCGATCATGATGGCGATGCTGGCGACGGCGCCGACACCGGCCATGGCGAGCAAGTCACCACTTGTCGGCTGGCTCGACAACAGCAGCGCCAGCGCGCCGACGCCATACAGCGTGTAGGCCAGTTGCGCCGCCAGCTCCGTCGTCTGATCGGCAACCAGCGAGGCGTAGACCAGCGGTTGCGGCACCCCGGCGGCACCAAGGCTGCGCGCGCCGATGACGATGCCGCCGACCTGTGAGAACGGCAGCACGTCGGTCGCCGCCTCGCGCGTCGTCCGCGCCCAGATGAAGGACGGCAGCCGCCGGGCAGCGATGCCGGGTGCCACCAGCCACCAGGCGATGCCCATGGTGCCGAGCAGGGCAAAGGTGATGCCGCAATAAAGTGCAAAGCCTATGAGGCCGATGCGCCGCACCACCGCCAGCACATCGCCGATGCCGATCTGCACCAGCAGGGCAATGGTCACCGCAAGCCCGGCAAGCGTCACCAGCACCACCCCGGCGCGCATCCAGCGGGCGCGGTTCATCGCGCCGCCCCGGCGATGTTGCCGTCGGGCTCGATCGCCAGCCGGGCGCCGCGCCAATCGACATTGCGCACGGCAAAGCTGGCAATGAAAAGCCCGAAACTCAAAAGATCGCGCGCCGGCAGCCACCATAGCGGCGCGGCGCGTTGGCCGGTCGCCGTGTCGATGCGCAGCGCCAGCAGCAACCGCGACGCCAGCGCCGCGATCACCAACGCCAGACCAACGCCGACCGGCAACAACACCGCCGCCAGCAACGCCATCGGCAGCGGATTGACCACCCCCAACCCCGCAAAACCCATCGGATCCAACCGCCGCAACGTCACATTCCACCGCATTTCATGGCGGCAAAGCGCACCCAAATCCACCTCGGCACAGCCATGGGCGATGGCAAAGGCCGGCACCGCAACCTGCATTCCCAACTCGCGCACCGCCGCACCAATGGCATAGTCATCGGCGAGAACATCGGAAAACGCCTCGAATCCGCCGATTTTTGTCAGTGTTTCGCGGGCCAACGCGATGGTCGACCCCATGCACGGCTGCGCCATGCCCAACGCCCGGCCAACGATGACCGAGGGCAAAAAGCCATGGCTGACCCCCATCGCCGCCAATTTCGACCAGCGCCCGGCATCGCCGCGGCCGAAATACAGGCAAGTAACCGCCCCCACACCCGGTGCCCGCAACGCCGAGACCACCTGCGCCAGATAGTCCGGCGCCACCGCCATGTCGCTGTCGCTCATCACCAGCACGTCGTTATGCGCGTGCGCCGCCATGTTGATCAGGTTGGAAACCTTGGCATTGCCGCCGTGCCGCGCCGGATCGATGACCAGTTTAAGCGTCACACCCGGAAATTCGCGCTCCAGCGCCCGCACGATTGCCACCGCCGGATCATCGGCGCGCCGCACGCCAAGGATGATTTCGACTGTCCCGGCATAGCGTTGGCCAACGAAGCTGCGCAGGTTCGCCGCCAATCGCGGTTCGGCGCCGTGCAAAGGCTTCAGGATCGACACCGATGGCGCCTCGCTGCCGGCAGCCAGATCACCGCCACCAACCAGCGCAACCCCGCCACCTCCCGACAGCGCCACCTTCGCCAGCCAGGCCCCAGCCAGTTGATACATGATGCCGGCCCCGGCCAACCCGGCCAGCAGCCAGCCCAGCAGCAGCGCCCCCGTCATGACAGCGCCCTCACGCCGCCACCCCGAAATCGGAAAAACGCCCCAGTCGCCGCCCCGCGCCCCGCGCCCGCACCGCCGTTTCCGGGTCCAGCAGCGCCGCCAGTTCATCGGCATAGCGATAGCCGGGCGCGCTGCCGGGATAGGCCCCCGTCGCCGGATGCGCATAAATCTCGTTCAAACCCGGCGGCAAGCGATCGACCAGCGCCGCCACCCGCTCACGCGTCATTGCACCGCTCCACGCCAGCCCGAACACCGCGTTCGGCACTACCAGCCCGGCCGCCACGAATCGCGCCCGCGCCCGCGCCGCCCACACCCCCGCCACCCGCTCGGCAAAGCCGGTGTGCAGCGGCTCGATCCCCGCCAGAACCCGGCGCGGCTCCACCGGCGCCCGCACCGCCTTCATGCCGAACCGCTTGCCGATGCGGATGATCAAGCCGGCAATCGCCGGATGCAGGTGAAAATGCTTGTGCGCGTTCACATGGTCGAGCGGCAGCCCGGTCGCCGCGAAAGCCTCGAATTGCGCCTCGATCTCCGCCGCCAACTGCCGGCGTACACTGGGTCGAAGGGCGAAATCGACCCCCGCAGCGACCATATTGGTGCGAAACTGGCCAGCATCGTCCACAAGACCCGGCACACGGGAGGCCGGCAGCAACGGCCGCCCCTCCACCAGCACCAGATGCAACCCGACACCGAGCCCCGGCAAAGCCCGCGCGCGTACAACCGCATCATCGGCGGCAATGCCCGTCACCATCAGGCTGGCAGCAGTCAATATCCCGTCCCGATGCGCCGCCTCGACCGCGGCATTCACCGCAATGTCGGCGCCGAAATCATCGGCAGTGACGACGAGACCTATGGCGCCCGTCATCTGCGATCCTCGGTTCAGGCAGCTTCCTTGCGATCGCGCAGGAAGCGGAAGAATTCCACGCCCTCGCGCAGCCGGCGCTTCATCATCTGGCCATCGGTCAGCATCTCACCGACGATCGAAGCGATCTTGGACGGCCTGAAATAAAAGTCCCTGTAAAAGACCTCGACCGCATCGAAAATCTCTGCTGATGACAGATGATCATAATGCAACTGCGCGATCTGGGTGCCGCCTTCGGTCAAAAGGTCATTGCTGGCATCGAACCAGCCATTCTCCATCGCCTGCTTGTACAGGAACGTGCCGGGGTAGGGCGCCGCCAGTGACACCTGGATTGTATGCGGGTTCACTTCCTTGGCATAGGCCATGGTTTCCTTGATCGTCTCATGCGTCTCACCGGGCAGGCCCAGGATGAAAGTGCCATGGATGACAATGCCGAGGCTCTTGCAGTCCTTGGCGAACTGCCGCGCCACATCGGTGCGCAGGCCCTTCTTGATATTGTGCAATATCTGTTGGTTGCCGCTTTCAAAGCCGACGAGCAGCAGGCGCAGGCCGCCCGCCTTCATCTTCTTCAGTGTCTCGTAGGGCACATTCGCCTTGGCATTGCACGACCAGGTGACACCCAGCTTACCGAGTTCGGCCGCGAGCGCCTCGACGCGTGGACGATTGTCGGTCAGCGTATCGTCGTCGAAGAATATCTCCTTCATCTGCGGGAAGGCCTGCAGCGTGTACTTCACTTCCTCGATGACGTGGCCGATCGAGCGGACGCGGTAATTATGGCCACCGACCGTCTGCGGCCACAGGCAGAAAGTGCACCGCGACTTGCAGCCGCGACCCGTGTAAAAGCTGATATAGGGGTGGAGCAAATAGCCGCCGAAATATTTTTCGATGGTGAGGTCACGCTTGTAGACCGGCGTCACGAACGGCAACTGGTCCATGTCCGTGATGATTTCGCGGTCCTGATTGTGGACGATGATACCATTGTTGTTGCGCCAGCTGATGCCATCGACCTTGGCCCAGTCATGGCCGTCTGCGATATCCTTGATGGTGAAATCGAATTCGTTGCGGGCGACGAAATCAATGGCTTCGCTTGCCTTCAGCGAACCTTCGGCATCCACTGCCACCTTGGCGCCGATCATGCCGATCTTGAGGTTGGGATTAAGCGCCTTCAGCATCTCGGCGGTCTGCACATCCTGGCGAAAGCTTGGCGTCGAGGTATGGAGAACCACAAGGTCGCGCTGCTTCGCCTCGGGCGCGATGTCGTCGAACGAGAGGCCGTGCGCCGGCGCGTCGATCAGCTTTGATCCTTCCACCATCGCTGCCGGCTGGGCCAGCCAGGTCGGATACCAGAAGGATTTGACCTCGCGCTTCATCTGGTAGCGCGCGCCGGCGCCGCCGTCGTAGCCATCAAAGGAAGGCGCCTGGAGAAAGAGCGTCCGCATGGAAAACCGGTTCCCTGAAACTATGCTGTAGCAACTGTGCCGGACCCCTTACGCAAGTCCTGCGGCAATTGCCATCATCGGTGAGGCCTGGCCGCATGAAAAGCCCCGGTGCTGTGGTCGCACGGCCACGGGCGCAAAGCGTCGTCAAGGGCTGCGCCTTGTTCAGCAACGGTTCGGTTACCATTGTCTAAGCGCCCCCAACCGCACCACAGCGCGAACCCATTCACAAGACCGGGAACATCATGATGCCGATCACCAACCGCAAACGCATGGCCGCCCTCGCCCTTGCGGCGTTCGCCATCGCCCCCGTTGCCGCGATCGCTGCGGCCAATGATCCCGCCGGCGCACTGACCCGCTATAACGACGGCGTCGTCGCGGTGATGAAGGCGGGCCTTGCCACGCCTGCGCGCGTCGCCCGCTTCGAATCGCTGGTAAAGGCGCACTACGACATGCCGGCCATCGCGGCGCTCGTCGTCGGGCCGAAATGGGCGGCGGCCAACCCGGCGGACCGCGATGCCGCCATCACCGCGCTCACCCGCCATTCGGCGGTATCGCTGGCCCGCAACTTCACCAGCTTTGGCGGTGAAAAATTCATCACCGATCCCAATGTCGCGGCACGCGGCACCAGCAGCATCGTTAAGGTGACGATCAATTCAAAGGACGGCAGCAACGTGCTGCAATACCGCCTGCGCCAAAGCGGCGGCGATTGGCGGATCATCGATGTCGTATCGGACGGCGTCAGCCAGCTTGCCCTGCAACGCGCCGAACTCGCCACCACGATCGCCAGCGATGGCGTTGCCGGCATGGCGAAAAAACTGGCAGCGCGAGACGGCGATCTCGGCCGGAAATAACGCGAGCGGGCGCGGGACCGATCCCGCGCCCGCTCCATTATCGCCTACAACCCGTCCAGGCCCTTGCTGACCAGGACGTTCACCGCGACCCGGCGGTTCTGCGCCTTGCCTTGCGGGCTGTCATTGTCGGCCAGCGGATCGGCCTCGGCCATGCCGGTCGGGGTCAGCATGCGATACGGCTTCCACCCGCAAGCCTGCTGGATGTAGTTGACCACCCGGCTCGCACGCTTTTCGCTCAGCTGCTGGTTAAATTCCTCGCTGCCGGTCGAATCGGTATAGCCGACCACCAGCATCAGGGCGTTCTTCGTCGAATCAGCCGACTGCGCCGCGGCACAAAGATCGGCCTTGGCCTGTGCCGACAATACCGCCTTGCCGGTGTCGAAATTCACGTTGGTCGTGCCCTTGATATTATACTGGTCGATATCGGCCATGCGACCGCGCAGCGCTTCGGTTGCCGCCGTCTGTTCATCGAACCCCTGGGCGGTGCCGGTGCGGATCATCGTCGCTGTCCGCAAATCATTGTTCCGCATGTTGATCTGGCTGGCCAACAGAACATCGCCAGCTTGCACCGTCTTCACGGTTACCGGCACGCCGTTCAACAGGGCGTTGGCGGCGAGGGTCTTGCGGCCGATGCCGAGCAGGCCGCTGCTCGCCCTGACCCGTGTGTCGTCATTGATGGCGACAATCGTCTTGGTGCCGTCGGCTGTGGTGACCTGCATGCGGTCGCCACTGCGCGCCGAAATAAAGCCCTTGATCTCCGGTCCGGCGGCGGCGGCCGGGGCCGTCATGGTCGCACGCAGGCCGGTCTGCGCCGGCGAATCCGGTGCGGATTGCGACCCCTGTTGCGAATCCGATTGTTGGGCCGACACCATGGCCGGTGCCGACACGCTCAACATGGCGATGAGGAGGAAGCCCTTCGGCCCCTTGGAAATGACGCTCATTCAGCAACTCCTTCAAGCAGCACAGGCTGGCCCTGCATCGGCGCTCCGCCGCAATTGGCGTGGCGGAATCGACGCCAAATGCCGTGGTCAACCAGACGAAACACTTGCCGCGCGCTGTCACCGTGGTGACGGCCGCAACGCTTGGCACAAAAAGGGGGCAGCGCTCGTGCCCGGGCAAAATGCCGAACATGAACACCGCCCCCGCTGCCTCTGGTGCTGCCGCATTCCTTGCTGCTGGATGAACGTGAATGACCACCCTTTGTTAGTGCCGCCGGGGCGGGCAAATCATGCGCCGAAGCGTTTCGGGCGCGCGAATCCGGCCTGGCGGCTGCCGCCGCGCCAGGGCGTTGCAGTCACGCCAGGATCACCGCGCGACTCCGCCGCGCCCCTTCCTTGACGGGTTGCGATCTCGAAGAACTGATCCCCCGGTGACAACGCGGTAGCGGCGATTTCTGGCGCCACCGGGCCGCCGGTCAACCCCGCGCCGGTTCGTCCTTGCGTTGCGGGCCAAGCAGTGCCGGCTCGAAAATCAGCGCACAAACCAAGGTCCAGGCCAGCGAGATCATCAGGATCTTGCCCATCGATGCGGTGCCAGTATGCGCCGAAAGCCACAGGCTGCCGAACGCCATGCCGGTGGCCAACGCCGAAAAGAACACGCCCCGGGCCAGGCTCGATTGCAACAGGTCGATCGCCCCGCCGCGCCAGGCCATGACGAAATAGATGTGGAACGCCACACCAACGCCGAACAGCAGCGGGAACGCGATGATGTTCGCAAAGTTGATCGACTGGCCGATGACCACGCAGGTTCCAAGCGTCAGGAAACCCGAAAGCACCACCGGCGCCAGCGTGAACGCCACCTCCCGCACGCTGCGCAGCACCGCGAACAACAACAGGCTGACGATGATCAGCGCCAATATCCCCGCCTGCACGAACGCCGTCGCCACAGTTTTCGCCGCCGCCTGAGTCGATACCGCCACGCCAGTGGCATCAGGCGCCACCGCGCGCACTGCGGCCGTGAACCGCGCAAGCGTCGCATTGTCATTGGCGCGCGGCACCAATTGCACCCGGGCGCGGCCATCGGGGGCCAGCCAGTCCCGCAGCAGATCGGCAGGCAGTGTTTCAAGCGTCACCGGTTCCGCCGCAAGCGAATCACGCAATTGCCCCAGCAACACCTGCAGCGGCGTCACCAACATTTCATTGGCATGGCTGCGCGCCCGTGGTGTCGCCGCCGCCAACGACTCGAAAGCCTTGCCCAGCCGCGCCGCCGCCATGCCCGCAGACCCCGGCCCGCCGGCTGCCGCGAGCCCTTCCGCCGTTTGCCGCAGCGCCGCGACCGCCTCGGCATCACTCGGCGGCGGCGCCACCTCGATTGGGTCCAGCGTGAATTCCAGCAAGGCGTTGGCATCGGCGATCAATGACAGCTTGGCCGCCTGATCCTGGGGTACGAAACTTTCCACCGTCAGCGCCCGTGCCACATCGGGCAGGCGTTCCAGCCGCGCCGCCAGCGCCCGGGCGGCGGGCAGGCTTGGCGCCAATATGTCGATGGTGTTGGGCGACCGGTCCGGATCATTGCCCAGATCCGCCAGCGTCCGCACCGCCTCGCCATTCGGGCTTTTCAGGTGCAACGGGTTGAAATCGAACTGCACGAGCGGCAGCGCGGCGATGGTCGCGACCACCGACAGTCCGAATGCGCCCAGCACCAGCCCGCGCCGCCGCAGCAACAGCGCATCGAGCAGCGCCAGCCGCGGCGAAGGCGTTTCGGCCGGCGGCGGGCCGGGCCGGAACAGTACCAGCAACGCCGGCAGCAGCGTCGCCGAAAACAGCAGGGCAACGATCATGCCGGCCGATGAGATAATCCCCAATTCGGCAATACCGACATAATCCGTGGGCAGAAAGGCGAGGAACCCCAGGCAGATCGCCGCCGCCGCCAGCAAAAGCGATGGCCCCAGCGCCGTCGCCGCCGCTCGCATCGCAGCCACCGGATCATCGCCGCGCTGCCGTTCCGCCTGAAACCGCACACCAAGTTGAATGCCGAAATCGACGCCCAGCCCGACGAACAACGGGATGAACGCCACGGAGATCAGGTTGAACCGCCCGACCATCGCCAACCCGGTCGCCGCCGTCACCACCAGCCCGGCGAGCGTTGAAATCATGATCGCCGCCACGATCCGCCACGACCGTGTGGCCAGCCACAACACACCCAGCATCGACACGATGATCGCCCCCGCCACCAGCCCGGCATTGTCGGCCAGCGACGAAAATTCCTCATCATCCAGCGGTGTCGCCCCGGTCAGCCGCACCGACAGGCCATGGCCGGCATCGAGTTTCAGCGCCTTTGCAGCGGTGCGGATGGCATCGGCGGCGGCGGCACCCGGCTGCAGATCGGTATAGTCAAGCAGGGGCCGCACCAGCAGCAACCGCCGGTCCGGCGCCGCCAGTGTGCCGTCCCCAGCCTCGAACAACCGGCCCCAGGAGAACCACGCCGACTTGCCCGCCGCCTTTGCCTGCAACGCATCGGCCATCGCCGCCATCGGCTTTTCAAACCGCGACAGTGGCGCCTCACCGCGCGCCACCCCCTGCAAAAGCGTGTCGAACATCCCGGCAACACCACGCAGGCTGGGATCGGCGGCCAGTGGCCCGAGCAACGGTTGCGCCTCGATCAACCGGGCAGTGGTGGCGGAAACCTCGGCAGGCGAGGCAAACAACAGGCCGGCCCGCGCAAAGAACGGCCCGCCATCCGGGCGCCGCACCCCGCGAAAATGCTGTTTGTCGGTGGCGAGGAACGCCGCCAGACCAGCAGCGGCATTTTCGGCGAGTTCCGGCGTCTTGCCATCGATGACCACCAGGATGACATCGCCGTTCTGCGGAAACGCCGCGTCCAGCCGCCGTTCATTCACCCGCCAATCGACAGCGGGCGACAGCAGTGCCGATGAATCGGTCGTCATGGCGAAATTGCGCGACGCCGAATATCCGGCGGCGACGGTCAGGATGGCGGCGACAAGCAGCACCAGCCAGGGGCGTCGGCAAGCGACAGCGACCAGCGCAGCAAGAGGTCCGGGGCGGGCATCGGGATTTTCAAGCACGGGGCAGGCTTTAGGTCGAGAACGTCAACCAAGCAATTCCATGACCGCCCGATGTCCTTGCTCGATCGCCACATCGGTATAGGCACCATTACCCGAATCCGAATTGGCGATGGCAATGCGGCCGAAACGCTGGCGGCCGACGACATGCGGCATGTCGGCTTCAGCGACATCGGGCTGCCACAGGTAATTATATTCGGGCGCATAGCCGTGCGGCCAGCGGTTGACAGTGATCGCGGTGATATCGCGCGCCGGATCGAAGCCAAATGGGCCGAGCATGGCGCCAAGCTGCGCCCTGATCTCGCGCTCGAAGGTCGCAAAGGGCGTCGCCAGCAATTCGGCGCGGCCGGCGCGGTTCTGATCATGTTCGGGCAGGCCGGGCGAACAGGGTGTGCGGGTCAGGAACAGCAGGATCGGCTTGGCCGGGTCACGCTCCGCGACATAACCCCCGATATCTTCGGGCGCATTCAACGAAACGCTGGTGAAATAACCGCCCGGCGCCCGTATCCGGGACACGCCGGCCGCCTTGAACGCCTGCCAGTTGCGCAAGGCGACACTGGTATAGACCAAAGGCGCCTTGACCAGTTCGTGCAGCGCCGCCTTTTGTCGAGCCGGCAATTCCGGCACCAGATAAGGGATCATGGCGTTCCAGCAGGCCAGCACCACGGCATCGCCGGCCACACGATGGCGCTTGCCGCTGCGTACATAGGTGACATCGACCGGGCCGGTATCACCCGCACCGCGATGGTGCGCGCCGGTCACGATGCTCGACAGCCGGATACGCGTCGCATTGCCCGGCGCATCCAGCCGGCCATAATCGCAGCGCGCCGTGACCACATCGGTGGCGCTGCTGCCTGGCACGGCGCCCGGCACCAGCGCCCGCACCAGCAGCCGGGCGATGGAGGCATTGCCATCGGGGAAGTGAAACGTGTCGGACCCTCCCTCGATATAACCGGCGGGGGTAAAGCTCATCCGCGGCCGGGTGCGCGGTGCCAGTTGCAGGCCGGTGAAGCCCGGAAAACCGAACCCCCAGGCATCCAGCGCCGACACCGCATCGATGCCGACACCCCATTCGCCCTGCGTCCGCGTCTGGTAGAATTTCATCGCTTCCGCGCCGACATGACGGAAGTCGGCGAGCCAGGCCTGGTAGGACATGCGTGACAACCGATCGGCGCGTGCGTCCTCGCCAAGGTCGGGCAGCGGGTTGTCGGTGGCGGTTTCAACGCGCAGCACGTCGGCGCGCGCCACAGGCGATAATGGCGTCCGCATGAGGAACGCCGTCCAGCCGACGACGCCGGCATCGCGCGGGAGCCCGGCGACGAGCCTGTCGGTGCCAAAGCTCGCCTTGTCGAAAAACACGCCTTGGCCCAGCCCGCCCTGCCCCAGCCTCTCGTAGATTTCGGGCCGGTTCGACGCCTTGGTCAGCGCCACCGGGTCGATGCCCAATGATTTCAACAGGCCGGCGGGCACCGGGCCATACGGGCGCGGGCTGTCGATCAACAATGTGCCGCCGTTCATCAGGTGCAGCTTGCCACCCAGCCGATATTCGTTGCGCTTGGCATGGCCACCAAAATCATCGTGGTTGTCGAGGATGAGGATGCGCGCCCCGGGCCGCGCCTGCCGGTGGAACCAGGCCGCCGCAAGCCCGCTGATGCCGCCGCCGACGACAACCAGATCATAGGTTTCGCCGGTATCGATGACGGGCCCCGCAGGCGGCTTGCCGTCCCGCTCGGCGTGCGCCGCCTCGAAAGAGCCGGGGTGGCTACCGCGCAGGCCGTTCAGCAGGGGCGGGTAATAGCCGGGACGATCCTGCGGCGCCGCGCCGGCAGCGCCCGCCGCAAAGCCCGATGTGGCAAGGCCGACACCGGCAAGTGCGACGCCATCAAGAAAATCGCGCCGGTCGATGGCACGGCCCATGCCGAGTTTAAGTTCCTGATCCTGCATAGTCGCTACCCCAACCGATCGCGCATCGCATACCATAACATGCCGAGTACATGCAGCGGGCCGCGCAGCGCCGCGCCGCCCGGAAACGCCCTCGGCGCCACCGCGGCAAAGCGATCGAACCGCGACGATTCCCCCGCGACCGCTTCGGCCAGCAACAGCCCGCCCAATGTCGACAGGATCGCGCCCTGCCCCGAATAGCCATGCGCCCACAGGATCGGCCCATCGCGGCCGATATCGGGCAAGCGGCTTCGCGTCACCGATACCAGCCCGCCCCAGCCATGATCCAGTTGTACCCCGCGCAATTGCGGAAAGCTGCGTTCAAGGAACGGCCGCACGAACGCCTTGATATCGGCCGGCGGCCGCCGTGTGTAGCGTTCGCCACCGCCGAACATCAGGCGGTTGTCAGGGGTGCGGCGGAAATAATTCACCACGAACCGCGCGTCCGACACCGCCGCGTCACCGGGGATCAGCGCCGCCGCGTCGGGTAATGGCGCGGTGGTGACGATGTAATTGGCAACCGGCATGATGCGGTGGTTGACGCGGGAGTATAGCCCTTCAAGCAGCGCGTCCCCCGCCAGCACCACCTGTGCCGCACGCACACCGCCACCCGCCGTGGCCAGCGTCACACCGGCAGCGGTGCGGTCAAGGCGCGTCACCTCTGCCCCCTCGAACAACCGCGCCCCGGCGGCGGCGGCGGCGCGGGCGAGGCCGAGCGTGTAGTTGAGCGTGTGGAAATGCCCGCCGCCCGCATCGAATATGGCGCCATGATAAGGGGTTGCAACCGCCGCGCCGGCGTCCGCAGCCGACAGCAGCCGGGCGCCGCGATAGCCGATGACATCCTCCAGCGCCCGCACTTCGGCCTCGAAATCGCGCATCTGCGCCGGCTTTACCGCGCCATGGATATGGCCCGTATGCCGCAGGTCGCATTCAATGCCGTGGCGATCGACAAGCCCGACCACCACCCCGCGCGCTTCCAGCGCGAGTTGCACCAGCGCCGCACCGCGTTCGCGGCCCATCGCGGCGACAAGATCCGCAGCCCCCTGTCGCAACCCCGGAATGATCTGCCCGCCGTTGCGCCCCGATGCGCCCCAGCCTATGCGGCCAGCCTCCAGCACCACCACAGAAAGGCCGCGTTCGGCCGCGTGCAGCGCCGCCGAAAGCCCGGTCGCGCCGCCGCCGACAATGGCAAGATCGGCGGTGGTTTCGCCGGCCAGCGCCGCGTGTCGCGGTGCGGCATTGGCCGACGCGACATACCAGCTTTGCGCGATATCAAGGCCCAGATTGGCCAATGCGTTCAGACCTTCAACAGCAGGTGATCGCGCTCCCACGAACTGATAACGCCTTGGAACGCCTCTATCTCCGACGATTTTATGGCGGTGAAGGCCTTGAAGAAATAATCACCCAGCAGCGCCCGCACCTCGTCACAGGCATTGAACCGTTCCAGCGCTTCCTCAAGCGTCCGCGGCAGGGTGCGTTCGAAATTATAGGCGTTGCCCGCCGCCTTGGCGGTCGGTTCGATACCGTCCCTGATGCCAAGATACCCCGCCACCAGCGCCGCCGCCATGGCAAGATACGGGTTGGCATCGGCGCCTGGCAGCCGGTTTTCGATGCGGCGATTGTTGCGGTCCGATATCGGCACGCGCAGCCCGCAACTGCGGTTGTCATTGCCCCATTGCACGTTGATCGGTGCGCTATGGCTGGGCCGCATGCGACGGAAGCTGTTGACATTCGGCGCAAACATCGGCGCGATTTCCGGTAGATAGGCCTGCAGCCCGCCGACGAAATGGTTGAACATCGCACTGTCCATTCCATCATCTCCGGCGAACAAATTGGTGCCGGTGGCGGCATCGACCACCGATGTATGAAGGTGCATCGCGCTGCCCGGTTGATGCTCCATCGGCTTGGCCATGAAGGTCGCATAAACGCCGTGCTTCAACGCGACCTGCCGCACGATGCGCTTGAACAGCAGCACCTGATCGGCCACCCCCACCGGGTCACCATGGACAAAGTTGATCTCCAACTGCGCTGTGCCGGCTTCGTGTATCATCGTGTCGAGGTTCAGATTGGCGGCTTCGGAATATTCATAGATCGCCTCGATCAGATCCTCATGTTCGGTAATCGCTTCAAGGCCATAAGGTTGCGGCGAGGTTTCGGCGCGGCCCGAACGCCCTGCCGGCGGGGTAAGCGGCAAATCGGGGTCGGGGTTGACCGCTGTCAGGTAGAATTCCAGCTCCGGCGCCATCAACGGCTTCCAGCCCTTTGCCGAATACAGCTCAAGAACCCGTTTCAGGACGTGGCGTGACGACGATGCCCAAGGTGTGCCATCCGGGTGATGGGCATCGGCGAAAATATAGGCCGTGGGCGTTTTGAATCCCGGCGCCACACACAGCGTGTCGCCATCAAGGTTCAGCACCATGTCTGGATCGGAATAGGATTCGTCGTCATCCTCCACATCGGCATAATCGCCGGTAATGGTGACCGTGAATACCGAACTTGGCAGGCGCAGCGTGTTGTCGCGGGCGAATTGCACCAATTTGGAGGCGGGGAGCACCTTGCCGCGCAGCACGCCGTTCATATCGGGGATGAGGCATTCGATTTCGTTGATGCCCCGGCTGCGGATCCACTCGGCGATATCGGCCATAAAGCCCCTGTTGCCGGCGGGTTGGATGGCAGGCCGTGCCGCCGCGACAATGTCGCAGGCCCATCCGCACCGGTGACGGGCCGTGCCGCGTGTGATAGCAGATTGATGCTGGCTGCGTCCAATCATGGGTGCGCCGATTGCCAGCGGGGGATGCCGAGCGCCAAACTAATGCCAAGGAACAATGATCCGAAACCGGCAGCGCCGGTTTTGCATGCCGGCATATATGACAGCCTGCGGCGACGGATGATCACCGGCCAGATCATGCCGGGCGCCGATCTTTCGACACGCGGCCTGGCGCTGGAACTGGGCGTCAGCCAGATGCCGGTACGCGATGCCCTGAGCCGGCTTGCCGCCGAAGGTGCCGTCGCCATCCGGTCGAAACGCAAGATCGAAGTGCCGCGGATGACACCGGACAGGTTTACGGACCTGCTCGATTGCCGGCTGCTGCTAGAACCCGCCGCTGCCGTGCTTGCCTTGCCGAATATCGGTCCGGACCTGCTTGCGCGATTACGCGATATCGACGCGGCAATGGACCGGGCGATCGAGGGTGGCGATGTGCTTGGCTATATGCAGGCCAATGCGGATTTCCATTTTGGCATCTATGGCGCCAACGCCCGGCCAACGCTAAACCGCGCGATCGAGGCGCTGTGGCTGCAATTCGGCCCCTATATGCGCGTGGTGTATGGCAATTACGGCACGACGACGCTGGTGGATCAGCACCGCGTCGCAGTCGAGGCGATCGCCAACGGTGATGCGCTCGCGCTGCGCGATGCCATCGCCGCCGACATTCGCGACGGCATGGGGCTAGTCGGACTTAGCGGGCTATAGCGACCGTCCACGGAGGCTTTGCCGCGAACCACGCGGTCCGCTGCTGGCGCGCCTTTTTCAGGGCGAAACCACGGCTTCGGACTGCAGGTATCGCCACACGCCCAGTGCTGCCAGCACGAGCATGATGTGCACGGCGAGTACCGGCGGCCAGCCGACCAGGTAAATGATATCGTTTTGCAGCCCGCTTTTGAACGGCCCGCCACCAAAGGCCAGCCCGCGGGTGCCGAACAGCGCGTTGAAGATCGTCGGCACGGTGAACAGCCAGGCGGTCGTCAGCGATGACCAGAACAGCCAGGCATATTGCCTGGTGCCAAGTCGCATGAATTGCCCGCCGAGCCCGACCGCCATCAGCAACAGGCCCTGGGTTATGCCTTCCATATGCGCCATTCGCCAGGCACGGCCATCATCGGGAATGGTGACGGGAACATCAAAAGGCAGCGGCCACAGGACGATCCGGTGCAAAAGCGCAAAGAACCATATCCAGCCGATGAAAACGGCGAGAACGACAAGGCCGATACCATTGAGGAAGAGCAAGGCGCGAGTGCGAGACGGCATGGTGTGCATTTCGATCCCCGATGGTTCAGGCGGCGAGCGGCATCGGCACAGGCGCATCAAGGCGGCCAGTGTCGAGCTGCGCTGCACCTGCCGCATCAGCATCATACAGCATGGCCCACGCCTTCATCCACGCCGGATCGGCGATTTGCCGTGGGTGATACCCCGGATGCAGAATCCGGATCATGCGGGGCACAAGATTGCCAAAGATGCGCAGGACAAGTCTGGCCAGCGCAAGCCGTGAACGCAGGTTGGTCCACAACCCGTCTTCCTTAAGCAGGCGCTGATAGCCGCTGCGTGTCCGCCCCATGATATGGAATGTTGCGTAGAACAGTCCGATCAGCCGCCAGACATAGCTGCCATGGACGTGCTTGAAGACGTCGAACGTGACGCTCTTGTGCTCGATTTCCTCGACAAAATGCCAGAGGATGAGCGAGGCAACGGCAGGTTCGGCACCGCCAAACAGATAGGCACGATCCTCGATCAACATATGGCCGATCGCCAGCGCCATCGATTCAAATCCCTCGGCATAGGCGAGATTGAAACGCAATGAGCGCTCACCGCCAAGAAAGGCATAGTCATCCGCCAGCGTGGCTTCCAGCGCTGCGATTGCGTCGGGTTGCAAGGCTTTCAGCGCTTCATTGAATTTGCGATGTTTCAGGTAATGCGTTGATTCCTGAGCACAATATAAATCAAGCTCGTGCGCCAATTCCGGATCTGTGATGAGCGGCCGGGCCTGTCTCATCGTCTTGATGAGGTAGGGCTCAAGATAGGGCATGGCCAGCGAGGCGGCATTGACCATCTGGGAAAATTCCGGCCGGGCGGCGTTCCAGTGCAGCGCGGTCTCGGGCACATGGGCAAAGGGCATTCGCCGTACCGTCATGCGCGCCGGATCAATCGAGGGCATGGCGAGCCTCCTTGTCGATTAGAGTATATACTCTAAATAGAGTGAATACTCTAACTCTGATTGGAGTCAATACCGATGTTGCTTGCCAAACATGGTTGAATCCGGCTTGCGTGCGCTATGAGCAATCGCGACCGAATCCTGGCGGCGGCCCTCGAATTGATGAATGCCGATGGCGCACCGGCGGCCGGCACGTCTCACATTGCGCAGGCGATCGGTATCAGCCCCGGCAACCTCTATTATCATTTCAAGAACCGCGAGATGATTGTGCGCGCCTTGTTCGACAGATTGGATGCCGAATTTCGGGCGATCCTGGTGGCGGATGTGAGCTTGCCTATCTCCCCCACGCGCTTTGCCGGCTTTTATCTCCGCAGCTTTGAACTGAGTTGGCGGTACCGGTTCTTTTTCGGTGGCCTGCACCATCTGCTGCGCAAGGACGCGGCGCTGGCGCAAGCCTATCGCGACCTGCAGGCATGGGCGATCGATACCCTGGAATCCATCGTCCGCCAGCTTGCCGATGATGGCAACATGACCCCGCCCCGGGGCAGCGACGGCTTTCGCTCGCTTGGGCTCAATACCTGGCTGATCTGGATGAACTGGGTGCGCTTTGTCCAGATTTCGGGGCGGGAAGATGTAACCAAGGCCGATGTGGTCGAAGGCATTGGTCAGATCTTCGACCTGCTGGTGCCCTATCTCGACCCGATATTCGAAGAACAGGCGCGGCGCGTTCTGACGAAGGAATTGACCACACAGAAAGACCGTCAGAATTGAACGACGCCGATCGCTGATTCGGGAACATCCTGTGGCGTCGGCCGCTGCATGCACTGCGGACGGCGGTGACACCGGCTTGGCCAGCCCGTTTTGCCACAGTCGGCAGCGGCACTTTACATGGCCCGCAACGCCGGCTCGGCCTCAGTCAGCGCGGCGGCAATGGTATCGACCATGAAGTCGATTTCGGCCTCGGTGATGATCAACGGCGGACTCATCACGATAGAATCGCGCACGCCGCGCACCATCAGGCCCCGCGCAATGCAATGATCGCGCACGATATAGCCTGCCTCGCCGCCCTTGCCGAAGCGTTGGTTGCTGCCTTTTTGGGATACGATCTCGACGGCACCAATCAGGCCGAGCGAGCGCGCTTCACCAACCAGCGGGTGATTGGCAAGCTCGGCGAGCCGTTTGGCCAGATGCGGTCCGCTGATGTCGCGGGTGCGCTCGACGAGCGTCTCACGCTCGATGATTTCAAGGTTCTTCAGCGCCACGGCGGCACAGGTCGGATGGCCGGAATAGGTATAACCATGGGTGAAATCCTTTTCCGTCGAGCGCAGGGTTTCAACGATGAAATCGGCAACGCCCACGGCGGAAACCGGCAAATATCCCGATGAAATGCCCTTGGCCATCGTCACCAGATCGGGCGTGATGCCATAATGCTGGAAACCGAACCATGAACCGAGCCGGCCAAAGCCGCAGATGACTTCATCGCAGCAGAGCAGAATGCCATATTTGCGGCATATCGCCTCGACACGCGGCCAATAGCCTTTGGGCGGGATGATCACCCCGCCAGCGCCCTGCACCGGTTCACCGATAAACGCCGCGACGTTTTCGGGGCCGACCGCCAGGATGCGATCCTCGATGGCTTGCGCGGCGCGAGCGGCAAAGGCGTCCTCGTCCTCGCCAAAGCCATCGGCGAATTTATACGGCTGCATGACATGTTCGAACCCCGGCACCCATGGCCCGCCCTGTTCGTGCATGGCCTTCATGCCACCTAGGCTGGCGCCGCCGATCGTCGAGCCATGATAGCCGTTGGTGCGGCCGATGATGATGCTGCGCTTTGGCTCGCCCTTGGCCTGCCAGTAGTAACGTACCATGCGGATCAGCGTGTCGATGGCTTCCGACCCCGATGAATTGAAGAAGACATGGCTGAAATGCCCGCCGAGCAATTCCGAAATCTTGGTCGCCAGCATGACGGTAGGCGGTGCCGCGGTCTTGAAGAAGGTGTTGTAGAACGGCAATTCCAGCATCTGTTCATAGGCGGCGCGGGCCAGTTCCTCGCGCCCGTAACCGACCTGCACGCACCATAGCCCGGCCATGCCATCGAGCAGCGAATTGCCATCGCCGTCATAGATGGTCGAGCCTTGCGCCCGGGTGATGATGCGGCTGCCGCCGAGGGCCTGCATCAGGTGATAATCCTGCTGGGCCGGCAAATGGTGCGCAACATCCAGCCGGCGCAGCTCGGCGATATCGTGATTGCGGATCGCGGGTGATGTGTTCATGCGGGCCTCGTGATGGCTTGGCCGCGCAGAGCGCGACCGAGAAGGTGGAAGAAAGCCTGGCTGTCAGGATTGCTGTCGGCATCCCATTCCGGGTGCCATTGCACCGCCAGCACCGGCGCGTTGTTGACCGTGGCGGAAACGGCTTCAACGATGCCGTCCGGGGCGCGGGCTTCGACCGCCAGGCCCTGCCCCAGTCGCCCTATGCCCTGAAAGTGCACCGAATTGACGGTGAGTTCCGGGCGGCCAAAGGCGGCATGCAGGGCGCCACCGGGGGTAAGTGCAACCGTGTGGCGGTGATCGAACATGGCATCGAACGACACATCATCGGCGGCGTGATGCGCGAGCAGATCGGGCGCGGCGCTGGTATCGCGGCGCAGGCTGCCGCCAAAGGCGACGTTCAGTTCCTGCAGCCCGCGACAGACGCCGAACACCGGGCGGGACCGCCCCAGCATCGCCTCGACCAGCGCCGCCGTCATCGCATCCCGCGCCGGATCATAGGGGCCAGCCGCATCCGTCGCCCCGGCCTCGCCATAACGGCCCGGTTCGACATTGGACGGGCTGCCGGTGAGCAATATGCCATCCAGCCGGCCGACGACTTCTTCGGCGCGCATCAGGTCGGGCAGCGCGGGGATGAGCAGCGCCGCCACATCGGCGTGACGCATCGCGGCGACAACATAACGGTTGATCACCGCCTGCGCCCATTCGGTGCCCATGCGGCGGGTGCAGCATACAACGCCAAGCACGGGGCGCGCCTTGTCCGTGCCGGTCATGACAGCAGCACCGCGGGTGAACAGGCGTGCCAGGCCAGCCAGACCGGTTCGCCTTCGTTGAAATCTTCCTGGTCCCAGCGGGTCAGGTTGGAACGCAGCGCCTTTACATGGCGGCCCTTGGCACCAGGGGCGGTGAGTGCGACATCATAGAGCGATTCACTGCCCAGATAGGCGATGTGCCGGATGACGCCGGCGGCGACATTATGTCCGGGCGGCGCATCATCCGGCGTTGGCGGTGGGGCGGCGGCCAAGCGTTTGTGCAGCTCCAGCTTTTCGGGCCGCAGTGCCAGCCAAAGCGTCGTGCCATGGCCGCCGGTGACGCCGTGATCGAGGAACACCGGGCTTTCCAGTTCCGGCGCCGTTACCACCGCCTTGTCCGGTTCATCGGTGGTCAATCGGCCTTCGAACAGGTTCACCGAACCGATGAAGTCGGCAACGAAGCGCGACGTCGGGAATTCATACAGGTCGGACGGCGTCGCCACCTGCTGCAACAGCCCACGGTGCATGACGGCGCAGCGATCGGCCATGGCCAGCGCCTCATCCTGGTCATGCGTGACGATGACAAAGGTAATCCCGACCTGTTGCTGCAATTGCGTCAGTTCGGCGCGCATCGCCTCGCGCAGCTTGGCATCCAGCGCCGACAGCGGTTCATCGAGCAGCAGCACGCGCGGGCGCTTGACCAGCGCGCGGGCGAGAGCGACGCGCTGCCGCTGCCCGCCGGAAAGCTGGTCGGGCTTCCTTGCACCAAGCCCATCGAGCTTGACCAGCGCCAGCGCCTCCTCGACGCGGGCGCGGCGTTCGGCGGCGGCGACGCCATCGACTTTCAGGCCGTAGCCGACATTGTCCGCAACGCTCATGTGCGGAAACACGGCATAGCTTTGGAACACCATGTTGACCGGGCGGCGGTTGGGCGGGACGCCGGCGATGTCGATGCCGTCGATGAGAATGCGGCCCTCGCTTGGCGTTTCAAAACCGGCGAGCATCCGCAGCAAGGTGGTCTTGCCGCAGCCTGACGGCCCGAGCAGCGCAAAGAATTCGCCTTCATCAACGGCGAGCGAGACATTGTCGACCGCCACCACCTTGCCAAAGCGCTTGGTGACATTCTCAAACCGGATGATCGGGCTGTTCTTCATGCGGCCTGCTTCGCAATGTCCGGCCCCTGCAAGCGAAGCGCGATAGCGGTAAGGCCCGCCGTCAACACGATGAGCAGGGTGGAGGCGGCGTTGACCTCCGGCGTCACCGAGAAACGCACCATGGCATAGACCTTGATCGGGAAGGTGATGGTGTCCGGCCCCGATGTGAAGAAAGTGATTACGAAATCATCGAGGCTAAGCGTGAAGGCCAGCAGAGCGCCGGCGATCAGTCCGGGGCGCATGTGCGGCACCAATATATCGGCAAAGATCCGCCATTCGCTGGCGCCCAGATCGCGGGCGGCTTCCTCATAATCCTTGTTGAACGAGGCCAGCCGGGCGCGGACGACAAGCGCCACAAAGCTGAACGAAAAACTGACATGGGCGATGATGATGGCACCAAGGTTGAACGGCCAGGCAAGCTCCGTCGGCCATGGCAGCACGGTGGTGAAGAACACCAGAAACGCGACGCCAAGGCAGATTTCGGGCACGACGATCGGCAGCGCCATCGCCCCTTCGAATGCCGGCTTGAACGGAAAACGAAACCGCCACAGCAGCAGCGCTACCAGCGTGCCGAGCACCAGGCTGATCACCGTCGATACCAGCGCGATGGTCAGCGAATTGCCAAAGGCCAGCAGCAGGTCGGAATCATGGAACAGCTTGCCATACCAATCGAGTGTGAAGCCTCGCCAGATGGTGGTGCGTTTTGAATCATTGAAGCTGAACACCATCAGGCTGAGCAGCGGCAGATAGAGGAACAGCGCGACTCCGATCAGCCACAGCCGCAGCGGCCAGCGGGCAAGATAATCGAGCGGGCCCGGTTGCTGTCTCATGCGTCGTGACCGCGTTTCGACAACATGGCCTGCAATGCGATGGCGGCAAAGGTCAGATACATGAGCAGGAACGACAGCGCCGCACCGAATGGCCAGTCATTGGCCGATTTGAACTGTCGTTCGATGATGTTGGCGATCATCTGGCTGTTGGTGCCGCCCAGCAGATCGGGGGTGAGATAGGCGCCCAGCGACGGGATGAAGGTGACGATGATGCCGGAGATGATGCCCGGCAGCGCCAGCGGCACGACGATGCGCACAAAGGTCATTATCTGCCCGGCACCAAGATCGAGGCTGGCCTCGATCAGCGAGCGATCGAGCCGGTCCAGCGCCGAATACAGCGGCAGCACCATGAAGGGCAGCTGCACGTAGACCAGCCCGAACACCACGGCGAAATTATTGTGCAACAGATCAAGCGGCTGGAACTGACCGAACAAGGCGGCAGGCCAGACCAAACCGAGCAGACTGTTGATATAGCCCTCCGTCCGCAACACCGCCATCAAAGCATAGGTGCGGATCAGCAAATTGGTCCAGAACGGCAGCATGACCAGCAGCAATAGCCAGATCTTGGTGCGATTGGGCGCAAAGGTGATGGCGATGGCGACCGGAAAGCCGATGATCAGACAGGCGATGGTGGTCAGCCCGGCGAACCACAGGGACTTGCCGATGATGGCAAGATACAGCGGCTTCATCGCCCGGCCATAATTGGCAAAACTGCCGCTGACGGCGATTTCGGTCAGCGATCGGTTCTCACCGAAACTATAGCCCCAGATCAGCGCCAGCGGCACCAGGAAAAACAGCAGCAGCCACAGCATCGGCGGCGCCGCCAGAATGGCAAAAACCCCGGGGGCCCGGCCGGCAGGCTGGGTGGTCACCTCGCTCATGCCGCCATGATCTCGGTGACCGCTTCATCGACGGCCTGCGAACGGGCAATGCCTTCGAAATCGCCATATTCGCTTTTTGCCATCGCGGCCGCCGGCGGGAAGATCGCCGGATTGTTACGATATTCATCGGGCATCAGACGCAACGCCGCGCCATTGGGCGTCGGATAGCGGATAGTTTGCGAAATCGCCGCCCCCACCTTGGCATCGAGCAGAAAATTGATGAAACGATGCGCATTGTCCGGCCGCGGCGCCCCGCGCGGGATGCACAGGCAATCGGAATTGATCAGCGTGCCCTCGCGTGGCACGACAAAGCCCAGATCGGGATCGTCCGCCATAACCTGCGCAATATCGCCATTATATTCGACGACCAGATCGACATCGCCCGCCGCCAGCAGATCCTGGCCTTCGTCATGGTGAAACACCTTCACATTGGCTTTCTGGCGGACCAGCATGTCGACAATCTGTTGCGTCACCGCCGGCGTCACCCCGCGCACCGAATGGCCGAGATATTTGGCGCCGAGCCGGATCAGATCGTCGCTTTCGGCGAACAGCCCGATCCGGCCCTTGTAGCGTGGTGAATCGAACACCCATTTCCAGCTGTCGGGCACCCCATCCACCCGGGATTTGCGAAAGCCCAGCCCAAGCACCAGCCAGGTATAGGGCATCGACCAGCGCCGACCGGGATCGAAAGGCACATCCCGGAATTCCGGCAACAGATTGGCAATATTCGGTATCTTGGCGTGATCCAGCGGCATCAGCATGTCGGAGATGCGCAGCCGGGTGACAAATTCATTGGACGGCACAATGACATCGAAACCGGGGTTGCCGGCGCGCAGCTTGGCAAACAGTTCGTCATTGTTGCCGAACAGGCTCATCTTGACCTCGACCCCGGTCGCCCGTTTGAAATCCGCCAGCGTCGTCGCGCCGGTATAGGTATCCCAATTATACAGGTTGAGCCGCTGTTCCTCGCCATTGGCGCCAATCGGCCAGCGCGCGCCGCAACCGCCAAGGCTGATCCCCGCCGCCACCGCACCGCCAAGGCCCGCCAGTAGCGAGCGCCGCGACAGGCGGCCATCACGCATTGCGCAAATACCAGTCGTAATCCAGCGGCGAAACGGTTTCGAAAAACCGCTCCTGCTCGGTGCGTTTGACGCTGGCGAACATGCGCTGGAACCGCTCACCGAGGTAGTCGGCCATGACTGCGCTGTCGGCAAACGCATCAACCGCCGAAAACCAGTTCGACGGCAGCCTGATTCCGGTTTCGGCGGCGGCGGCATAGCCATCGCCCACCACCGGCGGGCCGGGATCGATCGTCTGTTTCATACCGTGATGCACGCCGGCCAGCAGCGCGGCGAGCGCCAGATAGGGATTGGCATCGGCGCCGCAAACCCGGTGTTCGACATGGCGCGTGGCCGGCTGCCCGGCGGGCACGCGCAGCGACACGGTGCGATTGTCGACCCCCCAGGTCGGGCTGACCGGCGCAAAGCTGTTGGCGCGGAACCGCCTGTAGCTATTGGCATTTGGGGCGAAAATCGCAAAGGCATCACCCAACGTGGCGCGCATGCCGCCAACGGCGTGGCGCAACGCCTCGCTGCCTTCCGGGCTGTCGCTGGCAAAGATGTTGCGGCCCGCCGCATCCTCGACACTGACGTGCAAATGCATGCCGCTGCCCGCGGTGGCGGCAAACGGCTTGGCCATGAAGGTCGCGTCCATGCCGTGATTGCGGGCGACGCCCTTCACCAGCCGTTTGTACATCACCGCCTCATCGGCGGCGCGCAGCGCGTCGTTGCGGTGTTTCAGCGTCAGTTCCATCTGGCCCGGCGCATATTCGGAAATCGCGCCTTCAACCGGCACGCCCTGCACATCGGCGGCGCTCCACAGGTCGCGCAGGAACGCGTCGGCGTCGGCGAGTTCGGTAAGCCCATAGGTGCCGTGCAGGGTCGGCGGCCGACCACCAAGGCTGGCCACGCGCGGCGCACCCGACGCATCCCGGGCCAGCGCATCGACAAGGTAATATTCGATCTCGCAGGCAACGACAGGCTTCAACCCATCGGCGGCAAAGCGCGCAATCACGCCGGCGAGCACGGCACGCGGATCAAGATCACTCACCCGCCCATCGCGTTCGTGCAGGGACAGGATGACCTGCGCCACATCACCCCCCAGCCATGGCGCGCGGACCAGCGTGCCGGGCGCCGGACGCGCGGCACGGTCGCTATCGCCTTCCTGCCAGACCAGCCCGGTATCGAAGCAATCCTGCCCGGTGATATCGGCGACCAGGATCGACACCGGCAGGAAACGGCCATTGTCATAAATCGGCAGCAGTTCATGGCGGCGCAATCGCTTGCCCCGCGGCACGCCGCTCATGTTGGTGAACATCACCTCGAAAAAGGCAATGTCCGGGTTGGCGGCCAGAAATGCCTCCGCCTCCTCGCGCCCGGCAACGGCAATCAGGGGTTCGGCGGCCATCGGTTTCCTAATAACGATACGAGGCCCAGAGGCCGAAGGTGCGCGGCCGCAGGGTCGAGGCTTCGAAAAGCAACGTATACTGATCCTGATGGGTAAGGCCCAGTTGCGGCCGGCTGTCGAGCAGATTGTCGATGAACGCCTGTACCGAAATCCGCCCGATGGTGCTGCCGGCGCGGATCGAGACCTGGTGGGTGGCCGGATCATTGACCAGCGCCGGATCATTGGTGGCGTTGCGCGCATCCTGGATCGGGGTCAGCCGCGTGTTGTGGCTGGCGAACTGGTAATCGACGCGCAGGTACGAAGGCTTGTCGGCGACATCGAAATTATATTGCGTGCCGAACTGCACCGTCCATGGCGCGACACCGGGAATGGCGTTGCCCTTGGTGACAAGCGACGGCGAACCGGCACCGCCGGTCAGCGTGGTTTTCGAATAATGCGCATCGGTATAACCCACGGCCAGATCGAGCGTGAAGCTGTCGGAAAGCGACGCCTGCGCCTGCAGATCAAAGCCGGTGCTGGTCGCCTGGCCAAGATTGGCGGTGTACTGGAAACCGCAGGATGTCAGGTAATTGGCCTGTTGGATATTGTTCCAACGCAGATGATAAGCGCTGGCGGCGACGGTCAGACGGCGATCGAAGAACTTGTTCTTGGCGCCGACTTCGTAATTCCAGACCGTGTCGGAATTATACGACGATGGCACGCTGGTGATCTGCAATGCATCAAGATCGGCCTGGCAGGCGCTTTGCGGGAACGGCGGGTTGGCACCGCCGATGCGGTAACCCTTGGACACCGTGGCGTAGTACAGCGCATCCTGCGTCGCCTGGAACGACAGGCCGAACTTGGGCGTGAACGGCCGCTCGCTCTTGGAACCGGTGCCGTCGCTGGGCCCCAGATTCTGCGGGCCATCGGCAAAATTGGTGAAGCTGAATTTGGTAAAGGCATAGCGCAGGCCAACCGACGCCTTCAGCCGGCTGGTGATCGCATAGGTCGCATCGGCGAACAGCGCCACCTGCCGGTCCTTGCCGTTGGTGGTGTTGATATAGCTGTCGCCGTTGGGCAGCAGATCATTGCCCAGCGAAAAATCCGCAACGCTGGTGCCGAACAGCAGCGGGATGATCTGCGGCAATTGCGGATCATTGATGCGTTCGATGCTGGTCTGGCGGTTCTCGCTGTAGAATACCCCCGCGACCCATTGGAACGGCGATGTCGCATCGTTCGACTGCACCCGAACTTCCTGGGTGAAATTCTTCTGCCGGTTGGTGATGAAAACCTGCGCCTGATAGCCGGGCAGTTGCGGCAGATCGATGCCATTGGCGGTCAGGAACTGGGTGCCGACCGGTACGACCTGGTTGGCGCTGTTGTCATCGCCGTTGAAGTTGATCGGCGGGTAATTTTCAGGGTCGGTTGCATCGCCGGTCAACTGCTGAAACAGCGAAAGATTGTACAGAGTGCCGGAATAGCCGCCGACAACTTCCTCACGGTCATAATAGCTGGCGTTGGAGATGACCTTCACCGGGCCGGCATCCCATTCCATCTTCAACGCCGGCAGCACGAAATGATCATTGTCCGCCTGTCTGTCGGGCGTCGCGTTGATCAGGCTGCCGCTTGAACGGTTCGACAGGCCAACCCAATAATCATCGTAATTGTTGTGCTTGCGGTTCTGGTAGAACACCGATGGCGTGAAGCGCAGCGTTTCGGTCGGCGCCCACAGCAGCGCGCCCTGAAACGCATAGGTATCGGTGCGATTGGCGTTCTTCTGGATGGGCGCCAGCGTCCGGTAGTTGACGCGATCGATATAGCCGCCATCGCGACGGTACCAGGCGCTGGCCCTGATGCCGAGCTTGTCCTTGACGATGGGGCCGCCCAACGCGATGCCGGCTTCGTAATTCAGGCCGCCATGCTGGATTCCCGATATTTCGGCACGGCCAAAGCCGCTGAAGGCGTCAAGGCTGGGTTGGGTGCTGATGTACCGCACCGTGCCGCCTTCGGATCCCGCGCCGAACAACGTGCCCTGCGGCCCGCGCAGAATCTCGACCCGATCAAGGTCGAACACCACCGGCAGGGTATTGTTGGCATTCAGCCCCAGCGCGCGAACCTGAATGGGCGTATCGTCGATATAGATGCCGGTGGTGCCTGTGCCGGCCTGGCTGCTGATGCCGCGAATCGCGATATCCTTGCGATCAGTGTTGAAGGTGACGCCCGGCGTAAATTTGGCAACGTCGGCGAAGGATTTGAGATTGAGCGCTTCCAGCCGCGCCTGGCCAAAGGCGCTGATGCTGATCGGCACCTTGCTGGCCAGTTCGGATTTGCGGGTAGCGGTGACGACGATTTCTCCCGGCGCTGCAGCGGAAGGGGTATTCGAGGCGTCGCGCTCGGCCGACGCACTTTGCGCCAAGACCGGTGCCGCCCCGACAAGCGCCTGCACCAAGGCAAGCAACGCGACGCCGACGCGCAAATCCTGAACGGGTTTTACTGTCTGCATCGATGCACCCATTGCTACAATCGTCGTGCAACGATCCCCTGCGCTGCCGGTCACGTCAAGGGCCTGTGATCACAAAGGCCGGATTTTGGACCCGCTGCGGTGCCCGACCGGGCGGCAACGGCGATTCCGCCGGCACCGCCCGCACCATCACCGCTGCTTGGCGAGCCATGCCTTTGATTGGCGCGCGGCGAGATCGGTCAGATTGCCCATCGTCGCGCTGACGTCGATCAGATGGAGCCCCCAATCGGCCAGCACCTGCCCGCCCACAACCACATCGCCATTGATACGATCGGTGCGCGGGTCGGCCGGATCGGCATCGGTGCGGATCGCCAGCACGTTGGCGCCATCGACCGTCTTGCATTCGGCCGACAAAAGCCCCGGCAAGGCCACGAACCGCGAGGTGACGGCGACCCCCTTCGCCCATTCCGCCTGTGCCGCAGCGTTGTCGACAATCGCGCTGTCGGCCGGCAACATCGCCTTCAACGTGCCGCGCCCGCCCGCAACACTGGCCGGATTGGCGCAGGCGACGGCCATGTCGGCCACCTGTGTGCGGCCAAAGCGGGTGTTGGCTGGCGGTACCGCGTCATCCCGGAACGACACCCAGGGCACCACGCAGCCGGTCTGGCCATTGGCGCGGCACACCGGCGTCGATTTGAAATCGCCGCCGACATCTTTGCCCGCCGGCACCAGCACATTGGTGCCGGCCAGATAGGCGGCGATGATTCGGCCGGCGACCGGCTTGCCCTCGATCTCGTTCTGGATAAGCGCCTTCAGCACGCCCGAACCCTGGCTGTGGCCGATCAGGATGACGCCGCGCGGGCCCTTGGGGCCAGCATTGTCGCGCTTCAGATAATCCGCCCAGGCCGCCGATACATCGCGATAGGCCATCGCCCGGTCCGCCGTCGTCGGCTTGCCGGTCATGACATCGCGCAGCGCCGCCAGCGTCACCTGCCGGTACATGGGGGCAAAGGTGCGGCAAACACTGCGAAACGCCGCGAACTGGGCAACGGTGACGTTGGTTTCGGCGCGATCCTGCACCATGTCGCTGTTCGGCGTCGCATCGGTCGAAACCGTCGGATAGACATAGAAGCAATCGACAGCCGGCGCCTTGGCGGCGGCCACATCGGTGATCTTGGTCTTGCCATTGGCGGCAACGCTGGTCGTCGACAGATCGGCGGCACAGCTATCGGCGCGGCCCGGCCGGCACACCCAACTCGCGTCCTGCGTGTAATCCGGGGCGATGTAGGGCGCGGCCTGTGCCGCCGGCTGGGCAAGTGCCGGTCCGGCGGCGAACACCGAAGCGGCGGCAAGCGTCAAAGAAACAAAGCGCATGATGGTATCTCCCCTATGATCAGGCGCGCGCCATCACGACGCGTTCAAGGATGACAAGCGGCATGGCGCCCTGGCGCAGCACGTCGTGAAAGGCGCGCGGGTCCCAGGCGTCGCCCTGTTTCGCCCGCACCGCATCGCGCAGCTTGGTCCATTGCGTGTGGCCGACCTTGTAGCTCAACGCCTGCGCCGGGCCGACGCAGTAACGGTCGATCTCGCGCTGCGACCGGCCATAGGCGAACCCCGTCGTGGCAACCAGATACTCGGTCGCCTTGTCCCGGCCCCAGCGCTTGTAATGGATGCCGGTATCAACGACGAGCCGCGCCGCCCGGAACAAAAAGCTTTGCAAAAAGCCGATCTTGGCCAGCGGGTCGCTGTCGAACAGCCCCAGTTCATCGGCCACCTGTTCGGCATACAGCGCCCAGCCTTCGGTATAGGCCGAATAGCCGCCGCGCCGGCGGATGGCGGGGATGTCGGTCGATTCCTGCGCGATGCTGATCTGCAGATGATGGCCCGGCACCGCTTCATGATAAGTCAGCGACGGTAGCGTGTATTTCGGCCACTCCCCGGTGTCCTTCAGGTTGATATAAAAGGCCGCGGGGCGCGATCCATCCAGCGCCGCGCCCTGGTAATAACCGTTGGACGCGCCATCCTGGATGAAGGCCGGCACCCGGCGCACCTCGATCGGCGCCTTGGGCAGCGTGTGGAACAGCGCCGGCAGCTTGGGATAGGCTTCCCTGATCTGCACGTTCAACCGCGCGATCAGATCGGCCCGGCCGGCGTCGGTGTTGGGGTAAACCTGGTCCGGGCGCGTGTTGAGCGCCGTCAACCGGTCGCCAACCGATCCTTGCGTCATGCCCTGCGCCTTCAAAAGGCCATCGAGCCGGCCGCTGATTTCGGCCACCTGTGCAAGGCCCAGCGCATGGACTTCGGCCGGCGTCATCTCCGTCGTCGTCGAGCTTTTCACCCCGGCGGCATAATAGGCGTCGCCATCGGGCAGCCGCCACACGCCGGCCTCATGGCTGGCCTTGGCGCGCAGTTTTTCAATGGCGGCGATGTGGCGATCAAAGGCCGGGAATACCTGCTTTTCCACAATGGCGGTGGCGCGGGCGTTGTAATCGCCGTCCAACCCCGCCGCCTTGGCGCGGCGGGTGACGGAATTGACCATGACCGTGCTGGCGGCGGGTTGGTCACGCAGCGCGTGCAACTGCTGCAACGTCACATCCAGCGCGAAATCCGGCGCGAAAACGCCGTTTTTGGCATCATGCAACTGCCGCGCCAGGCTGTCATCGAGCGCCTTGGGAAATTCGGCGAGGCGGGCGAGATAGGATTCGGCATCATCGGCAGTGGCGATACGATGGGTCGAATCGAGAAAATCCGGGATCGACCGATACGGGCCCTGCTGCTGGGTGATGACATAGGGCTGGAAATTGCCGCGCGCCGAACCAAAGGTGAAGCGGCTTTGGGATGCCACCGACCGGCTGAGATCATAATCGATGACGTCGTAATCGAGCCCGGCACTTTCCGACAGGGCAGCGCGATCGACGCTGTGCAACCGCTTCAATTGCGCCTTGGTGCGGGCCAGATCCTTTGCCACCCCGGCGGCGGAATAATCGTTGAGCTTCGATTTCAACCCGACGCGAGCGCCCTTGTCGAGGCCCAACGACGACGCGAATTGCGGATTTTCATCGATGTTCTCGTCATAAAACGCATCTAGCATCGCGGCGAGCTTCGCATCCGCCCCGGTCGCGGCGCGCACCGCCTGTGGCAGCGCCAGCGTAGCACCCGCAAGCGCAGCGGTGCCAAGGAATTGCCGACGATGCATGAAATGACCCCCAAATCGATTTTGCCTGTTCTGGCGACGCCGCGCGGCAGGCGCAAGAGCGGCAACGACGCAACAGCCGCGTCATACCAGCGTGCGCTTGCATGGCAACGCCGGAACAGGCGGGCCGCCAGCGCCCACCATCGCCAGCAGCAATTCCCAACCGGCAGCGCATCCTTTACAGCGCCCGCATGCTTCCCGTCGACGCCTCCCCCGCCACGCCACCATCCGATCTCAGCGTCGCCGCGCTTTATTGCTTTGCACCGTTCAACGACCCTAGCGTGGTACAGACGGCACTGCTGGCCCGCGCCCAGGCGCTCGGCCTGCGCGGTACGCTGCTTATCGCCGCCGAGGGCATCAACGGCACCATCGCCGGCAGCGATGCGGCGGTCACGGCCATGCTGGCCGACATTCGCGCCCTGCCCCATTGCGCTGCGGCATCGGTGAAACTGTCCCGAGCCGCCGCCATGCCGTTCCACCGGTTGAAGGTGCGCGTGAAGGCCGAAATCGTCACGATGGGCGAACCGCACATCGATCCGCTCGCCGCCGGCACCCATGTCCCGGCGCAGGAATGGAACGCGCTGATCGACGATCCCGACACCATCATCATCGATACCCGCAATGATTACGAGGTCGCGGTGGGCAGCTTTGCCGGCGCCATCAACCCCGGCACGCGGACCTTCCGGGATTTCCCCGCCTGGTTCCGCGCCGAACGCGAACGCCTGCTCGCCGGCAAAAAGGCGCCCAAGGTGGCGATGTTCTGCACCGGCGGCATCCGCTGCGAAAAATCAACGGCGTTCCTGAATGCGGAGGGTGTCACGGACGTGTTCCACCTCGATGGCGGCATCCTCAAATATCTGGAACAAGTCGCGCCGCAGGACAGCCGCTGGCAGGGCGAATGTTTCGTGTTCGACGAACGTGTTGCCGTCGGCCATGGCCTGGCGCCCGGCAGCCACAGCCTGTGCCGCGGCTGCCGCATGCCGGTCAGCCCGGCCGACCGCGCCTCCCCCTTGTACGAAGAAGGCGTCGCCTGCCCCGCCTGCCACGCCACCCGCGACGCCCGGCAACGCGCCGGTTACGAGGAACGCCACCGACAGGCACTGCTCGCCGAAGCGCGCGGCGAGGCGCATGTCGGGGCGGTGCTGCCGGGGCCAGCCAAGCGATAAGGGCATGGTGCCAGATGGCGGATTTCGACCCGCTGCCCGATTCCGTAAGTTTACCAAGTTGACCGTTTCGGGGGATTCTCAGGCAAATCCGCAGCGTTTCAAAGGCTGGGTTCGGATGCCAAAGTCGAGTCGGGCAATGTCAAACAGCGCATGGCGATTTCGATAGCTGAATATGAGCGTGTAGGAAAACGCCGTCGGCCTGGAGAGGTTGCCACTGCGAGTGGCCGCTTTTGCAGGGAAAGGCAGCATAGGCCCGAAAGTCATGCAAGCGACCTGATAACCCTGTTCGAATTCGCAAGGTTTGCCTTCTTGCGCCTTGCGCCCAATATATCACGGATGAATTCTGCAGCGCAGTCCTCGAACCCATCGCATTCGGCCGGCGCGTTCGAGCCGATCGAGCGAGTCGCAAACCGGCTGGTCGGGGCCGCGTTTTCGCCGCATCGGCACGATACCTACACTGTCGCTTTGACGACGGCTGGGGTGCAAGGGTTCAACTATCGCGGCGCGATGCGACATTCACTGCCAGGGCAGGTGCTGATCCTCCATCCCGAAGAAGTGCACGATGGCCATTGCCACGATGAGGCTGGCTTCAGCTATCGGGCGGCCTATGTTCCGCCA
>JBBQYI010000012.1:0-50830 GCA_038208825.1 Sphingomonadales bacterium | reverse complement strand
CACTTGATTTCATATCGAAACGCGGGATCGATTATGCCAAGCGCCCGGCGGGTGATCTGGCGATGCTGGTCGGCGGCAAACGGGTGACGGGGTTTGACAAGGCGGCCTATACGGCGGCGCTGGCGGCGGCCGGCTATCCCGATGTTGCCGACCCGGCGCGGATCTCGCACTGGAAGATCTTGCTCGGCATCGTGACGCTCGTCATGCTGTCGGGCGTCACCTATGGGCCGCTTGCCGCGATCCTTGTCGAAATGTTCCCGGCGCGGATCCGCTATACGTCGCTGTCGATCCCCTATCATGTCGGGTCGGGCTATTTCGGCGGGCTTCTGCCGTTGATTTCGCAATATATCGTGGTGCGAACGGGGCAGGCCTATGCCGGACTTTGGTATACGTTTGTCGTTGTTGCGGTGGCAATTGTGGTGTGCGCGGTGTGGCTGCGCGATGGCCGCCATGTCGATATCAGGCTGTGACGGGCGCGCCTTCGATGACCGGACCGTTGGCGGGCATCCGGATCGTCGATTTGTCGCAAATCGTGTCCGGGCCGATGGCGGCGACATTGCTGGGTGATCAGGGTGCCGAGGTCATCAAGGTGGAAAGCCCGACCGGCGACCCGGTGCGCGGGCTGGGGCCGGCCAAGGGCGACCGGTCGGCGATGTTCATCGCCGTCAACCACGGCAAGCAGGGCATTGCCATCGATCTGAAGACCAGGGGCGGCGCTGCCATCCTTGAGCGGTTGATCGGCTGGGCCGATGTGCTGATCGAGAATTTCCGGCCCGGCACCATGGAGCGGTTGGGCTTTGGTGCCGAACATTGTGCCGCCATCAACCCGCGGCTGATCTTTGCGTCGATCACCGGCTTTGGCCAGGAAGGCCCGTATCGGCACATCCGGGTCTATGATCCGGTCATCCAGGCGGTAAGCGGGATTGCTGCGACCCAGCCCGATGCCGATGGCAAGCCGGCGCTGATCCGTACCTTGGTGGCCGACAAGGTGACGGCGCTGACCATGGCGCAGGCGATTACCGCGGCGCTGTTCCACCGGGAACGGACGGGAGAGGCGCAGCGCGTCGATGTGTCGATGCTGGATGCCGCCATTGCCTTCAACTGGCCAGAAGGGATGTACAACCATGCCTTTCTGGATGAACCGCCGCCAGCTTGGCCGGAATATGGGTCGCAATCGTCGTTGTTTGCGGCAAGCGATGGGCAGGTGACGGCGGGGATGCTGCAAACGGTTGAATTTGTGGCGTTGATGCAGGCGCTAGGGCTGCCGGCGCTGGCGGAGGACCCGCGCTTGCAGACGCTGGCAGGCCGGTTGGAGCATCGCGCCGGCTGGGGACCGCCGGTGAAAGCAGCGATTGCGGCGATGAGCCGGGATGCGTTGATGGCCGCGTTCATTGCGGCGGGTGCCGTTGGTGGCCGGGTCAACCGGCTCGATGAAGTATCCGGCGATCCGCAGGTTCGGTTCAACGAGTGTATCGTCGAGATCGACAATGGCGCGGCCGGGCGGGTGCGGGCGGCGCGGCCGGCGGCGCGCTTTGCCGCCACGCCGGCGGTGGCGGGCGGTGCGGCGCCGCAATTGGGCGAACAGGGGCTGGCGGTGCTGGCGGGGCTTGGCTTTGATGCGGCGGCGGTGGCTGGGTTCGTGGCAGAAGGTGCGCTGGCCGGCTTGGCCGTCGCGGGTGGAGCAGGATCGGGGCCGGCGCTGGGTTGAGGCGCGACAAAAAGTGCCGCCTTGCCGCCGCTATGGACGATTCGCCCACTAGGCGGGCGCGGGTGGTGCCGTCATAGTAAAAGAGTTGAGTGGTGCACGGATTGATGACGGGCATCGGGCTTCCCATATGCCGGAACGAGAACGGCGATGACGGGCGATAGCGCCGGTTGTGCGGCCGCAGTGGAGTTGAAGATGACCAAGCAAAGTTTGCCCGTATTGCCATTGCGCGACATCGTGGTGTTTCCGCAGATGATCGTGCCGTTGTTCGTCGGTCGCGACAAATCCGTCGCCGCGCTGGAAGCGGCGATGGAAGGCGACAAGACGGTTTTCCTGTTGTCGCAGAAGAACCCGGGCGATGAAGATCCCGGCGCGGGCGACCTGTATGATGTCGGCACCGTTGCGACGGTGTTGCAGTTGCTGAAGCTGCCCGATGGCACGGTGAAGGTGCTGGTGGAGGGCCAGACGCGCGGATCATTGGTGGCATTGAAGGCAGATGGCGATTTCCTGGTCGCTGATGTTGTCGAGCGGGCCGATGTGGACGGTGATGCGGTGCAGACCGAGGCGTTGCTGCGTTCGGCGGCCAAGCAGTTCGAGACTTTCGTCAAGTTGAACCGCAAGACGGCACCGGAAATCGCCGTGCAGATCGGCCAGATCGAGGATGCCGGGCGTTTTGCCGATACGGTTGCCGCCAATCTGGGCCTGAAGATTGCCGACAAGCAGGCGCTGCTCGCCGAGCCCGATGTGGCCAAGCGGCTGGAGAAGGTGTTCGCCCATATGGAGGGCGAAATGGGCGTGCTGCAGGTTGAAAAGAAGATCCGCAACCGCGTGAAGCGGCAGATGGAGAAGACCCAGCGCGAATATTATCTGAACGAGCAGATGAAGGCGATCCAGCGCGAGCTGGGCGAAGGCGATGAGGCCAAGGACGAAGCGACCGAGTTCGAGGAGCGTATCGCCAAGGCCAAGCTGCCCAAGGAAGCCCGTGAAAAGGCGATTTCTGAACTGAAGAAATTCAAGGCGATGGCGCCGCAGTCCGCGGAAGCCACCGTGGTGCGCAATTATCTGGATGTCATGCTCGGGCTGCCATGGTCGAAGAAGTCCAAGGTGAAGAAGGATATTGTGGCGGCACAAAAGGTTCTGGATGACGATCATTTCGGGCTGGAAAAGGTCAAGGACCGCATCATCGAATATCTGGCGGTGCAGGCGCGCACGTCGAAGCTGAAGGGGCCGATCCTGTGCCTCGTCGGCCCGCCGGGCGTCGGCAAGACATCGCTGGGCCGCTCCATCGCCAAGGCGACGGGGCGCGAGTTCGTGCGGCAGTCGCTGGGCGGGATGCGCGACGAGGCCGAGATCCGCGGCCATCGCCGCACCTATATCGGTTCCATGCCCGGCAAGATCATCCAGAATCTGAAAAAGGCCGGGACGGGCAACCCGTTGTTCCTGCTGGATGAGATCGACAAGCTGGGCCAGGATTTCCGCGGCGATCCGTCATCGGCGTTGCTGGAGGTGCTCGACCCCGAACAGAACAAGGCGTTCAACGACCATTATCTGGAGGTGGATTACGACCTGTCGGACGTGATGTTCGTGACGACCGCCAACAGCCTCAACATGCCGCAGGCGCTGCTCGATCGCATGGAGATCATCCAGCTTTCGGGTTACACCGAAGACGAGAAGGTGGAGATTGCCAAGCGCCACCTGATCGACAAGCAATATGAGGCGCACGGGCTGAAAAAGGCCGAGTTCAGCGTGACCGATGCGGCGCTGCGCGACCTGGTGCGCTTTTATACCCGCGAGGCCGGTGTTCGCACGTTGGAGCGTGAGCTTGCCAAGCTGGCGCGCAAATCGTTGCGGCGTATCCTGGAGGGCAAGGCCAAGAGCATTGTCGTCGACAGCGACAATCTCGCCGAGTTCGCCGGCGTGCGGAAGTATCGTTATGGCGTGGGCGAAGTGGAGGACCAGATTGGTGCGGTGACCGGGCTGGCCTGGACCGAAGTCGGCGGCGAATTGCTGACCATCGAAGCGGTGACGGCGCCCGGCAAGGGGCTGGTGAAGACCACCGGCAAGCTGGGCGATGTGATGACCGAATCGATTTCGGCGGCGCTGTCCTTCACCAAGGCGCGGGCGCTGCAGTATGGCATCAAGCCATCGGTGTTCGAGAAAAAGGACATCCACGTCCATGTGCCGGAAGGCGCGACACCCAAGGACGGTCCTTCGGCCGGCGTTGGCATGGTGACCGCCATTGTTTCGACGCTGACCGGGATTCCGGTAAGGAAGGACGTGGCGATGACCGGCGAGGTGACCCTGCGCGGCCGCGTACTGCCAATCGGCGGTTTGAAGGAAAAGCTGTTGGCGGCGTTGCGCGGCGGTATCACCACCGTGTTCATCCCGGCGGAGAATGAGAAGGATCTCGCCGAGATTCCGGCCAATGTGACCGAAGGGTTGAAGATCATTCCGGTCGCGCATGTCGATGATGTGCTGGCGCAGGCGCTTACCCTGCCGCTGGTGCCCATTGAATGGTCGGAAGCCGATGAACTGGCAGCGCGCCCTGACCCGGCGGTGGTCGCCGAGGCAGCAATGCGGCATTGATCGGCCGGGTGCCGGCATCTGCACGGGAGCGGGTGCTGGCCGTTTGCGAGAGCAGGCGGGTCGGCACCCGGTTTTTCAGTGGCCGCGGATTGCCGCAAACGGCGCACGGTTTGCGGTTGATGGCTGCCATGGGCAATTCACGCTTTGACTCATCGGCTTCGCTCGGCATGATGGATGTTTGGGCATTGAGCGGGGGATGTCGAGTCGATGAACAAGCAGGAACTTGCGGTGCGCGTTGCCGATGCGACGGGCTTGGCGCGGGGCGATTCCGCGCGGGCGATTGACGCGATGCTCGAGATCATTACCGAAGCGCTGGCAACCGGTGAGGAAGTGCGGCTGGTCGGGTTTGGCAATTTTGTTGCCGGCGTGCGCAAGGCATCGACGGGCCGCAACCCGCGCACCGGGGAACCGATGGACCTGGCCGAGAGCGTGGTGCCCAAGTTCCGCGTCGGGCGCAATCTGAAGGATGCCTGCAACGGTGCGCCCAACGGCGCGGCACGCTGAAACCGCGCCTCAGAACGGCAGCGTGGCGATATCGGGCTGCACCCAACCCCGACGCGCGGCGATACTGAACAGCGTATCGCGCCGCCAATAGGCGAGCAGCCAGTCGCGGTTGCCGCAAGGGCCGGCAAGCAGCCCTGCCAAGATGTCGGACAATGGTTGCCCCGGCGCCCCGGCCAGCGCGGCGGCGGCGGCGCGCAGCGAGGCCAAAGTGATACTGTGGTGATAACCGCTGCTGTCGGTATTGGCGACGCCGGTGGCGCTGTTGTAGCGGCGGATTATGCCAGGCATGTCGCGCGGACCATCGAAGCCCGGCTGGTGCCGCAGCAACCACAGCGCGGCGGCGAAATGCGCGGCATGGGTCCATTCGGGCTTTGGCAGCGACAGATCGAGCACCCCGGTGGCGATCCGGGCGATGGCCGCATCATCAAAGGCAGGATGCGGTGGGTACTGCATCGGCGACGCTGTGCTGGCATCGGGATGCGGCGTCAAGAAGGGCATTGCGGGATGGGCGATACAAGATGGCTTTACTTGGGCGTCAGGCTCGCCTAACCAGCCGTTTCGCTGGTTTCCGGCGCAGCGGCGTGGGCGCGTAGCTCAGCGGTAGAGCACTGCCTTCACACGGCAGGGGCCACAGGTTCAAACCCTGTCGCGCCCACCACGCCCACCTTTTCAGATTTGGCACCGTGTCCCCTCCTCCGTTCGCATGTGGGGCGACTTTCCAACCTGAACACTTCCTGTGCACCGCGTTCATGTTCGCCACAGACAGGTTCGGGCATTGATGCGGGGCGAATAACAAAAGGAAGCGAAATGCGAAGCTTGATGATCCCGATCGCCGCGATGGCGATTTCGGTGGCGGCAACGACATCGGTGCCGGCGATCGCGCAGGGCCATAGCAACCATGATCGTGGCCATGACGACCGTGGCGACCGTGGCGACCGGGGCGACCACGCCTATGTCGACCGCCAGGAATTGCGCGGTGATCGCCGCGATATTCGTGAGGAGCGCAGGGATTACCGCGACGCGGTGCGTTATGGCGACCGCCACGACGAGAAGCGCGAACGCAAGGATTTCAAGCGCGCCGAGCGCGAATATCGCCAGGATGCGCGCGATTGGAATCGCGGCCGCTATTATTCCTACAATCGACCCGATCCGCGTTTTGGTGGTTACTATGCCGATAACTATTACCGCAGTGGCAGCTATTACCAGCCGCTGCGGCTTGGCCCCGGTGATCGCATCTATCGTGGTCGCGACAACCGTTATTATTGCCGCCGCAGCGATGGCACCACGGGCCTGATCATTGGCGGCCTGACGGGCGGCGTGCTGGGAAATGCGATTGCGCCGGGTGGTTCCAAGACCATCGGCACCCTGCTTGGTGGCGGTATCGGCGCGCTGCTCGGCCAGTCGATCGATCGCAACAGCATCACCTGCCGTTGATATTGTTCCAGTGACGGAAGCGATGGCGTTCAATGGGGTTTTCCATTGGACGCCATCGCCGCGTTGGATAGGATCGGCAGAAGTTCAACGAGGATAACTGCATGTCGAAATCGTCGAAGAAATCCGCCGCGCCAGCCATCGATATGGGCATGGAGGACAAGCAGCGTCGGGCGATTGCCGCGGGGTTGGCCAGGCTGCTCGCCGATACCTATACCCTGTATCTGAAGACCCATAATTTCCATTGGAACGTCACCGGGCCGCAGTTCAATTCGCTGCATTTGATGTTCGAGGGGCAATATACCGAATTGTCGCTGGCGGTGGATCTGATCGCCGAGCGCATCCGGGCGCTGGGGGAGCCTGCGCCGGGCAGTTATTCGGCCTTTGCAGCGCTTTCCAGTATCAAGGAGGCCGATGGCCAGCCGCCGGCTGCCGAGATGGTGCGCATATTGGCCGAGGATCAGCTGGCCGTGGTGCGCACTGCGCGGGCGGTGTTCCCGCTGGCCGATGCGGCGCATGATGAGCCAACGGCGGATTTGCTGACCCAGCGGATGCAGGTGCACGAAAAGACCGCCTGGATGTTGCGCGCCAATCTGGCCTGAGGGCGGTTGGCGCGGGCTCCGAAGGGTCAGAACTTTAGGTTCGGCTTCGCCGTCTCTCGACCTCCCCCGCAGGCGGGAGAAGGGACCCGATCGGCTCTAACTACCCAGGACGGTGGCGACGAGGCTGACCGACAGGGCGATGACGCCGATGTTGAAGACAAAGGCCAGCATGGCGTGGAACAGCGCAAGCCGGCGCAGGCGTTTTGAGGTGATGACCACATCGGAGACCTGAAAAGTCATGCCGATGACAAAGGCAAAATAGGCGAAATCCCAATAATCGGGGGCGGTTGCGGTTGCGCTGTTCGGCGTGCCATCGGCGGTTGGGAATTGCAGGCCGCCGGCATCGCCGCCTGTATCGCTGTCGGCTTTCAGATAATAGACATGCGCATAATGGAGGGTGAACAAGCTGTTGGCGAACAGCCAGGCCATCACCAGTGTGATCGCGGCAAGCCCGACCTGGGTGCCGTGATGGCGGGCGCTGCCCAGCAGTTCGACCCCGACGGCGGTGAGCACCACGGCAAGGATGGTGAAGGAAATCAGGGTCATCGTGCCCTGGTCCGGTTCATTGGCGGCGGCGCGGCGGCGCATGGAGACAGGCTCCCCGGTGCCGAAGCGCCGGATCAGGAGGGTGAGGAACACGATGACGCCGGAATCGAAGCCCAGCAACAGGGCGCTGGCGCGGGACAGGATCGGCCAGCCCCCGGCTGTCACGCCCAGCATGACGACAATGAACCCGATGAAATTCGGGTAGCGGTGCCACATGGCGAGGCCCTTGGTCATGCGGTGGCGCCCGTTGGTTCGAACGATTCGGGGCGGCTGCCGGACAGGATCAGCCAGCCGGCGAGCGCCGACAGGATCGAGCCGGCGAGGATGCCGATCTTGGCCTCCACATTCAGGAAGGAGCCTTCGCCGAACGCCAGCCCGGCGATGAACAGGCTCATGGTGAAGCCGATGCCGCAGAGCACCGACAGGCCCCAGAGTTGCCGCATGGTGGCGCGCGCCGGGGCGCTGACCACGCCGGTTTTGACCAGCGCAAAGATGGCGCCGAACACGCCGATCTGTTTGCCGATCAAAAGGCCTAGCGCGATGCCGATGGGCACGGGTTGCAGGGCATCATTGATGGTCAATCCCGCAAAGCTGACGCCGGCATTGGCGAAGCCGAAGATCGGCACGATGACATAGGCGCTGAGCGGTTCCAGCCGGTGTTCGAGGCGGAGCAGGGGGGATTCATTATCCTCCCGCGTGACGATCGTGCGGCGCAGCGGGATGGTCATGGCGACGGCGACCCCGGCGAGCGTCGCGTGGATGCCGGATTCGAGCGTCGCGTACCAGACGCCGAGCCCGATCAGCAGATAGGGCCAGACCGCCTGCACCTTGAAACGGTTGAAGCCGATAAGCACGGCGAGCAGGGCGGCGGCGGCGAGCAGCGCCGGAATGTTGAGGCTGGCGGTGTAGAAGATGGCGATGATGATGATGGCGCCCAGATCATCGATGATGGCGATGGCGGTGAGCAGCAGTTTCAGCGAACCGGGGACGCGTTTGCCGAACAGCGCGAGGACACCCAAGGCAAAGGCGATATCGGTGGCGGCGGGCACGGCCCAGCCGTTCAGCGTGCCGGGGCTGTTGCGGTTGATGGCGAGATAGACCAGCGCCGGCACCACCATGCCGCCGAGCGCCGCGGCGCCGGGCAGGATGCGGCGCGGCCAGGATGCCATTTGCCCGTCGATCATTTCGCGTTTGATTTCCAGCCCGACGAGCAGGAAAAACAGCGCCATCAGGCCATCGTTGATCCAGTGCAGCACGGAAAGCCCGCCGTAATAGCTGTGCAGCAGGTGATCATAGGTTTCGGCCAGCGGCGAATTGGCGACGTACATGGCGAGCGCGGCGGCGGCCATCAGGATATAGCCGCCGGCCGCTTCGTTGCGGATGAAGCGGCGGATGGCGGTGATGGGCAGCGGCGCCTTGATGACCCTTGGCAGGGCATCGATCGCTTCGGGGATCGAATTGGGCAGCGCTTCCGGCAGGGTTTTGAAAAGGAAGCGCTTGATCATGAGGTGACTTAGCGTGTTGCAACGGCGCGCGTCACCCCTTGCGGGCCATTTTGGCGGCTTTATCGGCCGGTGTAATTGGCTTCGACCCATTGGCGATAGCTGCCATCGAGCACGGCGCGCCACCAGTCTTCATTGGCCAGATACCAGGCGAGAGTGGCGGCAAAGCCGGTGGCGAAATCGCGGGCCGGGGCATAGCCGAGTTCGGTGCGGGCGCGGGTTTCATCGATGGCATAGCGGCGATCATGGCCGGGCCGGTCCTTCACGGTGGTTTTCAGCGTGGCGGTGGCGGTGCCGCGCGCTGCGGGGGCATCGGGAAAGCGCCGCGCCAGCGTCGGATCGGCGGCGAAAGCAGCGTCCACCGCGGCGCACAGCGTATCGATGACGGTGATGTTGGGCAGTTCGGCGCCGCCGCCGATGTTATAGGTTTCACCGATGCGGCCTTTTGCCAGCACCGCCTCGATACCGCGGCAATGGTCCTCCACGTGGAGCCAGTCGCGGATTTGCATGCCGTCGCCATAGATGGGCAGCGGCCGGCCGTGCAGCGCGTTGATGAGGAACAGCGGGATCAGTTTCTCCGGGAACTGGTAGGGGCCATAATTGTTCGAGCAGTTGGAGGTGGTGACCTGCAGCCCATAAGTGTGGTGCCAGGCGCGGACGAGATGGTCCGATGCGGCTTTTGAGGCGGAATAGGGGCTGTTGGGGGCGTAAGCGGTGGTTTCGCTGAACGGCGGATCGGTGGGGCCGAGCGAGCCGTAGACTTCATCGGTGGAGACATGGTGGAAGCGATGCGGGCGGCCGTCGCCGGCCAGCCAGACGCTGCGCGCGGCGGTAAGCAGGCTGAGCGTGCCGATGATGTTGGTGTCGATGAAGGCAGCGGGGCCATGGATGGAGCGATCGACGTGCGATTCGGCGGCGAAATGCACGATCGTGTCGATGGCGCCTTCGGTGAGCAGGCGTTCGACGAGCGCGGTATCGCGGATGTCGCCTTCGATGAAGGTGATGGCGTTGGCGCCGGCAAGGTTGGCGCGGTTGCCGGCATAGGTGAGCGCATCGAGCACGGTGATGGCGTCGGCTGGGTGTCTGGCGCGCCAATAGTGGACGAAATTGGCGCCGATGAAGCCGGCGCCGCCGGTGACGAGCAGGTTCATGGGGTGGCCCTTGGGGGTGCGGCGCGGCTGGGGCGGTGGCATACCGGGGTGGATATGCCCTTTCTCCCGCCTGTGGGAGAGGCGACTCGCGCGCTAGCGCGGCGGGTGAGGGTGTTCCCCAGCCCCGAAACGAGAAACACCGTCACCCGGGCCGCGCCGAGTGGCGCGTCTCTCGCCTCTCCCGCAGGCGGGAGAAGGGAGAATTGGGGGTTATTCGGCATCGGCGATGGCAGTGAGGCAAATACGCAGTTCCGTGCGCCAGTGGTTGGCGGGGCCGGTGATGGCCCAGGTGCCGGTCTTGTCGAGCACGCTGAAGGCCGGACGGCGGGCCGGGGTGGGGTAGTCGGTGGTGCGGATGGGGATGATCGGGATGGCGGCGGGGAGGAGGCCGAGGGCGAGCGCCTCCTCCCCGATGGCGACGGCGAAGTCATACCAACTGGCAACGCCGGCGTCGGTCCAGTGCAGCGTACCGGTGGTGTTGGCGCCGGTCAGCATCCAGATGGCGCGGGCCAGCGAGGCGGCGTGGGTGGGTGTGCCGATCTGATCGGCGACGACTCGCAATTCGGGGCGTTCGCGCATCAGGCGCAACATGGTGTGGACGAAATTATTGCCCTTGGCCGCGTAAACCCAGGCGGTGCGCAGGATCAGCGGTGCCGGGTGGAGATCGCGCGCCGCCTGTTCGCCGTCCAATTTGGTGCGGCCATAGGCGCCGAGCGGATTGGGCAAGGCATCGGGAGCATAGGGGGTGTGCGCGGTGCCATCGAAGACGAAATCGGTGGAAATCTGCACGAAACCCGCACCGGCGCGGCGGGCGGCGGCGGCGAGCAGGCCGACGGCATTGGTGTTGACGGCGCGGGCGGCGTGCTCGTCGGTTTCGGCCTTGTCCACCGCGGTATAGGCGGCGGCATTGATGACCAGCGTCGGCCGGGCGGCGGCGGTGACGGCATCGACGCAATCGGGGTCGGTTATGTCGAATTCGGCCTCAGGGGGGGCGATGATGGTGGTGCCGGCGGTGGCGGTGGCTTGCAGCGCCCGCCCAAGCTGGCCGGCGGCACCGGCGACGAGCACGATCATGCGAACACCCGGGCGTCGGCAAGGGTCGGGGCGGCGGCGTCCTTGGTCGATAATTGCGGGGTCAGCCCGGCGAGCGGCCATTCGATACCGATGGCAGGATCGTCCCAGCGGATGCTCGATTCATCGGCGGAATCGTAGAATTCGGTGCATTTATAGAGGAAATCAGCGCTGTCGGAGAGAGTGAGAAAGCCGTGCGCGAAGCCGGGCGGCACCCAAAGCATGCGTTTGTTGGCGGCGGACAGTTCATAGCCGACCCAGTGGCCGAAATGCTCGCTGCTGCGGCGGACATCGACCGCCACGTCGAAAACCGCGCCGGCGGTGACGCGGACCAACTTGCCCTGTGGCTGTTGCAGTTGGAAATGCAGGCCACGCAGCACCCCCTTGGCCGAGCGGCTGTGATTGTCCTGCACGAAATTGAGATCGAGGCCGTGTTCGGCGAAAGTCCGGGCGTTCCAGCTTTCGAGGAAAAAGCCGCGATCATCGCCGAACACGCGGGGTTCGATGAGCGCGACGCCGGGCAGGGCGGTTTGGGTGACGATCATGGCTTTGCTGCCAGATGTGGCGCGTGCCGGGTGGTCATCGCGCCGTCCGCAATTGTTCGAGCAGATATTCGCCATAGCCGGATTTGCGCAACGGTTCGGCGATACGGGCGAGTTGATCGGCGTCGATAAAGCCCTGCCGCCAGGCGATTTCTTCGGGGCAACAGATTTTCAGGCCCTGGCGTTCCTCCACGATGCGGACATAGAGGCCGGCATCGAGCAGCGATGCATGGGTGCCGGTATCGAGCCAGGCATAGCCGCGGCCCATGAGTTCGACCTCCAGCGTGCCGGCATCGAGGTAGAGCCGGTTGAGATCGGTGATTTCAAGCTCGCCGCGCGCCGAGGGCCGGATGTCGCGGGCGAGACGGACGGCATCGGCATCGTAGAAATACAGCCCGGTAACGGCGTAGCTGGATTTGGGGTTGGCGGGTTTTTCCTCGATGCTGACGGCGCGTCCATCGCGGCCGAACTCGACGACGCCATAATCGGAAGGGTTGCGGACATAATAGCCAAACACGGTGGCGCCGGAGTCGCGGCCATCGGCTTTGGCGAGCAGTTCGGGCAGGCCATGGCCGTAGAAGATATTATCGCCTAATATCAGGGTTGAAGGCCGATCGCCGACGAATTGCGCGCCGATGTGATAGGCTTGGGCCAGGCCCTTTGGTTCCGGTTGCACCGCATATTCGATGTGCATGCCCCATTCGGTGCCATCGCCGAGCAGGGTCTGGAACGCGGCGCTGTCGGCGGGTGTGGTGATGACCAGCACCTCACGGATGCCGGCGAGCATCAGCACCGACAGCGGGTAATAGATCATCGGCTTGTCATAGACCGGCATCAATTGCTTCGAGACCGACCGGCTGAGCGGGTAGAGCCGTGTGCCGGAGCCGCCCGCCAGGATGATGCCGCGCCTGTTGCCGTTTGCCATCACGCGCGCCCCTGGATGAATCGCCGGACCAGCCCGGCAAAGCTGCGGACCTGGGCGAGCGGGTTTTCACGCAGCGCCGCCGCCCATAAGCCAAGATGGCGATAGCGGGGCACGGGCCGGCCGACAACCGCCATGGCGGCAAGGCGTGACAGGATTTGCCGGCGGCGGCGGGCTTGCGCGGGTTGCATCCTGGCGATTTCGGTCATGGCGAGCGGCGTGGTTTCGATGCGGCGAGCGGCGCGCGCCTCCGCCAGCAAGGCAGCGCCGGTCGCAGTGCGGGCGATAACCAGGCTGCGGCCGTCGGTTTCATCGAAGCTGGGATAGCCGCGTTCATCGCCATACCAGGCATCGGCGCAGGCGATATCGGCGACCATTCCGGTGGCATCGGGGCAGATCTTGCATCGGAATTGCACTTCCTTGGACAGGATGTCGCCCCAGCTATCGGCATAGCTCATCCGTACGGTGCTGCCATTGGCGCGGGTCGCGGTGGCAAAGCCGGGCCAGCCATCACCGCGATAGCGGAAGGCGGTGACATCGGCGGGCTTTACCCCCAGCCGGTCGAGGATGCGGCCGGTGCCGGCGGCGCTGGGGATGCCGGCGCAGAAAAACGCCAGCATCAACGGGACCTTTTGTGCGATGCGCGGATCGGCGGCGGCGCGGGCACGCAGCGCGGTGACGTCGCAGGGCTTGCCGACAAAGGCGAAGCGGCCCGGCGTTTCCAGCCAGGTTTCGAGGTCGGCGAGCGGCGCGGACGGGGCGTAGCGCGAGCCGGCGGCGGTGGTAACTTCGGCGGCTGTGGTGGAGGCGGCGGTGCGATTGGCCATGGGGTTGGCCGGATCGGCACCGGTTTGCACGACGAAATCGACCAGCCCGGTTTCGAGCGCATGGATGAGCAGCGCCGACAGCACGCCCCCCGATGACGCCTGGTGGCGCAGCGCCGTATCGGTGGCAAAGCCGGTGGCGACGACATGGGCAGGGCCCCAGATCGGATCGACGATGGGGGCACCGTTGTTCCAGCGGCCATCGGCGGTGATGCCGGGGCAGGCGGCGGCGATGCCGGTTTCCTGCAATGGCATGAGCGAAGCGGATTGCACTGGGCGCAGATAGCCGGGCGATTGCATGGCCATGGTGATGGCGGCGGGCGCGATGGCGGCGCACAGGCCGCAGCCGGTGCAGGATTGGGCGCGCGCGACCCGTTGCAGGACCGGGGATGCGGCGGCGGCGTTCATGCCGCGGCGGCGAACTGGCGGGCGAGTTCGGCGGTGTAGATTTCCAGCCCGGCGGTGATGACCGGCGTGCCGCGCGCGATATCGGCGGCGACCTCGCTGCGGCGGGCGAAGGCATCCAGGATGAAATCATGCGCCTGATCGGTGGTCATGCCCTTGGCCGGGACCAGCCAGGGGTAGCCGAGGCCGCCGAACAGCCCTTCGAATTTGCGGCTGTAGCTGATCGGTACGACCGGCACGCCGGCGGAATAGGCGGCGATGGTGGCGTGCATGCGCGCGCCGATGAGAAAATCCAGCCCGGCGATCGCCGATTTTGCCGCCGATGGCGAGCTGAAATCCGGGTTGCGGTGGAGGGCGGGGAATTCGGCCTTTAGCGCATCGGCGAGATTGCCGTCGTCGCGGTTGTAGCCCGGCGCGATGACATGCGGGATCAGGTGCAGCTCGACACCCGGCATGGCGGTGAAGCTGGCGATCAGCCGCCGGGTGAGCAACGGGTAATCGATGGTGAGGCCGAATTCATTGCCGCCGGTATAGCCACCCGCCATCAACAGGCCCGAGACGTTCAGGCCGACCCGGATTGGGGCGGCGGCATCGCGGGCCACCGGTGCGTCATAGGGCAGGGCAAAGGCGACATCGATGGCCTGCATCGCCTTGGCCGCCGGGGCCAGTGTGCGCAGCACGTCCATCGATTGTGGATCGCGCGCGAACACCGCATCGGCGCGGCGGCAGGCCCAGGCGGCGAGGGCAGTGTGGGGTTGGCGCGAGAATGGCCCGATGGTTTGCGGCGACAGGATCAGCGGGGTACCGGACCAGACTGCAAGCGCCTTTGTCGCGATGATATAGGCGTAGCGTTTATCGGGGTAGATATCGGTGAAGCTGTCCCCTGCGCCGATATCCAGCATGACATCGATGGATTTCAGATCGGCGCGATAACCGGACGGCGAAAGCATGTAGCGGCCAGTCATGGCGCGGACCTGGACATCATCCCCGGTGACATAGGGGGTCGCGGTTTCGTTGCCGCCAAAGATGGTGAAGCGTGGCACGACGCCGGCGCGCGCCGCCGCGGCACGGACCAGCGCCATGTTGCCGACGGTCAAGGCGCCAACCCCAAGGTTGCCGGCCGCCGTTGTGTGCCACAACAGCCCGATGTGCAGTGTTTTCACGTGAACCTCGGCTCTTGTCGCTGGCGGATCGCCGACCCGCCGGGGACGTGCTGGCTTATGGCGCGGCCGGCGTTGTGGCCGGGGCCGCTGCAGGTGCCGCTGCTGCGGCGCCCGGCACGGTTGCGACCGGCGGCTTGGGCACTTCCGGCGCGCTATAGCCCTTGGCGTAGATGATCTTGGACTTGTAGGCGTCCTGCCAGCCCTTCAATTCGCTGGCGAGGCGCTTTTGCACTTCCTGCCGTTGAAGCAGGTTCTGCGCATAGGAAATCGCCTTTTCACCGGTGAATGGCAGCGTCTTGGTGTTGGTGACATTGTTGACATAGATCACCGGGGCCGGGGCGCCGGCGGGTTGATCGGCGAACATGAACGGTTCGCCGTTCGAATTGGCGCTGAGCCGGGTGATTTCGGTGGTCAGCTTTGGATCGACGGTCAGCGAATCGAGCTGCTGCGGGGCGCGTCGATATTCGACATTGGCGTCGACCAGGATCTTTTCGACCTCCGCCATCGTCTTGGCATCCTTGAAGGGCAGCTGGTTGATGTTGACCGGGCGCAGGAACTGAATTTGATCGAGCGTGAAAATCTTGCGGTCGCCAAACACCTGGGGATTGTCCGAAACGAATTTCTGCGCGGCTTCACGGGTGGTGGGCAGCACCTTTTGCTGGATATCCGCCTGCAGTGCCTGCACGAGCAGGCTTTCTTCCATACGGTCCTTGGCGAGCAGGAATTGCGGGTTTTTATCGAGTTTGCGCTTTTCGGCTTCGTCGGCGAGCATCTTGCGTTCGATGACGCGGGCGAGTGCGACCGATTCAACCAGCTTGCGCGGCGCATCGCCACCACGGTTCGGGATCAGGCCGATTTCGGCGTTGAGTTCGTGGATCGTCACGTCATGGCCATCGACAGTCGCAACGACCTGGCCTTCGGGCGCCTTCTTGCTGTCACCGCAAGCCGACAGCGCAAGCAGGGCGACAGCGCCCGACGCCAGCAGGGAAACACGTACCGATGCCATCATGGAAGCTCCTGGAGACGTAATGTTTGATTGTTAGCTGCAGTCAATGCGCCGGGGTTGCTGCCTCGGTCAATATTTAACGCGAAGATAGAGGGCGCGTCACAGGCGGCGCTGCGGGCGGCGGGCGCGGTTTTCACGGCTGCCGGTTCCAAAAGGATGCGCCGCTTTCTGTGGGGGCCTCCATGACGCGCTGCATTTCAGCGGCGCGCGCGATGCGGATGCGGGCGAGCATGGTCATCCCGCGCAGCCGGTTGCCGATGCCGGAAAGGCGGCGCGAGGTGAGGAATTTCAACGTTTCGACCGGTACGCTGAGCACCAGTGCCAGCGCGGTCAGCCGCCAGCGCCAGGCCGGGCTGCCGGCGGCAACATGGGCGTTCCAATCATGCCGGACATGGCGTTGCCATTTACGCTCGAGCGCGGCGAAATCGGGTCGCGCCGGGTGGTAGACCATCATCGCAGGGACATAGCGGGTGGCATGGCCGGCGGCATGGGCGCGGCGGCCCCAATCCAGATCCTCGGCAATATCGATGCCGCCGAACGGGCCGATACGGCTGTGCAGCGCACGCGCCATGGCGAGGTTGGCGGTGATCGAAAAATGCTTTTTTTCGATATACATTTGCTGGCGAAAGCCAAACACCGCTTCAAACGCCTCGATGCCAGTCAGGTGGTGCGGATCGGCGAAATCGATGCGGACATCGCCGCCGACGGGGTGGCCAGGGGTCGATTCGACCGCATCGACGGCGGCCTGCAACCAGCCCGGCGCGGCGCGGCAATCGGCATCGGTAAACGCCAGCGTGGCAGCGGTGGCGGCAGCAACGCCGGTGTTGCGGGCAAGGCCGGGGCCGGGCGCGGGTTCAGTGAGGAACCGCACCGCCGGATAATTGGCGCGGACGGTATCGAGCGGCACCGTCGAGCCATTGTCGACAACAATGATTTCAACGCTGCCGTGATCGAGGCGCTGCGCTGTCACCGAGGCGAGGCAACGGGCCAGCAGCTCGGGCGTGTTGAGATGCGGAATGATGACGCAGACACGCGGCGATTCAGCGTCGGGCGTTCCGGTGTTCGGCAAGTCAGTGCCCGCTATGGGGAGCAGCGGCGAGCGCCGCCAGCGTCGCGGGGCCGGGGTGATAGGCGGCATCGGGATGGCGGCAGACGAGATCGGCCAGCGCCGCCTTTTCCAGCAGCCACCATTGCGACGCCTCGATAGCGGCGATCGTGGCGTCGTCGAAACGATAGCGCAGCAGCGTCGCCGGGGTGCCCGCCATGATGGCATAGGACGGCACATCGCGCGTCACGACGGCGCCGGCGCCGATGATCGCGCCGCGGCCGATGGATTTGCAGCCCGGCGTGATGGTGGCGTTGTGGCTGATCCACACATCATCGCCGATTTCGAGCCAGGGCGGATCGATGAGATCCTTTTCCACCAGGCCGAAGCGCGCCTCGTAGAGATAGGGGTGGGTGGTCAGCGCGTCGATCGGGTGGTTGGCATTGAGAATGCGGGCGGATTTGGCGATGGAGCAATAGCGGCCGATGCGGGTACGACGCGGCACCCGCCAGCGATCGAAGCAGCCGTAACTGTACAGCCCGACCTCGATGCCGAGGCGGGTGGCGAAATAGTCGCGTAGCGCCAGGCTTTCATATTCGTTGCGGCGCAGCAGCCAGAGGCGCAACCGTTCGACAAGGCCGGATATCATCGCGATCGGGCGCGATTAACGCATCGTGCCGAAAATCGGGCCCGCCCTGCCGGTCACGCCGCCAGTCGCGCCATGGCGGCCGACATCAGCAACAGCGACGACACGCCCGGATAGCGGAAGCGGAAACGCGTTTCGCCATCATATTCATGCAGTTCGAGCAGATCATGCGGATGCGCAAAGCGTTTCAGATCGCGTTCGATGACCGGCGGGGACTGGCTGCCGCCGATTTCGGTGTAGACATCGTCGACGCCGAAATAGCCATCGGCCGAGCTGCCGGCGCGGGCTGCAGCGATGAGCAGCGGCCATTGCGCCCGGGCTTCGTCACGGCCGAGGCTGGCCTGCACGCGGCGTGGCAGCGAGGCATTCCAATCAGTCAGCACCCGTTCGACGGCGGCGCGGCCATGGTTTTCATCGACGACGGTGCGACGGCTGTTGAGCGCCGCCATGCCGGCCTGATGGGCGAGCAGGCGCACCAGATAAGGCGAACCGCCCGCCATTGCGGCGATCATGCCGATGGCTTCGTCGGAATATTGCAGTTCGGCCGCGGCTTCACCGATGCCGATGACTTCGCGGACTTCGCTTGAAGTCAGCGGCCGCATTGGCAGGCCGACGATGTTGCGGCGGATCGACGGCGCATAGCCGATCAGTTCGTCGAGATTCTGGGCAACGCCGGTCAACACGAGCTGGACACGGGCGGCGCGATCGCTGAGATTCTTGATGAGTTCGGCGACGTCGCGGCGGAAATTGGCATCGAGAACGCGGTCATATTCATCGAGGATGATGATGACGCGGGTGCCGATCACATCGGCGAACAGATCCGCCAGTTCGCGCGGGCCGAAATGTTCGTCCAGCATGGTATCGAAATGATCGCCGCGTTCGGCCTCGGGCGAATTGGGCAGCACGGATTTGTGGAACAGGCGCGGGATGCGCGCCGCGAACGAGCGGAACATTGCATCGAACTGCGCCTCTGTGCCGCAACTGCCGTAAAGCACGAGATAACGCGCTTCGCGGGCGGTTTCGGCGAAGACATGGGCGAGGCTGGTCTTGCCGATGCCGCGTTCGCCATAGATCACGACATGGACGCGCTGCTGTTCGATACAGGTGATCAACTGGGCCAGCGCATCGTGGCGGCCGGCAAAGCTTTCGCGGCCGATGACCGGCTGTGATGCGCCAAGTGCGTCGCGCAGCGCCAGCTTGCGGCGGGACATTGCCGAATCGGCGTCATTGCTGTCGACATCGTCTGATGCCGTGGCGGAAAAGCGTGGCAGCGGCTGGCTGCGCGGCGCCTCGGGTGGTTCGCGCCACAAATTGTCGAGGAACGCCGGCGGGGCGGAATCGCGGCCACGGACCGGCTGCCGCATGGCATCGGATGCAGTGGCCATTGGCGGCGCCTGTTCGGGGGCTTCGGGTTGGGCCAATTGATCGTCGGCGGCGTCGGTTTCAGTCGATTCTGATCGCGACCAGCGTTTCCAGATCATTACAGCCTCTCTGTCTATTTGGCAGCGACGTTGGATATGCCTATACAACAGATGGCTTCAATGTCAGTTGCTTTTATGGTTTTTCTGCATCGCAATATAGCTAGCGATGCGCCATAAGCCGAGGATGGTCGGGGTGGTTGCCGGTTTGGCAGCGGACGTGTAGCAGCAGCGGCGCAGCGGCCGTTGGGCGGCAGCGCAGGTCGCAATGGGTGGAGTGCGATATAAATGGCGTTCGGTGGAAAGGCCCTTTTGGGTTTATCGATCCTTGGGCTTGTCGCGACCGCTGGTCCGGCAAGTCTTGCTGCGGCATCGCCGACCCGTGCCGGTGACGATCCGGCCTTTGCCGAAAGCGGGCTGACCAGCGTTGCCCCGATAAACGGGCGCGGCTGGAGCCTGACCGCCACGGTTGGCACACGCTATGATTCGAACATCCTGCGGTTGAGCGACCAGTTGCCGTTGCGGGCCGGCGACAAGCGCGGTGATTTCCTGATCTCGCCGCGGGTGACGGGCGCCATCGCGATGCCCATCGGGCGCCAGCAGGTCTATGTCGGTGCCGAGATCGGCCGTGATTTTTATACCAACAACAAAAGGTTGAACCGCAACCGATATTCGATTGGCGGCGGCATCAATCTGCGCGCCGGCAGCGCCTGCACCGGATCGGTGGGCGCCGAATTCAACAGCCGCCAGTCATTGCTGTCCGATGTGGCATTCGCCGTCCCCAATCGCCTGGAGCGGTTGAGTTATGGCGTAAGCGCGTCTTGCCAGGCGCCTGTTGGCCTGGGCTTTGGCGGCACGGTGCAGCGTATCGAGCAGCGCAACAGCGACCCGGTGCGCGCGACATTCGATGTCGACACCACGGTATTCGCGCCGCAGGTGAGCTATGGCTTGCCGGTGCTGGGCCGGTTTTCGTTGAGCGGCAGTTACAACCAGTCGCGCTATGTCCGCCGCCAGGTCACGCTGCTTGATGGAACGATGAAGAATGACGGCGTAAACATCCTGAACGGCCGCGCCGGGTTCCAGCGGCCGCTGGGCACGCGGCTGTCGCTGAACATGGGCGTTTCGTATCTGAGCGCCAAGCCGCAGCCGCAGACGGTATTGTTCGTCGTGGTGCCGGGCTTTGGTTTCCCGACCAACCGGCCGGCGTTTTCGGGCATCGGCTATGATGCGTCGATCGAATATGTGTCCGGGGCTCGGCTTTCAGCGGGGCTGGAGGCGCGGCGCACGGTTTCGGCAACGACCACGGCAGGTTCGCAGTATCGCGTACAGCAGGATTATGGTTTCAACGTCGATTACAAGCTGGGCCGCGCCTTGGCGGTTGGCACCGGCGTGACATATAATATTTTCCAGTATCGCGGCTCGTTCACATCACCGCTCGAACCTTTGATTCGGGTCAGCGACAAGATCACCCGGGTTTATGGAACAATTAACTATACGCCCGTCAAGCTTTACAGCGTCGGGCTTGAGGTTGCGCACCAGAACCGCGAATCGCTGCCGGCGCTCTATAGTTTCAAGAGCACATCCGTCTTGCTGACGCTTCGCGTCAATCTGGGGAGAGAATCGTGACCCTTCGTGTTTGCGAAAAGCATTTTCCGATTGGGATCGTCATGACCCGCCGCCTGGTTCGCGTGCTTCTGAACAGCCTTGCGCTGTTGTTGCTGTGCATGGGCGGCAGCGCGGCGATGGCCGTTGATGCGGTGGGACCTGGCTATGTGCTGGGGCCGGACGATACGATTCAGGTGATCGTCTACAGCCAGCCCGAAGCCGGCATCACGACGCGCATCAAGTCCGATGGCTCAATCGTCATGCCGTTGATCGGTACCGTGCAGGCGTCCGGCCTCACCAACATCGGCCTTGCCAAGCTGATCACCTCGAAACTGACCGATGGCGGGTTTTTGAAGGCGCCGGTCGTCAACGTTGAAATCGGCGCCTATGTCAGCAAATCGGTGAATGTTGCCGGGCGTGTCGGCACGCCGGCGATCGTGCCGCTGGACCGGCCCTATCATGTGCTCGATGTGCTGTTGCGTACGGGCTGGATCGCGCCGACGGGTGCCAATTACGTTTTCCTGCGCCGCGTCGGTTCGCCCGAAGTGCGGCTGAGCGTGCAGGACCTGGTGCGCGGCGCGCCCGAGGCCAATCCGTTGCTGCGTGACGGCGATACGCTGTTCGTGCCCGATGCCGACCAGTTCTTCATCTATGGCTCCATCGCGCGGCCGGGCACGTTTCCGATCCTGCCGGGTATGACCGTGCGGCAGGCCATGGCGCTTGCCGGCGGTGTCACGCCCACCGGCAAGTCCGACAAGGTCGGGTTGATCCGTGGCGAGGCCAAGGAAGTTGATGCCGATCTGGCGACCAAGATCGAGAAGAACGACGTGATCGTGGTCAAGGAGCGGTTGTTCTGATGTTTGTTTTTTGCGGCAAGGGCGTCAACCGATGAGTCCGATCCAATTCCTGCGCATCCTGATTGCGCGCCGGCTGATCGTGTTGACAACGCTGATTGTATGCGTGGTGGTTGCGATGGGTGTCGCCAAGGCGCTGCCCGAACGCTATCCGGCGCGGGCCCGCGTGCTGCTCGACCTGATCAAGCCGGACCCGGTGACCGGGCAGATCATCGCGGGCAATTTCGCCCGTGGCTATATCAAGACGCAGACTGAGTTGATCCAGGATTACCGCGTTGCCGGCGATGTCGTTGACAAACTCGGCTGGGCGCAGAATCCGGCGGTGATCGCCGCCTGGCAGTCAGATACTGGCGGGCAAGGCGATCTGCGGCGCTGGGGCGCGCAGCGGATTATCGATTCGACCAAGGCGGACCTTGTCGAAGGGTCGAACATCCTTGAAATCACTTATGAAGCGCCGAACCCGGAAACCGCCAAGGCGGTCGTCAACCTGCTGCGTGAATCCTATATCGACGCCAGCCTGCGTTTCACCACCGACAGCGCCGGGCGCACCGCCGACTGGTATCTTGAGCAGGCCGACAAGGCGCAGGCTGCTTTGGTACAGGCCGAAGCAGCCAAGTCCAAATTCCAGCAGGACAATGGCATCGTGATGGCCGAAGGCGGTGCCGAGGCAGAAAGCACCAAGCTGAACGGGTTGCAGAACGCGTTGTTGCAGTCCCGCGCAGCCGAGGGCGGGCAGCAGTTTCAGGCGACGATGAAGGCGACGGATTCGTCGGTCGTCGATCAGTTGAAGGTGCAACTGGCATCGCTGAACGATACCATGGAGCAGGCCGCGGAAAAGCTGGGCACGGAGCACCCGACCTACAAGGCGATGATCGCACGAAGGGCGTTGTTGAACAGCCAGATTTCCAAGGAAACCCAGGCAGCGCGCGCTGCCGGGGCCATGCAGAGCGGTTCGTCGCGGCAATCGATCGCATCCTTGCAGGCCGAATATAACCAGCAAAAATCCAAGGTGCTGGGCATGAAGGGGCAGCTGGATCAGCTGGCGCAGCTGCAGCGCGAAGTCGATTTGCGCCGCAACCAGTATGAAAAGGCCGCAGCGCGGACGGCGGACCTGAAATTGCAGGCCAATGTATCGGAAAGCGGGCTGGTCATCCTGGGCGATGCCATCGGTTCGACCCGGCCATCCTTCCCGAACTGGCCGCAGGTCACCGGGCTGTCATTCGCCTTTGGCCTTGTGCTGGGGGTTGCGCTGGCGGTGCTGACAGAACTGCTGTCGCGCCGTATTCGCGGCAGCGAGGATCTCGGCTTTGCCAGCCGTGCGCCGGTGCTTGCGGTCATCGCCGATGCGCCGCCTTCGGACATCATTGAACGCATCCGCAAATTCTTCAGCCGACGGCGCCCCGATGCCGGCCTGCAACCGGCACAGTGAGAGAGACGATGGACAGCACGCCTAACGCTGATATTTCGTCTTCACGGGTCGACGACGGCCGCAGTGTTTTCGATGCGCCGATCCGGGACGCCCTGCTGCGGCTGGGGTATCTTTCCGAAGACCAGACAGCGAGGGTGGTGAAGCACCAGTCCGAACGCGGGCTGGATTTCGACCAGGCGGCGTTGGAACTGGGGTTCATCACCACAGATGACCTGGATCATGCGCGCGAACAGCTGATCACCAGCATGGCGTTGCAGGAAACGCAGCGCCGGGAAGTGTCGGAAGAACTGGTCGTCATAAGCGATCCGATGAGCATCCGCTCGGAAGCCATCCGGCTGTTGCGGACCCAGATCATCGCGCAGCACATCCGGTCGGGCCGGCGCGGCCTTGCCTTTGTGTCGGCGGTCGATGGCGCCGGATGCAGCTATCTGGTGGCCAATCTGGCGGCATCGCTGGCGCAGGTCGGCATCAAGACGCTGTTGATCGACGCCAATATGCGCAAGCCGAGCGTCGATCGGTTTTTCGGCCTTGATATCAACGAGCCGGGGCTTTCCAGTTTTCTGTCGTTGCAGGTGTCGCGGCCGGAACGGGTCGTGCATGCCAATGTGCTGCCCAGCCTGTCGGTGATGACAGCGGGGCCGGCGGTGACGCGGCCGCAGGAGCTGTTGTCGGGCAACCGGTTCCGCGATGGCACCAACATGCTGTTGCGCGAATACGACCTTGTGCTGTTCGATACGCCGCCGGCGAGTGCAAATGCCGATGCGCTGACTGTGGGTGCCGCCGCTGGCTATGCGTTGATCGTGGCGCGGCGCAACCACACATTCTTCAGCGATATTTCGACGTTGGCCGGTCAGTTGGCGGCTGCGCGCTGCCCGGTGATCGGCTCTGTCCTCAACGAATTCTGACGTGGCAACAGCCGCTCCGGCGAGAAGGTTTGATTGGAAGGCCTTTGGGCTTTCCCATTGGCCGTTGCTGCTTGGCATTGTCGCCATCACCTTGCCGACGCTGGTCGAACTGGCGCGGGGGCCCTGGTCGCTCGAATCGGGCGTGCATGGCCCGATCGTCATCGCCACCGGCCTGTGGTTGATTTTCCGGCGGCTGCCGGAGATCAAGGCCGATATGCAGCCGGGGAACCCGGTGCTGACCTTTGTCGGCCTCGCCATCGCGGTGCCGCTGTATGCCTTTGGCCGGGCCTTTGATTTTGTCAGCGTCGAAGTCGCGGCGATGTTGCTGGCGCTGTTGTGCGTCGCCCATGCCTATGTTGGGGCCAAGGTGCTGCGGTCCATGTGGTTCCCGATCTTTTACCTGGGGTTTGTCATTCCCATCCCCGGATGGGTGCTCGACACGGTGACGCAGCCGTTGAAGCTGCTGGTGTCGAGTGAAGTCACCGATGTGCTGTCCTATTTCGGTTATCCCATCGCGCGCAGCGGTGTGACGATCTATGTCGCCACCTATCAATTGCTGGTGGAGGATGCCTGCGCCGGGCTGAATTCGCTGGTCAGCCTGTCGGCGATCGGGCTGTTCTATGTCTACATGCTGCGCGGCAGCAACTGGCGTTATTCGATCCTGCTGCTGGCGCTGGTCATCCCGATCGCCATCGTGGCAAATTGCATCCGGGTGGCGGCGCTTGTGTTGATCACCTACCATTTCGGTGATGCGGCGGCGCAGGGTTATCTGCACACCTCGGCCGGCATGGTGACCTATACCTCGGCGTTGCTGTTCATCTTCCTGATCGACAGGCTGTTGACGCCGTTGCGCAACCGGTTGGCCGATGATGCGGGCAGCGATGGTCCGGGGGCCGAACAAGCGGGGAAAAGGGCATGAACCGCCGCGATGTTCTGATGGGTGGGGCCCTGTTGTCTGCCGCCGGTGCGGCCTTTGCGTGGACGCCACGGACGCGGCTGGTGCTGCTGGGCGATCGAGAGCTTGAAGACGTGGTGCCGGCCACGATCGGTGATTGGAAGCATGTGCAATCGAGCGATTTCGTGCTGCCGAAATCGCCGGGCAGCCTTGCCGACCGCCTGTACAGCCAGACCCTGGCGCGGCTGTACCGGTCGCCGGACCGGTTGCCGATGATGGTGGTGATTGCCTATGGCGCCGTGCAGAATGACCTTTTGCAGCTGCACCGGCCAGAGACCTGCTATTCGGCGGTCGGCTATACGATTTCGGCGTCGAGGCGTGCGATGGTGCCGCTTGGGCCAAAGGTCGAGCTGCCCGTCCGTGAATTGAGCGCGACCGCCGACCAGCGGCTGGAACAGATTTGTTACTGGACGCGGATTGGCGACGATCTGCCGACGACCGGGTCGGAGCAGCGCTGGGTCAAGTTGCGGCAGCAACTGCACGGGTTCCTGTCCGATGGCATATTGGTGCGCATTTCAACGGTGGCGCCGCCCGAACAGGCGGTGTTCGACGAATTGACGGCATTTGCGGCGGCGATGGTCGAAGCGATCCGGCCTGCCGATCGCAAGATCCTGATTGGGCGCCCGTTGGCAGCGGGGTTGGCGCGTTGAACCAGGCGGTCGCGTTGATGCCCGCAAAGGGCGCGATGCGCCCGCGTGCAGGGTCAGCCGTCGGCTTCGCCAAAGGGCTGCAGCACGATCCAGATAAAGGCGAGCGTTGCGACGCCAAGCACGATCGCGCCAGCGTGATAAGCCATGTTGTCGAGTTTGATCGCTTCGTTGCCGAGGTAGTTGGTGACGGCGCAGCCGATGGCCGCAACGAGATACTGCCACAGATGATCGCGGGCAACACCTTGAGAACGCTGCAAAAACAGCACAATCAGCCCGGCGAACACGATGATGGTCGTCCAGTCGTACGGTGTTTCCATGCGGCAATCCCCAGCGTTAAGACAGTCCTTACAACAGTTTGCACCAGGACTGCCACTGTATTGCGGCCGGCCGGCGGGTTTCTGCACCGAATTCTGCCGCGTGCCGGGGCAATTGCCGCAGGTGATTGCTCGGTGACGGCGTGAACAACCAGCGTTTCGACAAGACGGCGCCGGACAGGCCGGTGGGCGACAAGCAAGGCGTGCCGCTAGACTTGGCCATTTTCTGCATCCGCCTGCTGGAATTCCTCGCCGTGCTGGCAAGCGGCGCGGTGGCGGTGTGGTTGACCCGCACATCGTTGAGTGTGGAAGAAGTGACCGTTTATACGCGCGTCGTGTTCATCACGGCGGTGGCGTTTGCCGTGCTGTCCGAAAGCCTTGGATGCTATGACATTGACGCGCAATTTTCGTTGCGTCGGGCGTGGGAACGGGTTGCCACCGCCTGGGTGACGGTTGCGTTGTTCATGATAACGCTCGGCTTCCTGCTGAAGTCATCGGACGCGGTGTCGCGTGGCTGGGCATTGAGCTGGTTTTCCGGTGGCGGCGCGATGTTGCTCGCGCTGCGCGCCGCGACGACATTATGGGTGCGCCGGTTGAAGAATCGCGGCACCTTCAACCAGCGCGTGGCGATATTCGGTGCCGGGGCGCAGGGCGAACGCTTTGCCAATTATGTACAGTCGCACGATCGATTGACGATATCGCTGATCGGCTTTTTTGACGATCGCGCTGACGGCCGCACGCCGGCAGCAGCCGCCAATGTACCGATTTTGGGCAATATGTCGGCGCTGGTTTCGATGATCCGTGATGGGCGCGTCGATCAGGTGGTGGTGGCGCTGCCATGGTCCGCCGAAACGCGGTTGCAGCAGATCGTCAGCCGCCTGGCGTTGACGCCGGTGAAGATCCGGCTGGCGCCCGATCTCGCCAGCTTTGCCTTTGCCCGGCGGCCGCTGGTGATGCTCGGCGAAATGCCGGTGATGACGCTGTTCGAGCGGCCGATTTCGGGCATGGACGCGGCGCTGAAGAACATCGAGGACAAGGTGCTTGGTTGGCTGATCCTTTTTTTGATCTGGCCGTTTCTGGGCTTGATCGCCATTGCCATAAAGCTGGATTCGCCGGGGCCGGTATTTTTCCGCCAGCCGCGCGAAGGTTTCAACAACAAGCATTTCCGCGTGTTCAAGTTTCGGTCCATGTACCATGGCCATGCCCAGGTGGAGCGGATTCAGCAGGCCAGCCGGGAGGACCCGCGCATCACCCGGGTGGGGCGCTTTATCCGCCGCTACAGCATGGATGAATTGCCGCAGATATTCAACGTGTTGAAGGGTGATATGTCGCTTGTCGGGCCGCGCCCGCACGCGCCGTCGACACGGGCTGGCGGCCGGCTGTTTTCCGAAGTCGTCACCTCCTATGCAGCGCGGCACAAGGTGAAGCCGGGCATTACGGGATGGGCGCAGGTGTGCGGTTGGCGCGGGGAAACCGACACCGAGGAGAAGCTTGTCAAACGACTGGAATTCGATCTGCATTATATCGAAAACTGGTCCCTGGGCTTTGATATCTATATCCTGTTCCGAACGTTTGGCGCCGTGTTGCTGCCCCGGAATGCTTTTTGAAAATCCGATCCGCGGCCTTGTGCCGGCGGGTACTGCCCCTGCGACGTTGCGACGCAATTTCGGGCGGCTAAGCCATGCGGCAAGAGCGTCGGATGCGGAAAGATCGGGGCGATGGATTGCCCATTTGTGGCAATAGATGGTCTTTTACGGGGTAGTTGCGGACATAATTGTGCTCAAACCTTGCGCATGCGGGAGAATACTGTATGCGATCCGCCGTGGCCGGCTTGGCCGCATGTTAAGTGCCAGGGCATGAAGGGCCGAGAATGACCGACCAATTGACCGCAGCACCCGAGGCCGGTGAAGGCGCACCGCGCAGCGCCAGCATCAACCCGATCCGCAACCGCGCCGATTGGAATGGCATGCGGGCGGCGGCGCTGGCCGATCCGGGGGCGTTCCATGGGGCGATTGCGGCGCGCAACCTGCATTGGCTGGTGGCGTTGCCGAGCGGCGCGGCGTGGTTAACCAAGGCCGATGGCCGCTGGACGGGTTGGGATGCGCAGACGGCGGCGGCGGTGTCGCCGGATCTGCCCGCGGATTTTGCGCCCTGGTCGCGGGGTTTCAACGATGATGATGCGCCACATTTCCGTTGGTTCGATGGCGGCCGCACAAATTGCTGCTTCAACGAGGTCGATCGCCATGTGCTGGCCGGCCATGGCGACGAGATTGCGCTGATTTTCGAAGGCGACCGTTGGGACATGGCGGCCAATGGTGGCCGCGGTGCGCCGGTCGACAGTTATCGCGTCAGCCGTCGCAAGCTGATGCTGGAGGTGGCGAAATGCGCCATCGCGCTGCGGGGCCTGGGGCTGACGGCGGGCGATCGCATCGCGCTCAACATGCCCAATATCCCGGCGCAGCTGTACTGGACCGAAGCAGCCAAGCGGCTTGGCATATTGTATACGCCGGTGTTCGGCGGATTTTCGGACAAGACGCTGTCCGATCGCATCCATGATGCAGGCGCGAGGATCGTCATCACCGCCGATGGCGGTTATCGCAACGCCCAGATCATCCCGTTCAAGACCGCCTACACCGACCCGGCACTGGACAATTATGTGCCGGTGGACGTGGCGCTGCGGCTGCTGCGTGAGCGGTTGGCGGGTGCCGATCTGGAATTGTCGGCCGACATGGCGGCGGGCATGGCCGAGACCGTTGCCGCGACGTTGAAGGGTGAAGTGACCGTTGAGCGCGGCGATGTCATGCGCGGTGTTGGCCGGGCGTTGGCCGAGCTGGGCAAGGCGGGGCAGGTTGATTCAACCGCGTCGGCGCGGATCCGCATCGCGGTGGCTGAGGCATTGGTTGCGACACCGCCGCGCGTCGAGGCAGTGGTGGTGGCGCGGCACGCCGGTGTTACCGACCTGGTGTGGCGCGACCGCGATGTGTGGAGCCATGAACTGACCGACAAGGCACTGGCGGCACTGTTGGCGAAGGCCGGCCTGGCGAGCGAGGCCGAATTGATGGCGTTGCCGGATGCGGATTTCGTGCGGGCCATCTGGGCTTCGGCGCCGGTGACGCCGGTTGATGCCGATTTTCCGATGTTCTTCATCTATACCTCGGGTTCGACCGGCAAGCCCAAGGGCGTCGTGCACGTCCATGGCGGCTATGCGGCGGGCATTGCCGAGACGATGAAGGTGGCGTTCGACGCGCGGCCAGGCGATGTTCTGTATGTGGTTGCCGATCCCGGTTGGATCACCGGCCAAAGCTATATGATTTCGGCGCCGCTTTTGACGCGGGTGACGACGGTGCTGGGCGAAGGCGCGCCGGTGTTCCCGCACGCCGGGCGTTTCGCCGCGATGATCGAGCGGCACGGCGTGACGATCTTCAAGGCAGGCGTGACGTTCCTGAAGGCGGTGATGAGCGACCCGCAGAATCTGAAGGATATCCAGGCCTATGACATGGCCGGGTTGCGCGTGGCGACCTTCTGCGCCGAGCCATGTTCGCCGCCGGTGCAGGCATTCGGCATGCAGCATATGACGCCGCAATATATCAACAGTTATTGGGCGACCGAGCATGGCGGCATCGCCTGGACGCATTTTTACGGCAACGCGGATTTCCCGCTGGCGGCGGACGCGCGGACTTTCCCGCTGCCATGGATTGTCGGCGATGTCTGGGTGGAGGATGCCGAGGGTGACGCAAAGGCGGCGGCGCCGTTGACGCGCGGCCATTCGGAAGGCGATTCCGAAGGCGTCAACTGGCGGCGGGCGGATGTGGGCGAAAAGGGCGAGATCGTTATCGCGGCGCCCTATCCCTATCTGGCGCGCACCGTCTGGGGCGATCCGGGGCATTTTTCGGTGTCAGACGGGAGCGTTGCAACGGGCTGGAAGGGCGATGCCGGTCGTTGGGACACCGGTTACTGGCGGCGCTGGCGCGGCGTCTGGGCCTATACGCAGGGTGATTTTGCGGTTCGGCACGCCGATGAGGGTTTTTCCCTGCACGGCCGCTCGGATGATGTGATCAACGTGTCCGGCCACCGCATGGGCACCGAGGAGATCGAGGGCGCGATCTTGCGCGACAAACAGCTCGATCCGGATTCGCCGCTGGGCAATGTACTGGTGGTTGGTGCGCCGCACCGCGAAAAGGGCCTGACGCCGATCGCCTTTGTGACGGCGGCACCGGGCCGCGTGCTGACCCGTGACGATTTCCGCCGGTTGTCGGAACTGGTGCGGCAGGAAAAGGGTGCGGTGGCGGTGCCGGGCGATTTCATCCTGGTCAGCCAGTTTCCTGAAACGCGCAGTGGCAAATATATGCGGCGGATGGTGCGGGCGCTCGTCGAAGGCGGCGAGATCGGCGATGTGACGACCCTGCGCAACCCCGAGAGCCTGGATGAATTGCAGAAGGCCATCGGTGATTGGCAGCGGCGGCAGAGCCAGTCGGAAGACCAGCAGATTTTCGACCGCTATCGCTATTTCCGCATTCAATACAATGATGTGGCACCGGGCAAGAAGGTGGCGACGGTGTTTGTCAGCAACCCGCCGGTCAATGCGCTGAACGAACGCGCCATCGATGAGCTGGTGATCGTTGTCGAGCATCTGTCGCGCCGCGATGATGTGGCGGCGGTGGTGTTTACCGGCGACGGCACGGCCTCGTTCGTCGCAGGGGCGGATATTCGGCAGTTCCTCGATGAAATCCACACCATCGAGGAAGCGCGGGTGCTGCCCAACAATGCGCAGCTGGCCTTTGCCAAGATCGAAAGCATGGGCAAGCCGTGCGTTGCGGCGATTCAGGGGGTCGCTCTGGGCGGCGGCATGGAATTTGCGCTGGCCTGCCATTGGCGGGTGGCGGAAAGCCATGCGCGCTTTGGCCAGCCGGAAATCCGCCTGCGCCTGTTGCCGGGCTATGGCGGCACGCAGCGGTTGCCGCGCCTGCTTGCCGAAAAGCGCGGGCCGGATGGCTTGCGCGATGCGCTCGACCTGATTTTGGGCGGGCGCAGCATCGATGGGGCGGCGGCGCTTGAGATCGGGCTCGTTGAAACGCTGGCGACGGGGGCGGACGATGCGCTGTCGCTGGCCCATGCGACGGTGCGCGAATTCGTGCGGCACGGCGATAACAGCGTGTTGGGACGGACCTGGAACGAACGGCGCAAGGCGGCGAAGGCGTCCTGGCAGCATCCTGCGCATATCGATCTGGATGAGGCGCTGGCCGATGATTTCGTTCAACGCATTCTTCGGCAGTTGGAATGGGCCGGGCGGGCCAAGGCCGGTGAACGCGCCATTGAGGCGATCCGCACCGGCTGGACCGAAGGCATGGCCGCAGGGCTGGAGCGCGAGGCACAATTGTTCGCCGAGGCAGTGATCGACGCCGATGGCGGCAAGACCGGCATCCGCGAGTTCATCGACAAGAAAAGCCCGCCTTTGCCCGTGCGCCGGGACGGGGTCTATATCGATGCCGAGCATGAAGCGCGCGGCAAGAGGCTGGAGGCGGCCGGCGATCTGTTGCCGGTGGGGGCGGCGTTTTTCCCCGGCATTTCGGCGATTCCGGGCCACCAATATGCGTTCGGGATTGCCCGAAGTGCGGATACCGGGGCGCCGCGATTTGGCCAGCCGGCGACGCATGAACGCGAATTGATCGTGCCGGTGCCGGTGCCGGAACCCAATGAGGCGCTGGTCTATCTGCTCACCTCTGAGGTCAATTTCAACGACATCTGGGCGTTGACCGGCATCCCGGTGTCGCCGTTCGACGGCCATGAGGAGGATGTGCAGATCACCGGATCCGGCGGGCTGGCGCTGGTCGCGGCGCTGGGCAGCGAGGCGCGGGCCGAAGGGCGGTTGAAGGTGGGCGACATGGTGGCGGTGTATTCCGGTACTTCGGATTTGTTGAGCCCGGCCGCTGGCCGGGACCCGATGTTCGCGGATTTTTCGATCCAGGGCTATGAAACCAAGACCGGCAGCCATGCGCAGTTCCTGGCGGTGCAGGCGCCGCAGCTGCACGCCGTGCCGGGCGACCTGACGCTGGAACAGGCTGGCAGCTATATCCTCAACCTTGGCACCATCGTGCGCTGCCTGTTCACCACGCTGGAAATTGTTGGCGGCAAGACGATCTTCATCGAAGGGTCGGCGACGGGGACCGGTCTGGATGCGTTGAAATCGGCCAAGGCCAGCGGGCTTTCGGTGACCGGGCTGGTATCGAGCCCGGCGCGCGCCGAATTCGTGCAGACCAAGGGTGCTTTGGGGGCGATCGACCGCACCGAGGCGCGCTTTGCCGAGCTGTTCACCGCAGTGCCGGATGGCGCCGCGGCAGCGCGGGCGTGGGAGGCGGCTGGTGCCGGGCTGGTGGCCGAATATCGGCGCCTGAACGGTGGCAAGCTGGCGGATTATGCCGTCAGCCATGCCGGTGAAACGGCGTTCCCGCGCACGTTCCAGTTGTTGGGTGAGGGCGGCAGGCTGGCGTTTTACGGGGCGTCGTCGGGCTATCATCTCAGCTTCATGGGCAAGCCCGGTGCTTCGACGGCGGAGGCCATGTTGCAAAAGGCAGGGGCGCGCGGAGGTGAGGCGATCCTGATCTTTTACGGGCCAAATTCAACGGCGCTGGCCGATGAAACCGGGCTGGAAATGATCGAGGCGGCGCGTGGCATCGGTGCGCGCACGGTTGTGGTGACCACCACCGACGGGCAGCGCGAGTTCATCCTGTCGCTGGGCTTTGAAGACGCGGTGGCGGGTGTCGTCAGCCTGGAAGGCATCAAGCGGCGGGAGGGGGCGAATTTCGATTGGCCCGATACCATGCCGCGGCTGCCGGTGGCGCGGGACGATATCGAGGCGTTCCGCGAGGCGGTGCGCGAGTTCCAGGACAAGACGTTGAAGCCGTTCGGCAGCGCCGTGGGCAAGCTGTTGCGGTCCCCCGACAATCCGCGCGGGGCGCCCGATATCGTGCTGGAGCGCGCCGGGCAGGACACGCTGGGGGTGACGTCGGCGCTGGTCAAGCCGTTCACCGGGCGGATCGTTTACGCCGAGGACATGGCCGGGCATCGGTATAATTTCTATGCGCCGCAGGTGTGGACGCGGCAGCGGCGCATCATCATGCCGACCGCCGAGATTTTGGGCACGCATTTGTGCAACGCCTATGAAGTCACGCGGATGAACGACATGGTCGCCGCCGGTCTTCTGGATGTGACCGAGCCGACCGTGGTGCCATGGGACGGCCTGCCGGAAGCGCATCAATCGATGTGGGAAAACCGCCATTCGGGGGCGACCTATATCGTCAACCACGCGCTGCCGGTGGCGGGCCTGCGGTCGCGCGATGAACTTTTTGAAGCCTGGGCCGCGATGCCTGGCGACCATCTGGGTTGAGGGGAACGACGATGGCCAAGACAAGCATCACCGATGTTCCCGCAGCGACAGGCCGGTTGGCCGGCAAGGTGGCGTTGATTACCGGCGCCGCTGGAAATCTGGGGCAATCGATCGCCCGGCGGTATCTGGCGGAAGGCGCGACCGTGGTGTTTTCCGGCCGCGACCGGACGCGCACTGATGCGGCGCGCGAGGCGGCGGTGGCGTTCGCAGGGGTGCAGCAGCACATGGCTTCGACCGTGGTGATCGACGGGGCCGATGCCGACAGCGTGCGCGCCGGCATTGCCGAAGCGGTGGAACGGCATGGCGGCATCGACATATTGGTCAACAACGCCGGCTCTGCCGGGCCGAAGCAGCCGCTGGAAAACCTGCCGTTGAGCGATGCCGACCTGTCGGCGTTGAAGGCGGCGGGCAGCACCGACAGCGAGACAGTGGGCGATGCGGCGCGCAACATCATGGTCGTCGGCTGGAACCTGGTGCGGGCGGCCGCCGGCGTGATGACGGCCGGGGGCTCGATCATCAACGTATCGACGATTTTCAGCCGCACCGATTATTATGCCCGCGCCGCTTATACGGTGCCCAAGGCGGCGCTGAACGCGCTGTCGCGCAGCCTGGCGGTGGAACTGGGTGGGCGTGGCATCCGGGTGAATCTGCTGTTTCCGGGGCCGATTGCCAGCGAGCGCATTCGCACGGTTTTTGCTGCCATGGACGGGTTGCGCGGCGATGCCCCCGGCGCCACGGCCAACCATTTCTTCGATCTGATGGCGCTGGAACGCAGTGTCGATGGTGCCGAGCGGGCCAAGACGTTCCCGACGCCGGCCGATATCGCGCATAGTTGCGTGTTCCTGGGGGCGGATGAATCGGCGGCGTTCAGCGGCCATGATTTTGAAGTGACTCATGGCATGGCGGTGCCGCCGGAATCGCGTTCGACCTTCCTGTCGCGCCCGGCGATGCGGTCGATTGATGGCGGCGGGCTGGGCGTGCTGGTGTCTGCCGGCAGCCAGATCGACGATGCCATCGCGATTGCGCGTGTGCAGGCGGACAATGGCGCCGAGGTGTTGATTGGCTTCCACGCCGAAGCGGCGGCCGAGGATGCGGCGGCGCGTCTGGCCGGGGTGGCGCGTATCACGGTGGCGCATTTCCCGCGCCACGATCATGTCGCGATGGACGCGGTGCTGGCCGACTTCACCGCGACGCACGTACCGGTGACCGGCGCGATCATGCTGCCGACACGGGCCGCCGGCTATTTCAAGGGCAGCCTGTCCGAGGCCAGCGATGCCGCCGTGGAGCGGTTCGTCGATGACGAGCTGGAGGCCAATATCGCGGTGGCGCGCACGCTCAGCCGGTATTGGAAGCGCCACGACGGATTGCTGCATGACCCGCGGTTCGTGTTCGTATCAAACGGTGATGATGGTGAGGGCAATCGTTATGCAGGCCTGTTGGCGGCGGCGCAGGAACAGTTGATCCGCGTCTGGCGCGATGAAAGCGCCGTCGATGCGGCGCATGGCCGGCGCGATAAGCCCGAATGGGGCAACCAGATCATCCGCCACACAAATGCCGAGGCCGAAAGCCTGTCGTTTGCGGCCGGGCAGGCGGCACGGATCGTGTTGAAGGAGCGGCGGATCGAGCCGATCAACCTGTATTTACCGGCCAATATCGGCGAGGCGACGGGCGCGCGGCGGGCAATGGTCGGCAATACCGAGAACATCACAGGGCTGCACCTCGGCAAGGTTGCGTTGATTACCGGCGGTTCGGCGGGCATCGGCGGGCAGGTGGCACGGTTGCTGGCGCTGGCCGGGGCAAAGGTGATGATGGTGGCGCGGCGCGAGAGCGAGCTTGCCGCGGCGCGGGCGCGCATCGTCGGGGAATTGGAGGATATCGGGTTTTCGGGTGTGGAGCGCCGGGTGCGCACGCTTGCCGATGTGGATGTCGCCGATGTCGACAGCTTGCGGCACGCGGTGGCCGAGACCATCAAGGCGTTCGGGCGCATCGATTATCTGATCAACAATGCCGGAGTGTCGGGCGCCGAGGAGATGGCGGTCGATATGGACGTTGCCGACTGGCGGCGCACCCAGGCGGCCAATCTGGTTTCAAACTATGCGCTGATGCACATGGTCGTGCCGATGATGAAGGCGCAGGGTTCGGGCTATATCCTGAACGTTTCGAGCTATTTCGGCGGCGAGAAGTTCCTTGCCGTCAGCTATCCCAACCGCACCGATTATGCGGTTTCCAAGGCCGGGCAGCGGGCGATGGTTGAATCCATGGCGCGGCACCTGGGGCCGGAAATCCAGATCAATGCGATTGCCCCGGGGCCGGTGGATGGCGACCGGCTTTCGGGGCTGGGCGGTAAGCCCGGGCTGTTTGAACGGCGCGGGCGGTTGATCCTGGAGAACAAGCGGCTGAATGCGGTGTATGCTGCGACCATCAAGGCGGTGCGACGCGGCGAGGATGTGCAGGTGATCCTCTCTCGGCTCGCCCGCAATGACACGGTGCAATTGAGCCATGACAAGGCAGTGCCGGCCGAATTGCGCGAACTGGCGCTGGCCTGTGCGCGGGAAGGCGATGAAAGCTGTTGCTGGGACCGGTATCTGTTGACGCCGGTGCTGGCGGCCAAGCTGTCGCGGCGGTTACGGCAGGGCGGGCATTTCATCGGCACCGATTGGGCGGCGAAACCCGATGCCGACTGGCTGTTGCGGGTTCCGCCCGATGACCGGCCCTGGTTGCCGGCGGCGCAGATTGCGCGTGAGGCAGCCAAGGTGCGGTCCGGCGTGCTGTCGCAATTGCATCTGGGCAAGATGCCGACCGAGGGCGAAGTGGCGCAGGCGACGGTGTTCTTCCTTGCCGACCGCGCCGTGTCGGGCGAAACCTTCATGCCGTCGGGCGGCTTGAACGTCGAACGATCGACAACCGAGCGCGAATTGTTCGGCAGCCCCAAGCAGGAACGGCTTGATCGGATGGCTGGTAAGACGGTGTGGATGATCGGCGAGCATCTGGTCGATCACGTCGCCGAAAGCGCCCGCGATTTCCTGAAGGCCGGGGTGGCGCGCATCGTGTTGATGACGCTGACCAAGGCGGGTGCGGCGGCGATTGCGGCGGCGATTGGCGAGGCGGGTGCCGGGCGTATCGAAATATTGGTGGCGGGCGATGCGATCGAGGCGGCGCTGGACAATGCGCTCGATAATTGGGGCCACCCGACGACGGTGGTTTCAACGCCGCTGAAGCCCTTGCCCGACGCCCTGTTCGAAGGTGCCGAGCCATTGGATGCGGCGGGCTTTGCCGATGTGGTGGAAACCAATTTGACCCATCATTTCCGGATTGCCCGCAAGGTGTCTTTGTACGACGGGTGCCAGTTGGTGCTGGTGTCGCCCGATGTGCCGATGGCCGGTGGCGCGAAGGGTTCGGGCGGCCCGGCCTTTGCGCTGGCCAATTTCGTCAAGACGACGCTGCACGCCTTTACCGCGACAATTGCGGTGGAGAATGAGCGGCTGGTCCATGACGTGCCGGTCAACCAGATCAATTTGACGCGGCGGGTGCGATCGGAAGAACCGCGCAACCAGGCCGAGCATGACGAGGAGGTGAAGCGGTTTTCCCGCGCCGTGCTGCTCGCCGGGGCGCCTCTGCCGGATGCCGAGGATTCACGCTATCGGGCGCGGATTTACCGGGGGATGGCGATCACGGTGTGAGGTGGGTGGGAGCCGGGAACGACCCAGCGCAAATTCGTTGCGGCTGCTTCCTTCCGGACCTGACCGGGTTGGCGAGTGCACTGCCCGCCCGACTCCCACGCGCCATATGGGGGATTGCCGGCGCCGGGGCAAGAGGGGCGTTTGCGGTGGCAGCTATCGGTTGCGACTCATGTCCACTGAGCCCGGCGGCATCCGCACATCGAGCGCGGTGATGTCCGTCGTCATCACGATCTGGCAGGCGAGGCGGGAGGCGCGACCGGCGCCAACCGCGAAATCGAGCATGTCCTCCTCCTCATCGGACGGCGGCGGCAGGCGGGCGGCGTCATCACCGGTAATGAGCACATGGCAGGTGGAGCAAGCCATGGCGCCTTCGCAGGTGCCCTCCAGTGGTTGGCCATTGGCTTGGGCAAGATCGAGCAGGCGCGTGCCGGGGGCGGCGGTAACGGTGCATTCGGTGGCACCATCGGCGGAAAGGAAGCGGATACGGGTCATCAGGCTGCCTGTGCTGCCAGCCGTGCGACAACGGCGTTGATCTGATCGGCAGCACTATCGATTTCCGCCAGCGTCGTGAAGCGGCCAAAGCCGATGCGCAGTGACGCACGCGCCGCCGCATCGGAAAGGCCAAGCGCGGTCAGTACATGGCTGGGCCGCCCGGTGACGGCGGCGCAAGCGGAGCCGGCGGACATGGCGAGGCCGGGCAAGTGGGGCAAAAGCGGCACTTCGGCACCGGGAAAGCCGAGGTTTAGATTGCCGGGCCAGCGGGCATCGAGGCTGCCATGGACGATATGGGGGACGGTGAGCCGGGCAAGCAGCCGGTTGCGCATGGCGAGGGCATGGGCGTGATCGTTGGCCATGTCGGCAGCGGCGATTTGGGCGGCGGCGCCAAGCCCGGCGATGAGCGCGGTTGGCAGGGTGCCGGAGCGGCCATCTTCTTGCCCGCCGCCATGCAGTAGCGGCGTGATGCGGGTAAACGGTCGGCGATACAGCGCGCCAATACCCTTTGGCCCGTAAATCTTGTGGGCGGATATGGCCATCAGATCGATGCCCATGGCGTCGACATTGATGGGGATCTTGCCGAAGCCCTGCGCCGCGTCGCAATGCATGACGGCACCAACAGCATGGGCGGCTCGGGCGATTTCGGCGATGGGCTGGATGACGCCGATTTCGTTGTTGACCAGCATCACCGAAACCAGCGCCACGTCCTCGCCGAGCGCGCGGCCGAGATCGCCGACATCGAGCAGGCCGTCGGCGCGGACGGGCAGCACGGTCAGTTGCGCGCCGATGCTTTCGAGATATTGCGCGGTTTCAAGCACGCAGCTGTGTTCGGTGGCGACGGTGACGATGCGCCGCCGGGTCTGGCCGGGGGCGGTGAGCAGGCCCTTCAGCGCCCAGTTGACGCTTTCGGTGGCGCCGCTGGTAAAGGCGATGGATTCGGTCGGGCCGCCGATCAGGCTGGCCACCTGATCCCGTGCGATTTCGACAGCGGCCTTGGCCTGATAGCCCCAAAGGTGGGCCGAATGCGGGTTGCCATAGCCGGTGACGCCCCATGGCTCCATGGCGTCGGCAACGCGCGGATCGAGCGGGGTGGTGGCCCCGTAATCGAGGTAGACGGGCATGTTCATGCTGGTTGCACCTGTGGCGCCAACCTATTCGCCACTACCGCCCAAGCTTCGACAAAGGCGGTGATTTCGGCCTCTGTCGTGGAGGGGCCAAGGCTGACGCGGATGCTGTCGCCCGCCGCGTCGCCAAGCCCCATGGCGGCAAGGACGTGGCTGGCGGCGACCTTGCCCGAGGAGCAGGCGGAGCCGGCGCTGACCATGAAACCGGCAAGATCGAGCGCCATGACCTGGGTGTTGCCCCTGGCGCCGGGCAGGCAAACGCTGCTGATGTTGGGCAGGCGCGGTGCGGCGGCGCCGTTGATGCTGATGCCGGAGTTGATGGTGCGCAACCGCGTTTCGAGGCTGTTGCGCAGCGATGCGACCGCCGCCCAGTCGCGCGGTTCGGAAATTGCGGCGGCAAAGGCGGCGATGCCGGGCAGGTTGCGGGTGCCGCCGCGATGCCCGCGTTCCTGGCCGCCGCCGCGCTGGATACCGGTGACAAGCGCCGGATTGCGGGCGACCAGCGCGCCGACACCCGGCGGCCCACCCAGCTTGTGCGCCGAAACCGCGATGAAATCGGCAGGCGGCAGGGGCAGCTTGCCGGCGGACTGGACTGCATCCGACAGCAACAGACTGCCGGTGGCATGGACCATCTCGGCGATGGCAGCGATCGGCTGGATGACGCCGGTTTCGTTGTTGGCGTGCTGAATGGCGACGAGCGCCGGGCCTTCGCGCAGAAGAGCTTCGAGCGCATCCATATCGACGATGCCGTCAGCGTCCACCGGCAATAGCACGGCATTGTCGCGGGCCGCGAGGACGGCGCTGTGCTCGACGGCGGACGCGAGGAAGCGCGGCTGGTTGCTGCCGAGGATGGCGAGGACGATTGCTTCGGTGCCGCCGCTGGTGAAGATGATCGATTCGGGCGCGACCCCGGCCCAGGCCGCCAGCGAATCACGGGCGCGTTCGATAATGCCATTGGCGGTGCGGCCGCCCGAGTGGACGGAGGAGGGGTTGCCGATGGTCGCCGCGGCCTGCGCCATGGCGGTGATGGCGGCCGTTAGCACCGGCGCCGAGGCGGCATGATCGAGATAGACGCGGCTTTTGATTGCGATTCCGTTCATGCGGCCCATATAGAGGGTGAAGCACCGTTCGTGCCACCTCGCCAATTCAGATTCGGAAAAAAGCCCCTATGCCCGAAGTGATCTTTACCGGCCCCGAAGGCCGCCTTGAAGGCCGTTACCAGCCTGCCAAGGTGCCGCGCGCGCCGGTCGCCATCCTGTTGCAGCCGCACCCGGCGCAGGGGACGATGAACCACCCGATCGTCATCGCGATGTACAACAGCTTTGTGCGGCGCGGCTTTGCGACCTTGCGGTTCAATTTTCGCGGTGTCGGCCGGTCGCAGGGTGTGTTCGACAATGGCATTGGTGAGCTTTCCGATGCGGCCAGCGCGCTCGACTGGATGCAGCAGTTCAACCCGGAAGCGCATACGACCTGGGTGGGCGGGTTTTCGTTCGGCGCCTGGATCGGCATGCAGTTGTTGATGCGGCGGCCGGAGATCAAGGGCTTCATCAGCATCGCGCCGCCAGCCAACATGTATGATTTCACCTTCCTGGCGCCGTGCCCGTCGAGCGGGATCATCCTTGATGGCGAGAACGACGAGGTCGTGTCCGGGATCAGCGTGCAGAAGCTGGTCGACAAGCTGAAGACCCAGCGCCACATCACCATCGAACACCAGACCGTGCCCAAGGCGAACCATTTCTTTGAACATGAAATGGATGATCTGATGACGCGGGTGGATGATTACCTGGATATGCGGCTGGCGAATGGGGGCAGGTAGCGGCCCGGCGTAGCGAACCTCCGGCCGGACTCGCGTCTGCCCGTCCGACGGCGCGGCTTTGCCGCGATGCTTCTTTACTTCCGACGCGAGACGCAGCCCCTCACCCCTCCCGGCTGCGCCGATTCGCCCTTACCCGCAAGAGGAGAGGGGAAGAAAATATCCGGCGCCGATCATGATCTCCACAGAAGAACGTCCTGGCGGATAAATCGGTTACGTGATTTTTGGCGATCGCGACAATATCGCATCTATTGTTGGTCGATTTATATTGACCAGCCTTTACATTTGGCTTTTACATCCCATCGGCGTCTCGGGGCAGAGCGTCGAACGGGGGAAATAATGTTGAAGGCTTTTGCCACTCTGGCGTTGATCGGCGCTGCGTTTCCGATTGCTGTCGCCAATGCACAGGCACCTTTGGTCGTCGGAGCGACGACTGAAACCATGTTGCGCATCGGAACGGAAGTACCGGTCAGCCTGATGACGGAGCTGACAACTAAGAACAAGGCGCTTCGCGTCGGTCAACGGTTTGAAGTCGAAACAACCGAGGCCATAACGTTGAATGGCAGAACTGTCATTCCGATCGGTACGCCGGGCGTTGGCGAAGTAACAACCGTTTCAAACAAGGGAATGTGGGGCAAATCGGGCCATTTCGACATTCGGCTGCTGTATCTGCGGGTCGGGGATCGCAAGATCAAATTGACCGGTACCGGGAATGACAAGGGTGTTGCCGGCGGTGCTGCTGCTGTTGCGGTTTCGGCGATTGTTTTTCTGCCGGCTGGATTCTTCATGACCGGAACGAGCGCGCTGCTACCGGCTGGCACGATCATCAAGGGCTTTTTGGGCGAAGATGTGCCGGTGTCGTTTGCCGGTGCCGAGGTGCCCGTTGCAGCGCAGCCGCTTTCGGTGCCGGCGGTTCAGACTGTTCAGGGGGCAATGGTGCCCGCAGCAACGGCAGCGCCGGCAACATTGCCGGCACGGTTCGGTGCAGATGCAAACCCTGCGGTTATCGAGATCAAGACTGGCTCGGCCGGTAACGGGACGAAGCACTAGGAACAAAATTGGCGGGGAGTTGGTTCACCCCTCTCCCCGCCCGGCTGCGCCGGGTTGCCCTCTCCCGCAGGGAAAGAGGGTCGTCAGGCCCGTCGTCCCCCGGTCATCGCCACTGGAACACCGGTTGTCTCCGGCCAGCTGATTTCTTTCCCTGCGAGGCTGCGCACGGCGAGCCAGGCGAAGGCTTCGGCTTCGAGGGCGTCGCCGTTCCAGTTGGCGGTTTCGACGGGGGCGGTGGGGATGCCGGTGCGGGTGGCGATCATTTGCATCAGGGTGGCGTTGTGGCGGCCGCCGCCGGTGACCAGCAGCCTTGCGAGGGGCGGCACATGGCCTAGCGCCAGCCGTACGGTTTCGGCGGTGAAGGCGGTGAGGGTGGCGGCGCCATCGGCCAGCGAAAGCCCGCGCGCCGCCTGAATGTCCCAGGCGTTGCGGTCCAGCGATTTGGGGGGCGGGGCGTCGAACCAGGGTTGATCGAGCATGGCGGTCAGCACATCGTCGAACACCGTTCCGGTGGCGCCGAGTTGCCCGCCTTCGTCATGGCTCAGACCGCCATGGGTGCGGACCCAATCATCAATGAGCGCATTGCCGGGGCCGGTGTCGAAGCTGCCCCAGCCGGTTTCGCTGAACCATGTCAAATTGCCGACGCCGCCGAGGTTGAGGATGCCGAGGGGGCGGCCAAGTTCCATGGAGCGGGCGCGGTGGTAGCCCGGCGCGAGGGGTGCGCCCTGGCCGCCGGCGGCGACGTCTGCGCTGCGGAAATCATGGACGACGGGGATGCGGGTGGCGGCGGCGAGGCCGGGGCCATCGCCGATTTGCCAGGTCCAGCCGCCATGGGTGCGGCCGGCGATGATCTTGCGGTCGGGGCGGTGTGCGACCGTCTGGCCGTGGAAGCCGATGATGTCGACATCGCCGCGGTCGGTGCCGGTTTCGATGAGCAGCTTGGCGACGGCAATGGCGTGGAGGCCGGTGAGTTCAGCCTCGACCGCGTCGATTAGCGGATCGCGCGCCGGGGCGGGCATTTCGAGCGCGCGGGCGGTGGCGGCACGCAGGCGGGCGCGGAATTCACCGTCATAGGGCAGGGTGACGAAGCCGCGCGGGATGACGACGCTTTCGCCGTCAGTGTCGATGAGCGCGGCGTCGATGCCGTCCATGGAGGTGCCGGACATAAGGCCGATGGCGGTGGTGAGAATCATTGGGGGGTTGTAGCGGGCAGCGGGGGGCTTGTCATGCGGGTGGGGTGGTTGCGTGGGTTGGCGGGGAGGGGCGTTTGCGTTGGGGCTGGATGCCAGCGTTCGCTGGCATGACAGGTGTGGCAGGGGTGGGTGGCATGACGGGCGCGGGTCGATTATGGAGGCGCGCATGACCTACACCTCCGCCTTTTTGCAGACCCTGGATAGCCGGGGCTTTATCCACCAGATCACCGATGCCGAGGCGCTGGATGCGGCGGCGGCGAAGGGTGTGGTGACGGCCTATGTCGGGTATGATTGCACGGCGCCGTCGCTGCATATCGGCAATCTGGTTTCGATCATGATGTTGCGGCATCTGCAGCAGGCGGGGCACCGGCCGATCGTGTTGATGGGCGGAGGCACTACCAAGGTGGGCGATCCTTCAGGCAAGGATGAAGGACGGCAGTTGCTCGATGATGCGAGGATCGAGGCCAACAAGGCGAGCATCCGCCGGATTTTCGAGCGGTTCCTGTCGTTCGACAATGGCGCGACCGGTGCGATCATGGTCGATAATGACGCCTGGCTTTCGGGGCTGATGTACATTCCGTTCCTGCGCGATATTGGCCGGCATTTTTCGGTGAACCGCATGTTGTCGTTCGATTCGGTGAAGCTGCGGCTGGACCGGGAGCAGCCGCTGTCGTTCCTGGAATTCAACTACATGATCCTCCAGGCCTATGATTTTCTGGAACTTTCTCGGCGGCATGGCTGTGTGTTGCAGATGGGCGGCAGCGACCAATGGGGCAATATCGTCAACGGCACCGATCTGATCCGGCGGGTGGATGGCGGCACCGGGTTTGGCCTGACGACGCCGCTGATTACCCGCGCCGACGGCGCCAAGATGGGCAAGACCGCGGCGGGCGCGGTGTGGTTGCACGAAGATAGCCTGTCGAGTTTCGATTATTGGCAGTTCTGGCGGAACACGCACGACGCCGATGTCGGCAAGTTCCTGCGGTTGTTCACCGAGCTGCCATTGGCCGAGATCGCGCGGCTGGAGGCGCTGGAGGGTGCCGGGATAAATGATGCCAAGGTGGTGCTGGCGACCGAGGCGACTGCCTTGTGCCGGGGCCGGGCAGCGGCGGAAGCCGCGGCAGCGACGGCGGCGGCGACCTTTGCCGAGGGCGGGACGGGGGAGGATTTACCGAGTTTTGCGGTGGCGGCGCCTGTGACGATCCTGGACGCGCTGGTCGGGCTGGGCTTTGCCGGGTCAAAGGGCGAGGCGCGGCGGCTGGTGCAGCAGGGCGGCGCGCGCATCGATGGCGAAGCGGTGGCGGGCGATGCGGTGATGGTCGGGCCGGGGACGAAGATTTCGGCGGGCAAGAAGCGGCATGGGATGATCGTTGCGGCCTAGGTGTTGCTGCCGCTTTCGATTCCGGCAGGCAGATCGATGATGACGCACAGACCCGGATGGTTTGCCTCCAGCCGCAGCGTGCCGCCGTGCAGGTGTGCGATGGAGGCGGCGAGTGAAAGGCCCAGCCCGGCACCCGAGCTGGACCGGGCGCTGTCCAGCCGGCCGAAGCGGCGCAGCGCCTCGTCGCGGCTTTCGGCGGTGATGCCGGGGCCGCGATCGGCAACGATCAGCCGCGCGCCGCCGACGGTGGGGGCGGCCGAGATTTCGATGCTGCCGCCGCTGGCGCCATAGCGCAGCGCGTTGTCGATAAGGTTGGACAGCGCCCGGCCAAGCAGCTCACGGTGGGCGAGTACGGGGACGGGCAGCGCCGCAAGGGCGGTGAGTTCGACGCCATTGTCTTCGGCGAGCGGTTCGTACATTTCAGCCATGTCGGTGACGAGGGCGGCGAGGTCGAGCTGCTGGAAGGCGTCGCGGCCGATGCCGGCTTCGAGCCGGCTGATTTCCAGGCTGTTGTCGAGCATCGAGAGCAGCGCGTCGGCCTCGCTGCCGATGGCGGCGATGGCGGCGCCATGGGGTGTTTCGGCACCAAAGCGCACCAGCCGGTCGATGCGCGCCTTCATGCGGGTGAGCGGCGAGCGCAGATCATGTGCCAGCCCGTCGGTGATCGAGCGTAGTTCATCGAGCAGCGATTCGATGCGGGCGAGCATGGCGTTGAGCGCCACACCAAGGCTGTCGAAGGCATCGATGTCGCCCGTCGCAGGCACATCGACGCGGCGGCCAAGATCACCGGCGGCGACGGCGCCGGCCACATCGGCGATGCGCTGCACCCTTGTGGCGATGATGCGGGTGAGGACGATGCTGATCCCCGATGCCATTGCGAGCGCGAGGCCGATGGCGGCGACGAGGCTTGTGGTCAGCGTGCCGGTCAGCCGTTCCTCTTCTTCCAGACTGCGGCCGACGAGCAGCCGGTAGCCGCCTGGCAGCACCGTGCCGGTCACGGCAAAGGGTTCGGCGCTCATGCGGCCATTGCGGACGAGGTCGACGCGGTGAAAGCGATCATCGGTGGCGAGGCCGATCGGCCAGCGTTTCAGATTGCCGGCCAGTGCCTGATTGGCGATGGTGCCGTTTGCCGGGCCGCTGAGCAGCATGGCGAGCGGGCCGGGGACGCGCAGTTCCGCATCGATGACCGCGCGGGCGCCGCCGCTGCCGTCCCGGTCGAAGACCTCCAGCACGGTGTCACGTTCGGCAATGACCAGCGCATGGGCATCGGAATCAAGCTGCCGCTGCGTCACTCGGGCGATGAAGCCCAGGATGACCGCAAAGCTGACCACCAGCGCCACAAAAACGATAAGCGCGATGCGGGTGGTGGTGGCGCGCGGCCAGCGGGAGCCGTTTCGGGCTGTGGCGCCGACGGTGGCTTTCATGGCCGGACCCTGTTCAGCGGGGCGTTCAGCAGTGCTTTGGCGTTGGGAACTCGCGCGCTCGCGGCTGTCGCCGCCTGGCGCCGGGCCATGTCCAACCGATCAGGCCTCGCCGAGGCGATAGCCCGCGCCGCGCACCGTGTGCAGAAGCGATTTGGCGCCGCCATCATCGAGTTTCTTGCGCAGCCGGCTGACGTGCACATCGATTACATTGGTGCCCGGATCGAAGTGATAATCCCATACGCCTTCGAGCAGCATGGTGCGGGTGACGACCTGGCCCTGGTGGCGCAGCAGGAATTCCAGAAGGCGGAATTCGCGCGGTTGCAATTCGATGCGGCGGCCACCGCGCGTTACCCGGCGGGCGAGCAGTTCGACCTCCAGATCGTCAAAGGCGAGGCGGGTGACGGGGGCATCGCCGCTGGAAGCCATCGCACCGCGCCGGCGGACGGCCTCGATACGGGCCAGCAGTTCGGCAAAGGCAAAAGGTTTGGCGAGATAATCGTCGGAGCCGGCGCGCAGCCCGCGGACCCGGTCATCAAGGCTGGCCAGCGCCGACAGCATGACGACGGGCGTGGTGACGCCACCGGCACGCAATGCGGCCAGCACGGCGAGCCCATCCATGCCTGGCAACATGCGATCGAGTACGATGGCATCGAAGCTGCCATCGCTGGCCTGGAAAAGGCCATCGCGGCCATCGCTGGCGATGCTGACCGCAAAGCCGGCTTCGCCGAGCCCCTTGGCGATATAATCCGCCGTGGTTGCATCATCTTCGACGCAAAGGATTCGGTTCATGTGCTGGTCCTGTTCGAGTTCGGCGCGATCCGATGATGTTGCGCCTGGTCGGTCGGCGAGGTTTTGCCGATGCGAGACTGATGCACCGCCGGCCCGGACGGGCGGTTTGCCGATACATGAAACAAGTTTAACAGAGCGGTGGATGCCGGGGCGGGTGGAACACGCGCCGACCAGGGTCGTGCCGATCCTCGTCAATCTATTGCGGATGCCGGTGGGGGGACTGCACTGTTCGGCCCTTTGTGGCCACCCCCACCCCGACCCTTCCCACTCTACCGCCTGCGGCGGTGGGGGGAGGGGGCAGAAAGCGTGTTTTCACACTGTTGCGACCGTCAGCCGCCGCCCCGTCCGCCATCAAAAAAAGTTCGTCGCCGTCAGCTTTCATCGCCCATGCGCAGCGCCGCGATAAAGGCTTCCTGCGGGATGTCGACATTGCCGTACTGCCGCATGCGCTTTTTGCCTTCCTTCTGCTTGTCGAGCAGCTTGCGCTTGCGGCTGGCATCGCCGCCGTAACATTTGGCGGTGACGTCCTTCCTCATCGCCGCGATGGTTTCTCGGGCGATGACCTTGCCGCCGATGGCGGCCTGGATGGGGATTTTGAACAAGTGGCGGGGGATCAGGTCCTTCATGCGTTCGCACATGTGGCGGCCGCGTGATTCGGCTGCGCCGCGGTGGACGATCATCGAAAGCGCATCGACCGGTTCGGCGTTGACCATGATCGACATCTTGACGAGATCGCCCTCGCGGTGGCCGATCTGGTGGTAATCAAAGCTGGCATAGCCGCGGCTGATTGACTTCAAACGGTCGTAGAAATCGAAGACGACTTCGTTGAGCGGCAGTTCATAGGTGACCTGGGCGCGGCCGCCGACATAGGTCAGGTTCTTCTGGATGCCGCGCCGATCCTGGCAGAGTTTCAGGATGGAGCCGAGATATTCGTCGGGCGTGAAGATGACCGCCTCGATCCAGGGTTCCTCGATCAGTTCGATGTTGGACGGATCGGGCATGTCCGACGGATTGTGCAGTTCCAGCGTACGACCGTCGCGCAGCAGCATCTTGTAGACGACCGACGGCGCCGTGGTGATCAGATCGAGATCATATTCGCGGGTCAGCCGCTCCTGGATGATTTCGAGGTGGAGGAGGCCGAGGAAGCCGCAGCGAAAACCAAAGCCGAGCGCCGCGCTGCTTTCGGTTTCGAAGCTGAAGCTGGCATCATTGAGCCGCAGCCGGCCAAGGCTGTCGCGGAGTTTTTCGAAATCGGCGGCATCGACCGGGAACAGGCCGCAGAACACCACCGGCTGCACGGTCTTGAAGCCGGGCAGGGCTTCGGCAGTAGGGCGTTTCGCGTCGGTGATGGTGTCGCCGACGTTGGTCTGTGCGACCTCCTTGATCTGGGCGGTGATGAAGCCGATTTCGCCGGGGCCGAGCGCATCCAGCGTTTCGATCTTGGGACGGAAACAGCCGACGCGATCGACAAGGTGCGTGGTGCCGGCCGCCATCATGGCGATCTGCTGGCCCTTTTTGAGGATGCCGTCGATGACGCGGACGAGGATGACGACGCCGAGATAGGAATCATACCAGCTATCGACCAGCATCGCCTTCAAGGGCGCCGCGGCATCACCCCTTGGCGGCGGGATCTGCTGGACGATGGCCTCGAGCAGATCCTCGATGCCGATGCCGGACTTGGCGCTGGTCAGCACGGCATTTTCCGTAGACAGGCCGATGACATCCTCGATCTGTGCCTTCACCCGATCGGGTTCGGCGGCGGGCAGGTCGATCTTGTTGATGACCGGCACGATGACATGATCGTGCTCTATGGATTGATAAACGTTGGCCAGAGTCTGCGCTTCGACGCCTTGTGCTGCATCGACGACCAAAAGCGCGCCTTCGCAGGCGGCGAGGCTGCGGCTGACTTCGTAGGCGAAATCGACGTGGCCTGGCGTGTCCATCAGGTTGAGGATGTAGCGTTTGCCGTCCTTGGCCGGGTAATCGAGCCGCACTGTCTGCGCCTTGATGGTGATGCCGCGTTCCTTCTCGATATCCATGTTATCGAGCACCTGTTCCGACATTTCACGCGCGGTCAGCCCGCCGGTGATCTGGATGAGCCGGTCGGCGAGGGTGGATTTCCCGTGATCGATGTGCGCGATGATCGAGAAATTGCGGATGAGGGAGATATCGGCAGTCATTGTGACGCCCTGTAGCAGAGGCGGGGGGAAGGGCAATGCGGCGTGGAGGCTGTGGCGGTTGGCGACGGCACGTGCCACGCTGTGACTTGCCGGTGAAATTATGGTTTAATCCCTGATCGAAAACGTCGATGAAAGGATGTGGGATGAACAACCGTATCGGATCGATCGTAGCGGCCCTTGCCGTCCTGATTGCCGCAGCGCCGGCAACGGCGACCACTTACACAGGCGTGCGGGAACTCAGCGGCAGCTTGCGGGGCGCCTTGTCGCTGACCACTGATGGCACGACCGGCGTGCTCACCGCTGCCAACATCCTTGATTTCAGCATTGTCCTGTCCGGACTCGGCGCTCGCGCTGCCAATTATGGTAGCCATGTGTTTATCGGCGCGGATGCCAATCACCCGTTGATCCTGCAGGGCAGCAGCCTGACGGCGACCGCGACCCGGCTGTTTTTCGATTTCGATAGCGGCAATGGCGTTTTCGGGGTCGAATCGCCTTATTATCTACTGACGTCGGCCAACTGCGGCTGTTTCCAATCGTCGATCGAATTTTATGAACTCGATCCCGAATTCGGCAATCGGATTTCGCGCTCCGGGATGGCTACGCTCGGCGCGGTGCCCGAGCCGGCAAGCTGGGCATTGATGGTCACCGGTTTCGGCCTGACCGGTGCGATGCTGCGGCGACGCAAAGGCCGATCTTTGCGGGTCTGAAAGGCAAGGTTGCTTGACCAGTCGCAACGATGCCGCTTTAGCCTTGGAGCACAAGTTCTGGAGGCTCGATTGACCCTGAATATCGCCATCGTCGGCGCCGGCCCGGCGGGATATTACACCGCCGAGGCATCCTTGAAGCACTGGGGCGGCAATGCGCGCATCGACATTATCGACCGGTTGCCGACGCCCTATGGCCTGATCCGCGCCGGGGTGGCGCCGGATCATCAATCGATCAAGGCCGTGTCGAAACGCTATGAAGCGACGAACTTGGGGCAGGGGGTGCGCTTTGTCGGCAATGTGATGGTCGGTCGAGATGTGTCAATCGACGAGCTGTTGAAGCTGTATGATGCCGTGGTGCTGTCGGTGGGGGCGCCGCATGACCGGGCGCTTGATATTCCGGGGGACGATCTGCCGGGCGTGATCGGCAGTGCTGCCTTTGTTGGCTGGTATAATGGCCATCCGGATTTTGCCGGGCTGTCGGTGCCGCTGTCGCACCACGGCGCGGCGATCATCGGCAATGGTAATGTGGCGATCGATTGCGCGCGCATATTGGCCAAGACGCCCGAAGAGCTTTCGACATCCGATATCGCCCAGCACAGTGTCGATGCACTGCGCCACTCGGCGATTCGGGACATCCACATCGTTGGCCGTCGCGGGCCGCATCAGGCGAGTTTCACGACCAAGGAAATGGGTGAGCTTGGCCATCTGGAGCGGGCGCAGCCGGTGGTGAAGCACGAGGATCTGCCGCCGCTGGAGGCCGATGCGGCGTTGGAACCGGGCGACCGCAAGACAGTGACGCATTTGCGCAATTTTGCGGCTACGCCGCGTGGCGACAAGCCGATCACCGTCAATTTCGAATTCTTCCGTCGCCCGGTGGCGGTGGAGGGCAATGGAAGGGCTGAACGGCTGATCGTGGAGACGACCCGGCTGGAGGACGGTCGCGCGGTGGGGACGGGTGAATTGCACGCGATTCCCTGCGGGCTGGTCATCGCCTGCATCGGCTATCGTACCGCGACTTTGGAAGGTGTGCCCTATGACAATGGGCTGGGTCGTTTTGCTGGCGATGCCGCCGGGCGGATCTTTACCGGGCTGTATGCCAGCGGCTGGGCGCGGCGCGGACCATCGGGGACAATCGGTACCAACCGACCGGACGGGTTTTCGGTGGTGGAGGCCATTGCCGCCGATGTGGTGGCGAGCAGGGGTTATGATGCGCCGGCCGGGCTCGACGCGTTGTTGCGCGACCGCGGCGTGCGGGCGACGCATTTCGGCGATTGGCAGCGGCTGGACGCCCATGAAGTGTCGCGCTCTCGGCCCGGCGCGCCGCGCGAAAAAATCGTCAGCATAGCCGAAATGCTGGGCCACATCGGTTAAGCCTGTTGCGCAGTCGAGGGCTCCCCGTTATACGCCCGCTTCCGCTAGCGTCGGGGCGTAGCTCAGCCTGGTAGAGCACTGTCTTCGGGAGGCAGGGGCCGGAGGTTCGAATCCTCTCGCCCCGACCAGCGGATTTCAGGGGTTAAGGGTTCCCGGCCCTCCCCATGCTGTCCGAAACGCCGACAGATCCTGATATCGTAGCGCATTCGCCAACCTATTGGCCCGGATTTGGCTCGCCGATTGTGCCTGATTTAAAAAAGCGCACGTATGTTACGATTTGGGGTTGCGCGGGTTTGGCTCGGCGACTAGATGACCACTCCCGGCTGACGGGGCGCTTCGGCGCCTGGATGTCGGGGCTGGTGTTGGTGAAATGATTAGTCCTTTGTTTCAGGGGGTTGGGTCATTTAGCGCCGCCGGTTCTTCTGGATTTTGGCTAGTTTATCTGGCGAAAATTTGGA
>JBBQYI010000011.1:0-52420 GCA_038208825.1 Sphingomonadales bacterium | reverse complement strand
TCCACCGCCTGCGCCGGCCGGTCTCCACCACGTCAAGGCGCCGAACGCCTCGGAACACATCGTTGATTACGTCATCCATGCCCGCAAAATGGGCCTATCGTCTCCGCTCGACAATGCGGTCGCTATCGGACGCGTACGTTTCCTGCGGGGGCTATTTTCGTTTGGGGTTGGCGCATGCTGTCCTATACCGGCACAGTTGAACAAGGGGCCCCTGATTGATGCGTTATCTGTTGCTGCCTGCGAGCCTGATTGCAGCGCCGGCTTTCGCGGCCGCCGTGCCCGCCGAGATCGTGGTGACGGCCCTGGCCACACCGCGTGGCGATGCGGCCTATGACATTGTTACCATATCTGCCGATCGGTTGCAGACCAGCGCATCGGGCCGCATCGAGGATGTGCTTCGTGATGTCGCGGGTTTCCAGCAGTTTCGTCGCACCGACAGCCGCACTGCCAACCCGACGAGCCAGGGCGCGACCTTGCGGGCGCTGGGCGGTAATGCTTCATCACGAGCGCTGGTGGTGCTGGATGGCGCTCCGTTGGCCGATCCTTTTGCCGGCTATATCCCCTGGTTTGCACTGGCGCCGGAGCGATTTGGCGCGGTGCGGGTTACGCGTGGTGCCGGGGCAGGGGCGTTTGGCAGCGGCGCGCTGGCCGGGACCATCGAGTTGCTGAGTGCCGATGCGGCGACCCTGCCAGGCGTCCAGGCGGATATCGGTTATGGCAGCCGCAACAGTTTTTCGGCCGGCGGGGTGGCGAGCGCGACGCTGGGCGTTGGCAGCGCATCGGTGTTCGGGCGTTTCGATCGCGGTGATGGCTATGTCATCATCCCGGCGGGCCAGCGCGGGCCGGCGGATATTCCCGCCAGTTATCGGCAGTTCAGCGCTGGGCTGCATGCTGCCATCAATATCGCCGATGATACGCAATTACTGGTCAATACGCTGGGCTTCAGCGATGCGCGGGTGCGGGGGGTTGCCGGTAATTCGACCGATTTGACCGGCGCCAATGCCAGTGTGCGATTGCTGGGCCGTGGCCATTGGCAATGGGAGGCGTTGGCCTATCTGCAGGCGATGACGTTCGCCAATCGCGTGGTTTCGCTGGACGCGGCGCGGACCGTCGCAACGCCGGCGCTGGACCAGTATAATACGCCGGCGACCGGCATCGGTGGCAAGATCGAAGTGCGACCGCCAGTGGGTGGTGGTGTCGAATTGAGGCTGGGCATCGATGTGCGGGATGATACCGGCCGCACTAACGAGCGATCGCGCTATATTGGTGGGCGCTTTACCCGGCTGCGGCAGGGTGGCGGGCACAATAATGTGGTTGGCGGCTATGCCGAAGTGTCGGTGGTGCCTGTCGAAGGCGTGACAATCACTGGCGGCGGGCGGATTGATCATTGGCGGATTGCCGGGGGCTTCCTTACCGAGGTCGATGCCCAGACCCAGGCGCCGACCATTACCGAGCGCCCGGCCGACCGTAGCAAATGGGAACCGACAGGGCGGGGGGGTATTGCCTGGGATATTGGCAGCGTGCGGCTGCGCGGTGCCGGTTATCTGGGCTATCGCCTGCCGACGCTGAACGAGTTGTATCGGCCCTTCCGGGTGGGCGCCGATGCCACCGGCAGCAATTCGGCGCTGGTGCCGGAGCGGTTGAAGGGGGCCGAGATCGGCGTGGATTTCCGGCCGGCGCCGACGGTGCGGCTTGGCCTGACGGCGTTCTGGAACCGCTTGGACAATGCCATCGGCAATGTGACGGTCGGCACCGGGCCGGGGGTGTTTCCGGGGGTTGGCTTTGTGGCGGCCGGGGCCAGTTACCGGCAGCGGCTCAATCTGGATGCCATCGTCGCCAAGGGCATCGAGGCCGAAGCCCATGCGGCGTTCGGGCCGGTGCGGATCGATGCATCCTATGCCTATACCCATGCACGGGTGCAGGCATCGGGCGTGGCCGCAGCGCTGAACGGGCTCGCCCCGGCGCAGACGCCGACGCACCAGGGCAGTGCAACGCTGGGCTGGACGCCGCAATGGGGCGGATTGTTTGCGGTGACGGGCCGCTATGTCAGCGGGCAGGCCGAGGATGATCTGGGCGTGCGGCTGCTTGGTGATGCGGCGACGGTTGATGCTGTGGTGGAGGTGCCACTGGCCGGCGGATTTGCGCTGACGCTGCGTGGCGAAAATCTGACCGATACGCTCATCCAGTCGGGTATCTCGAGCGCTGCCGTGATCGACCGTGGCACGCCGCGGACCTTTACGATCGGACTGCGATTGCGTCGGTAAACCTGTGTTTGCACCGCTGAAGCGGCATTGGAACGGTAAATGATCTGTATCCGAGGCAGCGTTGGAACCGTAGCTTGCGGGCATGGCTGTTTGTTCATGATCTAGCCGATGCGGCGGGAATCTGATACCTCAGGTGCCGGTGTCAGGGGAGGGGCAGCGCGATGAAATTGACAGCAGCCTGGGTTGGCGTGGGGTTGGCGGTGATCGGTGGCATGTTTGCCGCCGGACATCTGGCCATTGCGGCGGACCATCTCGATCCACCTGCGCGCACCGATCCGGCGGTTGATTCGACACCCGATTTGCCCGCTGATCTTGCCGATATTTACGCTTGGCAGACCGACACCAAATTCATCGTCGCGCTTGATTTCGCAGGGCCGCGACCGACAAGCGAGCCGGCCTATTATGACCGCGACGTGCTGTATGAGATCAACATCGCCAATGGGCCTGTTAAGAGCGATGTGACCTTTCCAATCAGATTCAAATTTGGTGCCGATACCAGCAATGGCACGACGCGTTATGGCATCAAGGTATCTGGTGTGCCGGGCGTTAATGGCGATATTGTCGGGCCAGTTCAGCAACGGCTTGAGAAAGACGGCGTGATCGTCGAGGCCGGGCTGTTCGATGATCCATTCTATTTCGATTCACAGGGGTTTCGTGAATCGAGAAGCATGGGAACGCTGCGATTTGACAACAAGCGTGATTTCTTCGCCAAGAAGAATTTGACGGTGGTGATCATCGAAATCCCGCGCGATCGGATTGAGAATGGCAAGAACCCGATTGGTGTCTGGTCGATTTCGAAGCGGTTCGGGGGGAATCTGTGATGCGGCCGCTTCGCACACGGTCATTGATTCGTCAGCAGATGCTGACTGGTGCCGCTCTCGCCATGCTTGCGCTTTCGGCCTGCAGCGGTGGTTCGGGAACTGCGCCATCGCAGGTTCCAGGTGGCGGTACATCGGGAACGCCCCCACCGACACCGACACCGACGCCAACGCCGACAACGGCAAGTTACGACGTGCTGCCTTGCTTTTATCAGACGATTCCCGGCACCGGTGGGCTGACTTTGGCAGGGTTGGTCATACCCGATGAAGTGACCATTAACCTGTCCGCGCCGGCGGGGTTTCCCAATGGTCGCCGTCTGCAGGACCCGGTGGTGGATATTACACTGGCCGCGATTTTCCTTGATCTTACTAAACATAGCCCTTTGGTGCTGGCCAAACTGCCGCTGAACCCCGGTGGCAATGATATCCCCCTGCCGAATGATTTCCCTTATTTTGCAGCGCCGCAAGGAGTCCCCCAACCGGTGAGCGCGGGCGGTTCCAATTTCAGTTTTCGCACCGATGCAGAGACAGCCTATACGCAGGTGGACCGTGCAGCGATGCCGGGTGTTGCGACCGTGCTGATCACCTCGTCGCGCAAGAATGCCTATAATGACGGCACGCCGACAGATGATGCTCGCGGTGATTATGTGCAGGATCTGGCCAATGAGCTGGAGCGGCTGACGAACGTATTGGCGGATGATTTCATCGCCGCCGGGCTGACGCCGTGCGCGAAACGGAAATAGCCGGTTTGAAGCTTGCGCCATTGGCGCTGTGGCGGCTGGCGCCTGCCGCATCGTGGCGGATCGCGGCGGTGTTGATTATCGCCGGCGCGATCGCGCTGGCTGTGGAGGGCGGTTGGCGCGCCGGGCCGGCGGCGATCGATGCACCGGTTCGTTATGGCTATGGGCCACGTGATTTCGGTGAGGCGCTGGCGCGCGCCAACCGGGATGTGGCGGCGGGGGTGTCGCGGCTGGCAAGCGCGCCGGGGGAATGGACCAGCCAGGAAGTGCTGGCGCGGGCGCTTTTGGGACGGTCGCGGCTGACGGGTTCTTTCTATGATCTGGCCCGCGCCGATGCGGCGCTGCAGACCGCGGCTGTCGAATCGCCACCGGGGGCGGGGCCGTTGTTGAGCATTGCGACGGGCAACCTGGCGCTGCACCGGCTGGGGCCGATCGGGCCGGCGTTACGGGCATTTGCCGGGGCGGCGGTGCAGCCGGGTGCCGATGAGCGGGCCGAAGCGGCGGCGATGGCCGGCGATGTGAAATTCTATTCCGGCGATTATGCCGGCGCGCGGGTCGATTATGCCCGATCGGCCGGCATTGCCGACGGCCCCGGGGTGGCGGTTCGGCTGGCGGTATTGCAAAAGGCGATGGGGGAATTGGCGGCGGCGGATGCAACGCTCGATCACGCGTTGACGGCGCGGCCGACGCGACGGGCGCACGCGATGGTGTTGTTGCAGCGGGGCGGGATTGCACTGGGGCGGGGCGATTGGGCTGCGGCCAGGCATGCTTTTGAAACGGCAGACGCGGTGTTCCCCGGATATTGGCTGGTGCAGGCACATCTTGCGCAGATGCAGGCACTTTCCGGCGATCTGGACGGCGCGGAGCGAGGCTATCGCCGGATATTGGCGGGGATGGCGGTGCCCGACCCAGTTGTAGTCGACGCGCTGGCGACGCTGCGGTTGGCGCACGGCGATGTGGCCGACGCGCACCGGCTGGCGGGGCAGGCGGGCGCGATCTGGCAAACACGCCTGCGGCAATTGCCCGAGGCTGCCTTTGCCCATGCAGTGGAGCATGAACTGGTGCTGGGTGATCCGGCGCGCGCGCTCGATCTAGCGCAGCGTAATTTTGCGGCGCGGCCCAATGGCGATGCGCTGCTGTTGCTGGCGACGGCGCAGCTGGCCAATTCGCAACCGGCGGCGGCGGCGCTATCGATCGAGGCGTTGAACCACAGTGGCTGGCGGACTGCGGCGCAATATTTGGTCTATGGCAATGCGCTGGCGCTGCTAGGCCGCACGCGGGAAAGTGATGCGGCGCGGGCGACAGCGCAGGGCTTCAACCCGCATGCGCTGGATGCGGCGAACACGTTGATCTGGTTCGGCAATCATTGATCTCGGGCAGGGTGGCGCGCTGCCCCGGGGCATTCATGAACATTTGTTCGGATTGACGGCCGCGCCGCGCCGCGCGCTATGTTCGCGACATAGGTGAAATTGGGCAGAAAGGGACGCAATGGCCACGCTTTCCGGGGACATACATGCCGCCGAAACTGCGCTGCTGGAGGAATTGCGCGGGGTGAGGCGGCGCTTGCGCGGCGGCGCCAAGGCCGGGGTTGCGCCATTGCCGGCGGCCGAACTGACGCGGGGCCAGCGTATTGCCGACAGCGTTGCGGCGACGATGGGATCGTGGCGGTTCATTCTTATCCAGTCGACGATGCTGCTGACTTGGGTTGGCCTGAACATCACCGCCTGGATGCAGCATTGGGACCCATACCCGTTCATCCTTTTGAACCTCGCACTGTCATTCCAGGCGGCCTATGCGGCGCCGTTCATCATGATGAGCCAGAACCGGCAGCAGGATATCGACCGCAAGTCGGCCGAAACCGACCATCAGATCAACATCAAGGCGGAACTGGAGATCGAACTGTTGCATCAGAAGCTGGACCAGTTGCGCGAAACGGAAGTCATGTATTTGACGCGATCGGTGCAGGAACTGGCGGTGCTGTTGAACCGAACACTGCCGCGGGTGTCGACGCTGGATGAGGCCAAGCCGGCGGCGGCAGCACCGGGGAACTGAAGGACGGTTGGTTGCGGGCGTGTTGTGGCGGCTGTGTTTGCTTCTGATGAAGCCCGCCCCCACCCCGGCACTCCCCACTCTACCGCCTGCGGCGGTGGGGGGAGGGGGAAGTGGGCTGTTTCTACGGTCGTGGTGAGCGAAGTGACGCCAAGTGCTTGGGTATCATCAAGTTGTCATGCACAAGATATAGACGCTGCGCATCCGAGGCAGACCAAAGGCCAGGGGCATGGCAAGTCTACCGCTCGTCGCGTTCGACGATCGCAATATCGATCAGCCAGCGGCGGTGCCGCCATGGCGAGGACTGGCCGGCGCAGCGCATTGGCAGGATGATGATGAACTGACGCCGCGCGGCAAGTTGAAGTTCCGCACGGTATGGATAAGCGACACGCATCTGGGTACGGCCGGGTGCAACGCTGAATTGCTGCATGACTTCTTGCAATCGATCAAACCGGAGACGCTCTATCTGGTCGGCGATATCATCGACGGCTGGCGGCTGAAGCGCGGCTGGTATTGGCCGGCGCGGCACAATGACGTGATCCGGCGGATATTGAAGCTGGCCAACAAGGGCACGCGGGTCGTGTATATTCCCGGCAACCACGATGAGGCGTTGCGGGATTATACCGGGCTGGCGTTCGGCGGCGTGGAGGTGTTGCCCGAGGCCATCCACGAGACGGCGGATGGCAAACGGTTTCTCGTGCTGCACGGCGACGAATTTGACGGGGTGGTGCTGTATGCCCGCTGGCTGGCGTTCCTGGGCGACGTTGGATATTCGGTGCTGCTGCGCATGAACGTCGGTTTCAACGCGGTACGGCGGCGGCTGGGCCTGCCTTATTGGTCCCTGTCGGCCTATATCAAGCACCGGGTAAAGAACGCCGTCGCCTTTATCGGGCGGTTCGAGGAAGTCGTTGCCCATGCAGCGCGCGAACGCGGCGTCGATGGCGTGGTTTGCGGCCATATACATTCGGCCGAAATCCGCGATTTTGGCGGCATCATCTATATGAACGACGGCGATTGGGTGGAAAGCTGCACCGCGCTGGTCGAGCATGCCGACGGGCGGATCGAGATCCTCGATTGGGCGGCGCGGACGGCGGCGTTGCAACGGGCAAGTGCCGTGCCGGCTGGTAGCGTTGCCATCGCCGTTGATGTGTCCTTCGGCGCCGAAGTGGAGCCGGTTTGATGCGGATCACGCTGGTGTCTGACGCCTGGACGCCGCAGGTGAATGGCGTGGTGCGCACACTGGCAACCATTGTCGACATGGCGACGTCGCGCGGCCACCGGGTGCAGACGATCACGCCCGACCGGTTTTTCTCGGTTCCGATGCCGAGTTATCCCGAAATCCGGCTGGCGTTGACGACGCGGCGGCGGGTTGCGGCGACCATCGCCGGTTTCGATCCAGATGCCGTGCATATCGCCACCGAGGGCCCGCTCGGCTGGCTGGCGCGATCATGGTGCATGAGGAACGGCGTGCCGTTCACCACATCGTTCCACACGCGCTTTCCCGATTATGTGGCTGCGCGGACCGGCCTGTCACCGGCGCCGGTATGGCGGCTGCTGGAGCGGTTTCACCGGCCGGCGCGGCACGTGCTGGTGGCGACGCCGCGGCTAGCGGCCGAGCTTGCCGGGCATGGCATTGCATCGACGCGGCCATGGACGCGCGGTGTCGACCTGGGGCTGTTCGTGGTGGGCCGGGCGGCGCATCCGGCGTTTGCCGATCTGCCACGGCCGATTGCGCTGCACGTCGGCCGGGTGGCGGTGGAAAAAAATATCGAGGCGTTTCTGGCCGCCGATTGGCATGGATCGAAAGTGGTGGTGGGCGATGGGCCAGCGCTGGACGACCTGATGGCACGGTATCCAAAGGCGCATTTCCTGGGCAGCCTGCACGGCGAAGCGCTGGCATCGACTTATGCTGGCGCCGATGTGCTGGTGTTTCCCAGCCGCACCGACACGTTCGGGCTGGTCATCATCGAGGCGCTGGCGTGCGGGACTCCGGTCGCTGGTTATCCGGTGCCCGGGCCGCTCGACATATTGGGCGCGGATGGTTGCGGCACCGAAGGGCAGGCGCGGGCGCGGGTAGGCGGGGTTGATGACGACCTTGCGGTGGCGATGCAGGCGGCGTTGGCGGCGGACCGCGGCGATTGTGCGGCCTATGGCGCGCTGTTCAGTTGGGAACGCTCGTGCGACCAGTTCATTGCGGCATTGGCCGAAGTGGAGCAGCCGCTGGCCAATTTGGCTGCCTGAACGGCTGCCTCCAGGGGCAACGAGGTGGCGGGCGGTTCAGACCAGGGCGCGCAAGCGTTCATCCATGGCCAATTGGGTGCGGCTTTCGATGCCGAGTTTGCCATAGACATTGTGCAGGTGCATTTTTACCGTGCCTTCGGAAATGCCAAGCGTGTCGCCGATGGCGCGATTGCGCTGGCCGGCGGCGACGAGCCGGGCGACATCGCGTTCGCGGCGTGTAAGCTGCGCAGCGCCCGGCATGGCGCCATCGCGATCGGCAGCACGAGCGAGTGCGGCCGGATCGACCCAGCGGCCACCCGCAGCGACGGTGCCGATGCAGAGGCGCAGGGTTTCGGCGCTTTCGCATTTGAGGATCAGGCCGTTGGCATTGCCGGCTAATATGGCGGGAATGCCGGGATGCTCGGCGGTGGGCGCCGTGACAATGATCATTGTGCGGTCGCCGCGACGGCGCACATTGGCAAGGATGGTGACGGTGGACGGATCGATCATGTCGATGTCGAGCACCGCAATGTCGATGCCGCCGCCGCTGATCGACGCCGCCGCTTCGGCGCCGCGTGTGGCGCAGGCTGTGATGGCATAACCGTTCTGGGCCAGCAGCGCCGCCAGCGCTTCGGCGACCATTGGCTGATTGTCGCCGACCAGCAACCGTATTGTGCGTCCAGTCTCTCCGGTCCAGCGCATTATCCCACCCTCTGCCTTCGGTTGTCCGTGCATTCGCCAGCTACGTTGAGTGATGGCGACGGGATGCACGGCGGGGACAGGTTTGTGACGATTGTGGTGCGGCGGGATGACACAGACCGGGCAGGTTGGAGGCGGACTGCGTTGCCAACTTGCCGCTTTGCGATGGCGCGCCTAAGCAGGCGCAGCGATCAGATTGGGGGGTATCGGGCATGCGGGCGAAGCGAGCTATCATCGGGGCATTTCTGGCAGCAGCGGCGATGCCAGCAGCGGCGGAGACGGTTGTCATCAAGGCTGCGCGGATGATCGATGTGGTGGCCGGAACCGAAGTGGCGAACCCCGTGATTGTCGCCACCGATGGCCGCATCACGGTGGTTGGCGCCGCCGGCAGCGTGACAGTCCCGGCCGATGCGCGGACGATCGACCTGAAGGGGCTGACCATCCTGCCCGGCCTGATCGACATGCATGTCCATCTGACCAGTGACCCGACCATATCGGGCTATCGCGGACTGGAATATGTCGACAGTTTCTGGATGGCGGTGGGTGTCCGCAACGCTGCGGCGACGCTGGACGCGGGCTTTACCACGGTGCGCAATGTCGGATCTGGCAATCTGGACGATGTCGGGCTGAAGCAGGCGATCGAGGGCGGCTATATCGCCGGCCCGCGCATCGTGCCCGCCACCTATGCCATCGGCGCCACCGGTGGCCATTGCGACGTGACCGAATTGCCGCCCAGCATCACGACACCGACGCCGGGCGTGGTGGATGGCCCCGACGCCATTCGCGCCAAGGTCCGGCAGTTGCGCAAATGGGGGGCCGAAGTCATCAAATTCTGCGGTACCGGCGGGGTGTTGTCCAAAACCGACAGCGTTGGCGGGCAGCAATATTCGCAGGAAGAAATGAATGCGCTTGTCGCCGAGGCGCATATGTTGGGCATGCGGGTTGCCGTGCATGCGCATGGCGCGGCCGGGATAAACGCGGCCTTGCGCGCGGGAACCGACACCATCGAGCACGCCAGCTTGGCGGATGAGGAAAGCTTTGCGCTCGCCAAGAAGAACGGCAGCTGGTTTTCGATGGATATCTATGACGACGACTACATCCTTTCCGAAGGCGAAAAGAACGGGGTTTTCCCCGAAAGCCTGGAGAAGGAGCGCCAGATCGGCCGGTTGCAGCGCGAGAATTTCCGCAAGGCGGTGAAGGCCGGGGTGAAGATGGTGTTCGGCACGGATGCCGGCGTCTATCCCAACGGCGATAACGCCAGGCAATTCGCCAAAATGACCGAATGGGGGATGACCCCGATGCAGGCCATTCAGGCGGCGACATTGAATGCCGGCCAGGCGCTGGGGCGTGAAAAGGACGTGGGGGCGATCGAGGTTGGCCGTTACGCAGACATCATCGCGGTGGCGACCGACCCGATCAGCGATGTGAAATCCTTGCAGAACGTGCTGGTTGTCATCAAGGGCGGCGTTGTCGCCAAGGACGATCGTTGACATGCCGAAATGGTTGCGCGGCCTTGTTGCCGTTTGTGCCGTGCTTGCGGTGGTGTTTGTCGGGCTTGCAAGTTGGGACAATCTGACGGCGACCGGGTCGGTTGCCGATCCGGTGCGGCCGCATGATGTGCGGATCGTGCGCGACAGCTGGGGCGTGCCGCACATCATCGGCCACACCGATGCCGATGTCGCCTATGGGCTGGCCGTGGCCCATGCCGAGGATGATTTCCGCAATCTGGAGGAGATTATTGCCGCCGTGCGCGGGCGTGCCGGGGCGATAACCGGGCAAGATGGTGCCAAGTTCGATTTTGCCGGCGCGTTTCTTGGCGCCAACCAGACTGCGGAGCGGCACTACGCCGAACTGTCGCCGGCGACTCGCGCGCTGGTCGAAGCCTATGCGCAGGGCCTCAACCATTATGCCGAACGCCATCCTTCCGAACAGCGGCTGCGCGGGCTGTTCCCGGTGAATGGCAAGGACATCGTGGCGGGCTTCATGTTGCGATCGCCGTTCTTTTTCGGGCTGGATACACCACTCGGCGCGCTGGTCGAAGGCAAGCTTCCGCCGCCCGATGCCGGGCCGCCCGATGAGCGGGGATCCAATGGTTTTGCGGTTGCGGGCCGCCGGTCGGCCGATGGGGTGACGCGGTTGATCGTCAATTCCCACCAGCCCTGGGAAGGCGGGGTGACCTGGTGGGAAGTCGTTGTTCATTCGGACGAAGGTTGGGATTTTGCCGGGGCGCTGTTTCCGGGCGCGCCCTATCCGTTGCTGGGCCACAACAAGACACTCGGCTGGACCAACACCGTCAACCGACCCGATCTGATAGATACCTACCGACTGGTGCTGGACAAATCCGGCGACAATTATCGTTTCGATGGCAAATGGTTGCCGCTGGAGAAATCGCGGGTCTGGTTGCGGGTGAAGCTGGGGCCGATCACGCTGCCGATTCCGCGCACGCTGTGGCGGTCAAAATATGGGCCGGTGATAAAGAATGATCTCGGCGCCTTTGCGCTCCGTTATGCCGGCATAGATGATGTCAGGCAGGTCGAGCAATATTACCGGCTGAACAGGGCCCGCGATCTTGCCGAATGGCGTCAGGCGATGGCGATGCAGGGGATCAGCGGCACCAATTTCGTCTATGCCGATGCCAAGGGGCATATCGGCATGTTCTACAACGCCCGATTCCCGGATCGGGCCACGGGTTATGACTGGAAGGGCGTGTTACCCGGCGATACATCGAAAACGCTGTGGACCCGTTATCTGCCCTGGGCGGCCGATCCGATGGTGGTCGATCCGCCGGCCGGCTGGGTTGCCAACAGCAATAACAATCCGTTTCTGTCGACGGCGCCGGCCGATGAACCGGACAAGGCGCAGTTCGCGCCGGAAATGGGCATCGAAACCTATGTTACCAACCGGGCGCTCCGTTACCAGGCGCTGTTCGGGGATCTTCAGGGGCCGATCAGCCGCGAGCAGCTGCTGCGGATCAAGTTCGACAAAGCCTATGACAAGGCTGGTTGGGCAGGGAAATGGCTGGGGCAGGTTGCTGCTGTCGATACATCAAAGGCGCCCGACCTGGCCGCGGCGCAGGCGTTGCTGGGGCGCTGGGACTGGCAGGTCGATGGCGGCGACAGCGCCGATACGCTGGCGGTAGTGTTACTGGGGGCGGCGGCGCGCGCGGCCTATATGAACAAGCCGCAACCCGATCCTGCGACCGAATTGCGCAGCGCGGTTGACACGCTGACGGCGGATTTCGGCAGGCTGGACGTGCCGTTGGGCGATTTTCAGCGGCTGCGGCATGGCAAGGTCGATCTGCCGGTGTTTGGCGGTCCCGATACCATCCGGGCGATCTATGGCGCGCCGGGGAAAGGTGGCCGGCGAGTGGGCAACAATGGCGATGGCTTTATCATGCTGATCGAGTTTGGCCGCGACGGGCTGGTCAGCTCTCGCAGTATCCATCAGTTTGGTGCGGCGACGACGCGCACGCTGTCGCCGCACTATGCCGACCAATCGCCATTGTTCGCCACCCAGAAGTGGAAACCGGTGTGGTTCACCGCCGAAGCGTTGCAGCATCATATCGAAATGGAAGAACGGCCTTAGTAGGTATTTGATGTCTTGACGTCATTTGCGCTTTCGCGCCTATTATTGCCCCAGGGTCGAAGTGCATAAGTATTAGCGGGGCCAAAATGAAGCTTAAGATTGTCGCCGGTCTGTTTGCCGGCGCGTGCGTCGCGGTTGCCGGGCCGGCAGCCGCAGCGACTGATATCGCGAAATTGGCAGCGATTTACGGCGCGCGGGATGCGGCGTGGGGCGTACGCCTGTCGCCAAGCGGTGAGAAGATCATGTTGCTGACGCCGGCCGGCCCACAGGGCGCTGCGGTTGTTGTTGTCGACCTGCAAAACGCCACCCGCAAGATCATCCTTTCGTCCGACAAGGCGACGGTAAAACCCAACAATTGCAACTGGAAAACCGAAGACCGCATCATTTGCCAGCTGCATATCCTGCACGAGACCGAGGCGCAGGACCTTTCCTATAATCGCGCCATGTCTATCGCCGCCGATGGTTCGTCGCGGATCGATCTGGGCCAGCGCTCCAGCGATGATGCGGTGCAGCTCGATCAGGCGGGGGCACGGGTGATCGACTGGTTGCCAGATGATCCCAAGCATGTGTTGATGAGCGTAAATATTGCCGAAAAGACCCAGGTCGGATCGATCATCAGCAGCGGCGGCGGCGGGCTTTCGGTCCAGCTTGTCAACGTCGAGAATGGCCAGATGTCGCCTGTCGAACGCGCCAATCATCTGGTGAATTGGTATGGTGCCGATAATGCCGGCAATGTTCGGGCGCGGGCGATGCAGGAAAGCGGCGCAACAGGCTATTTGCGCGACAAATATTCGATCTTTGTCCGGTCGAAGGGCAGCAAGGAATGGCGATCGATCTACCGCGACGTGTCGAGCGGCAATTCCGATTTCGAATATCTGGGGTTTGACGAGAGCGGCGATAATCTGTTGACGGCGCGGACGCTCGATGGCCGCTATGCCGTCTATCGCGAGCCCGTTGATGGCACCGGCGAGCGGCAGATGTTGTTCGCCCACCCCAAGGTCGATGTCGATGAAGTGTTGCGGATCGGCAAGTACAATCGGCCGGTCGCAGCGGCCTATGTGACCGATTCAACCCAATATGCCTATTTCGACAAGACGCTGGAAAAACGGGTAAAAGCACTGTCGAGCGCCTTGCCGGGCATGCCGACGGTCGAAATTCTCGATGAAAGCTGGGATGGCAGCAAGGATCTGGTGTTTGTCAGCGGTGCCAGCACCGCCGGCGAATATTATCGTTTCGATGTGACCCAGCGTCAGTTTGCGCCATTGCTGTCGGTGCGCCCTGACTTGGCCAACCTGGCGTATGCGCCGCAATCGGGCATTCACTACAAGGCTGCCGATGGTAGCGAAATCCCAGCTTATCTGACCATTCCGCCCGGTCCCAAGCAGGGGAAACGACCGGCGATCATCATGCCGCACGGTGGCCCGGCGGCGCGCGACAGTCTGGGCTTTGATTGGCTGTCGCAATATTTTGCGCAGCTTGGCTATGTCGTGTTGCAGCCCAATTACCGTGGTTCGACCGGTTATGGCGGTGACTGGTATGTCGATAACGGCTTCAAGAGCTGGAAAACCGCGATCGGCGATATCAATGACGGAGCGCGCTGGCTGGTCGCCGAGGGCATTGCCGATCCGGCCAAACTGGTGATCTTTGGCTGGAGCTATGGCGGCTATGCGGCACTGCAGGCCAATGTGCTCGATCCCAGTCTGTACAAGGCGGCAGTGGCGGTGGCGCCAGTGACCGATCTTGCACAGTTGAAGGCGGATTCGAAGAATTTCACGAACTATACGATCGTAGCCAATTATATCGGCGAAGGGCCGCATATCGCCGCAGGGTCACCCGCACAGAATGCGGCGCGGATCATGGCGCCAGTGCTGATGTTCCATGGCGATCGCGACCAGAACGTCGATATCGGGGAAAGCAAGTTGATGGATTCGGCGCTGACCAAGGCGGGCAAGACACATGAATATGTCGTCTATCGCGGCCTTGCCCATAGCCTGGACGACAGCGACGTGCGGGCCGACATGTTGAAGCGCAGTGCCGAGTTCATGGCCGCGGCGTTGACGAAATAGTGCGGCGCTGCGGTTGGCGTTATCGCTTTCGCAGAATTGGTGCGCGTGTTAGCAAACGAACATGACTAACCGGGTCGCCGAATTGTTGCGTGCGCGCTATGACGATCTGACCGTCGCAGAACGGATGATCGCGGGATGGATGCTGGATAATCTGGCCGAAATTCCGTTCGAGACTGCGGCGTCGATCGGCCAGCGCGTTGGCGTTTCGGCGATGACTGTTGGGCGCTTGCTGAAATCGCTGGGGTATTCCGGGCTGGCGGCGCTGAAGCTCGATCTGCGCGGGGACATGGCGGATCCTCCATGGTTGCTGGCGCCGGCGAGCCAGGCGGGGCCAGGCGTTCGCTTGCGGCGCGAAACGGCGGCGCTTGCCGATGTCCACCGGCTGGCGGAAACGCCGGAATGGGCGACGGTGGTCGATCTGCTGGCCAAGGCGGGCGCCGTGCATGTCGCCGGATTCCAGACGGAGCGCGGGCTGGCGGCTGGCTTTGCCCAGCATCTTGGTTATGTGCGCCCGGGCGTTCGCAGCCTGGATGCCGCAACCGGGCTGTACGCCGAGGTGCTGGAGGCTGGGGCAGGGGATGTGCTGCTGCTTGTCGACCTGCGCCGTTATTCGCGCAATTTCAGGTTGCTGGCAGAGCGCGGCGTCGCCCGGGGGATGAAGATTGTGGTGGTGACCGATCCCTATTGCCCCTGGGTGCGGGATCTGACGCAGCACATCCTGACCGCCGAAGTCAGCCTGGGGCATTTCTGGGACGTCAATACGGCGCTGGCGTCGCTGTTGAACCTGCTGGTCGATGATGTGGTGCGGGCGATTGGTGCCGAACGAGTCCATGAGCGGCTGGCGCTTTTGTCGGAAGCCTATGACGCATTCGTCGGGTTCCAGCCGCGCGGTACCGCGGGCGGTGGTCGGTCGCGCTAGAGTGTTTTCCAGTCAGATGTCTTGGTCTGACGGTTAAGAAAACACGACAAAACAAAGATCCAGAGTGCTCGTTCGATTCCAACAGAACGAAACGCACGCTAGGGTCGCGTTCCGGCAGTCGCCCCGCCCTTGGAGGGGCGGGACAACGCGTCGGGGGCAGTTCTGGTCAAGGTCGGACCGTTATTCGGCAGTGATGCTGCGCCTGAACGAAGCGAACAGACCGGTTGGCGTCGCCGGTTCTGCGACTGGTGCCGGCTTCTGCGCGACTGGCGCTTCGGGTGCCGGGTTGAGCAGCAGCGATGACATCGGCGTCGCTTCCGGTTTCAAAAGCAGCGACGATTGCGGCTTTGGTTCGGGCATCAGCAGGAGTGATGGTGCCGGTTCCGGCTTCGCCGGCGCTTCGGCAGCGACTGTCGGCGCGGCCGGGCCCAGTGTTTCGGAGCGTCGCCGCCAGCGCAGGATGACGCGATCGATCGTCGCTGCATCATGTGCGTTCGCTTGCCACAATTCGCTGAAGTCCGGATCATCGGAGCGCGGGCGGAGGGCTTCGTCGAGCATGTCGATCCGCACGCGCATCGGGATGGTGACACCTTCGCCCGAGATCACGCATTCGCCCTTGCGCAACGCCGGGATGGCATCAAGCAGGCCGCGACCGCCTTCCGGCATAGCATTGCGAACGCAGGCCTGATCGCGATCGTTGCTGAGCCGCATGGCTATGATGGTGCCGCATTGCGACAGCGCGCCTTCGGCGAGATCGGACGGGCGTTGGCTGATCAACGCCAGCGAAACGCCATATTTGCGGCCTTCCTTTGCGATGCGTTCCAGCACCTTGCGCACGGCATTGCCATTGCGGTTGGTTTCGGCGGGCACATATCGGTGGGCTTCTTCACAGACCAGCAGGATCGGCCGCGTACGTTCGGTGCGGGACCAGATCGCATAATCCATGACGATGCGCGACAGGAGGGCGACGACCGAATTGACGATATCGGTCGGCACGCCCGACAGATCGATCACCGAGATCGGCCGACCATTGCCGGGCATGCGCAGGATGCGGCCGAGGAACGACTTCATGTTGTCGTTGCACAAATCGCGACGGAACATGAAGGCATAGCGCGAATCGCGCAGGATTTCCTCGATGCGGTTCTTCAGCCGCTGGTAGCGCGCGATTTCGTTGCTGTGTTCCAGCCGGCCCATGTGGCCCTGCAGGGCGGCAACCAGATCAAAGATCATGTAGGGAACCGGGCTGTCCACTGTCAGATCCGGGAAATCGCTGGCGATGATGCTCTTGTTGCGCGCCTGCAGCAGGCATTTTGCCAAGATGGCCTTGTCCAGTTCGGCTTCGACGCCGTCGCTGACGACGAATACTTCGCAATGTTCCTCGAAATTCATCATCCAGTACGGCATGTCGAGGTTGTCGACGTTGAACACCTCGCCGCAGTCGTTGAAGGCCCGGGCATATTCGCCATGCGGATCGATGACGACGACATGGCCTTGCGGCCCCTGCTGGATGATCCGGTGGAGGATCAGCGCCGTTGCGGTCGATTTGCCCGAACCCGTGGAGCCGAGCAGCGCGAAGTGGCGCGACAGCAGCGGATCGATGAGCAGCGCTGCGCGGATATCATTGGATGGATATACGAGGCCGATTTCGACGTGCGGACGATCGGCGCCGCCGAACAGCGCGCGCAGATCGATTCGGTCGACTGCCATGACGGAATCGCCGGCGCGCGGATAGCCGGTGATGCCACGCTGGAAATCGATCAGATGCCCCGCGCTGTCCGTGACGCTTTCGCCAACAAGCTCGACATCGCCGATAATCGCGTCACCGCGCGCCGGGTCGAGCCTTGTGTGCCGGACGCTGCCCAAAAGCCAGGATCCGGCGATCTGGATCTTGAGGTGGCTGCCTACGGCACCTGCCAAAGCCAGCGCCGAATCGCCGCTGTTTCGCAGCACGTCGAGCGCAGCTCGATCGAAACGGACGACGGCGCTTGCGGCGCTCACATCCTCGATTATTCCAATCTGAAAATTCTCTGCCACCATATTTGCCCCATCACTGCCGACCCCCATGTACGGCACCAATGCGCAGACCTTTAGCGGATTCTATCGGATAGTTAAAGCCTTATGAAGAGAGTCGAAGAAATGGACTCAGATTCGTTAACCAGCGAGTGCAGCGCACGCGCCGGCCAATCACCTGGCAATGGGGTCAGAATGCCTATCGGCGCCTTTTCATCATAAGGAATTTCCAAACTGCGGGCGTGCAGGCGCATCGGCCCCTTGCCGGCGCCATAGACCGGATCGCCAAGGATTGCGCAGCCCATCGAGGCGGCATGCACGCGCAATTGATGGGTCCGCCCGGTTTCGGGCCGAAACTCGATGAGGCTCGCCGCACGGTCTATGATCCGCCAGTGGGTGACCGCGCGCTTGCCGCGCTTGTCGATGACCATCCGCCAGCCGGCCTCGGCGCTGGAAATCTTGTGCAATGGCGCGTCGATGGTTCCGGAATCGGCGTCTGGCAGGGTTTCGAGCACTGCCCAGTAGGTTTTGGCGATCCGGCCGGCCTCGAACAGCGCTGACATGCGCTTCACCGCCTTTGGATGGCGGGCGAGGATCAGGCAGCCCGATGTGTCGCGATCGAGCCTGTGCACGAGCGTCGGTAATCGGCGGTTATCGAATGCCAGATCGGGCAGGAAATCTTCAAGGCTGTCAGGCGTGCGCGGGCCAGGGTGGACGGCGAGACCGGCCGGCTTGTCGATCACAACAAGGTGCGTGTCACGATGGAGAATATCGAAATTGAGCCCCGGGATACGGAGCGGGAAGTCGGATGGCTGTGTCATGTCGTCCCCATACGCCGGATTTCTACGGTTGTGCGCAATCATTCGGTCGCCTGGCCGATATCGGGGGACGCCGGCGGTTGATCGGGTAACGAAGCCGCCTGGCGGAGACGTCGCAGGAATGCCGGAGCAACGCGCAGGCATCGTCGGCGGGGGGCCGGGAGGGACGGCGCGGCCACTGCCGGTGCTGTCTCTCCCGATACCATCGGTGGCTTGCCAATATTCGGCGGCCGGTCTATCGCCGCGCCTCCGGATGGATCGGTGGCCGAGTGGTCGAAGGCGCACGCCTGGAAAGTGTGTAGGGGTCCAAAGCTCCTCGAGGGTTCGAATCCCTCTCGATCCTCCGGACAGGTGCTTTCTTTGCGATCAAATCTGCGCGCGATAGCGATCGGCGTTGGCAGCGATATGGGCCTGCAGCTTGGGCAGGCCGGTGGTGCCGCCCTTGCGCATTCGGGCATTGAGCAGTGGCCGGAGTAGGGCGAAGGCGCCGATGCGGAAGGTCCAGGCGAGTTCGCAGCCATCTGCCGTGTCGGTGATGCGATAATCCTCGGCGAAGGCATTGACGGGCAGGGTGCTGCGTTCGAAGCGGAAGGCCATGTGGCGGCCTTCTTCCCAGCCGAAAAAGGTTTCTTCGATACTGTCCTTGCCGAGTTCGACGGTGCGGGTGGTGCCGATGCCGAACGGCTTTGGGCTGGTCCAGATGACCTTGGTGATCGGCAGCCAGACGGCCCAGGATTCGGGATCGAGCAGGCTGGCCCAGAGCATGGCGGCTGGGAAGGGGAAGCGGTGGCGCACCACCTGCACCTTTGCCGGATCGGCGAGCCAGGCGGCGTCCACCGTTGCATGTTGTTTCAGAGTCTTGGCCATTCCACCCCCGGCATCTGCATGGCGCCTTCATCGCCCGTTAACTGGCGTGGCGCAACCGGCCTCGCAAATAGGGGAGTGCTGCGGGCTTTGACAGCGGGCGCTTGCTGGGTGAGTCTGGCGCCAGCGACAGCATGTTTTCGGGGACCGGCGATGAACGACAGAATAGCGATATCGATCAGCGGTGGGGTCGCCGATGTGCGGCTCGATCGGGTCGACAAGATGAACGCGCTCGACAGTGCGATGTTCGAGGCGTTGATCGAAGCCGGTGAGCGGGTCGCTGCCGACCCGGCAGTGCGCTGTGTCGTGCTGTCGGGCAATGGCCGGGCGTTCTGCGCCGGGCTGGACATGGGCAATTTCGGCAAGATGGCCGAAGGCGACAGCGGCGTGACCGAGGGCCGGGTGCCACTGGCTGCCCGCACCCACGGCATTGCCAACCGCGCGCAACAGGCGGTGTGGACGTGGCGGCAATGCCCGGTGCCGGTGATCGCCGCGGTGCATGGCGTGGCGCTGGGCGGTGGGTTTCAGGTGATGCTGGGCGCCGATATCCGCATCATCCATCCGGAGACCAAGCTGTCGATCCTGGAGATTAAATGGGGGCTGGTGCCCGATATGGCCGGCACGGCGATCATGCGCGGGTTGGCGCGGGACGATGTGTTGCGGGAATTGACCTATACCGGGCGGATCTTTTCCGGCGCGGAGGCGCTTGGTTATGGCTTTGCGACGCGGGTTTCGGAGACGCCGCAGGACGATGCGCTGGCCATGGCGCGCGAGATTGCCGGCAAGAACCCCGACGCTATCCGCGGCGACAAGGCGATTTTCAACAATCTGGCCGACATGAGCGATGCCGAGGCATTGTTGCAGGAATCGATCCTGCAGGACGCGATCATTGGGCACCCCAACCAGATCGAGGCGGTGAAGGCGGTGCTGGAGAAGCGCCCGCCGGTGTTTGCCGACGGGCGATAATGGTGGAGGCCCGTCGGAGGCGGAAAAAAGCTGGGTCCCGGGTCAAGACCGGGATGACCGTTCAGAGCGTTAGTCCTTGTTGCGCCCGTCTGCATCCGCGCGGGTAATGGCGGTGGCGCCGCCATTACCATCCGCCGTCCACCAATAGGGCGTGGTCTTGCGGGTGCCGGTGACGGTTTCGTTGAGCGTTGCCGCGTCGTAGAGTCGGCCGCCCAGCATCACGCGGTCAACCTTGTCCGAGTTGCGGATATCGACGGTGGGATCGGCATTGAGGATGACCAGATCGGCAAGCTTGCCGGTTTCCAGCGAGCCGACGTCTTTCGCATAGCCCAGCGATGTGGCCGGCATGATGGTGCCGGCGCGCAGCGCGTCGATATTGCTCCAGCCGCCGCGGGCGAATGACCACATTTCCCAGTGCGGACCAAGCCCGGCCTGTTGGCCGTGCGCGCCGATGGAGACCTGCACGCCTTTGTCGGCGAGTTTCTTCGACTCCCGGGCGCTGGCGGCATCGACGAAATCTTCCTCCGGCGACATGGTGCGCCGGGCGTTTTGCGCGGCTAGCAACGCCGGCGGCGCGTGTTTCGACAACAGCGGGTGCTTCCAGACGTCCATGTGCTGCCGCCAATAGGGGTCGCCGGCTGGGCCGCCATATGTGACGACGAGCGTCGGGGTGTAATTGGTTTTGGTCTGTGTCCACAAACTGACCAGATCGTCGTAAAAATATTCGAGCGGGATATTGTGCTCGACGGTGGAATTGCCGTCCTGGATGAGCGTTACGTCCATCTGGTAGAGCGATCCGCCTTCCGGCACGACCTCCATCCCTTCGCGCTGGGCCGCCGCGACGACCATCTGGCGCTGTTCACGGCGCGGCTGGTTGTAGTTCTTGACGCTGTGTGCGCCCTGGGATTTCAGCCGGCGGACATTGGCGAGGGCATCGTCGATGGTGTTGATCTCGGCATAGACGTCCGCCGCCTTGGCGCCATAGATGATCTCGCCGGTGGAAAAGATGCGCGGCGCCAGGATCTTGCCGGCGCGCTGCATTTCGGACGCGACGAAGATTTCGGCGGCGCGCGAAGATGGATCATGGATGGTGGTGGTGCCAAAGGCGAGGTTGGACATCGCCGACCAATTCTGCTGCGGCACCAGATCGTCCTCGCCCTGCGGGCCATGGGCATGGGCATCGACAAGGCCGGGGATGATGGTTTTGCCGGCAACGTCAACGGTTTTGGCGCCGACCGGGATGGCGATTTCGCTGCGCTTGCCGATGGCGGTGATTCGATTGCCGGTGATGACGATAGTGCCATCGTCGATGATGCCGCCGTCCCTTGTCGCCATGGTGACGATGCGCGCACCGGTGAGGGCGATGACGCCGGTCGGCTTGTCGGCGGTCACATCCATCGACAGCGAAACGCCAGTGGTTGGCGGCTTGAACTTGGGGGCGTCTTCAGCAGTTGGGGCGTTGCCGAACAACTTGTCGGTGTTGGCGGTGAACAGCGTTGGGCCCATGCTCCAGTGCAGCGCGCCGCCGTTGTTCGACCAGTTGATGAAATCCGCGCCCTCCGCGCTGACCCGGGTGACGGGCAAGGGCCCGCTCTTTTCATCGGTCGCCACATCCTGCGTGCCCGGCAGCAGCGGCATCACGAACGCTTCGTAATTCTGCCGGAAGGCGAAATACTGGCCATCGGGTGATACCTGGTAATCATTGACCAACTCGCCGGTGGCATGGACGCGCTTTGCCTCGCCAGTAAGATCGATACTGACGAGCTGGCGCTTGCCCTTTTCCGGCATGATGAGGAACAGGCGATCATTGGTGGCACCGAATTGTGGTACGCTGCCCGATTTCGAAACCAGCGCGGGGATGCCGCCGGATGCAGCGACGCGATAGACGCCGGGAGCTTCCGACCAGCGCGCCGAGGTCAGGTAGCCGCCTTCGCTGCGTTCGAAAACGATGGTCTTGCCATCGGGTGAAAAGGCCGGCCGGGCGTAGTGGCCGGGATTGGCAATGACATTGCGGGCGGCGCCACCGCTGGCAGAGACGGTACGCAGATGGCCGAGGCCAGCGTCGGTCCAGCCGACAAAGGCGATGGTCTTGCCGTCGCGCGACCAGGCGGGGAACAGTTCGAATTCGGCCTCGTCGCCGCCGACGAGACGGGTCGCGGTGCCGCCGGAAGCGGGTTTTACCCAAAGCTTGCCGAGCGTTTCGAAAACGATTCTGGATCCGTCGGGGGATACGGTTGCCCAGCGCGGCATCTTTGTGGCGAAATGATCCGGGGCGACGTCGATCTGCGGATGGGTGGCGTCGATGACCGTGCGGCTGTCGTTGATGCGGAACGGGATTTCGGCGGCACCGCCGCCATCGCTTCCGACGCGGCGGATCTTGCCGCCGGCCCAGAACACCACGCTCTTGTTGTCGGGTGTCCATGCCATGTTGGGGTAGACGCCGGTGACCGCCCAGGTTTCCTGCACATCCTGGTCGAGCGCATCGTAGATCTTGTGTTCGGCGCCCGATACCAGATCCTTCACATAAAGCTTGGAACGGGCGCGTTCGCGGCGGACAAAGGCGATCGATTTGCCATCGGGGGATGGGGTTGGCCGGACCGAGCCGCCGACGCCTGAGACGACCTTGGTGACATCACCAGTGTCGAGATCATAGCGTTCGATGTCGAACAGTTCGGTGTTCGAATCCTGGGCATATTCGAAGATCGGTCCGGGGGTGACGTTGCGGGTGTAATAGAGGCTCTTGCCGTCGGGCGAGTAGATTGGTTCGCCGAGTTCCTTTTGCAGTTGCTCGCTGGCCTTTTTGACCAGTGGAACGCCGCCGCCGCCCGAGACGTGATACAGCCAGACCTCGCCGGTGCCGAGCGAGCGGCCGGTGGTGAAATGCTTTTTGGCGATGATGAAGCGGCTGTCCGGGCTCCAGCTGGGCTGGTTCAACAGGCGAAAATCTTCATTGGTCAGCTGGCGCTTGTCGCTGCCATCGACATTCATGACCCAGATATTGTCGCCGCCGCCGCGATCGGAGGTGAAGGCGATGCGCTTGCCATCTGGGGAAAAGCGCGGCTGGTGTTCATAGGCCAGCCCTTCGGCGATGCGGGTCGGCGTGCCACCGGCGATGGGCATGGTGTAGATGTCGCCGAGCAGATCGAAAGCGATCATGCGGCCATCGCGCGACACGTCGATGTTCATCCAGCTGCCGTTGTCGACATTGATGTTGATCTGGCGTGTCGTCATCCCGGTGGGGGCGTTTACGTCCCATTTTGCCGGCGTGGCGGTATCGGCGGTTTTGGCGGCGCCCTGCGCCTGCGCCGCTGTTTCCGTCAGCGCCAGCACCAGTGCGATGGCGGTTGCACCACGATAGTTCATAACATTCGAGCCCCAATTTACCGGCGCCTTTCTTAGGACCGAAGTCGGGGGCCGTCACCGGGCTTTTCGACAAACGACCGGCTGCACCTGGTTGATGGATTAGGGGCAAGCGGGCAGAGAATCTGCAGGCAGGTGTCGATTTTGGTGAGGGGCTGGCGTTGCGCATATTGCTGACCGGGTCGTCGGGCTGGCTGGGGCGGTTCCTGGCACCGCAGTTGCGCGCGGCGGGCCATGTTGTGACCGGGATTGATATCGCGCCGGGCGTCGATACGCAGCTGATCGGATCGGTTGCCGACAAGGCGGTAGTGACGCGGGCCTTTGGTGATCATGGCGTTGAAGCGGTTGTTCACGCCGGGGGCCTGCACAAGCCCGATATCGTGCGCTGGCCGGCCCAGGCCTTTGTCGATGTAAATGTCACCGGCACGCTCAACCTGCTCGAAGCGGCAGTGGCGGCGGGGCATGATCGGTTCGTTTTCACGTCGACGACATCGCTGATGATTTCGGCGGCGATCCGCGCAGAGGCGGGTGATGCTGCGGTGTGGCTGGATGAGGACCATGCACCGCTGGCGCCGCGCAATATCTATGGGCTGACGAAGCTGGCAGCGGAGGGGCTGTGCCGGTTGTTTCATGCCGAGCATGGCCTGAACTGCGCGGTGCTGCGGACGTCGCGGTTTTTCCCGGAGGATGATGATACGCTGGATGCGCTCGCCGGGGCCAATCTGAAGGCCAATGAGTTCCTGCACCGCCGGCTGACAGTGGAGGATGCGGCGACGGCGCATGTGCTGGCGTTGGAACGGGCGCCGGGGCTTGGGTTTGAAACTTTCATCATTTCTGCGCCGCCGCCGTTTGGTCGGGACGATGCGGCCATGCTGAAACGCGATGCCGCGGCGGTGGTGGAGCGGCTGTTCCCCGATGCGCCGGCGCTGTATGCGGTGCGCGGTTGGCAACTGCCGGACCGGATCGGCCGGGTTTATGATCCCGGCAAGGCGGAACGGCTGCTGGGCTTTCGCTGCCGTACCGATTTTGCGCTGGTTCTGGCGGCGCTGCGCAACGGCAGCCCGCTGCCATTTGTGCATGATCCGGGTTATGTCGCGCCCAAGGATCTGCCGCGTGAGGCAACAGCCTGACCCTTTGTGGCGCTGGACTTCGCAGTGTCGGCGCTTCACAGTTTCGCCGGTTGGCGGCAGCGAGGAAGTGGCACTGTGAGCACGCAATTGCGGATGGACCCTGTCGATGCGCTGGCCGCGAGCCGCGCCCTTGCCTATGCGGTGCCTTTGGAGTCGCTCGACCCGGCGCGGGGTGAACTGTTCCAGGCTGGTGTTGCAGGGCCTTGGTTCGAGCGGTTGCGGCGCGAAGACCCGGTGCATTACACGCCCGAGAGCCGTTTCGGACCCTATTGGTCGGTCACCAAATTCAACGACATCATGGCGGTAGACACCAACCATGAGGCGTTTTCATCGGAAGGCGGCATCACCATCGGCACGCAGGTCGGCGACCAGGGGCCGTTGCCGATGTTCATCGCCATGGACCCGCCCAAGCATGATGTGCAGCGCAAGACGGTGAACCCGGCGGTGTCGCCGATGAACCTGAAGCTGCTGGAACCGCTGATCCGCCAGCGCGCCATCGGCATATTGGAATCGCTGCCGATCGGGGTGCCATTTGATTGGGTCGATAAGGTTTCGATGGAATTGACGGCGATGACGCTGGCGACCTTGTTCGACATGCCGCAGGCCGATCGCCGCAAGCTGACCTATTGGTCGGATGTGGTGACGGCGGTGCCGGGGCAGGGGCTGATCGAGACGCTGGACGAAAAGATGGCGATCTTTGTCGAGTATCACGCCTATTTCACCGAATTGTGGAACCAGCGGGTGAATGCGCCGCCGGGCAATGACCTGATTTCGATGCTGGCACATGGGCCGGACACGCGAGACATGAGCCCGCGCGAATATTTCGGCAATATCGTCCTGTTGACGGTAGGCGGCAATGACACGACGCGCAACACTATCACCGGCTCCATTCTGGCGATGAGCGAGAACCCCGACCAATATGCCAAGCTGCGCGCCAACCCGGCGCTGTTGCCGTCGATGGTGTCGGAAACCATTCGCTGGCAGACGCCGCTGGCGCACATGCGGCGCATCGCGACCCGCGATATCGAGATTGGCGGCAAGACCATACGCAAGGGCGACAAGGTGGTGATGTGGTATGTTTCGGGCAATCGCGACGACAGCGTGATCGATGATCCGGACAGCTATATCATCGACCGGCCGCGGCCGCGGCAGCATCTGTCGTTCGGCTTTGGCATCCATCGCTGCGTCGGCAACCGTCTGGCGGAGTTGCAATTGACGATCGTTTGGGAGGAAATCCTGAAGCGGTTTCCGGCGATAAAGGTGGTGGCGCCGCCGGCGCGTGTGTTTTCCACCTTCGTCAACGGCTATGAATCCATGTCGGTCGTGATCCCGCACCGGCTCTGACCTGCTTGCCCGACCCAAGGTCCCGATGATCCGTTTCGTTTCGGCGGTCTCCGCCCTGCTGCTTGTCGCGTTTTTGGTCGTCGCCGGGCCGGTGTCTGCGACCGAAAACTGGCTGCACAAGGCGCTGGGTGCGCCGGAAAATCTGCGCATTTCGGGCAGCGCACGGGCGCGGATCGAGGCTATTGATGGCCAGTTCCGCCCGACTGGCCCGCGGTCGGATACGCTGCTGTCCTTCCGCACCTCGCTTTTCACCGAATATGACGCCGGGCCGGTGCGTTTCGGGGCGGAACTGTTCGATGCCCGCGCCTATCTGGAAGCGCCGGGTTCCAGCATCACGACCAGCGAAGTCAATGTGCTCGAACTTGTACAGGCCTATGTCGCGGGTGACCTTGGCGACGCCTTTGGCGCTGGATCTGAGGCGATGGTCAGGGCCGGGCGGTTCACCATGGAGACCGGATCACGCCGGCTGGTGTCGCGATCGAATTATCGCAACAGCACCAACGCCTTTACTGGCGTGCGTTTCGATTGGACGGGCCCTGCGCACGATGGTGGGCGCGACCGGCTGGCCCTGTTCTGGACGATGCCGCAGATCCGCCTGCCGTCGACAGCCGCCGGGGTGCGCAGCAACGCGGTGGCGTTTGATCGTGAAAGCCTTGATGTGCAGTTTTTCGGGACCAGTTTTACCAGGGCCGGCGTGCTGGGCGGCAGCCTTGAAATCTATGGCTATGGCCTGATCGAGCAGGATGCCCCGGGCTTTCCCACGGCCAATCGGCGGTTGTTCACACCCGGCATCCGGCTGGCGCGGCCAGTGCGCAAGGGCGCGACCGATTATGACGTGGAACTGGTCTTGCAGCGCGGCACGGCGCGGGCAAACACCCTGATGAGCAGCACCCGCGATCTGCCGGTGTCGGCCTGGTTTGCGCATGCCGAGATCGGCCACAGCTTTGCCGGGCCATGGTCGCCGCGGCTTGCGGTGGATATTGACTATGCCAGCGGCGACGGCAGCAACCCCGAAACGCTGAACCGCTTCGACACGTTGTTCGGCGCGCGCCGGGCGGATTTTGGGCCAACGAGCCTGTTCGGCGCGCTTTCTCGCGCCAACATCATTTCGCCGGCAGTGCGGTTGGAGGTGGCGCCGGGCAAGCGGTTCGATGCGGCGGCCGAATGGCGGCCAGCATGGCTGGCGAGCGCCACCGACAGCTTTGCCGCCACTGGGGTGCGTGACCCGACCGGCAGGTCGGGGCGCTATGCCGGGCAACAGTTCGAGGTGCGGGCGCGATACTGGCTGGTCCCGTCACTGCTGAGACTTGAGGCCGGCGGCGCGGTGCTTGCCAAGGCGGGGTTTCTCAACGCCGCGCCCAATGCCCGTGCCGATGGCAACACCCGTTATGGCTATTGCGATGTCACGGTGACGTTCTGAATCGTGCCGGACGGCTTACCGCAACGCTTGCCGCGCCGCTTGCTCCTTGGCGATTGAGTCCCTAAACCGCCCGAGATGCCGAACCCGTCGCACCCCGCCATCGCCGCCGGCGCGCACCCGTTTCCGCATTCGCATCTTATTGGGCTTTCATCGCTGAAGCCGTGGGAAATGCTGTTCCTGCTCGATGAAGCGGAACAATGGGTTGAATTGAACCGCGGCCGCGCCAAGCACGACAACCGGCTTTCCGGCCTGACCCAGATCAACGCTTTCTTTGAAAATTCGACGCGGACGCTGTTGAGCTTTGAAATCGCCGGCAAGCGGCTTGGTGCCGATGTCGTCAATCTGGGCGTCCAGGGGTCGTCGCTGAAAAAGGGCGAGACCTTGCTCGATACGGCATTGACGCTGGATGCCATGCACCCAGATGTCATCGTCATCCGCCATGGATCGTCGGGCGCGGTGCAGTTGATCGCCGAAAAACTGCGCTGCCCCGTTTTGAATGCCGGTGACGGGCGGCATGAGCATCCGACACAGGCGCTTCTGGATGCGCTGACCATCCGACGACGCAAAGGTCGGATCGCCGGGCTGACAGTGGCAATTTGCGGCGATATCCTGCATTCACGGGTAGCGCGGTCGAATTTCCAGATTCTTGCCAGCCTGGGTGCCAGCGTGCGTGTCGTGGCACCGCCGACGCTGTTGCCGACCAATGTCGAAGCGCTGGGCGTCGAAGCCTTTACCGATATGGATGCCGGGTTGAAGGGCGCCGATGTGGTGATGATGCTGCGCCTGCAGACCGAGCGGATGGACGGCGCCTATGTGCCTTCGACGCGCGAATATTTCCGGTTTTTCGGGCTGACGGAGGCGCGACTGCGCCATGCCGCCGATGACGTGCTGGTGATGCACCCAGGGCCGATGAATCGCGGCGTGGAGATCGACGGCGCCATTGCCGATGATCTGGTGCGATCGGCGGTGAGCGAACAGGTGGAAATGGGCGTGGCGGTTCGCATGGCCTGCCTTGATGTGTTGACCCGGGCGCGGCGCGGTGTGCCGGACTGGCCGCTGCTGCCGGTATCGGGGGTGGGTGCATGACGCCGCTGGTGTTGAAGGGCGCGCGCGTCATCGATCCGGGCAGCGGGTTCGATGGGGTTGCAACCGTCGTGGTGCGCGACCGCATCATCGCCGAGGTGAACAGCGACGCCACGGCCATGGTACCGCCTGGGGCCGAGATCATCGATTGCGCGGGGCTGATCCTGTCGCCGGGCCTGATCGATGCCGGGGTGTTTCGTGCCGATCCTTCTGCTTGCCATGTCGGCGGCATCACGCGGGTGGTGCTGATGCCCGATCAGCAGCCGCCGCTCGATGATCCGGCGCTGATCGCCTTTGCCAAGAGCGTCGGCAAGCCCGATGTTTGGGTGCACCCGCTGGTGGCAGCGACACAGCGGCTGGAGGGCCATGAACTGGCCGAAATCGGGCTGGGGCAGGCGGCGGGTGCGGTTGGCGTGGCGACGGGCCGCTCTGCGATTGCCAGCAGCGCAGTGATGCACCGGCTTTTGTCCTATTCCCGGGCGTTCGACATGACGGTCGTCACCCATGCTGAGGATGCCGCGCTGACGGCTGGGGCCGTGGCGACGGAGGGGGATTATGCGACCCGGCTGGGCTTAGCCGCGGCACCGCCCTTTGCCGAAGCGATCGCGATCGCGCGCGACATCAGGCTTGCCGAAGCGACCGGAGCGCGGCTGCACATCCGGCAGGTTACAACCGGAGAGGGGCTGGCGCTGGTGCGGGCGGCGCGGGCGCGGGGCGTCGCAGTGACAGCGGGCGTGACACCGACGCACTGGCTGTTGAATGAAACCGCCGTTGCCGATTTCCGCAGCTTTGCCAGGCTGTCGCCACCGCTGCGCACTGATGAGGACCGGCGCGCCGTGGTGGCGGGGCTGGCCGATGGCACGATTTCCGTCATCGCATCGGGCCATGACCCGCGCACGCAGGAGGATAAACGGCTGCCGTTTGCCGATGCCCAGCCGGGCATGGCCGGGGCCGAGACCCTGCTGGCGTTGGCGCTATCGCTGGTGCGGGATGACGTTTTGCCGCTTGCGGCGGTATTGCGAGCGATGACGGCGGCACCGGCCGCGCTTTTCGGGCTGGCTGGCGGTTCGTTAAGCCTTGGGTCACCGGCCGACCTTATGGTGTTCGATGAGCATGCGCCTTGGCGGATCGATCGCGATTTGTTCACTGGCGCGCGCAACACGCCGTTTGATGGCTTGCCGGTGGCGGGGCGGGTGCGGATGACGATAAAGGGCGGAGAGTTGGTTTGGCGCGGTTGAATTTGGCGCTTTTGCATTGGGTTGGGACTGCGATATTGGCGATGGCGGTGGTTTCGCCCGCCGCTGCGCGCAAGAAGCAACCACCGCCGGCCCCGGCAGCGCCCGCCCCGCCGGTCGTGACGGTTGGTGCCGGGGTCGAAAAATGGCGGGCCGGGGATTATGCGGGGGCGGTTGCGGTTTGGCAGCCGTTCGCCAATGCCGGCGATGCCGATGCGATGTTCAACATCGGCCAAGCCTATAAATTGGGCCGTTCCGTGCCCAAGGACGAAGCGCAGGCGCGCGACTGGTATCGCAAGGCAGCCATGAAGGGCCACCGACCGGCGCAGGCAAATTTGGGCATCATGCTGTTCCAGGCCGGGGAAAAACTGGAGGCGGTGCGCTGGTTGAAGGCCGCCGCCGACCAGAACGAGATGCGGGCGCAATATGTGCTGGGCGTCGCCTATTGGAACGGCGATGGCGCACCACGCAGCCTGATGCTGGCCTATGCTTATCTGTCGCGCGCGGCGCAGCTTGGCTTGCCTGAGGCGTCGAATGCGCTGGGCACGCTGGAAACGCGGCTGACAGCCGCTGACCGGGCCAATGGCACCGCGGTCGCGACAAGCCTTGCCGCCGGGGACGGGGTGCCGGCGCTGTTCGCCGGGCCCAACCCGATTCCGCCGCCGTTCGGGCTGGCTGCCAGCGGCAGCGCTGGGACACCGCAGCCGCGTCCGCTCACAAATACTCCGGTTATGGCTGCGGCCGTGCCGGCAACGGAAACGCCAAAGCCTGTGCTGTTGACGCAGCGGGAAGCGCCCCCCGTGCCGGAAATGCGCGCCGCACCGCCGCCGCGCGTGACAGCGCCGCCGTTGCCGGCGCCAGCGGTCGTTGCGGCCCTGACGAGCCAGTGGAGTCCATCGCGTCCGTCGCCCACGCCGCCGGCATTGATGCCGGCAACCGCTGCGCCGGGTTCGGCTGCAACGCCGCCTGGTCCGGTTGTGCGCCCGCCGATACGCCCGGCTGCCCCGGTCGTGACGGCCGTTGCCATCCCGCCGGCCGTCGTGCGTCAGCCGGCACCATTGCCGACCGAGCCAAAGCCGATGGCAGTGGTTGCACCGCCGGTGGCCAAGCTCGTCGTGGAAAAGGCCAAGGCGATGGTGGCGGCTGAAAAGTCGGCGCCGATCCGTGTAACCGCTTGGCGTGTGCAATTGGGGGCATTTTCAAAGCGCACGCTGGCAGAAGCCGCTTGGAAGAAGGTGCAGGCGAAGCAGGGCAAGGTAATGGCCGCTGTCAAACCAGTCTATGACGAAAGCGCCAATATCACCAAATTGCAGCTTGGCCCCTATGCCAGTGAAAAGCTGGCGCGGGATGCCTGTGCCAAGATTGCCTTTGCCGGCAGCGCCTGCTTCGTCACAAAGGGTTGAGGCCGCAGCGACGCGCGCCTTTACGGCACCGTCGCGGGGACTTTCACGCGGCCGCTCGCGCCGCTTCGCCCGGCCATTTCGCCCAGAGTGCGGTGCGGCGGACGGTTACAGCCTCGCGTTGCTGGGCCTTCACTGGGCCGAAACCGCGCACGTCCATCGGCAGCTTGGCGATGGCGATGGCGAGGCCGATATTGTCGGGGGTGAGGCCCGCGATGAGTTTTTCGACGTCGGATTCATAGGCGGCGATGTCGGCGCGTTCATCGCGGCGTTCCTCGGAATAGCCGAAGATGTCGAACGCCGTGCCGCGCAGGCCCTTGAGGCTTGCCAACAGCCTGAAGGCTGTGAAGATCCAGGGCCCAAAACTGATCTTTTTTGGGCGGCCGGTGGCGGGATCGAGGCGAGAGATCAGCGGCGGCGCCAGTTGCACGCGGGGCTTGCCGCCGGCGAATTGCGCGTCGAAGGCGGCTCGGAAGCGGCCATCGGAATAGAGCCGGCCAACTTCATATTCGTCCTTGTACGCCAGCAGCTTATAATGACTTCTTGCCACGGCTTCTGCAAAATCGTCGCCGCCGGCAGCGCGCGCCTTCGCGACGAGCGCGTTGAAGCGAGCGGCATAGGCGGCATTCTGATAGGCAGCCAGATCGGCGATGCGGCGGGTGATGACCTCGTCGAGACTGGTGGCGGGCGGCGCGATGGCCGGGCCACGGGCGTCCTCGACCATCTTGAGGACCTTGTCGGGCCGGGTGGCAAGCAAGCGGCCAAGGCCAAAGGCCTTTTTGTTGAAATCGACGGCGACTCCGTTCAGTTCGATAGCCGCTTCGATGCTGGCGCGTTGCAGCGGGATCAGGCCCTTTTGCCAGGCATAGCCCATCAGCAGGATGTTCGAGGCGATGGCATCGCCCATCAACGCCACGGCCACGGTATCGGCGGCGATGAAATCGCAGGCGTTGGGGTTGGAGGCGGTGCGGATGGCCTTTTCAACCTGTGCCGAGCGGAAATCCAGATCTCGATCGCGGACGAAATCGGCGGTGGGGGCGATGTCGGCGTTGGCGACGACGGCAGTTCGCGTCGGGATCATCAGGGTCTGCGTCGGCTTGTCGGCGGCGACCACGGCGTCACAGGCCAGCACAAGATCGGCACCGCCGGCGATGATGCGTGGGGACAGGAGATCGTCATTCTTAGCCGCCAATCGTACGTGCGAATAAACGGCGCCGCCCTTTTGCGCGAGGCCGGCCATGTCGGCGGTGGTGCTCGCCAGGCCCTCGATGTGCCCGGCGGTGCCAAGCAGGGCGGAAACGGTGAGCACGCCGGTGCCGCCGATGCCGGTAACCATGATGTTGTAGCCATGGCCGGGGGCAGGAATGGCGGGTTCGGGAACATCGGACAGGTCGAGATCGCCGGTTTTGGACTTTTTCACTTCGGCGCCTTCGACGGTGACGAAGCTGGGGCAGAAGCCCTTCAGGCAGCTGTAATCCTTATTGCAGCTTGACTGGTTGATGCGGCGCTTGCGGCCGAATTCGGTTTCCAGCGGCTCGACGGAGACGCAATTCGATTGCACCGAACAATCGCCACAGCCTTCGCAGGTGGCGGCGTTGATGAACACCCGCGTCGTCGGGTCGGCCAGTTGCTTGCGTTTGCGACGGCGGCGCTTTTCGGCGGCGCAGGTCTGATCGAAGATGATGATGGTGGTGCCGGGCGTAGCGATGAATTCTTCCTGGATGGCGGGCAGCGCCGAACGGTCGAGCAGGCGGACGTCGGCGGGCAGGGTGATACCCTTGTAGCGGGAAAGGTCTTCGGTGAGCACCACAACCTTTTTGGCGTGTTCGCCGACCATTTGCGCTGCGATCTGATCGACCGACAATTCGCCGTCATGCTTTTGCCCGCCGGTCATGGCGACGGCGTCGTTGTACAGGATCTTGTAAGTTATGTTGACCTTGGCCGCGATCGATTGGCGGATGGCGAGCAGGCCGGAATGGAAATAGGTGCCATCGCCCAGATTGGCGAAGACGTGGTTTTCGGAGGTGAAGGGCGCCTCGCCGACCCAGGTTACGCCTTCGCCGCCCATTTGCGTGAAGGTTTCGGCGCGGTCCATCCACAGCGCCATGATGTGGCAGCCGATGCCGGCCAGCGCGCGGCTGCCCTCGGGCGGCTTGGTGGAGGTGTTGTGCGGGCAGCCCGAGCAGAAATAGGGAGAGCGCTTGATCGGCGTGATGAAGGCCTTGGATTTGGCCGATTGATCATCGAAGAAGCGCAGGGTCTGCCGGATCAGATCGGTATCATGGTAACGCTGGATGCGCGCCGCGATGACATTGGCGATGACGCCAGGGGACAGTTCATTGTCGGGCGAAAGCAGCCATTCGCCATGTTCATCCTGTTTGCCGACAACCCGGGGCCGAACGGCTTCGCGCCAGTTGTACAACTGCCAACGCAACTGGTGTTCGATGAATTCGCGCTTTTCCTCGATGACGAGGACTTCCTCCAGCCCTTCTGCGAAGTGGCGGATGCCATCGGGTTCCAGCGGCCAGGGCATGCCGACCTTGTAAACACGCAAGCCGATGTCGGCAGCGACGGCGGCGGTGATGCCGAGTTCGTCGAGCGCCTCCATGGTGTCGGCATAGGCCTTGCCGGTGGTGACAATCCCGAATCGGGGCCGGGGCGTGTCCCAGACGATGCGATCGATGCGGTTGGCCTTGGCAAAGGCGAGCGCGGCAAAGCCCTTGAAACGTTGCAGGCGGGTGTCTTCCTCGCGCCAGATATCGCCGCCGCGGATGTGGATGCCGCCTTCGGGGAAATCGAACGGCGGCAGGATGATCTGCCGCTGTTCGCCGGCCAGATCGACTGTGGCGCTGGTTTCGACGGTGTCGGCGGTGGCCTTGAAGCCGACCCAGGTGCCGGCGAAACGGCTCATGGCGAGGCCGAGCAGGCCGTATTCGACGAATTCATGGACGGAGGAGGGGGCAAGGAACGGCACGAAGGCCGCCTGGAAATTATGGTCGGACTGGTGCGGCAGGGTGCTGGATTTGGCGCCATGATCATCGCCGACAATGGCAAGGACGCCGCCGTGCGGCGACGTGCCGGCGGCGTTGGCGTGTTTGAGCACATCCATGGCGCGATCGAGGCCGGGACCCTTGCCGTACCAGATGCCGAACACGCCATCGACGGTGGCGCCGGGCCGCATTCCGACGTGCTGCGAGCCCCAGACGGCGGTGGCGCCGAGTTCTTCGTTGACGCCAGGCACGAACACGATGTTGCGCTCGGCGAGCATCTTCTTGGCGCGCCACAATTCCTGATCATAGCCGCCCAGAGGTGAGCCGCGATAACCGGAGATGAAGCCGCCGGTATTGAGCCCCGCTGCCTTGTCCCGCGCCTGCTGGACCAGCGGCAGGCGGACCAGCGCCTGCACGCCGCTCATGAACACCCGCCCTTCGGTGAAGCGGTATTTGTCCTCAAGCGATACGGGCGGCAGGCCGGCGACCATCAAGACACTTTCTGTTGCAGGTGCGAAGTAGGACAATAATACTGTCCTTTCTGCGCTTGCGCAAGGGTGGCTTGGCCGAGGGTGCGCCTGTTGGGACCGGCTGTCGAATCCGGCGCGACTAGTTCACCGGCACCGCTGATCCTGCGCCGCCGCGGGCATCATGGCCGCCGAACATGGTGGCCCCGGCAAGTGGGGGCATACCGAAGCCGAGCACGGCGGGTTTTTCGGCGGCGCTGGTGCCTTGCAGGGTGGGCGCGCCGGTCACAATGCCTTCGGCGATGCCCCAATGGCCTTCTTCGCTGAAGCTGTAGCCGCGTGCCTCCAGCAGCTTTCTTGTGTCGGCGGACAGTGCAAAGGGTTCGAGCGCGATGACATCGGGCAGCCATTGATGGTGGATGCGCGGCGCGTTGATCGCGGCCTGCACGTCCATGCCATGGTCGACCATGTTGATGATGGCCTCCAGCGTGATCGTGATGATGCGGGAACCACCGGGGCTGCCGATGATCAGCGCGACCTTGCCGTCTTTGGTCAGGATCGTCGGGGTCATCGAACTGAGCGGAGTCTTGCCCGGCGCGATGGCGTTGTTGGCGCCCTGCACCAGCCCGAACATGTTGGGCGCGCCGACCTTTGAGGTGAAATCGTCCATTTCATTGTTCATGACGATGCCGGTGCGGCCGGCGACCCGGTGCGCGCCGAACCAGTCGTTGAGGGTATAGGTCACCGAAACGGCGTTCCCCTTTGCGTCGAGCACGTCATATTGCGTGGTGTTGCTGCCTTCATGTGCTGGAACGGCCGGGCCGAGCGTGCTGGAGGGGGTGGCGCGTTCCGGGTCGATGCTGGCGCGCAGGCGGGCGGCATAGGCCGGATCGAGCAGTGCCGCGACCGGATTGACGACGAAATCCGGGTCGCCGAGCTTGTTGTTGCGATCGACATAGACCCGCCGCAAGGCTTCGGCGAGGACATGGACCTCGGCAGCGGAGTGAAAGCCCATTGCCGCGAGGTCATAACCTTGCAGGATGTTGAGCGCCTGGCACAGCGACACGCCGCCGGAGCTTGGTGGCGGTGCCGAAATGACGTGATAGCCGCGGTAATCGCACTGGATCGGGGATAGTTCGCGGACCTTGTAGGCGGCAAAATCGGCCTGGGTGATCAGGCCGCCGCCGGCCTTGCTGGCGTCTGCGATGGCGGCACCGATAGGCCCGCGATAAAGGGCATCCGGGCCATTGTTGGCAATTTTGGCGAGGGTGTTGGCGAGATCGGCCTGCACGAGCCGGTCGCCCTTGGTCAGCGGGCGGCCCTTTGGCTGGAAAATGGCCCGTGCGGCGGGGTCGCGCGCCAGCTTTTCCGCCTCCAGCGCCATGACGCCGGCATCGCCCTGGCCCAGCACAAAGCCGTCGCGGGCGAGCTTGATCGCCGGCGCCATGAGTGCCTCGCGGGACATGGTGCCATAGCGAAGCCGCGCGGTTTCCAGCCCCATGACGGTGCCGGGGATGGCGACGGCCTGCCAGCTGTCGGTGGACCGGTCGGGGATCAAATTGCCGGCGGCGTCCTGGAACATGCTGGGCGTTGCTGCCGCGGGGGCCTTCTCACGGTAATCGAGGAAGGTGGAGCGGCCATCGGCGAGGTGCAGCGTCATGAACCCGCCGCCGCCGATGTTGCCGGCCTGTGGGTAGACCACGGCCAAGGCATAGCCGACCGCCACCGCCGCATCGACCGCATTGCCGCCATGGCGCAGGATGTCGGCGCCGATATCGGAGGCAAGCTGGTGGGCGCTGACCACCATGCCGCCCGAGCCGGCCACTGGTTCAGGGTCGGCAGCTGCGGCTGGCAGGCTCGAAATGCCCATAACGACGGAGACGAGCAGTGCTGTGATGATGCGCATGACGGGACCCTGACGGAAGTTGGGGACGATGGAATTTGCGGAGTTAGCTTAGCCCGGTGATGCCGCCACCCGCGTCCACCCCGATGTGATTGGCGGCCGGAACGCGGGGCAGGCCGGGCATGGTGTTGATGTCGCCGCACAAGGCGACGATGAAGCCGGCGCCGGCGGACAGGCGGACCTCGCGGATGGGCAGGCTGTGGCCGTTGCTGGCGCCCTTTACGGCTTCGTCGGCGGTGAAGCTGTAGGGGGTTTTGGCCATGCAGACGGGTAAATGGCCAAAGCCCTGATCCTCGAACGCCTTCAGCTGGCGGGCGGCGGCGGGGGTCAGGGCGATGTCGGCGGCGCGGTAGATATCGCGGGCGATGGTGCGCATCTTGTCGGCGAGCGGCAGGGTATCGGGGTAGAGCAGCCGGAAATTGGCGGCTTCGGCGTCGGCGAGGGCAGCGACGCTGTGGGCGAGATCGGCGGCGCCGGCGGCACCTTCGCCCCAATGGGTGCACAGATGTGCCTTTACCAGCAGGACATTGTGGCAATGATCGAGGACGGCGGCCTGTTCTTCGGGGCTGTCGCCGTTGAAGGCGTTGAGCGCCACGACCACCGGAAGACCGAATTTGGTCATGTTTTCGACGTGGCGGGACAGGTTTTCAAGACCGATGGCGAGGGCAATCGGATCGGGTTTGCCAAGATTGGCAAGGGCGGCATGGCCATGGTATTTGAGTGCGCGGACGGTGGCGACGATGACCGCGACGGACGGTGCGATGCCGGCGCTGCGGCATTTGATGTTGCAGAATTTCTCCGCGCCAAGGTCGGCGCCAAAGCCGGCTTCGGTGACGGTGAATTCGCCCAGCGCCATGGCGGCGGTGGTGGCGGCAACGGAATTGCAGCCATGGGCGATGTTGGCAAAGGGGCCGCCGTGGATCAGCGCCGGCGAGCCGTGAATGGTTTGAACAAGGTTGGGCTGCATGGCGTCGATGAGCAGCGCGGTCATGGCGCCGGCGGCACCGATGTCGCCGGCGGTGACAGGGGTGCCGGCTTCATCGCGGCCGATGCGGATGCGGGCGAGGCGGGCCTCCAGATCAGGCACGTCGGCGGCGAGGCAGAGGATCGCCATGACTTCGGAGGCGACGGTGATGTCGAAACCCGACTCTCGAGCGGGGGCATTGCCGGGCCCCATGCCGATGGCGATCTGGCGCAGGGCGCGGTCGTTCATGTCGAGCACCCGGCGCCACAGGATCGAGCGGGCGTCCAGTGGCACGCCGGTGGCGGTGGGGGTGCGGTAGTGCAGGGCATTGTCGATGAGCGCGGCGAGCAGATTATGCGCCGAAGTGATGGCGTGGAAATCGCCGGTGAAGTGCAAGTTGATGCGCTCCATCGGCAGCACCTGGGACTGGCCACCGCCGGTGGCGCCGCCCTTGCGACCGAATACCGGGCCAAGCGAGGGTTCCCTGAGCGCGATCACCGTCTTGCGGCCGATGTGGTTGAGGGCGTCGCCGAGGCCGATGGTGGTGGTTGTCTTGCCTTCACCTGCAGGTGTCGGGTTGATGGCGGTGACCAGGATGAGCTTGCCGCGTGGGCGACCGGTGAGCGACGCCGTGGTGGCTGCCGACAACTTGGCGATGTGATGGCCATGCGGTTCGATGGCTTCGGGGGGCAGGCCGATGATCGCAGCGATGGCGGTGATCGGTTGCAGCGTCGCCGCGCGGGCGATTTCGATGTCGGTGCTCAAGCGTGCCTCCCCCTGGATCATGGCCCTTATAGCCGGAATTGCAGCTGTGCCGAGATGGTGACGCCAGGGACGGGCGGATAAACCATGGCGAGGTACCCGGCGGCGGTGGCGTGGATAAGGGCAAACATGGGAAAATTGGCCCTGCGACCGTGTCCTGGAGAGGCGTCGCGGTGGCGTATGACCGTCCGCCGCAGTTGCTCTCGCTGCCGCAAGTGAGTCCGCCATGCTTGGCCGCAAGCCGCGGATTGGTTAGCAACCGGCGAATTTTGCCTTTGCAGCCGCCAAGATTGCCCCCGGCCGTCTGTTGCGGCTGGCAAAATGAACGCATTGGTTGGCCGGCAACAGCGTGCAGCAGTGGAATTGAGACGAATTCCGGGGTGTTTCAGTCAGTTACACGCTGTGTTTGCTGACCGAAGATGTGTGTACAGCGGTGGGAAGCCGGTGGTTGTCGATGGTGTAGCGGTGGTGGAATCGCGAAAAATCGGGGTGTGGCGGTGGTTCATGCTGGGTCGGTCAGGGGGCAGATGCGGGTCCGCCGGGGGTTGCGGCGTGGCTGGCGGGCCGGGTGCGGGCTGGGCGTGAATGGCGATCACGGCTGCCAAGGCTGGCGGGCACGCGCACAGGTGTTGCCGTGCGGGGGCGGGCCAATAGGGTGCGACGAAAAGGCTGCACCCCGGCGCGGCGTTTCTGCTAAGGGCCGCCGCGACAATATCCCTGATTGGGAATCCCGATGTTCGATGCCATTTCCGCCCTGACGCTCGCGCGGATGCAGTTTGCGTTTACGGTGTCGTTTCACTTCATCTTTCCATCGTTCACCATCGGGTTGGCCAGCTATCTGATGGTGCTGGAAGGCTTGTGGCTGCGCACCGGCCGTGACGTGTATTTGCAGCTGTTCCGGTACTGGCTGAAGATTTTCGCCATCGCCTTTGGCATGGGCGTCGTGTCGGGCATCGTCATGGCGTATCAGTTCGGCACCAATTGGGCGGTGTTTTCGGACAAGGCCGGGCCGGTGATCGGGCCGTTGATGGCCTATGAGGTACTGACCGCGTTTTTCCTTGAGGCCGGGTTCCTGGGTGTCATGCTGTTCGGGTTGGAAAAGGTCGGGCGCAGGCTGCATTTTGCAGCGACTTGCATGGTGGCGCTGGGCACGGCGATTTCGACCTTCTGGATCATTTCGGTGAACAGCTGGATGCACACGCCGGTGGGCTATGCGGTCAATGCCAAAGGGCAATTCTACCCGCTCGACTGGTTGACGGTGATCTTCAACCCGTCGATGCCGTATCGGCTCGCGCATGTGTTGCTGGCCTCCTATCTGACGACGGCGCTGGTGGTGGGCGGTGCCGGGGCCTGGCATTTGTTGCGTGATCGCAAATCGGGAGCGACGCCTTCCGAAGGTACGCGCATCATGTTTTCGATGGCGATGTGGATGGCAGCGATCGTGGCGCCGATGCAGATTCTGGCTGGCGATGACCAAGGCCTCAATACGCTCGCCCACCAGCCTGCCAAGGTGGCGGCGATGGAGGGGCATTATGGCAGCTTTCCCGGCGGCCCCGGTGGCGGCGCGCCGCTGATCCTGTTTGGTATTCCCGATGACCACGCCCAGGTCATGCGTTACAAGATCGAAATCCCGGCGGCCGGTTCGCTGATCCTGAAGCATGATGCGGATGCGCCGTTCGATGGCCTCGACAAGTTCCCCGCCAGTGACCGTGCCCCCGTGGCGATCACCTTCTGGTCGTTCCGCATCATGGTCGGGCTTGGCTTCCTTATGCTCGGCATGGGGGTGTGGAGCCTGTGGTCGCGCGTGCGCGGCACGCTGCACAGCAATGTCTGGCTGCACCGGCTGGCGCTGGTGATGGGGCCATCGGGCTTTGTCGCGGTGATCGCCGGTTGGGTGACGACCGAAGTGGGGCGGCAACCGTTTACTATTTATGGCCTGTTGCGCACGGCGGACAGCGCATCGCCGCTGGCGGCGCCGGCGGTGGCGGCATCGCTGGTCGCCTTTGTGATCGTTTATTTCGCGGTGTTCGGGGCTGGCACCTGGTTCATCATGAAGCTGATGGGGCATGAGCCGCATCCGGGCGAGAGCGGGCCGACACGGGGCGAACCGGCGCGGGCATCGGGGATCGTGCCGTTGGCGGCGCTGGAGCCCGATGCCCTGGGTTTGGCGGAGTAGCCGGGATGGAACCGAACGATACGCTTTCGCTGGTATGGGCCGGTATCATCGCGGTTGCGGTGTTCGGCTATGTGGTGATGGACGGGTTCGACCTGGGGCTGGGCATATTGTTCCCCTGGCTGGACAAGGGCGAGGACCGCAACACTGCGATCAACACCATCGCGCCAGTATGGGATGGCAATGAAACCTGGCTGGTGCTGGGCGGTGGCGGGCTGTTTGCGGCGTTTCCGCTGGCCTATGCCGTGCTGATGCCGGCGGTATATGCGCCGATCATCGCCATGTTGCTGGGGCTGGTGTTTCGCGGCGTGGCGTTCGAATTTCGGGCGCGAACGACGCGGCTGTGGATCTGGGATGGCGCCTTTGCCTTTGGATCAACTCTGGCGGCGTTTTCGCAAGGCGTGATCCTTGGGGCGATATTGCAGGGCGTCAGCGTCACCGGGCGCAATTACAGTGGTGGCTGGTGGGATTGGCTGTCGCCGTTTTCGGTGTTGACCGGGGCGTCGCTGGTGGCTGGATATGCGTTGCTGGGATCGTGCTGGCTGATCTATCGCACGGAACACAGCTTGCAGGACCGGGCGTTCGGGTTGGCGCGTTGGACCGGGTTGATTACGCTGGCTGCGGTCGTGTCGGTAAGCCTTGCCACCCCCTGGCTCAACCATGATTATTTCAGCCGGTGGTTCCAGGCGCCGGGGCTTTATCTGTCGGCGCCGGTGCCGATCCTCGTCGCGCTGGCATCGCTGCTGTTCGTCAGGGCGCTGCGTCGCCGGGCGGAATTACAGCCGTTCCTGCTGGCGCTGTCGGTGTTCCTGCTCAGCTTCATCGGGCTGGGCATTTCGATGTACCCATGGCTGGTGCCGGGCAAGGTGACGATATTCGAAGCCGCGACGGCCGAGACGAGCCAGATCTTCATGCTGATCGGGGTCGGCATCATGTTGCCGGTCATCATCGGCTATACCGCCTATGCCTATTGGGTGTTCCGCGGCAAGGTCGGCCATGACGGCTATCATTGAAGCAGTAGAAACCGGCATTGAGCAGGGAGCGGCAGGCCGATGATCGACGGCCAGCCCAAGGCGTGGTTCCGGCCGAAGCGCATCGGCTGGGGCTGGACCCCGCAGACCTGGCAGGGCTGGGTGGTGACCATTGGCGGGGCGTTGGCGATTGCCGGCATTGCCCGGTTGTTGCAATAGCCGATGCGGGCAAGGCGGCTTTTGTGGTTTGTCGGGCTGTGGGCGGCAGGGGTTGCCACCGTGGGGCTGGTGTCGCTGGTCTTGCGGGCGTGGATCGGCGCCTGAAACCCAAGTTCCTGGATGGGATTTTCGGGCTCGGGCCGGCTGGCTCGATTCGACCTGAATCATCCGGATTGACCGCATTTCCGGGGGCAAAACGGTCTTAGTTAATCTGGCGTAAAGCTGGTGACGACCTACTCTGCGGGTGAGCGAATCGCCTTATGTGGAGACGAAGCAGATGATCAGCGGCATGACGATCCAGGTCCTTTGGACCATCTTCGTGTTCCTGGTCGTTTTCAATTTCCTGCCGTCCTGTATTGCCTTTGTTTCGCACCATCCCGAGCGGCGCCTGCTGGGCCTGCTGAACGTCCTTTCGCTGTTTTCCTTCGCGCTCTGGATCGCGCTGATGGTCTGGGCAGTGGGTGGCCAGCGCAATGATTCGGTGATCGGGCGTTTCATGGGCAACCCGCGCAGCCGGGAACTGGTGAAGCTGGGCGTTGCCAGCGTCATGGCATTTGGTTTTGGATCGACGCTGGGGGGGCTTGGGGTCGCCTGAGCGATCCGGCCTGAATGCCGGGGACTTGTCCGTGCAGGGCTGCTGATTCTCTACCGTGACCGGTCCGGAAAACTCGATTCGTCATTGGTGTGTTGGCCGCGCGATTGTCACATATGACGATGAAGCGGCCGGCCAGCCTTGCGTGTCGCCACAGCGTTGCTATAGACCCGCGCTTCACTCCTAAGCGGGCGTGGCGGAATTGGTAGACGCGGCAGGTTTAGGTCCTGTTGTCGAAAGACGTGGGGGTTCGAGTCCCTTCGCCCGCACCAGTGACGCCGTTTAACCAGCCTCGAGACAAGACGAGACCGATCAACATGCAGATTGCCGAGACGTTGAACCAAGGCCTTCGCCGCGAATATTCGCTGGTCATCCCCGCTGCTGCGCTGGCAGCACGGGTCGATGCCCGATTGGCCGAAGTGTCCAAGACCATTCGCATGCCGGGCTTCCGCCCCGGCAAGGTGCCGCCGAACCTGGTGCGCAAGATGCACGGCGAAGCGTTGCGCGGGGAAGCGTTGCAGGCAGCCGTCAATGACGGTGTCCAGCAGCTGCTTGCCGAGCACAAGCTGCGTCCCGCCACGCAGCCACAGGTTGATCTGGCCGAGGTCGATCTGAAAAACGATGCCGATGCCGGCGATGTCGGTTTCAAGGTGGCGATGGAAATCCTGCCGACGGTCGATGATGTGAAGATCGACGGCCTGACGCTGGAAAAGCTGGTGGTTTCGGCCGATGACGCGGCGATGGACGAAGCGTTGAAGCGCCTCGCCGCGCAGGCGCAGCGCAGCGAGCCGGCCCCCGCCAAGCACAAGGCCAAGACCGGCGACACGCTGGTCATCGATTTCGAAGGCCGGGTGGATGGCGAATTGTTCGACGGCGGCAAGGGTGAGGCCATGCGCGTCACCATCGGTTCGGGCCAGCTGATCCCGGGCTTCGAAGACCAGTTGATCGGCGCCAAGGCCAATGACGAGCGGACCATCAAGGTCAGCTTTCCCGACGATTACAATGTCGCCTATCTGAAGGGTAAGCCGGCCGAATTCGCCATCGTGGTGCAGGGTGTCGAAACCCCGGTTGAAACCGCAATCGACGATGAATTTGCCAAGACACTGGGCATCGACACGCTCGACGCGCTGAAGGAAATCCTGAAGGACCAGCTCGACGCCGAGCTGGGTGGCCTGACCCGCACCTATATGAAGCGCAAGTTGCTGGATACGCTGGCGGCGCGCCATGATTTCGAAGTGCCCGAATCGATGGTCGAGGGTGAATTCGAGCAGATCTGGAGCCAGCTTGACCAGGAAGCGGCGCAGGATGCCGATCCCGAAGCAGCGCGGGCCCAGCTGGAAGCCGAGCGCGAGGATTATCGCCGGATCGCGGTGCGCCGCGTTCGGCTTGGCCTGTTGCTGAGCGAAATCGGCCAGCGCAACAGCATCAATGTCAGCCAGGCCGAAATGAACCGGCTGATCGGCCAGGAAGCCTCGCGCTACCCGGGCGAGCAGGCCAAGGTGGTCAAGTTCTTCCAGGAAAATGCGATGGCGGCGGCACAGCTGCGGGCGCCATTGTATGAAGACAAGGTGGTCGATTTCCTGCTGTCGAAGGCCGAAATCACCGAACGTGCCGTGACCCGCGCCGATCTGGAAGCCGCGATCGAGGACGAAGATGAAACGCCGGGCCATGTCCATGGTCCCGATTGCGGGCATGATCATGGCCATTCGCACGCGCCTGCCAAGTCAGCGAAGCCGAAGAAGGCCGCCAAGGTTGCAGAGCCGGTTGCGGAGGCTCTTGCCGTTGAAGCCGAAGCGGCACCCGTGAAAAAGCCGGCAAAGCCCAAGGCCGCCAAGGCGGAAGTTGCGCCCGCGCCCGCCGAGAAGGCTGCGCCTGCCAAGGTGGCAAAGGCGGCACCGGCAAAGGCAGCGCCGGCAAAGGCGGCAGCCGAAGCCAAGCCGGCCAAGGCGAAACCGGCGGCAAAGAAGCCGGCGGCCTGACGCCTGGCCGCAATTTTACCGGTTTTTGACCGGTCGCTGCGACAATTGAGAGGGCGGAAGCACCATGCGGTGTTTTCGCCCTCTTGAACTTCATCGCCAAACGTCCGAACTTGGTTGGCGTCACGGAAAGGTTTTACATGCTCGACATCCACGCCGGCCTCATCCCTATGGTCATCGAAACTTCCAACCGGGGAGAACGGTCATTCGATATCTATTCGCGCCTGCTGCGTGAGCGCATCGTCTTTGTCACCGGTCAGGTGGAAGACCATATGGCGTCGGTGATCGTTGCCCAGTTGCTGTTCCTTGAATCGGAAAACCCGAAAAAGGACATCTTCATGTACATCAACTCCCCGGGCGGGGTGGTGACGGCGGGTATGTCGATTTACGACACGATGCAATATATCCGGCCCAAGGTCGGGACCGTCTGCGTTGGCCAGGCTGCGTCGATGGGCAGCTTCCTGCTCGCCGCGGGTGAACCGGGGATGCGCGTTGCCTTGAAACATTCGCGCATCATGGTTCACCAGCCGTCAGGCGGCGCGCAGGGCATGGCCGCCGATATCGAAATCCAGGCGCGCGAGATCCTGCGGATGCGGCATGAACTGAACACCCTTTATGCAAAGCACACGGGCAAGGAAATCGAAGTCATCGAGCGTGCGATGGACCGCGACAAATTCATGTCCGCCGAGGAAGCCAAGGAATTCGGGCTGATCGACGAAGTTGCCGAAAAACGGCCGTTGCCGACCGATGCCGATGCATTGAAGGCTGCATGAGGGCAACCTGCTCGCAAACACGGCGGCGCGCAGCCGTCAAAGCTGTTGAATCATCGGCATTTTGCCGCAATGTTACAAATGGATGCACCGCCGCACTTGCCGGGGGCGTATATCCACAGTTACACTCGCACCGACGCGAGAGAGGATAGTCATGACCAAGCTGAGCGGGGGCGATTCGAAGAGCACGCTCTATTGCAGCTTTTGCGGCAAGAGCCAGCACGAGGTGCGCAAGCTGATTGCCGGGCCGACGGTGTTCATTTGTGATGAATGCGTCGAGCTGTGCAACGACATCATCCGTGAGGAAACCAAGACGGCGCTGGTGAAAAAATCCGGCGACGTGCCGACGCCGCGCGAGATCTGCAAGGTGCTCGACGAATATGTGATCGGGCAGAACCACGCCAAGCGCGTGCTGTCGGTGGCGGTGCACAACCATTACAAGCGGCTGAACCATGGCGGCAAGGGTTCGGAAGTCGAACTCGCAAAATCGAACATCCTGCTGGTCGGGCCGACGGGTTGCGGCAAGACTTTGCTCGCCCAGACGCTGGCGCGTATTCTGGATGTGCCGTTCACCATGGCTGATGCGACGACGCTGACCGAGGCCGGCTATGTCGGGGAAGATGTCGAGAACATCATCCTGAAGCTGTTGCAGGCATCGGATTACAACGTCGAGCGGGCGCAGCGCGGCATCGTTTATATCGATGAAATCGACAAGATCAGCCGGAAGGCCGACAATCCTTCGATCACTCGCGATGTTTCGGGCGAAGGCGTGCAGCAGGCGCTGCTGAAGATCATGGAAGGCACAACCGCGAGCGTGCCGCCCCAGGGTGGTCGCAAGCATCCGCAGCAGGAATTCCTGCAGGTGGATACGACCAACATCCTGTTCGTCTGCGGCGGCGCCTTTTCGGGTCTCGACCGGATCATCGGCGACCGCCTGCAGGGCAAGTCGATCGGTTTTGGCGCCCATGTCGCGGGGCCCGACGAGCGGCGCGTCGGCCAGTTGTTGATGAAGTGCGAGCCCGAAGATCTGTTGCGGTTCGGCCTGATCCCCGAGTTCATCGGGCGTCTGCCGGTTATCGCCACGCTGGAAGATCTGGACGAGGCAGCGCTGATCAAGATCCTGACCGAGCCCAAGAACGCGCTTTCCAAGCAATATGCGCGTCTGTTCGAAATGGAGGGCATGAAGCTGACCTTCCAGCCCGACGCGCTGGCGGCGATCGCCAAGCGGGCCATCGAGCGCAAGACCGGCGCGCGCGGGTTGCGGTCGATCATGGAAGCCATTTTGCTCGATACTATGTTCGAACTGCCCGGCCTTGAAGGCATTGAGGAGATCCAGGTCGACAAGGATGTCGTGGCCGGCACCAAGGAGCCGATCCGCCTGTTGGTGGCAGACAAGGCCGCCTGAACCGGCCGAAACGCTGGGTAACAAAAAGGCCCGTCCCGGTCGCCGGGGCGGGCCTTTTTCAATGGTGCTTACGTGGCGGCTGCGTCAGGCCATTGTGGCGAGCGCCCGCCCTACCATCACATAGCTGAGCAGGGTGCGGGTCGCGATGACGATCGCCGTCGTCAACGCCGCGCCGATCAGTCCATAGGGCGGGATGAGGGTGAGGCACAGCACCGCCATCAGCAACAGGCTGAACACCGAGATGAGCAGCGATGAGCGTTCGTTGCCGGTCATCAGCAACACGACACCCAGCGGCCCCGACAACACATTGACCATCTGGCCAAGCGCCAGGATGCGCAGGGCCGGGGCGCCGGCGACAAATTCGGGGCCGAAAAAGTGCAGCGTCCATTCGGGAAAGCCCAGGGCGAGCACGAACAACGGCAGCGAGATGATGCTCATGGTGCCGACCGATTGGCGCATGATCTTGCGGATTTGCGGAACATCGTTGACCCGGTAGGCGGCGGCGATGCGGGGGCCGGCGACGGTATCGAAGGTAGAGACCACCAGCATGACAAGCGCCGCCACTTGCCAAGCGGTACGGAACACGCCGACTTCGAAGGTGGAATGGCTGCTGCCCAGGCTGAGCAGCACGACCCAATCGAGAATGAGGCGGCTGAGCACGATGAAGGAAATCCGCCAGCCTTGCGCCATCATTACCCGGGTGGCGGCGGGAATCGGCGCCGGCCAGTCGCGGATGCGCCGGGCGTAGGATAACCAGGCGACGAGCGCGCTGAGCGCCGCCGTGCCGAAATAGAGCATGACGACGTCGCGTGCATCGATGGCGACATGGCCGATGACCAGCCCGAGCAGGATGGCGACCGCCACCAGCATCGCCTGCGGGCCTTCCAGCCATTGCGCCGCGAGGATGCCGCCGGCGCCGCGCAGCGACATCACGGCCATGCGGTTCAGCGTCAGTGGCAACACGGCGATGGCCGACAGGATGATCAGTTGTTGATCGAGGCTTTTGCCCATCGCGGCGTGGAGCAGCGGCGCGCCGAGGACGGCAAGCAGGACGCCGATGATGATGGCGGCCAGCGATGTGGCCCGCAACGCCGTTCGGGAGGCGCCGCGCGCGGCTGCGGTTTTGCCTTCCCTGACATCTCCAGCCATCGTGCGCAGCAACACATAATCAAGGCCGAGCAGCGACACGGCGGCGGCGGTGATGGCCGTGGTCAACGCCAACGCAAAATTGCCGTTGCCGGTGGCACCGAGGGTCCGTGCGACCAGAAAGCTGAAGCCGAAACTGAGCCCGGCGCCGACCAGTTTTATGGCAAAGGCGGCGATCGCTTCGGGAATATTGGGGTTGGACTGCAGATAGTGAAAGAGGCGCGGGCCAAGCCTGGCAACGGAAAGTCTCATGCCTTTGGACAACTTTCTTCGCGGCTGTGACCGTAATTGGCGGCTGTGACCGTGCTTAACGGCTGGGCCGGGGCGCGCCAAGCGTTGATGCTGTGCCGCAGCAACAAAGCCCCGAAAGTCCCTCTGCATATTGCTGGTGGCCGGTTCCGCGCCTATTCAAAGGAAGCAACAATCGCAAGGGAGGCACGCCATGGCCAAGGGGCAGATGAAATCGAACAAGGAAAGCCGCAAGCCCAAGGCGGCAAAGCCACCCAAGGGCAATGCAGCGAACCCATCGACGAAGTGACAGGCGGCGCGTTGGCGGAAACCAGCGCGGCGCCGTTGGAGGCGGCGCAGATTATTGCAGCCTTGAGGCTGGTGCCGCACCCCGAGGGTGGCTGGTATCGAGAGACGTTCCGCGAGTCGAGCGGGGCGGGGCAGGGTGGATCTGGCCGCAGTGCGGTCACGGCGATCCACTTCCTGCTTGAATCCGGGCCGGTGACGGCGGTTCGGCTTGGCCCCGATGTGTCGGGCGGCGAAGCCCCGCAGATCGTGGTGCCGGCCGGGCACTGGCAGGCGGCACGGGCCGGCGCTGGTGGCGCGGACCCTGATCGAGCTTGCCATCGAAACGAATGGCATGATCGCCGTGCCGCAAACGCAATCGGGCATTGCCGATCATGTTGCGGCGACACGGGTTTCGGTGGGCAAGGCGCTGGGTGATTTGCAGCGGCTTGGCCTGATCGAGACGGGTTATGGCCGGGTCGTGATCCGGGATATCGCCGGGTTGCGGCGGGAGGTGGCGGCGAGCCCGCGAGGCGCTGTGATGCGGCCGCGGAACCCGCCCCAGCCGCCGGATCAGTGCTTCATGTCCATCTTCATGCCGCCCGAAATATTGCCGCGGATTTCGCCGCCGGGGTGGTTGGCGGTGTGGAGGTTGAAATAGGCCATGCCGGCCGCCATCGCCTTCAAAAGCGCCGCCTTGGCACCGGCCGCGGTGCCGCCATTGGCGGCGAGGAAGCCGGGGGTATAGCTGCTGTCCTTTTCCAGATCAGCGACCATGGCGAGTTCGCCGCTGGTGGTGGGCGAGGGGTTGAGCAGGACGGCAACGCCCGAATCCGTACCGGCGGCCGAGCAGCAATGGATATGGCCGGCGGCGGCGTTGGCCGACAGATCCTTCCAATGCAGCATCACGCTGAGATTATGGCCGTCATCGGCGAGCATCGCCATGCCATGGCCGGTGGCGGCGCTGCCGGTCGGCTTGCTTTCCTGGTCGCCGGAAAGCTTTGCGGTGAAATGTTCCATGGCCAGCGCCGGGGTGGCGATGGCGACGCTGAACAGCGCGGTCAGGATGATGCGGGTCTTCATGTCGGGACTCCTTTGATGCGATGGCGAATTAAACCATGTCTGACCGGGAAACGGAAATCTGGCGGCGGTTCACCCCGACCGGGCGACGTCTGCGCTGAGATCGGCGACGCGCATTTCGCCGGCATGGGTTTGGCCGCCCAGCGCCATGAAGCGCGCCATGGCGGTGCGGGCGGCGTCGGAATAGAGCGTGTCCTGGAACAGCCCGGCTTCGATGGCGAGCCCCTGTTCGAGCGGCAGCGTGGCGGTGTGGATGGCTTGTTTGGCGGCGCGCACCGCCGTTGGCGGGAAGCTGGCGATGCGGCGGGCGAGCGCGGCCACATGTGCATCGATGGCATCGGCGGGCAGGGCGCGGTTCAGCCAGCCCCAGCGTTCCGCGGTTTCGGCGTCCATGTCATTGCCGGACAGGATCACCTCCATGGCGCGGGCGCGGCCGATCAGGCGGGGCAGGCGTTGCGTGCCGGTGCCACCGGGGATGATGCCGATGGGCACCTCCATCTGGTTGACGATGGTCTTGCCGTTGACGCCAAATCGCATGTCGAGGCTCATCGACAATTCGGCGCCGCCGCCGCCGACCCGGCCTTCGATCTGGGCGATGGTCAGCGTGTTCATGGCGGCAAAGCGGTTGCACATTTCGTGCCAGGCGTTGCCGGTTTCCGTCATCGCGGCGCGGGGTTGGCCGCTGATGGCGATCAACGCCTCCACATCGAAATGCGCGAGGAAGAAATCCGGATGCGCGGATTTCAGGATGAAAACCAGGGCGCTGGCATCGGTTTCGAGTTCGATGGCCAGCGCCGCAAGTTCGCCGAACAACGGCAGGGTGACGATGTTGATCGGCGGATTGTCGACGGTGGCGGTGATGACGGCGCCATCGCGCTTTACGTCGATCAGGGTGTAGCTGTCATAGGCCATGGTGCGCACTCCAGCGGGAAAGGCGGGAGTGTAGCGGCATGGACCGGCGGCGCACCTGTCAGAAGGGGAGGGCGTCCGCCGGCAACTGCACCCCGCGCGCTGGCGGCGATGGCTTATTCGACATAGATGCCCACGACACGCCAATGGTCGCCCTCGCGATTGAGTGACAGGGACTCGATCGCGTTGTGGTTGTTGGCGAACGTGCTGCGAAAGCGGACGTTGTGGATGCCGTTGGGGGGCGCTGGGATATCCGCGTCGGTCAATAGTTCGCGGGACAATGCGGGGCCGAGGCGGGCGTGCACCTGTTCAGCCGCCGCCTGCCAATTGGCGACGGTGTTGGCCGCGCGGAACGAATCGCCGGTGGCGGTCCAGCTTTCCTGCCATTTGCGGGCATCGACCAACGCCAGCCAGTCGCGGGCGGCTCGGCTCGCATTGCTTTCGGCGACTGGCGCAGCGACTGGCGTAGTCGCGGATTGGGTCTGAATCTGCGTTGCGGCGGGTTGCGGTGCCGAGGCGGCGAGGGTGGCGACGAGCATTATGATCATGACAAATCCTCCGATGGTCCAGACGGCCCTGCGCTCCAGAAATGGGCGCATGGGCCGTTGAGAGGCGGTTTGGCCCGTCGGTGCGGAGCCGGCATCCCCCAAAACCGTGTCTCCAAGCAATTGGGGGGTGGCGTGCTCGGCCTCTCGCAGCATGCGGGCGGCGGCCTTGCTGCTCGACACCGACAGCTTGCGCCGCGCATCGCGCAGGCGTTCGTTGATGGTGTGGACCGACAGGCCAAGCTGGCTGGCCATCGATTTTGCGTCATGGCCATTAAGCAGCAGGCGCAGCGCCTGCTTCTCCTTCGTGGTCAGCGCTTGATAGCCTTCCGTCATCGATCGATTTGCCTGTTGCTCAGTCAGGCCGATGCTAACGCGGCCAAGGCCGGATGGTCACCCCAAAAGACTTGTACCTGGGCGGAGCGCCGCCGTGCGACGGGTGTACAGCATCAGGGTGGCAGAGGACAGGATTGCGCGGCGGGGTGGTTTGCCGATAGCCTGTGCGCCAAAATCATATCGGGGCGTTGAAGCATGCAGGATTTTGCCGGGCGGATTGCGGTCATCACCGGCGGCGGCACCGGCATGGGCCGGGAATTGGCGCGGCAATTGGTGGCCGAAGGGTGCAGCGTCGCGATGTGCGACATTGCCGCCGATGCAATGGCCGAGACGCAGCGCCTGTGCCTGGATGGCGCGCCGCAGGGCACGCGGGTGACGACGTTTGTCGCCGATGTGTCGATCGAGGACCAGATGAACGCCTGGGCCGAGGCGGTGCGGCGCGAGATGGAGACGGATCGTATCCATCTGCTGTTCAACAACGCCGGGATCAGCGGTGGCGGCAGCTTTGTGGCGGGTGATCGCGGCGCGTGGGAACGGACGTTCAACATCAATTTTCATGGCGTGCTGCACGGGGTGCGGGCGTTCCTGCCGATGCTGATGGCGGCCGACGCCGGGCACATCATCAACACATCGAGCGTCAACGGGTTCTGGGCGACCTTGGGGCCGGGGACGACGCACACTGCGTATAGCGCGGCAAAGTTTGCCGTGAAGGGCTTTACGGAGGCGTTGATCAGCGATCTGGCCATCAACGCGCCGCATATCCATTGCTCGGTGGTGATGCCGGGGCATATCGGCACCGAAATCGCCGGCAATTCGGCCAGGATGAATGCCGGCACCCGCGACCTGCGGGCGTTGATGGCGCAGCGGGGGGTGGACACCGCGGGACTGAGCGATGAACAGGTGACGGACATCATCAACGCCAATTTCCGCGACACCGCGCCGACAAGCGCCGCCGAGGCCGCGACGATCATCCTGGATGGCGTGAAGGATGGCCGCTGGCGGCTGCTGGTGGGCAAGGATGCGGAACGGCTCGACGCGATGGTGCGGGCGAACCCGGAAGGTGCTTATACGCCGGAATTCGCGGCGGCTTGGCGGGCGAGCGGGGAGGGGTGATGTTCTCGCCCCATCGCCGCGGGCGGTAGAGTAGGGAGCGACGGAGGACTCTTTCCCCCGACAGAACAGCCCGCATCGGCAAAACCCCCACCCCGACCCTCCCCACTCTACGCTCGCTTCGCTCACGTGGGGGGAGGGGGAAGGAAGGGTGAAAGCGCGGCTATTAGCGCCAGCGCGATCTCGGCTTCGGCAACATCGCTGTTGTTGAAACGCAGCACGCGATAGCCCTGCGCCTCCAGCCACGCGGTGCGGCCCTGCTCGGTCAGCGATTCCAGATCATGCGTGCCGCCATCGATCTCGATGATTACCTTGGCGCGATGCGAGGCGAAATCGGCGATGTAGCGGTTGGCGAAGGGGACTTGGCGGCGGAAGTGCAGGGTATCGAAAGGCGCGGCGCGCAGGATGCGCCAAACGGCGCGTTCGGCCGGGGTTGGCGCAAGACGCATGGTGCGGGCGCGGGTTTGCAGGTGACGATCAGGCACAACCGAACCTTACCGTCTCCCTCCCCCCACGCGAAGCGTAGAGTGGGGGGGGGGGCGGGGGGGGATTGGAACACCGCGGCCCGGGCCCGGCCGGACCAACCCCCCCCCCCCCCC
>JBBQYI010000010.1:0-52511 GCA_038208825.1 Sphingomonadales bacterium | reverse complement strand
CACGGCGCGCATTGCCGCCTCCACCCGCGCCGCCTGCACCTTCAGCACATCCAGATCGGGGCCGATGACACGGATGAGGATCGGCGCATCGATGGGCGGGCCGTTCTGGAAAATCTTGACGACGAACTGCGCATCGGGGCTGTGGTCCAGCCTGTCGCGCAGCCGCTTGACCATCGCCGGGCCGCGTTCCGGGTCCCAATCCTTCAGCACCACCAGCACTTCGCCAAGGTTGCTGCGTTGGTCGAAACTGCGCTGATTGTAAAAGATCTGCGGGTTGCCGCGGCCGACGTTGGCGAGCACATCCTTGACGTCGGGTTCGCCCTTTAACGCCGTTTCGACATAATGCACGGCGCGGTCGGTCTGGGTGATGGCGCCGCCCTCGGGGGCGGTGACGGTCACCAGGAAATAGGCAGTGCCGGCCGGCGGAAACAGGCTGGACCCGATGAAAGGCACCAGCGCCAGGCCCGATCCGACGATGATCGTCGCCGCCGCCATGGCCCGCCAAGGGTGGGTGAGCGACCACCACAAAGTCGGCGCGTAAAAGCGCTGAATGCCGCCCTGTACCACCTGAAGGAAGCGGTTGCCATGTTCGGGCTGGTTCTGCGGCAACACGCGGCTGGCGAGGAACGGCACGATGGTCAGCGATACCAGCAGCGAGGCAGCGACGGTGCCAAGCACCGCAACAGGCAGCGAGCGGGTGAATTTGCCGGCGCCTTCGGGCAGGAAACACAGCGGCAGGAACGCAAGCAGCAGCACAAAGGTGCAGCCGACGACCGCGACGGCAATTTCCCTGGTGCCGTTGATCGCCGCGTTCAGGCGGTTTTCGCCTTCGCGCAGGTGGCGGGCGATGTTTTCGGTGACGACGATGGAATCATCGACGAGCAGACCAAGCGCAATGATAAACCCCGATATCGCTAGTTGATTAAGCGTGAAGCCCGAAAAGGCGAGCACCGCACAGCCGATGGTCAGGCTAAGCGGTACCGACACCATGACGACAAAGGAGGCGCGCCAGCCAAGCGGCAGCAGGGTAATGAGCACCAGCCCGAGCGCGATGGCGAAATCCCGGCCAAGCTGATCGAGCTTGCGGGCGATATCGAAGGATTGATCGAAACCGACATGCAACTGCACATCGGGTGGCAGCAGGCGGCGATATTCGTCTGTCACCTTGATGGCGGCGTTGCGGATATCAAGGACGTTCAGATCGTCCTTTTGGGTCAGCGTCACCCACACCGCGCGCTTGCCGTCGAAACGGGCATAGTGCGGTTGTTCCTCGTACCCCCAGCCGACTTTCGCCACATCCTGGACGCGGACCAGCCGGCCGTCGCTGGCGCGCACCGGCACATCGGCGACCTCTTCAACCGTGCGGAAGGCACCGCCTGCCTGCACATTCAGCCGCTGGTCGCCGATATGGACGGCACCGGGCGGCAGATCGGCGGACCCCTGGCGCAGCGCATCGGTGACGGCGGTGACGGGCAGGCCAAGCTGCGCCAGCCGCCCGCTGTCGATGGCGACGCGCACTTCGGGCGTCGGTATGGCCCAGGCCTTGGTATTGCGCACGCCCGACACGCGGTTGAGCCGCTCGCGCAGGTCCTTGGCGAGCTTCTCAAGCCGGCGGTACGAAGCGGTTTCGGATACCAGCGCGATTTGCAGCACGGCGGCTTCGGTGGTCCGGGATTTCTGGAAATCGAGCCGCTGCAACGCCGATGGCAGGGTCCCGCGAATGGCGTTCACCTCGCGCACCACCTCGTCATAATTCTTGTCCGGGTCGCCGCTCCAGCTGAACTCCGCGGTGATCACCGATGTCGAATCAGTAGATCGCGATTGCACCTTCACGATCCCGTCGAGGCCCTGGATGACATCCTCGATCGGTTTGGCGACAGTGGTTTCCATGTCCGATGGCTCGGCGCCGGGCACCGTGGCGACGACGATGATGAACGGCGACGGAAAATGCGGATCGACCGAGCGCGGAATGGTGAAAAAGGCCGACAGGCCGATGGCAGCCAACAGCGCAAAGCCGACCAGCGTGATCTGCCAGCGCCGGATGGCGAATTCGATAAGCGACACGCCCGATCAACCGCGAGGGGCGGCGGAGTTGGCAGCGACGGCGGCGCCGGCGGCAGCCTTGGCAGCGATCGTCACCGGGCTGCCGTCCCGCAGCCGGTCGACGCCCGACACCACGACGCGATCACCCGCCTGCAGGCCGGCGGTGATGGTAACGCCATTACTGTCGATGGGGCCGATTTCAACCATCCGCCGCCTGACACGCTGCTTGCCGGCATCAAGGACATAGACAAAGCCTTCGTCGGCGCGTGCCGCGAAAATCGCGGTGGCCGGGATGGCGACGGCGGCGGTGTCGGTGGTGGCGCCATTGCTTGCAGCGGCGCGATCTTCGGCCAGACGCAGCCGGGCTGTGCCGATCAGGCCCGAACGCAGGCCGGGGACGACAGGCAGGGCCATTTCGACGCGGAAAGTGCCGGTGGCATCATCGCTGCGCGCGCCGAGTTCGGACACGGTGGCGGCAATCGGGGTGTTGCCCAGCGCCGGGATGGTCACGCTGGCAGGCTGGCCGTGCCGGATGCGCGCCAGATCGGCATCGGCGAGCGGCACGCGCAGCACATAGCCCGAATCTACCTCGCCCAGGATCAGCACGGTCTGCCCCGGCGTCGCCATCTGGCCAGGTTCAGCCGGCCGGCGCAGCACCACGCCGCGTGATGGAGCGCGGATCGCGGCAAGGCCGACATCGAAACTCGATTGCGCGACGCGTGCCCGCGCCGCAGCGGCGGTGGCGCGCGCGGTTTCGACGCGCGGCGCGGTAACCCAGCCTTTTTCGAACAGGCCCTGCAAGCGGCGATAATCGGCCTCGGCACGCACGGCCTCGGCACGCGCCGAAGCAGAGGCGGCATCAAGGCTGGTAGGATCGAGCCGGGCCAGCAACTGTCCGCGCCCGACTATATCACCCTCGCGCACCGCAATGCTGGCGATCCGGCCACCGGTATTGAACCCCAGCGGCGTCTCGCGCTTCAACCGGACGGTGCCGGCGATATCAAGGCTCGAAACGCCCGCCGCGGGCATGACAGTCGCCAGCGATACCGGAATCGACTGTTCCGCTGCGCCGACGGCGGGTGCCGCCGACGCGGCGGCGTCGCCCCTTGAACAAGCGGTCGTCGCCAGTGCAATAACGATGGTGAGCAGCGGCAGCATGACCCGCTCCGGCGCAGACAATTGTCGGCGCGTCACTGCCATCGATCGGCGGCAATTCAGCGATGCGATCATGCCCACCCCAATGAATTTGATTACGACTCATATCATTGAAGATGATTGCTGCTTGGCGCAAGCGGATTTTTGAGCGAGGCTCAAGATGTCGCAGGATGGCTTGGAAAATCCCTAGTCGATGATGGTTAGAGCATTGACGGTTAACGTTATTGCAACAATATTGTCAGCCATGTTGACCTGTTCGCCCGCATCAATCGCGATATCCGCGACGATTCGCCCCGCAATCGGGATGTCTCGCTCCGGTAGTTTATCGACCATCCGGGCAACACAAGCCATGATCGCCACAGCCGTGCCCTTCAGCCGAATTGTGATTTCATGGGTAGAACCGACGAAAGTGGCGCTCGCCCAATCCGCAGAGGCGATGCTCTCGACGATCATGACAGGATTTTCCCTATCGTGCAGCGCGCCAGTCGCTTCGGCGATGATGGCGCGCAAGATTGCAGCTTCGGCGTGATTTCCCGTGACGCGCATCATGCGAGCCCCCCATTGGCAGATTTGCAGCACAATGCAATGAAAGCAAGCACCTTTGCCTGGGTTGCCGGCCTCGGTTCCCGGCCGTTCCTTAGATCGAAAACAAAACGGGGATCCCCCGCGACTTCCCGACCGAAGCGCGAGGGCGCCACCTCATTCCGGCGCAAATGTCGCTCGACGGTCAACAACAGGCTCATCACAAGGTCTCCCTTTTATCGCCGAAACGGTTGCGATTCGGCTTGTTCAGCGATTCATCGTGCTTCAAATCCTACTAGTCTAGGTAAAAAACTATGGTAGGATCAAAATTAAGCGGCCCAGGAGAGGAGGTGCCGCGGCTCATGGACAGCAACGCCATCCGCAAGCGGTTGGACGAGCTGATCGCTTCGCGTGGCGAAGACTATGCGTCGCTGTCGCGGCGGATCGGCCGGAATCCGACCTATATTCAACAGTTCGTCAAACGTGGCGTGCCGCGGCGTTTGTCGGAAAACGACCGGCGCGTGCTGGCGGCGCATTTCGGTATCGCCGAACGCCTGCTCGGCGGGCCGGAGGAAGCAGGCAGCCGCGCGGTCGTGTCACGGCCGGGGCTGGTGCAGCGTGCCGAAGACTATGTGCTTATACCGCAGCTTGCCGTCGGCGCATCGGCGGGCGCCGGCAGCGAGCCTGGCAGTGAGGCGCCTTTGGCCACGCTCGCCTTTCAATCCAGCTGGGTCAGGTCGATCGCCACCGGGCGCGTGGAAGCGCTGTCGGTGATCGGCGTCGAGGGCGATTCAATGCTGCCTACCTTGGCCGATGGTGACCAGATCCTCGTTGATACCGATGACCGGGAGCGGCTGCGCGACGGCATCTATGTGCTGCGAACCGACGGGGCGTTGCTGGTCAAGCGGCTGTCGGTCAACCCGGCGACCCGGCGCCTTGCGATCCGAAGCGACAATGATTCCTACCCAAGCTGGGATGATTGCGACCCCGCCGGGGTGATGGTGATCGGCCGCGTGATATGGGTCGGGCGGCGGCTGAACTAGGTCGTGAACCTGATCCATGGCTGTGAGAGGAGGCGGCCTATTAGTCAGGGCCTCGGCCGGGCAACACACGCCAACGCGCTCGACCAAGTTGAGAAACAGCGCGCTTTGACGCCCTCAGTACGCTGAACGGGCATCGCGGATCGTGCGATTCTCATCATCGCCGCCCGGGCTAGGCGCGTATGTGCGAAACAACCCTGGTGTCAGCGCGCACGCGCGAAACAAGTGCGATTGCTATGCCCAGAAGGACGAACACAACTGGAAAACTGGCTTCGCTGCTTGCCGCCGACTTGATGATAAGGAAGTTGGTAAATGCGATGGCAATCGGTGCCAACAGCAGCGTTTCTTCATCACGCGCGTCGATATATGCACGCCCCGACATCCATACAGTACAAGCGAGCAGGGCAAAGAAAAACGCAAACCCCAAGAACCCATAATCGAGCAGCAGCGTCAGATAATAGGAATCGACGGTTGGCGCGTCTCGACCAGGGTTGAAAAAGCCAAGTACGTCGCCGCTATTGCCTGCGCCCTGTCCGAATGGGTGCCTGAAAATCTTGGGCCAGCCCATCGCCCATTGGGCGCTGCGGGCGTCTGTGCTCGCCTGCGTCTGGTAACCACCCAGGATGAGCACATGGGCGCGTCGCCAGAACACGACGGTTGCCGCCAGCATGACCGCAAAAATCGGATAGGCATAGAAAACCGTGCTTGCCATCAACGAGCTGGGCCGCTGGCGCCGCACCCGCAGTGATTCGAGAAGCGGATAAACCGCCAGGGTCAACACCAGCCCGATCATCGCCGACCGCGAGCTGGTGAAATACATGGTCATCATCGACGCCAGTACGCCCGCCGACAGATAAATCGTGTGCGAAAGCCGCTTCGCCCGCATCAGGAAATAGACAAGGAAGGGAAAGACCAGCGCCAAATATTCCGCCGTATACAGCGCATTGCCCAACTGGCCGCGCACGCGATATTCGGTGGTGTAGGCGCGGAACGATGGCTCGAACAGCCGCAGGTAAAGCGCCGGATCGGAGCGCAGCCACGGCGGCAGATACGCCGGCCACCACATTTCCTGCATCCGGTATTCGTTGATGCCCAGCACCGCGATGATCGGCAGGGTCCAGCCAAGGACCCGCGCCACGCGCATCGGAAAGCCCGGACGGGTCGCCAGCCACGCCGACGCTGCCAGCATCAATGTCCAGTAGATCTGGTTGTTGATCCATTTGCTGATCGAAAAGGAAATGCTGTAGGCGATCGGCACCGAGATCAGTGTTGTCACCCAGAAAAGCCAGAACAGGCGATTCAGCAACGGCATCGCGCGCATCGACTGGATGACCTCGCCGCGCATCTCGGACGATGTCGCAAAATTCAGGCAGAATATCGTCAGCACCCCGAAAAGAAACACGCGCGTCGGCAATATCACCGGAATGCCGGGCAGGTTGATGGCGGCGATCGGCGGCCACAACGCATTCATGATCAGGAACAGGACAAGCCAGCTTGCAACGGAAACGTCGCGCACGCCGCCGATATCCGGCAACATCCACAGGATCAGCAACAGGATGAGCAGGACGGGAAACAGCGGCACAACCAGCAGCTGCATCGGAAGAATCGCGCACAAAAGACCGTAAAACGCCGCCAGTCCAACCAGGCTTGTGCCAAGTGTAAGACGCGAAAACCAGCCTAGCCGGCGGTGCTTTTCATAGGGTTTGAGAACGAGCGCGGTCGCCACTAACACTCTTCCAGATTTGAACTTTCGCAGGCATATAGCCGAACAAGACCATCTCGCGCCAGCCGGTTTTGCCGCAAAGCCACTTGGTCACGCGGCAGTGTGCGCTTTGAAGCACCGGCACGAAAGTCTGGCCATGACCGTATCTTGGCAAGGGATGGTCTGCATTCGAGACGACAAGCGCCCTTGGCGATCCGGGCCAGCCGCCCCCCTGCAGAAGCCTAGTTGCGCCGTTGCGCGACCATCATGGCGATGGCGCCGAGCGCGCCAATCGCCAGACCACCAAGCAGCCCAAGTGTGACCTGGCCCATGAACAGGCCGATCACCGGCCCGATGAGCGCACCGGCAGCGATCAGGCAGCCGCCAGCCGAACCCGGCGGCTGTTGCTGCTTCGGCGACATTGAATCTGGAATCGGCGGGGTAGAATTGGCCATACCGGTGCTTTGGCACGGCGAAGCGTGTGCCGCCAAGCCCCGGCGACAAAGCACCAGCTTTGCGCGACGCCTGTGCTGGGCTAGGACCACAATGTGTTACCTTGCAGAAAATTTCATTTGCGCGACCTGCACCGCACGCTGCTGGTAGCCGAGGTGGTCTTGCTAGGGTTTCCGGGGCTGGCGATGGCCGCACAGACAGGCGACAAGCCGCCACAAACAACATCCCCTGCGACATCACAGCCCATGACGGAACCGAACGTCGATCCCGCGGCGGCCGCCGCGCCGAATGTTGATCCCGCGGCGGCCGCCGCGCCGGGCGAGGAGCCGGCCACGGGCATCATCCCCGACCCCGCCCCGCTGCCGACCGACGCGCCGCTCGAAAGCAGTTTTGCGCCCTTGCCGGGCGATGTCGCCTGGCCAACGGTTGAAACCACCACCGACAGCGAGGCGGTCAACGCCAGCGATGTTCGTTACACGGTGGAATTCAAGGGACTTTCGGCGCTAGGGCTGGACAGTGATTTTCGCGGCCTGTCGGCCCTGTGGAGCAAGAAAGGCGATATCTCGAACCTTGCCCAGATCAACCGGCGGGTGACCGAAGACAAGGATCTGATCGACCAGCTTCTGCGATCTGTTGGGCATTACGGTGGCACGACGCAGGTAGTGGTGACACCACCGGCCACCGCCGGGGCGCCGATCAAGGTGGGGATTACAGTCGATCCCGGCCCGGCCTATGATATCGCGGCGATCGCCGTGCTGCGGCCCGATGGTGCAAAGGGCAGCGATCCTGCGCCAGTGGTGTTGCCGCTGCTGGGCGTCAAGCCAGGCGACCGCCTGAACGCTGCCAACATCAACACTGCCGAAGACGCACTGGCGGCGCGGCTGGCCGATGCCGGTTACCCGTTTCCCGTCATCAATCCGCCGGAAATCAACATTGATCATGCGACGCGCAGCGCGGCAATCATCCAACGGATCGATCTTGGCGCACGCGGCGTCCATGGCGGGTTGCATATAACCGGGGCAAAGCAGGGCTTTGACGACAAGCATCTTGCCGTGCTGGCGCGGTTCAAGCCGGGCGATCCCTATCGCGGTGCCGATAGCGAGGATCTGCGCCGCGCACTGATCCAGACGGGGCTGTTCGGCGGGGTGGAGATCAAACCAGTGGCTGGCGGCCCGGCGGATGCGGACGGCACCCAGAAGGTCGACATGATCGTGACGACCGAGGTGGCACCGGTCCACACGATCGCTGCAACCGGCGGTTATTCGACCGGCCAGGGCGTCCGCGTCGAAGCCAGTTGGTCGCACCGCAACCTGATCAAGCCGGAGGGCGGCTTTACCGTGCGCGGTGTCGGTGCCCAGCGCGAGCAATTGTTGAGCGCCGGCATCGCCCGCCGCAACTGGCGCAAGCGCGACCAGACTTTGAAGTTCAGTGTGATTCTTTCGGCCGAGCAGCAGGATGCATATAACGCAAGCACCGCCCAGATCGCCGCATCGATCGACCGCGAATCGAACATCATCTGGCAAAAACCCTGGACCTATTCCATCGGCGTACAGGCGCTGGTGACGCAGCAGCGCGATCTGTCGGCGCCGAATGATCCGAGGAACACCTATTACATTCTCGCGCTGCCCGGCACACTGACCTGGGACCAGTCCGACAACCTGTTGAACCCGACCCGCGGGTTTCGACTGACCGGGCGCGTATCGCCGGAGTTCACGCTGAACAGCGGTGCCTATTTCGGCTATATCAAAACTCAGGCGGAAGCGACCGCCTATCTGCCGCTGGGGTCGTTCGTGCTGGCCGGGCGGGTGCATCTGGGCGCCATCGCCGGTGCCAGCCGCGGCCGTATCGCACCGGACAGACGCTTTTACGCCGGTGGCGGCGGTTCGGTACGCGGCTATGACTATCAGGGTGTTGGGCCAAAGGATCCGAATGGCGTTCCGACCGGCGGCAACAGCCTGACCGAAGTGGCGGCGGAAGTGCGCTATGCTTTTCGGGCCTTTGGCAATGATCTGGGGCTCGTTGGTTTTGTTGACGCGGGCCAAATCTATCAATCCGCCTTGCCCGGCTTCAACAGCCTGAAGGTCGGCGCCGGTATCGGGGTGCGGTATTTTACCAGCTTTGGCCCCGTCCGCATCGATGTGGCAACGCCGGTCACCCGCAGCCCGGGTGATCCGCGAGTCGCCTTTTATGTGTCAATCGGCCAGGCGTTCTGACGATGGAAGCCGGCGACATCGAACCAGCGACCCCGCCGTCGCGAAACGCCGCCGGCCGCGAAATCGGGCGTATCCTGTCGATTGCCGTCATCGGGGTCGTGCTGCTGGCGGCGCTCGCCTTTGCGGGGATCCGCTGGCTCGACAGCGACGCTGGCCATGGCTTTATCCTGCGGCAATTGCCGAGGCTGCAGATGAAATCGGGGCTGACGGTGCGGATCGGCCGCATCGACGGTTCGATCTATGGCAAGGCGGTCGTGCATGACCTGCGGCTGGGCGACCCCGCCGGCACATTCCTTGTCGCACCCGAAGTTGCACTCGATTGGCGGCCGCTCGACCTCGTCAGCAATCTGCTGACCGTGCATTCCGCGACAGCCGCCACGGTACAGGTGCTGCGGATGCCGAAATTCCGGCCGACCGGCGATGATCGCGTCCTGCCGAACATCGATATCGCCCTGGGCAAGCTGCGCATCGTTCGTCTGGTGCTGGAACCGGCGCTGGCGGGCACGCAACGGGTGTTGACCGTCGATGCCAAGGCCGACATCCGCGCCGGCCGGGCGCTGGTCGATCTGTCTGCGTTGACCGTTGCAGTGCAGACGACGGCCGGCAAACCGGTGCCAGGCGGCGATACCGTCAAGCTGATGATCGATGCGGAGCCGGATCGAGACCGGTTCGACATGGATGCGTTGGTCACTGCGCCGACCAATGGCGCCATCACCCGTATCCTGGGCCTTGATGCACCCTTGTCAGTCATACTGCAGGGCGATGGATCCTGGACCAAATGGCGGGGCAAATTCGACGCGCAACTGGCCGGGCAACCGCTGGCGGCGCTGACGGTGTCCGGGCTGTCCGGCCAGTTCACCATGCTGGGCAACGCCATGCCGGGGCGCTTGCTGACCGGTGCAGCGGCGCGGTTGACCAGCCCGGTGGTCAGCGTCGATGCAACCGCGCATTTTGCCGATCGCCGCGCCGATGTGGCGGCGCGGCTCGCGAGCCGGGCGCTGGCGGTGGAGGCACGCGGCGGGCTGGATTTCAGCGACGAAAGCATCCGCGATGTCATCATCAACGCCAGGCTGCTCGACCCGGCCGCGGTCAGCGCCAGGTTGCGCGGCCGCGACATCAAGCTGATGGCGCAGGTCGCCGGCACCTTCAAGGCGCCGCTGATCGACTATCGCATTACAGCGCCACAGGCGGCGTGGGGCACCACAATCGCCGAAAATCTGGCGATCAGCGGCATCGTCCGCGCCGGGCCGCGACCCTTGGTAGTGCCCGCCACCGCCACCGCAACCCGCCTGACCGGCGTTGGCGAAACCGCGGCGCCCCTGGTCACCAATGTCCGTGTCGCAGGGCCGCTGGTGTTTGCCGGCGGCCGGGTCACGTCGAACGCGCTGGAATTTCGCACCGACCGCTTGCGCGGTACCGCCACGCTGTCGGCGGTGCTGGGCCAGGACAGCTATCTGATCGATGCAAAGGCAGCACTGCCCGCTTATCTGGTGAGCGGCCTTGGCATGACCGACATCACCGCCACCTTGCGGGTGACGCCGGGCGCAAGCGGGGCGCGTGTCACCGGACAGACCGCCATCGCCGTCACCCGGCTCGACAATGGCTTTTTCCGCAAGTTGACCGACGGCCTGCCGCGCATCACCGCCGATATCGACCTGGCGAGCGACCTGTCGCTGGCGTTCAGCAACGCGCGGCTGATGTCGCCCGCCATGACGCTGACCGCCGCCGGCACGCGCACCCCGGCGGGGCTGGTGAAGCTGACCGGCAGCGGCGTTTCGCGCGATTATGGCCCGCTCACGTTGTCGCTGGCCGGGCCAATCGACGCGCCGGTGGTCGATGTGGTGCTGAAGCAGCCGGGGATGGGCATCGGCCTTGCCGTCGTCAACGCCCATGTCGCACCGGCACCGGGCGGCTGGCGTTATACCGCCGATGGCGGTTCGAGCTATGGCCCGGTGACATCGAACGGGCTCATCCGCACCGATACCGATCCTGTCGCCATCGAAATCGGCAGCATCACCGTCGCCGGGCTGACCGGTAACGGCCGCGTCGTGCAAACCGCGGCCGGGCCATTCAACGGCCGCATCGACCTTAAAGGCGCGGGTATCGCCGGGATCGCGATGCTGAGTGGTGCCGGCGCCGTGCAACGCGCCGATATCGCCGCCAATGCGAAAGGCGCGCAACTGGCGTTGACGGTGCCGGTGACGATCGACAGCGGCACACTGAAGCTGGCTGTGCTGCTGCCGGCCAGCGGCGCCACCGCCACCGGCAGCTTCAACCTTGCCGGGGTGGAGCGGGATGGGCTGCGCGTCGACAAGGCGGAAGGCAGCATCGCCTATGCCGATGGCCGCGGCAGCGCAAAATTTGCGGCCAGCGGCTCCACCAATATTCCGTTCAAGGTCAATGCAGATGCAAAACTGGGGCCGGACCGCGTCGAGCTTTCGGCGGCCGGCACGCTGGATGGCCGCCCGATCACGATGAGCGGCCCGGCCGTGTTCACAAAACGACCCGAAGGCTGGCGACTTGCACCGTTCAGCATTGTCACATCCGATGGTTCGGCGGAACTTTCCGGGCTGCTTGGCGACAGCAAGATGTTGAAGGCGCGGTTCGACAAGGTGTCGCTGTCGCTGCTCAGCATCGCCTATCCCTCGCTGGATTTCAGCGGGCGTATCACCGGAACGATCGATGTCGGCATGACCCCCGGCGGCGTGCCAAGCGGCAATGCCAACCTCCGACTGAACGGCCTGTCCCGCGCCGGTATTGCGTCGGCGTCGACGCCCATCGATGTCGGCATCAATGCCGTGCTCGCGTCGGGTGGTACGGTTGCCAAGGCGGTGATCGTGCGCGGCGGCAAGGTCGAAGGCAGGGCGCAATTGCGCATCGGTCCAATCCCGGCGGGCAATGCCAGCCTGCGTGACCGGCTATATGCCAGCCCGGTTTTCGGCCAGATCCGCTACAATGGCCCGGCGCAGGCGGTCTGGGGGCTTTCCGGGTTCGAGGCACTGGACGTGCGCGGCCCCGTCGCCATTGCCGTCGACATGGGCGGCGAACTGGGCGATCCAAAGCTGACCGGGACGCTGCGCAGCATCGGCGCGCGGCTGGAAAGCACGCTCATCGGCGCGGTCATCGACGATTCCACGCTGGAGGCGCGCTTTGTCGGATCGCGGCTGGAATTCACGCGGTTTTCGGGCCGGGTCGGCAAGGGCGGCAGCATCACCGGCACCGGTGGCTTGGATCTTTCCGCCGAACGGTCGTTCCCCATCGATATCCGGCTGAAGGTTGATAACGCGCAATTGCTCAACCGCGATGATTTCAGCGGCGCCGCAACCGGTCGGCTGCGCATCGCCACCGACGCCTATGGCGGCGTGGTTTCCGGCAAGCTGAGGATCGACAAGGCGACCGTGCGCATCGGGCGGACGACCGTGGCCGATGTGCCGGTACTGCAGGTCAACGAAACCAATACCAAAGCGCTGGGCCGGCCGGTGCTGGGCTATGCGCCGGCGCAGCGCTGGCTGCTCAACCTTGATGTTTCGGGGGATCGCCGGCTGTTCGTTTCGGGCATGGGCGTCGAAGCCGAATGGCGCGCCGATCTGAAGATCAAGGGCGGCGCGCGGACGCCGGAACTCACCGGGCGGGTGGAACTGGTGCGCGGCGATTATGATTTCGCCGGCAAACGCTTCACGCTGACCAAGGGCCTGTTGCGGTTCCAGGGCGGCTATCCGCCCGATCCGTTGATCGATGTCACCGCCGAAACCACGACATCGGGCTTTACGGCGCAACTCGCCATTGCCGGCACCGCGCAACGGCCGGACATCAAGTTCAGCTCGGTACCGTCGCTGCCGGAGGATGAGGTGCTGAGCCGTGTGCTTTTCGGCGATTCGGTTACTAATTTGTCGGCCCCCGAAGCGGTGCAGCTTGCCGGCGCGCTGGCCTCGCTGCGCGGCGGCAGCGGCGCGCTCAACCCGATCAACCTGGTCCGAAAGGGCTTGGGCATCGACCGGCTGCGCATTTTGCCCGCCGATACGGCGCTGGGCCGCAAGACGGCGGTGGCGGCGGGCCAATATATCGGCCGCAGCGTCTATGTTGAGCTGGCGACGGACGCGCAGGGCTATACGGCGACGAATATCGAAGTGTCGCTGACCAGGTCGCTGTCGATCCTGTCGCAGGTGGCGACCTTGGGCGGGACGAGCGTGAGCCTGAGGTGGAAGAAGGATTACTGACGCAGCGCCGCGTGCGCGTAACGCCGTTACGCGCCGACAGGCGCAAGTCCGACCGGCGGGGCGGCGGGACCCCCCCGCCGAACCCGTCCGACGACGCGGGCTTTGCCCGCGGCCCCTTACTTATTTTTCAGGCCCGCGAGGGAGGTCACCCCCGCCCGATCAACCGCCGCGCCATCGCATCGGCCACCGCGTCCGTCGCCACCCCGCTACGATCCGCCTCGACGAAAATATCGGCCAGCCGCCCCTCGATCCGGGCAATGGAACGCGCCACCGATGCCGCATCGCCCTGCCCCAGATATTCGGCGACGACATTGATGATGCCACCGGCGTTGATTACATAATCGGGCGCATAAAGGATGCCGCGCGCCTGCAACCGGGTGCCATCTGCCGGCGTCGCCAATTGGTTGTTGGCGGCGCCGGCAACGATGCCAACACGCAGGCCGGCGATGGTTTCGGCGTCGAGTACGGCTCCAAGGGCGTTGGGGCTGAACACATCGGCCGCGACTGCGGCGATGGCATCGACCGGCACCGCCGCGGCGCCAAGCCGGGCGGCATAGGCGCGGGCGCGGGCTTCATCGATATCGGCGACGGTCAATGTCGCGCCAGCCACCGCCAGCTTTTCCGCCAACGTGCCGCCAACGCTGCCCAGCCCCTGAACGGTGACGTGCACACCCTTGAAGCCATCGCGGCCCAGTTTGTGCGCCACGGCGGCGCGCATGCCGATGAACACGCCTTCGGCCGTCGATGGCCCCGGATTGCCGCCCGCGGCAGCGCCACTGGTTTGGGCCAGCCCCGATACGTGCCGCGTCTGGCGGGCGATCGCGGTGACGTCAGCGACCGAAATACCAACATCTTCGGCCGTGACATAGCGGCCACCCAGTGATTCGACGATGCGGCCAAAGGCTTCCAACTGCGCCTCGGTCTTGGGCGCTGCGTCGGATTTCAATATGACGCCCTTGCCGCCGCCCATCGGCAGGCCGGCCATGGCGTTCTTGTAACTCATGCCGCGCGACAGGCGCAGCGCGTCGGTCAGTGCCGCCGCATCATCGGCATAGGCCCAGTAACGGCAACCACCCGCCGCCGGGCCCAGATGCGTCGAATGGATGGCGATGATGGTCCTGAGGCCGGTCGCGGCGTCATGGCCAAAATGCACCGCTTCATGGGCATCGAAATCGGGCGCGTCGAAAAGCATGGGCTACTCGTCTGGTTTGCAGCTTCAGGATATTTCAACACCACGCAATAAATGAACAACACCGCCGGGGAAAGGCCGAAAACCACCGGCACCGCCCGGATCGCATGCAATCACCGGATTTCCCGACGCCGCCGCTTGCGCAGCGGCGCTTCGTCCTCTATCTGCGTCGCCTCGCGCGGCGGTCGTAGCTCAATTGGTTAGAGCGCCGGTTTGTGGTACCGGAGGTTGCGGGTTCAATCCCCGTCGATCGCCCCAGCGCGCACAGTGAGTTAGCATGTTTCATACCATGTTTCTCCTGTTCAATTGAATTTGCCACATGAGCGCCTCGGCACCTCGGCGGAGATGGTCGGGATGGAGTCGTGCATAGAATCGCGCTGTTATCAGCGGGTTTTTGTGCCCAAGCTACGCTGTACTCTACTCCTTTGGGATACGCGCCTCGGCCATCCACACGGCAGCGGAATGCCCCAACATGTACGGCGTGCAGTGCATGCACGAGCGCTTTGAAGCGGCTTCAAACCCGTTGCGAATGCTGGCAATGGGCCCGCCTTTATATTCTATAACCCAGTCGTTTAGCGCGCCGGACTTGGCATCTGCCAAGAGGGGGGAAAGCACGTCATTGATCGGCACCTGGCTCATTACGAATCGTGTCGGCGGCCCTGCAGTGCTGGAAGGCATTGGACCGGCACATGGTGGCGGCGATCAGGCCAAGGCGGACACGGTCCCAAAATGGCCAAGCGGCACGCCACGCCTCGATTGAGCGCTTGTGGCCTTTGTCCTAAGTCGTCGCAGCGAGCCAAGCCGTCATCACGTCGCCGACGGTGTCGATGGTTTCGTTTTGTGGTCGATACGCTTTGTCAGATCGCTTGGGTCGCGCTTGCACGCATCTCGTTCGCCGCCGCGACCGCCAAAGGCATTTTTGTGCAGATTGATCGCCCGCTGCGTAGTTTCCGATCCTGCTTCCGGCTTGCCGTGCATCATATGATCTTTGTCATGGGCACTGTGCCCCCAAGGACATGAGCATGGACAAGGACCGTATCGAAGGCGCCGGCAAGCAAGCCACGGGTGCCATCAAGCAAGGCTTTGGCAAGTTGACCGGCGATGCCAAGCTTGAAGCCGAAGGCAAGGCCGAAAAAACCGAAGGCAAGATCCAGAACGCCATTGGTGGCGCAAAGGACAGCGTGCGCGAGGCGCTGAAAGACTGATATCAGGCCTGGGAGGAAGCAGCAATGATCTGGACAATTGTTCCCATATTGGTGCTGTTCTGGCTGCTGGGCTTTTCCCTGCATGTCGGCGGCGCGTTTATCCATGCGCTGCTGGTCCTGGCACTTATCGTCATGGTTTTTCAAGTGATCGCCGGCAGGCGGAGCGCGTGACCTGCCGAAAGCGAAATCAGGAGCAAAGCAAATGATCATGCGTACCCAAATTCTCGCCGGTCTCGCACTGGTTGGCCTTGGACTGATGGCCTGTTCGCAACAGACCAAAACCAATGCCTCTGATGCCGCGGACAGCGCTGGCAAAGCCGCGAAGAGCGCCTCTGTCGATACGGCGGAAAATGCCGAAAAAGCCGCCGACGCAACCATCGACGCCGCCAATACCGCAAAGCGCAAGGCCGAAGCCGCTACAGCCGCCGCGCGCGAAACCCATTAGAGAATCATACCGAAAATCGGAATCATGCCGACCCGCTTTCCCGACCCAACCACCCTATCGGGTACTTTCGTGGGTGGTTGGACCGGGGGAGGGGACTGATTTTGCGCCGGGTTGGTGTCGCTTGCCGGTTGCGATCCGCCAGCAATAGCGCCCGCCCCCCTCCTTGCCGGGAACCAAAATCAGCACCGTACCGAAAATCCACATCGGTCGGAAAACGTTCTGATGCCGATTGATCTCAGGCCATCGTCGAAAAGCGCTTCGCGATGGTCCTTGAAACAAGACGGCACAGCGCGCACCGCCGGTGTTCGTGCGCCTGGTTCGCAAAGCCACTAAGCTGGCTGCCACTGCTCAGGCAAACCCGACATGTCTTGCGCGACAGCGTCACAACTGTTCGTCGCGCGCCGTCATTTCTTCGCTACTGGGGTGCGGGTGTGACGGCATCGGGCGCAAGAAAAGGCCCGCTGCCCCGAAAAGGGGCAGCGGGCTGATCACATTGCAGCGGCCGTGCAGTCGAAACCGGTCGCGGCAATGTCAACAGGTGAGACGGTGGGACGGGCTTGTGGCCCTACTTTGCCGTGGGCGCCGTGACGTTGGGCTTGGCCTGCGGTGTCGCAGGCGGTGCTACAGACGGTGTTTTCTGCGGCGTTTCAACCGGCTTCGCGGGCGGCATCCTTGTCGGCGTTGAAGCATGATCTGCATGCGCGCCGCCCGTCTGGGAACCATTGCCGTTCTTGGGCATTTCCATCGGCGTGGCTCCTTGACTCAGGATAATCCTGTCACGGTCGGACCCGGTTGCGAAATGGGTCCGACCGTGACTTTTTGCTTGAGAAAGAGGCGGGGGGCCAACTGCCTCAAGCAACAAGTAATTCTCTGGAGCCTGACGCCTGATGCATCCAGCATCGGAATCTACGCAATCGCGGCCGCGCCCTGTTTCGACCGGCGCCCCTAGGTAAATTCCGATATTGCGCAGCCAGCACCTGGGGCGTTGACTCGGCGGCAGAGGCGGCCTCTAGTTTTTGCAGCGGCGCGTGCAGTTTGGTGCCGCAGGCGCTACTCTGCGTGTCGTCAGCCAGGCGGTCTAAGCTGGAATTGAGTGCCAATGCCGCAAGTGCCGCCAATACCAGCCAGCGCGTCCCAGCGGACGCAAAAAAACCACGGTCTTGGCATCGTCGCCATCGGCGCGTCTGCCGGCGGCCTGAGCGCCTGTAGCCAGCTTCTTGATGCATTGCCCGCCCGGCCGGGCCTGGCCTTTGTAATCGTCCAGCATCTTGCCCCCGACCACGACAGTCGCATTGCCGAGCTGTTGCAGCGCCATACTGTCATGCCGGTGGTAGAGGCCGAAAATGGCGCGTTTATTGCTGCCGATCATGTTTATGTCATCCCGCCCGGCTATTACCTTTCCGTCGCCAACAATATGTTGAAACTGACGCGGCCCCAGCCTCGGCAGGGGGCCCGCCTGCCGTTCGATTTCCTGCTGGCTTCGTTGTCGAGCGCCGGGCCGCGCGTCGCTGCCCTCATACTGTCGGGCACCGGCGGGGATGGCAGCCTTGGCCTGCCGGCGCTTCACGCCGCAGGCGGGCTGGTCATCGCGCAGGCTGCGGCAGAAGCGGAATATGGCGGCATGCCGGCGGCGGCAATTGCCACCGGATCTGTCGATGCTGTCGTGTCGATCGCTTACATGCCGGCACTGCTGGCGCGCTGGGACAAGGTCACCGGTTTTCCGCGTCCGGTGAAGCCCGAAACGGCGGAAAGCCAGCTTGCAGCGATTTTGGCCCTGGCCAGCGCTGCCTCTGGCCAGGATTTTGCCATGTACAAAACCGGCACGCTTGAACGGCGGACGGCACGTCGCATCGCCATGGCCGGTCTGCCGCGCGACGCCTATGACCTATATCTTGCCATGCTTGAGGCAGAGCCCGGCGAAGCAGCGGCGCTTGCCGACGACATCCTTATCAATGTCACTGGTTTCTTCCGTGATCCTTCGGTTTTCGACTTGCTGGAAGCCAGCACCATACCCGAAATGCTGGCCGGCAAAGCCGATGGCGACACCCTGCGCGTATGGATCGCAGGCTGCAGCACCGGCGAGGAAACCTATTCCCTGGCGATACTCCTGCGCGAAGCCCTGGTGCGCGACCGCCGCGAGATAAAGCTGCAAATCTTCGCGTCCGACGTCGATGCAGATGCCATCGCCCGGGCACGCGACGGGCTCTATTCGACCGATATACATGCAGCGGTCTCGGTGGAACGGCTGGCGCGCTTTTTCACGGCCGAGGACAATGGCTACCGCGTCCGTCCCGAACTGCGCAATGCCGTCATCTTTACCCGGCAGGATCTGCTTGGGGACCCGCCGTTTTCGAGACTGGATTTCATTTCGTGTCGCAACCTTCTGATTTATCTGCAACCTGAAGCGCAGGCGCGGGTAATTTCCATGTTCCATTTCGCCTTGCGAAATGGCAGCATTCTGTTGCTGGGCAGTGCCGAAACCGTTGCGGACATGCAGGGCCGCTTCGTCATGCTCAACAAGGCGGCACGGCTGTACCGGCACATCGGCGACGGACACGCGCCACAACTGGTTGCGCGTCCTGCCGATGCCTCCGGACCGGTGGGCGCTTTGGCAAAACCACCGTCCAAACCGACGATCCTGGCTGATTTATGCCGGCAGAAGTTGCTGGATGCCTATGCGCCGGCGGCGGTGCTTTGCGATGTCCGGCTGGATTGTGTCTATCATCTGGGGCCTACCGACCAGTTTCTCGCGATTGCCGCCGGGCGGCCGGTCAACAATGTGCTGATGCTGGCGCGCGCCAGTGTCCGACCCAAACTCCGATTGGCCATCGAACGGGCGCTGCATGAAGGGAGGCCGGTTTCGGTTGGCGGCGGCCGCCTAAACTATGATGCAAGGACAATCAGGTTTCGCATCAATGTCGAGCCGGTGACGGTCGACAACGAAGCCATGTTGTTCATCGCCTTTGTCGAAACGGCGCCGGTGAAAGTGGTGGCGGATACGATAGACATACCGCGCATCGACGAACTGGAGGCCGAATCGCGGGCGCTGCACAGCGAACTGCAACACGCCCTGCACCAGCTTGATGAGGCGAGAGTTGCCAGCCAGGCGACGCATGACGAAGCCTTGTCCGTGACCGAGGAATATCAGGCAACCACCGAGGAAATGCTGGCCTCGCAAGAGGAATTGCAATCGCTCAACGAGGAATTGACGGCGCTTAACGGACAGTTGCAAGAGACGCTTGAACGCCAGCGCACCACCTCCGATGACCTGGAAAATGTGCTGTTCAGCACGGATGTGGCGACCCTCTTTCTTGATCGACAGCTCAACATCCGTTTTTTCACGCCGGCGACGCAGCGGTTGTTCAACATCATTTCAGGTGATGTCGGCCGGCCCCTCGCCGATCTGGCGGCGCTGGCGGCGGATCGCGCCCTGCCGGACGATGCCGCGCTGGTTCTGGGCAACGCAGCGCCGGTCGAACGCGAAATCGGCGGAGAGCGTGGCATTTGGTATTCGCGCCGCATCACGCCCTATCGTGCCCAGGACAGCCGCGTCGAAGGGGTTGTCGTCACCTTTGTCGATGTTACCGAACGCCGGCGGATTTCCGAGGCGCTGGCCGCCGCCGAACGGGCGGCGCAAAGCGCCAATCTCGCTAAATCCCGGTTTCTGGCAGCCGCCAGCCATGATCTGCGCCAACCGCTGCAAACGCTGACCCTGTTGCACGGACTGCTGACACAGGCCGTACCCGCCGTCAAAGGTGCGCAGCTCGTGGACCGGCTTGGCGAGACACTTGATTCCATGACGACAATGCTCAACGCCGTTCTCGATATCAACCGCATCGAAGCGGGAAACATCGCGCCCGACAAACAGGCCTTCCCGGCCCAGCAAGTGCTCGACCGGTTGCACGATGAATTTATCGTCCAGGCGCGGGCAAAGGCGCTTGGCTGGCGAGTGATGCCGTCCACTATCCGCATCCGAACTGATCCCGAGCTTTTGCATCAAATGCTGCTCAACCTGTTGTCGAACGCCTTCAAATACACCCGCACTGGCCGCGTGCTGCTCGGTTGCCGACGCACGGCAGACCATTTGCGGTTTGAAATCTGGGACACCGGGCGCGGTATTCCCGAACATGAACTGGACACAATTTTCGAAGAATATCATCAACTTGACAATCCGGCACGGGAACGTGCCCTCGGGTTGGGCCTGGGCCTTTCGATCGTCAAGCACCTGGGTCTGCTGCTCGATCACCCCGTCGCAGTGCGATCGTCAGTGGACCGCGGTTCGGTGTTTTCCATCGCGGTTTCGGTCGATCGCAGCGACATTCCACTATCAGTGCCGCAACCACAAGCGGCTGATATTGTTGCCCCGCCACCGCCCCGGTCTTCAGGATTGGTTCTGATCGTTGATGATGATATTGAGATTCTGGCTCTGCTCGAGCAGGTTTTGATTGCCGATGGCTATCGTACCATCAGCGCTGTCAATGCCACCGATGCGCTGGCACTGCTGGCGCACCCTGCCCCTTGTCCCGATCTGATCCTGGCCGATTACAACCTGCCGGGCGATCAAAATGGCCTGGCGCTGGTCGCCCAGCTGCGCCGTTTGCAGGGCCGCGCCATCCCCGCTGTGATCGTAACCGGCGACATTGCCACCCAGACGTTGCGCGCTACTGCGTTGGCCGGTTGCGTGCAGTTGAGCAAGCCGGTCAAGGTGCCGGCACTGCTGGCTGTCGTCAGGAAATTGGTTGCGGCAGCGGTGCTGCCGGCGGTGCTTCCAGACTCCGTAACCGCCGGCTACGTGCATGTTATCGAAGATGATGTGGCCATGCGCAGCGTATTTTTGCAAACGCTGGCCGCCACTGGTCTTGGTGCCATCGGCCATGAATCCAGCGAGGCATTTCTTGCAGAATGGCAACCGGCGCCCGGCTCGTGTCTGTTGATCGATGCCTATCTGCCCGGTATGCCGGGCATCGAACTTCTACAGTTGCTGAGGACGCGCGGCGACGAAACCCCGGCGCTGATCATTACCGGCAAAAGTGATGTGGCGATGGCCGTGGCAGCCATGAAGGCCGGTGCGTTCGATTTCATTGAAAAGCCCGTGCCCCCAGCCGAATTGATCAGCCATGTCGCGGAAGCGATGGGAAAGGGCCATGACAAGGCCGTGGCGGCAACGCGCCGTACCGAGGCTGCGACACGGCTTGCGAGCCTGTCTGGTCGCCAGAGGGAGGTGATGGCGATGGTGCTCGCCGGCCATCCGAGCAAGATTATCGCAGCCGACCTCGGCATCAGCCAACGGACGGTCGAAAGCCACCGCGCCGCAGTCATGTTGAAGATGGGGTGCCGGTCCTTGCCGGCATTGGCGCGGCTGGCGATGCTCGCCTGACCCGCCATTGCAGGACGATTATTCGGGCTTTGGCGCCGATTGCACCCTTGGCCGGTTGAACAGGTTCAACCGGCCGGCGATGCGCGGACTTGCCGGCGGCGGTGCGGCGGTCATGCCGGCCTGGCCGCATGCGATTCGACAAACCACAGATCCTTGTCGATCCCGCGCGAAAGCTCGGTGAACAGATCGGCGGTCGTCGGGTCACCGGCTTTCGTGGCTTTTTCGATCGCGGCATGCACCATTTCGCCGAAACCCGCGAGCGCGCCGGCGACGGCCTGGATGTGGCTCGGCGCATCGGCGATGCCCAGGGGATAGCGGATCAGGCCCGATCGTTCGGCCGCCACCTGGACGGTCCCATGCGCTATGCCGCCCAATTGCCCGGCACGTTCGGCGATAAGGTCGGAATAATCCTCGATATGCCCCGAAACGGTATCGAACAATTCGTGGATTGCGAAAAAACCGGGGCCGCGAACATTCCAGTGCGCCTGTTTCAACTGGGCATGGAGATCGATCGCCGCCGCCAGATGAGCGTTGAGCATATCGATCGAGCGGGCGCGGATCTTGCGATCGAGCGTGTTGCGGGTTGGCTGGACTGGCTCGCCCTTGTCGCTGCGGGGTTTGTCACCCGACACGCATCGAACCCATTGAACTGAGGATGCCAAAGGCGCTCAAAAGCCATAGCACAACAGCAATGACAACTACGATGTTGAGGATGTTCTTTATCTTCCCGTCCATCGGAATATAGTTGTTGACCAGCCACAGAAGCAGGCCAACGACGACCAGTGTGATGAGAAGGCTCATAAGAGGCATGGGGACGTTCCTTTCGTGAAAAATGGAATGAGGGGGCTACCAGGCCCCCAGCATATGGATTGAAAGCACGGCGCCGATCACCGTCAGTCCGCCAGCGCCAAGCAAGGCCCGGTGCCGCATCGCGGCCACCAGGCAATGGCCCAGTCGGCCCATGGCATCCGCCGCCGCGATCGGCAGGACGATAGCGACGGGCCGACGGGTTGGCATGATCAGGCCTTCAGGCTTAGTGGTCACTATGGACGGAACGGCCATGTTGCAAACTCAAGGGAACGGCAGAAAGCCTCGGAATCTACTTATGCCGACCAGGCTTATCGCCGATCGTAAACGCGGCGCTGGCGGTTGTCGTAGTGATATTGGCGATTGCTCTGGTTATCGTAGTAATATCGGCGGCCGCCCCGATCCTCGTACCGGTTGTGGTCGGTGGTGACGATGCCAATGATGGCGCCGGCCGCCGCCCCGATCGCTGCGCCGGCCAGCACATCGCCGCCGGTCAATGCACCCACCGCGGCACCGCCGCCGGCTCCGATAAGCGCGCCAGTGGCGGCACGGCTCATATGCCGGTTGCCATTGTAATCCGTAGTGCAGCCCGCCGTCAGGCCGGCAACCATCATTGTAACGGCAGCGATGTAGGGATGCTTGAATCGGGACATTGTGTTTCCAGTACGTCCAGCGGCCGCGGCCTGCCCGGACATCGGGAGAGCCTGCCCACAACACTGCATTGCAGCACGGCCGTCATCGGCAAAAGGCACGGAAACTACGCGCCGGCGTGCTGTCGGGCAGTGGTGGCCTACGTAGTTTCCGAAGCTGACCGTTCGGCTTGGCGGCTCCTATCCAGAACAAAGAAGTAGGTGAACAGTTTTAGGATGGCAGATGACAGACACGAAAGGTCACTTACTCGACGAAATATTTATCAAATTTGTGTTAAGATTTATACTGAAAATGCTGGAGATTACTTCAAGCGATATTAAGTTAATGCGGACCAAGAGGCTTCAGATACCAATCTTGGGGCTTGCGTTTGCATCGATCAGCTCGGGTGCATTTGCGCAACAACTGCCCAGTGCAGGTAGCCAGATACAGCAACTGCCACCGCTGCCGGCACCGCCCCGCAGAACACCTGCTCTACAATTCGAGCGGCCACCGATCGCAGCGCCTGCCATAGAAGCCGGCCCAGACTTCTCCGCTTCGACCTTGCACATCACTGGCATTTCGGTGTTTCCAGAATCCCGCCTCATCGGCGTATCGGGCTTTGTACCGGGCGCGGTTATCACACTGGCCGACCTGCAGCGCATGGCAGGGCGCATCACAGAATATTATAACCGTAACGGCTATTTCGTCGCTCAGGCCTATCTGCCGCCACAGGCGATCGCCAATGGCGTCGTGACGATCGCCGTGATCGAGGGCCATTATGGCAAGATCACCCTGAAAAACACCAGCTCTCTGCACGAAGGCATCGCAAATAACCGGCTGTCAGGCTTGCGCAGCGGCGACGTGGTCGCCAACCGGCCGCTGGAACGCGGTTTACTGTTGCTTTCGGATGTGCCCGGCGTCGGTGTAAAATCGACGTTGATGCCTGGTGATGAAGTCGGCACATCCGATCTGCTGGTCGAAGTCGTGCCGGCGCACCGTATCTCCGGCAACATCGAAGCCGACAACTTCGGCAATCGCTACACCGGCTATTACCGGCTTGGCGGCAGCGTCAATCTCAACAACCCGCTCGGCATTGGCGATGTAGCCAGCGTGCGCGGCTTTGTCAGCGACGGTGGACTGACATATGTGCGCGGCAGTTATCAGGTGCCGCTTGGCCTTTTGACGGTCGGGGTTGCTTACGCTCGGCTCGATTACCGCCTTCGCCGCGAATTTGCGCCGCTGAAGGCACATGGTTCGGCCGATATCGTAAGCCTCTATGCCAGCTACCCGCTGCTCAGGTCATACCACGCCAACGTCTATCTGCTCGCGAACGGCGATCTGAAGGCCTTCCATGATCAGGTGGATGTGACAGGCACCAGCAGCGACCGGCATTCGAAGGTTGGGACGCTAGGACTGTCGGGCGATCAGCATGACAGCAGCGGCTCCACTTATTGGTCCGTCGGCTGGAGCATCGGAAATCTCGACATCCGCACCCCTGCTTTACGGGCGATCGATGCGGTAACAGCACAAACCAACGGCGGATTTCACAAGATCAACGCCAGCATCGGCCGGTTGCAGAACATTGGTGGGCCGCTCTCCGTTTACGTCGCCGGGCGGGGACAACTGGCTTCGAAAAACCTCGATATATCTGAAAAAATGGAGCTCGGTGGCGCCTATGGCGTGCGCGCATATCCCGAAGGGGAAGCCTATGGCGATCAGGGCTATATCGTTACGGCAGAAGCGCGTCTGGCGCTGGAGGCACTGTCCCGGCGCGTGCCCGGCAACGTGGAGCTGGTCGCCTTTATCGATCACGGCGGCATCACCTACAACCGCAACCGCTTTTCCGCGGCGCCGAACAGCGCGAGTCTCAGCGCCGTCGGGGTTGGCCTGACTTGGGCCGACAACAATAATTTTCTGCTGAAGGTTTCCTATGCCCATCGGCTCGGCAGCGCGCCGGTCCTGTCGGGGCCCGACTCGTCCGGCCAATTCTGGGTTCAGGTCAGCAAGCAGTTCTGATCCCGCCTGCTGCCCCCACGCCATCAGGGAAGCAGTTCATGAAGAAAAGGCGATTATAATGTACGCACACTCCACGAAACCAGCGCCGCTCGCCGCCTCGCTGCGCGGACGCCTTCTGGCCGGCGCCATGCTGACCGCCTTGGGCCTATTGCCAAATGCGGCAATGGCACTGCCAAGCGGCGGCGTCGTCGCCAGTGGCGAAGCTTCGATCGCCGTGGCCCCCGGCCAGCTGACAATCAACCAGGCCAGCCAGAGCGCGATTATCAACTGGCAGAGTTTCGGGATCGCCGGCGGCGAAAGCGTCAACTTCGTCCAGCCGGGCGCCAGTGCCGTTGCGCTCAATCGAGTCCTGGGACAGGATCCAACGGCAATCCTGGGCAGCCTGACGGCAAACGGCCGGGTCTTCATCGTAAATCCGAACGGCATCTTGTTCGGCGCCAGCGCGCGGGTGAACGTCGGCGGGCTGGTCGCATCGACACTCGGCATCGCCGATGCCGATTTCAGGGCCGGCAGCTATAAATTCGAAGGGACCGGCGGAGAGGTCGCCAACCAGGGCATCATCAATGCCGATGGCGGCGTTGTCGTGCTGATGGCCGCGCAAGTCGATAATGCCGGAACGATTCAGGCGCGGCTGGGCACGGTCGCGCTGGTCGGTGGTGAGGCGATAACGCTCGATTTCAGTGGCGACGGCCTTTTGAATGTCGCGATTGACCGCGGCGCGGCGCGCGCTGTCGTCAGCAATGGCGGCTTGATCACAGCCGATGGCGGACGCGTTCTGATGACAACCCAGGCCGCCGGCGCGTTGCTGAAGACGGTGGTCAATAACACCGGCGTCATCGTGGCCCGGACCATAGCCAACCGCGGCGGTGTCATCCTGTTGCTCGGTGACATGCAGGGCGGCACGCTCAATCTGGCCGGCAGGGTCGATGCCAGTGCGCCGGCGGGGGGCAATGGCGGCTTTATCGAAACGTCCGCCGCCAACGTTCGGATTGCCGATTCGGCGCGCGTCACGTCCGAGGCGTCCAATGGTGCCACGGGCACCTGGTTGATCGACCCGCAGGATTTCACCATCGAGGCGGGCAAGAATATCTCCGGTGCCACCCTGTCGGCGCTGCTTGTCACCACCAGCGTCGTCATCAGCACCTTTCCGGGAAATGATGCGACCGTCGCCGGCACGCCACCGGTCAGGAACCTGTTCACGTCGGCCCCGGGCAATGGTGACATCAATGTCAACGAGGCAGTCACCTGGACGGCATCCTCAAGCCCGACGACGCTTCGCCTGGACGCCATGCGCGATTTCAATCTCAACGCGGCAATCACTGCCACCAACGGCAATGTCATCGCTTGTTGTGGTCGCGACGCCAACTTGGCCGCCGCCATTACCACGACCAATGGCAGTATTCTGGTCAGTGCCGGCCACAATGTCACCGTGCAAGCAGTGGCAGCGCTGACCACGACCGACGGCAATCTGGCGCTGTGTGCGGGCCACGACCTTGTCATCAACGGGGCCGTCGTGTTGACACGCGGCACGCTGATACCGGCGCGAAGCCTGGGGCTGGCAGCCGGCATGACACTGATCGCCGGGTTCGATGGCACCGGGCCGGGCATCGTCGGCGGCACGGTCGTTTTCGGCGCAACGGCGCCGCCGATCACCGTTGTCGGCCCTGATGCGCCAGTCAGGATCGAATATAATCCGGTTTCCTATGCGCAGCCAACCAATTTCGCGCCGCACTTCACGCTCTCGGGCGGTTCAGTGATTGATGCGCGGATGCTGGTATTCCCCAGCGCAACCAAGACATCCGATGGCACCACGTCGGTCGTTTTGGGCGGCTTCAATACCACTGCGGCATCCGGCGTCCCGACCGATGTTGTTTTGATCTCTGGCTCAAACCCCCAGGCGAATTTCGACACTGCCCCAGTCGGGACGAACGTCGGTGTTACCTTCAGCGGCTATACGCTGGGCGGTTCAGGCGCGGCGAAATATGCCCTGCCAACCAATTGCTGCACCGGTGTTACGCGAACCACCGGCACGATCAACGCGGTGACGCCAACGCCAACGCCGACACCCACGCCGACGCCGACGCCCACGCCGACGCCCACGCCCACGCCGATCCTGCCCATCATTCTCCCGCTTACGTTCTGGGTGCCGCCAGTAGCGCCCTTCCTGCCGCTCGAAGTAGCCTTTGGCGGCGTCAGGATGCCGCCGCCGCCGGCACCGCCACCTATAATGGCGCCGGCGCCAGCACCGCCGCCCGTTGTGGTGGTGCCGCCGAGACCAGTGCCACCTGTTTACAAGCCCAAGAAAGCCCGCCACTAGATGGGGCATCGGGGAGTATGGATGGCAGGAAGACCAGGTCGGCTCGCCTCTCTACGACTGCGCTATGAAATGGCAGCGGTGCTGCTGGTCTGCACCACCGCCGCACGGGGGTTCGAGGCCGCCGTGCCGATTACCGCGCCGTCGGTTGCGCAAGCTCCGGCTGAAGCGCCGTCCACAGCCCGGCCGATACAGGCGAATTTCAACGGGCAGGTGGCCTCGAAAGACGCCCGTCGTGTGGCCGATTGGGCGGTTTCTTCGCAGGACAACGCCGATCTGCCGTTCGTCATCATCGACAAGGCGCAGGCAAAGGTGTTCGTCTTTGACAGCATCGGCATGTTACAAGGTGCCACCCTGGCGCTGCTCGGCCTGGCGCATGGCGACGACAGCGTTCCCGGCATCGGCGACCGCAAGCTGAGCGCGATACCGCCCAAGGATCGAACCACGCCCGCAGGACGCTTTGTCGCGTCGCTGGGGCATGACCTGGAAACGGATATTCTCTGGATCGATTACAAGGATGCGATCTCGCTGCACCGGGTGATAAACGGCACGCCCGGCGATCATCGCCTGCAACGGCTGGCAACGCTGTCGCCGCTCGACAAGCGCATTACCTTTGGCTGCATAAATGTGCCGGTGCGCTTCTATGAAAACGTCATTCTAAAGGCCTTCAACGGCACGGTTGGCGTTGTCTATATTCTTCCCGAAATCAAGACGATCGACCAGGTTTTCCCCCTAGCGAACGCCCATGCGTCGACTCGCTAAACGATCGTCGCACGACCCGGCGCCACCCCGTTGCCGATGGAGCTTACAGCCTGCCTGCATCCCGGCTGGGCACCGCTGATCCGTCCTGCGCCGGTTTCGTGCGGCTGGATGGACGCAACCCCTGAATCCTGCGCGCGCCGCTGCCTTCCGCCGACTATTGCCAACGCCCGCGGCTGGGAGATTCTCAACCCCCACGGTTTCGAGGCCACATGGGATGGTGGCCCCGAGTCATCAGCGATCACGAGCATCCCAGATCGTGGCGGCAATTCCAGCCAGACGCCGGTGTCGCTGTTCGGCCCTGGCGTGATAACTTTCCATGTCGAGGCGACCTTTCGCACGCCTCCGGGCTGGAATTTACGGGTCGGTGGATCACAGAATCGGGCAAAGGACTCTATTGCTCCCTTGACCAGCGTCGTCGAGACTGGCTCGTCGCCGCGAAGTTTACCGGGACAAGGGCTTTCGTATCGTTTTCGGGTGGAGGTCGCTATTTCGCGCATACCGGTGTTCCCCCGTTAATTCTGAACTGCTGAACAGAGCAGACCGAGGTAAACCGAGAACAAAAGCGATATGCGGCCCATTAAAAATGTCGAAAAATGGCCAGTTTTGCCAATGGGTGACGGTTTGTGGTGCCGGCGGTTGCGGGTTCAATGCCCATCGGTCGCCCCAGCGCGGCCCATTCCATCATTCTCACCCCGGCTTGCCGGCGGCCAGCACACCACAGGCGATGCGGGCGCCCGAATTGCCCGACGGGTCGGTTTTATAATCATCCGGCCCGGCATGAACCACGATCGACGCGCCATCGGCGAGGCGCAACCCACTCTGCACCGCATCGAGCACGCCCTTGCTGTCATCGCCAAACACGATGTTGGGCAGATCGCCGGCATGTTCACCGGCCGGGTTCATGCGGCCATGCTGCTTCATGCCGGGGTTGAAATGCCCGCCCGCGGTGGTGAAGCCGGGCGCATCGCATTTACCGATGGCATGGAGGTGCACGCCATATTGGCCCGGCGGCAGGCCACGCAGTTCCAGATGCACCCGCGTGCCATCGGCCTCCTGTGACAGGGTCGCCTTGCCCAACGGATCGCCGCTGGCCCCGATGACTTCGCTGGTGATGATCAATTTTGGCGGCACGTCGCGGATGCGGCCCATCGATGTCGTGCCGCCGTGCGAGCAACCGACAAGCAGGCCGGCGAGTGCCGCAACGCCAAGGCCGCCGCGCAGATTCGTGTTGATTCGCATGATGAACCTTTCGGATGCTGAAATCAGGCCAATCCGTAATGCGACACCAGCCGGTCAAGCGCCAGCTTGAGCACCAGCTTTCCGGCACGATTCGGCCAACCGAGCGCCGATTCGGCGGTTTCCAGCCCTTCGCCAAGGCAGATCACCCGCCACAGCACATCCGACAGCCCGGGCCCGGCCGCCGCGACGGCAGCATCGAATCGCTGGCGGGCGCTGATCTGCGCCGTTGTCGGGTCACAACCGCCGCTCGCCGATCGGCCGCCCGGCGCCGGATCCCAGGACATCGTCACGCGCGGCGCCTGCCCCGCCAGCATGAAATCATGGCGCAATCGCTCGCTGGCGCTAAATTGCGCCGCTGTGACCATGCCGCGCCGGGCCAGCCAGGCCAGCGGCGATTCGGCAAGGTTGACCGTCACCTGGCGGCGATCGACGGCATCACCCGGCGCCAGCGTACGCTTTCCAATCAGGCGATTCATCGTCGGAGGTTCGATCTCAACGTTTTTTGCAGAGGTTGAACGAGCCTTCATGGTTACTCCCTTTGATATTTTCGATTTAGGGGGTTGCCACGAACAGTGTATTGTAGGACAGAAAGAACCGTAAAGGTTCAAAACTTTTTTTGGGAACGGGCCATGCTCACGCGCATCAGGGAAGTCCGCAAGGCCAAGGGCCTGACGTTGCAGGACGTCGCCGAACGCTGTGCGCCGCCGACTACAGCGCAAACCATCGGCAGGCTTGAAACCGGTGCGCGCACCGTTTCGGTGGGCTGGTTGAACCGCATCGCCGCCGCGCTGCAGGTGGAAGCCGCCGATCTCGTCACCCTGCCCGATCGCGCCGATCTGCCGGTGGTGGCGATTCTTTCCGGCGATGGCGCCACCGCGCCACGCAAGCCGATGCTGCTGCTCGCCCCGACACCTGTTGGTGACATGGTCGGCATCCTCGTAGATGTCGCGCAAGGGGATTACCGGTCCGGCGACGCCCTGTGGGTGGAAAAGCTGGCGCCGGCGGAATTCGGCCGCGCCATCAACCGCGATGTGCTGGCCCCGCGTCCGGTCGGGCGTTTCGCCTTTGGCCGGATGGTGGCAACCGAAGATGGCCGGGTGCAAATCCTGCCGGCCAACCCGGGGGAACGGCAGGTCGTGCTCGATCCGCCGTGGATCGGCGTGGTGCGGCAATTGGTGCGCAGCCTGTAGCGCGCCGCACACGCCAGGCGCCGGAACCCGACCTCAACCCTGCCGGGCGAACAGGTTTTCCGGATTGCGCATAGACTTGAATTCAAGCGCGTTCCCGGCCGGGTCGAACAGAAAGAAAGTGCCCTGCTCCCCCGGTTTGCCGGCAAAACGCACGTGCGGCGGCAGTTCGAACATGACCCCGGCGGCAGCGATGCGCGCGCCCAGCGTTTCCCACGCCGGCCAATCCAGCACCATCCCGAAATGCGGCACCGGCACGGCGTCGCCATCGACGGGGTTGCGCACCATCGCGCTGCGCGGTGCCTTGTGAACAACTAGCTGATGGCCACCAAAATCGAAATCGATCCAGCTGTCGGACGAACGCCCCTCTGCACAGCCAAGCACATCGCCATAGAAGCGACGCGCGGCGGCAAGATCATCGACCGGAATCGCCAGGTGGAACGGGTTCATTGTTGCCATATGGCATCGATATCCTGTTGATGCTCGGTTGAAACACTTTCGTCCGCGTCGGCAGCATCGCCGGTCGCCGGCTCCACCGGTGCTGCCGGCCCGGCCAGCGCGGCGATGCGCGCGACCAGCCGCCGCGACGCCGCCGCGATGTCAGCGCCCGGCGAAACGCCAAGCGCTGCCGCCAGCGACAGATCAGCGTCCGGCGGAAACGCCAGCGTCGGCGATCGCCCGTTGGGCAGCATATGGTTGCGGTCCAGCAACCAGGCCATGCACGCCATCAGCCGTGCCGTGATGGCAAGGGCCTCGGTGGCAGCACCGGCGCGCAACGGCGGTGGCAACGCCTCGCGCCACGCCAGGCCCGGCCCATCGAACCAGCCGCGCGACCGGTCGGCGAGCTCGACCGCTTCGCGATAGAGCGAATCAAGTTCGGCAGAGGCCTGCGATTCCATGATCGGCAGTGTGACATGCCGCTTGCCACTGGCGCCAGCCCTGCCCGCCGGCGCGACTCGATATTGGTGCGAATTCACGCGAACCGGTCCGATTCCGGTCGAATTTCGACGCGCCCGGCCTCTTGAACTTGGCCGCAGCAATCCCAGATTCCTCCTTGTCGGCGTTGCCATTCGGGACGCCGGCACTCCCGGCCCATCGGGCGGGACAACATGGCAACTCGCTTTTTTGAAAGGAAACGCCCCATGCGTGCATTTGATATTTCGCCGCTGCTCCGGTCCTCGATCGGCTATGAAAACCTCAACCGGCTCGTCGAATTCGCTGGCCGGGTTGATGGCGGCGACAACGCCTACCCCCCGTACAACATCGAAAAGCTTGGCGACGGCGCCTATCGCATCGCCATGGCAGTCGCCGGCTTTGGCGAGAACGAGCTCGACATCACGGTCCAGGAAAACACCCTGATCGTCGTCGGCGCCGCGGCCCCTGAGCCCGACACCACCAGTGACGGCCGGGTGTTCCTGCATCGCGGCATTGCCAAGCGGGCCTTCGAGCGCCGGTTCCAACTCGCCGATACCATCAAGGTAACAGGCGCAAGCTACGCCAACGGCCTGCTGAACATCGGGCTGGTGCGCGAAATCCCCGAGCACAAGAAGCCGCGCAAGGTGGCGATCGGCGCATCGGTAGACGCGGTGCAACCCGCCATGACGGCCGGGGTCAGCAAGATCGCGGCGTAACAGCTTGCCGCTCGATCAACGCTGAAAACGATCGGACCGCCGGGGGTCAAACCTCGGCGGTCTTGCGGCGTACCGTTTGAAAACGCCGCAGTTCGACAACCGGATCGGCCCAGTCCGGCGCCAATTGGGCGGCACGGCTGTAATCATCATAGGCGTCACGGGTGCGGCCCAATGCTTCGTTGGCGATGCCCCTGGTGAAATAGGCGACCGCCGGCTTTTGCGGCCCGCGTTCGATGCCTTCCGACAGCATCGCGACCGCCTCTCGGTCCCGATCGCCCCGCCGCAACAAGGCAACGCCCTTGTTGATATAGGCCTCGGCGGTTTCCGGGCGCAGGGCAATCGCTGCGTCAAAATCGACGATGGCGGCATCATATTGTTTCGCCTGCATATTGACGATGCCGCGATTGATCATCGTGGCGACGCGCTCGGCCATAGGCAGCGCGGTCTCGGCCAGCGCCGCGTCGCAAAGTTTCAGCGATTCAGCCAATTCCTGGCTTTTCTGGGCCGCCTCGAAACAGCCGCGGGCCTGGCTGCTGCCGGGGATCGCGGGGTTTGATCGCGCCTCAGCCACCGCGTCAACCCCCGCACCGGTCAAAAGGGCGGCGCATATCGCGATCTTCAACATGGCAACCTCCCCGGCCCGACGGTTTTGCCGGACATTATCACGGCTGTCGGTCGGCGAAAACCGGCGATGGCGGCACGATCAGGCGATGATGTCGGGGATCAGCATGTCCTCCAGCTGGGCGATTTCATCGCGCAGCCGCAACTTGCGCTTCTTGAAACGCTGCAACTGGATCATGTCAACGGTGGGCATGAGCCGAAGCGCCTCGATGGCCGAATCGAGATCACGGTGATCGCGCCGGGCAACCTCGATCCGGGTGCGAATTTCGATCTCTTCCACCGATCATCTCTCCAACCGCATGTGCCGATTCGCGGCGCGCTACCCGGACACTGGCCCCCGCCATTGGCCCCGAGTCCGGGCAAGGGTAAACAGAAATTTTAAACGACGTCACCACATCTGGGGGTTTGGCAACATCTGGCACAAATTGCCGCCGTTCTGGCGCGAAATTGCACACAGGCTTGGACAAGCGCCGCCGGCCATGATTGAATAGATGATCCCATCCATCGGCATCGGGAAACATGTTTCCCTTGCCAACTTTCGGGAGACTTCAATGGCCAATGCTCACCTCGCCAGCCTCAACGCCCGCCATGCCAAGCTCGATGCATCCGTCGTCGCCGAAACGCGCCGCCCAATGCCGGATCAGGCGCGGTTGGCGCGATTGAAGCGCGAGAAGCTGATGGTCAAGGAAGCCATTTCCCGCACCCATTGATCGCGCCCACCGGGCGCGTCACGCTTCGGCGCGGCGGGCCCGGGCCGCTCTGGCGGAGCCGGCCCCAGGCCATTGTGGCGGAGCCTGCCCCCATCCGCAGGCGTCATTCGTCGCGGGTGATCTTCTCGTCGCGTTCGTGGCGTTCCTGGGCTTCCAGCGTCATTGTCGCGATCGGCCGTGCCTCCAGCCGTTGCAGGGAGATCGGTTCGCCCGTGACTTCGCAATAGCCATAGTCGCCGGTTTCGATGCGGCGCAGCGCGGCATCGATCTTGCTGATTACCTTGCGCTGGCGATCGCGGGTGCGCAGTTCGATGCCCCAATCGGTCTCGCTAGACGCGCGGTCGGTCACATCGGGTTCCCGCAGCGGTTCGGCCTTTAGCGTTTCCAGCGTATTCGCCGCTTCACGCAGGATTGATTCCTTCCAATCCAGCAACTTGCGCCGAAAATAGGCGAGCTGGAGCGGGTTCATAAAAGCTTCGTCCGGCGACGGCTGGTAACCCGCCGGTACAAGCGTATCGACGGCAGCACCCACATCCTTGCCCGACACTTCTGCGCCTTCGCTGCGATCCGCCTTCCGTATCGTCGTCGACGATTCGTTCATGCAAAACCTCCACCCGCCGGATACGACCCGCCACAACCTCCCCGGGTTGCGTAGCGTCGTGCATCGCCGGCCTGAATGCCCGATATCGAGCACCATTCCCCGCGGCGGCTAATAGCGGCGCGATGCGCGGCCGGCAAGGCAGTTCGTGGTGAAAATTAACCTGTTTCCGGGCAAATTGAGCAGGTTCCCGATCGACCACCCAGACAGGCGATGCACCCGGGACCGAGTCCGGTGGCAAGATCGGGCCGTTCCGGGTGCGATTCAGCCGTGCCGCGAGCGATTCAAGCGCCGCGCGCCGCCGCTGCCTATCCCCGTCGGGCTGGCGATCAGCCCTTGGAAAGCCCGTCCAACTGGGCCTGAAGCGCGGCAAGCTGAGCCTTCAGCATCTTCACTTCGGCATCGGCGCTGCTTGTATCGTCGGCCGGCGCCGGCTTCTGCGCCCGGGCGGTGCCGCGACCAGCGGTCAGCATGTCGCTCGCGGCCTGGATCATCGCAAGGTTCTGCTTGGCCAACTGCTCAAACGGCTTCAACGCCACGTTGCGGAACTTGCTCTGGTTTTCGGCGAAAGCCGCCATCGATGCTTCCAGATAGCCCGGCACCATGGATTGCATCGAATCGCCGTACATGGCGATAATCTGGCGCAGGAACGGCACTGGCAGCATGGTCTGCCCGGTCGATTCCTCTTCCATGACGATCTGGGTGAGCACCGAACGGGTGATGTCCTCCCCGGACCGGGCGTCGAACACCTGAAAATCCCGGCCTTCGCGCGTCATCACGGCGAGGTGATCGAGGGTGATGTAGCTGCTGGTTTCGGTGTTATACAGGCGGCGATTGGCATATTTCTTTATGACGATCGGCTGTGCCGCCTTGGCATCATTGGGCTTTTTATCATCACCGGAAGCGGGATTGGAAGACGAAGCGTTGGCCATGGAAAGTCCTGAAAACGGCAGTCTCGTGGGCTTACCACAGACAGTTGCTGCACCGCAACGTAAACGCGGGCCGCACCCGCTGCCGACATTTCTCGCCCATGCCAACCGGGCCTGCGCCGGGAATACCGGGCGGCTGCGGCGGGTGCTGGCGGGGTTACGCCGATATCAGGAAGCGCCGGCGGCGGCAGTGCGGCCGGTACGCCCCGTGGTGGCGCGGTCAGGCAATGCCGTGCTGCGCGACTATGGTGATGGAGGCGGCGCGCCCGTGGTCGTGGTGCCATCGCTGATCAACCCGCCGACCGTGCTGGATCTTGCCCCCGGCAATTCGATGCTGGCGGCGCTGGCGGCGGCCGGCCTCAGGCCTTTGCTGGTCGATTGGGGTGACACCGAACCGGCGGGGCTGGCCGAACTGGTCGAAACCCGGCTGGCGCCGCTCATCGCATCGCTTGGCGAACCGGTGGCGATGGCGGGCTATTGCCTTGGCGGCACTCTGTCGATCGCTGCCGCATCGCTGCTGGGGCCGCAGGTGACACGGTTGGCGCTGCTGGCGACGCCCTGGCATTTTTCCGGTTATGGCGATGCCGGCATTGCCGAATGGTGGCGCAGCGCCGCGCCGCTGGCCACGGCGCTGGGCGCGGTGCCGATGGACCTGTTGCAGCCGATGTTCTGGTCGCTCGATCCGGCCGGGCTGGCGGCGAAGTATGAAAAATTCGCGGGGCTGCCGGATGGCCCGGAGGTGGCGGCATTCGTCGCGCTGGAAGACTGGTCGAACACTGGCCAACCATTGTCGTTGGCGGCGGCGCACGAAATGGCGGCGGATCTGTTTGGCGCCGATCTGCCCGGCCAGGGGGCGTGGATGGTAGGGGGAAGGCCGGTCGATCCGGCGGCGCTGGGCCTCCCCATTCTCGATATCATTGCCGGGCGGGACCGCATCGTGCCGCCATCGGCGGCGCTGTCGACGCGCGGGCCGGGTCTGCCGCTGATTCTCGATGCCGGCCATGTCGGCATGGTGGTCGGTGGCCGTGCGCCGCAACTGTTGTGGCAACCGTTGGCGGCCTGGTTGCTCGGATAGCCCCCTCTATGGCCTTTGCCGCCGCCAGCCATTAGCGTCGGTTCAAATCGAATCGCATCTTGCCTCGGGAGCTTCTGCAATGACCGGAACCGTAATCACTGCCGCACGCCGCACGCCTGTCGGCAGCTTCATGGGCGCCTTCGGCAACACGCCGGCACATGAGCTCGGCCGAGTCGCGCTGCTCGCCGCCATGGCCGATGCAGGGGTCGAAGCCGGTGAGATCGACGAAGTCATCCTTGGCCAGGTGCTGACCGCCGGGCAGGGCCAGAACCCCGCGCGCCAGGCCGCGATGAACGCCGGCATTGCCCAGGAAACCCCGGCCTGGGGTGTCAACCAGGTTTGCGGGTCCGGCCTGCGCGCCGTCGCGCTCGCCGCCCAGGCGATTCAGGCGGGCGATGCCAAGATCATGCTCGCCGGCGGCCAGGAATCAATGAGCCTGTCGCCGCACGCTCAGGCGTTGCGCACCGGCACCAAGATGGGCGCGCTGGAATTGATCGACACGATGATCAAGGACGGGCTGTGGGATGCCTTTAACGGCTATCACATGGGCATCACCGCCGAAAATGTTGCGGAAAAATATCAGATCACCCGCGCCGCACAGGATGAATTCGCCGTCGCCAGCCAGAACAAGGCCAGCGCCGCCCGCGCCGAAGGGCGTTTCAAGGGCGAGATCGCACCCGTCACCATCAAGGGTCGCAAGGGCGATACCATTGTCGAGCACGATGAATATATCCGTGACGGTGTAACGCTCGATTCGATCAGCGGGCTGCGCGGCGCTTTCAAGAAGGACGGCAGCGTTACTGCCGCCAACGCATCGGGCCTGAACGATGGCGCGGTCGCATTGGTGGTGATGAGCGAGGCCGAGGCATCGCGCCGCAACGCCCCGGTGCTCGCCCGCATCGCCAGTTGGGCATCAGTGGGTGTCGATCCCGCCATCATGGGCATCGGCCCCGTGCCGGCATCGCGCAAGGCGCTGGAAAAGGCCGGCTGGAGCATCGCCGATCTGGATCTGATCGAAGCCAATGAAGCCTTTGCCGCCCAGGCGCTGGCGGTCGGCAAGGAACTTGGGCTTGATCCGTCCAAGGTCAATGTCAACGGCGGCGCCATCGCCATTGGCCATCCGATCGGCGCATCGGGTGCCCGGGTGCTGACGACATTGCTGCATGAAATGGTGCGGCGGGATGTGAAGCGCGGGCTGGCGACCTTGTGCATCGGTGGCGGCATGGGAATTGCGCTTTGCGTGGAACGCTGAGCGCAGCGCGGCGGTGAGCAGCGAGGGAATTGCGCAGCAATTGCCGAGCTGCGCGCCGACTCGCGCCAGCCCGGCCGGCGGGGCGACCGGCAATGCCGGTCGAACCCGTCCGACGTCAGCCGCGGGTTTGCCGCGGCCCTGCCGCTGAACCAGCATGCCACCCCTCACCGATCCCCCCCTCGCCCGGCTCTGCGCCGGTGGCCGCCACATCCGCATGCTGCTCGCCGGGCGCACGCCGCCCGGCCTTGCCCTGCCGGAATTGCGCCACATGGAGCGGCTGGCCCGGCTGGCGCGGCCCGGGCAGGACGGCACCGGCGGCATCATCGCCGATCCGCAGCGGCTGCCGTTCATCGAATCGATGTTCGACCGGGCGCTGGTTTCCAGCCCGCTGCCGGCGTCGGCGGCGCGCGTCGAACTGCGCGAAGTCTGGCGAGTGCTGGCGCCCGCCGGACTTGCCGTGCTGGTCGTCAGGGCCCGGCGCCCGTGGCAATTCAACAGCCATGGCTGGCAGCAAAAGGTGCTGGCGCCGCTGCTGGAGGATGCCATGTTCGAAGTGCTCGACTGGCGCATCGAAACCATACCCAACCGCCACCATCTGATCCTGGTCGGCAAACGCGACGGGCTGCGGCCAGCGATGGTTGGCCGGGTGCAGGACAGCGCGCTGGCAACGGCGACCGAAGGCGCGTCGAAAAGGGACCGGCATGACGCCTGAACAGGTGGCGATAATCGCCACGATGGTGCCGTTCGCCGCGCATCTGAATTTCGAACTGACCCATTGCGAGCGCGAAAAGATCGTCGTCGAAGTCGATCTGCGCCCCGAATATTGCACCATGGGCGGCACCGCCCACGGCGGCTTTTTGATGGCGCTGGCCGATTTTACCGGCGCGGTGGGGGCCTTCATGGTGTTGCCCGAAGGCGGCAAGGGCACCACAACAATCGACAGCAAGACCAACATGATCGGCGCCGCCCCGGCCGGCACGCGGCTGCAGGCCACGGCCGTGTTGCTTCATGCCGGGCGGCGCACGTCGGTATGGACGACACGGGTTGAAACCCCCGAAGGCAAGCTGATCAGCGTGACGACACAGACGCAGATGGTGCTATAACGCGGCGCCGTTCAGCTCCGCCGCAGCACGAACACCGCCTGCTCGGCGAACAGATTGGCGCCCGCCGATGGGCGACGCGTGCCGCGTGACAGGAAGGCGGCGCTTTCGATAGCAATCCCGAGTTCGGCAACCAGCGCGCGGAAATCGTCGATCGTGCAGAAATGGATGTTGGGCGTTTCGTGCCAGCTGACCGGCAGCGTCTTGGTGACCGGCATGCGGCCGCCGACCGCCAGCGAGGCGCGCACGCGCCAATGGCCGAAATTGGGAAAGCTGACCACCGCGCGCCGGGCAATGCGCAACAATTCGCGCAGCACCGGCGCCGGAGCTCGCATCGCCTGCAACGTGTCGGACAATATCGCCATGTCGAACGCATCATCCGGATAATCCGCCAGATCGGCATCTGCATCGCCCTGCATCACCGAAAGCCCCCGCGCCACGGCGCCGGCGACATTGGCGGCCGACACATCGATACCGCGCGCATCCACGGCCTTGGTATCGCGCAGCCAGGCGAGCAGCGCGCCATCGCCGCAGCCGATATCGAGCACGCGCGCGCCCTGTGGCACCGCATCGGCGATGGCAGCCAGATCGGGGCGCAGTTTCTGCCCGGTCATGCGTCCGGCTTTCGGCGATAGGGATCGGGATCGACGCGCTCCATCACCCGCGCCGGATCGCCGATGCCCTGCCAGCCCAGCCCGGCGTACAGCGGCTGGGCATCGCGCGTGATCAGCAGCCAGCGGCGCAGCCCGGCCAGCGATGGCTCGGCATCAAGGTGACGCAGCATCCGGTGCGCAACGCCCTGCCCGCGCGCCCGATCCAGCACGAAAACATCGGCTAGATAGCCAACGGTCGCATGATCGGTGACCAGCCGGGCAAAGCCGATCTGACCGCCGTCCGCATCAAAGGCGCCGATGCAGAAAGACCCGGCAATGGCGCGCGCCACGGTTTCGCGCGGGATGCCGGGCGACCAATAGCAGGTGGCGAGAAAGCTGTGGATGACATCCAGCTGCATGTCGGCACGATTGGTGCTGAGCCGGATAGCGCTCACGCGGTTTCCCCGGCGCGCAGGAAGCCATCGACGACGCGGTTCATTTCCGGCGCATCGAGCAAAAAGGCATCATGGCCGAACGGGCTTTCCAATTCGACAAAGCTGACCGCAGCGCCCGCCGCATTCAGCGCCCGCACGATGCGCCGCGATTCCGCCGTCGGATAAAGCCAGTCCGAGGTGAAGCTGACCAGGGCAAAACGCGCTTTCGTGCCGGCAAAGGCATGGGCGAGCACGCCGTCATGCGGCGCCGCCAGGTCGAAATAATCCATGGCGCGGGTGATATAGAGGTAGGAATTGGCGTCGAACCGCTCGACGAACGCCAGCCCCTGGTGGCGCAGATAGGATTCGACCTGGAATTCGGCATCAAAGCCAAAGCCGCCCAAATTGTCCTTGGCGATTTCGCGGTTCTGCAGGCGGCGGCCGAAGCGCTCGGTCAAGCCTTCCTCCGACAAATAGGTGATGTGCGCCGCCATCCGCGCCACCGCGAGGCCTGCCGCCGGCGGCTTGGAAGGCGCATAATTGCCGCCGGCCCACTCGGGATCCGCCATGATCGCCTGCCGCCCGACCTCGTGAAAGGCGATGTTCTGCGCCGAATGCCGCGCCGCGCTGGCAATGGCGACAACGGATCGCACGCGGTCCGGGTGCGCTACTGCCCAGTCGAGCGCCTGCATGCCGCCCATCGACCCGCCGATGACCGCGGCCAGCGACGCGACGCCCAGATGATCGAGCAGCGCGGCCTGTGCGTTGACCATGTCGCGGATGGTGATGACCGGGAAGGCCATGCCGTATCGCTCGCCCGTCGCCGGATCGATGCTGCCCGGCCCGGTGGAGCCGGCACAACCGCCCAGCACATTGGCGCAGATGATGAAGTGTCGCGCCGGATCGATGGGCAGGCCGGCGCCGACCAGCCGGGTCCACCAACCAGGCTTGCCGGTGCGCGGGTGCAGGCTGGCGACGTGCTGGTCCATGGTCAGCGCGTGGCAGATCAGGATGGCATTGCCGCCACCGGGCGCCAGCGTACCATAGGTTTCATAGCCGATTTCAAGCGCGGCAAGGCTTTGCCCGCCGGCCAGCGCGAACGGGCCGGGCAGGATGGCCCGGCGATCAAGGCCGAAGCGATTGTCGGTTGCAGCACTGGCGAGCATCGCCCGGCGGTTAAGACGTTGCGGCGGTGATGTCCATCGGGGCGTTGCCAACGGAAGTTCGGGCGCTCAGCCGCGCGGATCGATCGGGGTGATGTGGCCAAGCCGCTGCTCGATGGCTTCGGCGGCGTCCAGCGCCAGATCCTCGCGGCCACGATTGGCGGTGATCTGCACCCCAAGCGGCAGGCCGCCCGCAACACCGGTCGGCACGCACACCACCGGCAGGCCGAGCAGGTTCATCGGCACAATGAAGCGCAGCAGTTCGACCGTTTCGGCGGCGCTTTCAGGCCCGGCAATGTCGAAACCATGTTCGAAAGCCTGCCGGGTCCAAGTCGGGCCGAGGATCAGCGGATAATCGGCGAAAAATTCGCTCCAGGCCAGTGCGACCGCATGGCGGCGCATGTGCAGCAAGGTAATGTCGGCAAAGCTGCCGCTGCCGAACAGCGCGGCAAAATCGCCAAAGAAATGCATGGCATCGGCGGACATGATATGGCCCAGTTGCGGCAACAGCGTGCCGAATTCCCAGGCCAGCCATTGCCCCCAGATGGCAGCGGCTTCCTCCAGCAGCGGCGGCGATACCATTTCAACGGCATAGCCGGCATTGGCCAACGCATCGGCGGCGGCGACGACGCTGGCGCCGATTTCGGGTGCCGTCCGGCCACCGGGTGGATCGGTGACCACCGCGACCTTGATCGGCCCCGAAATTGCCGGGCCGACAAGCGGCGCCGCAACCGCATTGGGATCACGCGGATCAGGCCCGGCGAGGATCGACAGCGCCAGCCGCAGGTCGCCGACATGCCGCGCCATCGGGCCTTGAACGGCCATCAACTGCGCCGCCAGCAACGGGCTTTTGGGCTCGATGGCCGACGCATCGGGAATGCGGCCCAAGCCGGGTTTCAGGCTTACGATGCCACACGCAAAGGCCGGGTTGCGCAGCGATCCGCCGATATCATTGCCAAGGCCGATGGGCGACATGCCTGATGCCAGCGCCGCGCCTTCGCCGCCGCTCGATCCGCCGGCGGTGTGGCCGGTGTTGAACGGGTTGCGGGTCAAGCCATACAGCGCGCTGTCGGTGTGCACGCGCAGCGCCATGTCGGGCAAATTGGTGCGGCCGATGGGGATCGCGCCCGCGGCCTTCATGCGCGCCACCACCGGCGCATCGCGGTCCGGCATGGCCCCCGCAAAGGCCGGCACGCCATGGGTTGTCGGCGTGCCAACCAGATCGATATTCGCCTTTACGGTAAACGGTACGCCGTGCAGCGGGCCAAGCGGCGCTCCTGCGGCCACCGCCGCATCGGCGGCATCTGCACCGGCGCGGGCGCCGTCAGCCAGCGTTGTGACCACGGCGTTGACCGCACCGTTGACGGCTGCGATGCGATCGAGATGCGCGTCGATGACAGCGCGGGACGTGGTTTCGCGCCTGGCGATCATGCCGGCGAGTGACGATGCGGATTCAGCCCAAAGCGCCTTGGTCACGACGATTTTCCCTTCGCTACCGTGCGATCAGCCTAGCCAGCGCGACCGGCAAGTCCAGCCGGGATCGGATGACGGCACCGACTTGTATATCGAAAGTCTGGCAGATCGCCCCATGTTGCGGCGCGGCAACACTGCGATCACAATATCGCACTAATGTGTCAAATTCGTCGAAAATGCCTTGCGTTCGAAGCACCTGCGCCGGACCATCACACATCGAATTCCCCAAAAGAGGTGTTTCATGTCGTTCAAGAGCCTGTTGCAATGCGGCGCGGTGATCCCCGCCCTGTTGATCCTTGACAGCGGCGTCGGCCATGCCCAGACGACCGCCGCAACCGCCACCCCGGTCGAAGCCGATATGGTGATCGTCACCGGTTCGCGCATCCGCCAGGATCCGTTGTCGCTGAAATCGCCGGTCGTGCTCGTCGACAGCGCGGCGCTGGCCCGCACCGGCCTGTCGTCGGTCGCCGACATCCTGCAGCGCCTGCCCAGCGCCGCCGGCGGTTTGAACACCAAGGTCAACAACAGCGGCAACATCGGCAACCCGCCCGATGGCGGCGGCGTCGGCGCCGGTTCGGCCGAAATCAACCTGCGCTACCTGTCGGCCAAGCGCACGCTCGTGCTCGTCGATGGCCTGCGCTACGTCAACGGCTCCAGCGGCAGTGGCATCCCCGGCACCGTCGATCTGAACACCATCCCAGCCAACATGATCGAGCGGATCGAAGTGCTGCAATCCGGCCAGTCGCCGCTTTACGGTTCGGATGCCATCTCTGGCGTCGTCAACGTCATCACCAAGGAACAGCAGGTCGGCCTGCAGGCCAGCGCCCAGTTCGGCACCTTCCGGCAAGGCGACGGCCACACCCAGGATTACAACGTCAGCTATGGCTTCAAGGGTCCGACGACCAATGTCGTCATCGGCGCCAGCTATGTGAAGCAGGAAGCCGTGCGCACCCGCGACCGTGCCATCTCGCAATTCCCCAACCCGGGCCAGACCAGCTGCTCCGATCCCATCGGCGGTTGCAGCAGCGCCACGCTGAACGGCTTTTTCCGGGTTGGCCCCTACCCCAATCTGACGCTGAAGGCCCCGGTTTCCGGCAAGCCGCGCTTCGATCCGCTGGATCCGACTGGCCCGAACAGCGATTTCAAGCGGCTCACTTCGGCCGATCGCTTCAACTTTGCGCCCTTCAATTATTTCCTGACGCCGTCGGAACGCTATGGCGGCTTCATCAGCGCCAAGCAGGAATTGTCGGATAACGTCAATTTCCGTGTCAAGGCCGTGTATAACCGCCGCAATTCGCAGAACCAGGCGGCGTTCCTGCCATTGTTCATCGGCCCCGACGCCGGCAACGGCAATTTGCTCGATACGATTTCCATCGATGCAACCAACCCTTTCAACCCGTTCGGCTACACACTGTCCGCGGGCGGCCCCGGCAATCCGCCGGCCAATTATTCGACCGTGCGCCGCCGTCTGATCGAAGCCGGGCAACGCACCTATACCCAGCGCGTCGATACCATCTCGCTGACCGCCGGCTTTGATGGTTCCTTCCACATCGGCGAACACAAATGGTATTGGGACGTCAACGCCGTCATCGGCTACAACGATGCCAAGCAGGCGTTCACTGGCAACATCAACGCGCAAAAACTGGCGCAGGCGCTTGGCCCGGTCTCGCTGTGCACCGGTACCTGTGTGCCGTTCAACCTGTTCGGTGGCCAGGGTTCCATCACCCCGGCGATGCTGGCCTTTGCCGGCTATACCGAGCAGAACCGCAGCAGTCAGGAATTGCAGGATTACACCGCCAACCTTTCCGGTGACCTGTTCGACCTGCCGGCCGGTGCCGTTGGCCTCGCCGTCGGTTACGAACACCGCTATCAGTTCGGCAGCTTCGATCCCGATCCGATCACCGCAGCTGGCTTCGGCTCCGACATTCCGGCGCTGCCGGCGCGTGGCAGCTATCGTTCGGATGAATTCTATGCCGAGCTTCGCGTTCCGGTCCTGAAGGAAGTGCCCTTCTTCGAATCGCTCGAACTCGATGGTGCCGTTCGCCATTCGCGCTATTCAACCAGCGGCAACAACACCAGCCTGACCGGCAGCGTGGTCTGGAAGCCGACGACAGACGTGCTGTTCCGCGGCTCGTTCGCCCAAGGCTTCCGCGCTCCCAGCATCGGCGAATTGTTCGGCGCCGCATCGCGTGCCGATGCGCCCATCGACGATCCCTGCACCAACGTCGCCGGCTCGCCGTACCAGACCAACCCGACGGTCCGGGCGAACTGCACCGCCAATGGCGTGCCGGCCAATGGTAGCTATCAGGAACCACTCGGCGGCCAGCTTGGCGTGCTGACCGGCGGCAACGACAAGCTGACCCCGGAAAAGTCGCGCACCTGGCTGTTCGGCGCGGTTTATTCGCCGGCTTGGGCGCGTGAATCGGGCTTTGCTTCCAACCTCAGCTTTGAAGCCAATTATTACGACATCAAGGTGACGAACGCGATCGCCCCGGTCGATGCCCAGCTGACGCTCAGCCGCTGCGCCTTTGCCGGTGACGCGCTCAGCTGCGCTGCCGTCAGCCGTACCGCCAACGGCCTGATCTCGCGGATCAATGCCCAGTTGCAGAACATCGGCGGCATCCGCACCAAGGGTATCGACATCAGCGCCAACTATCGCAGCCGCCCGACCAGCGCCGGCACTTTTGGCCTGTCGCTGAACGGCAACTTCCTGCTGAAGTATACCGAAACCTTCCCGGCGCAGATCGGCTTCACCACCACGGATTACCGCGGCTCCACCCGCGGCTTCCCCGATCAGTCCTATCCCCGCTTCAAAGGCACGGGCATCGTTGATTGGCAGATCGGTGATTTCGGCGTGTCGTTCACCGGCCGCTATATCGATGCAGTGCGCGAAGCCGATGGCACCAAACTGGGCAACACCTTTTATGGTGACGTCCAGCTCCAGTACACGCCGTCGGCACTTGACCGCCGCGTGACGCTGACCGCCGGCGTCAACAACGTCTTCAACCGCAACCCGCCGGCCTGCTTCAGCTGCACCGGCCCGAACTATGACCCGACCACCTATGACGTGCCGGGCCAGTTCGGTTACCTGCGCATCGCCTACAAGATGTAACACCGCATCGGCTTCTGCCGATCGAAACGGGGGCCGCCGGGAAACCGGCGGCCCCTTTCGTTTTTGCCTTATTCCGCCTAGAGGCTGGCGGCATGACCAACACCACTGCCCCCGTAGCAAAGCAACCCGCGATGAAGGCCAATGTCGCCGGCATCCATGCCTATGTGCCGGGCAAGGCCAGCCTTGATGCGCGGCCCGTCGTTGCAAAGCTGTCCTCGAACGAAAACCCGTTCGGGCCGTCGCCCAGCGCTGTCGCCGCGATGACCAGCGTGCTCGGCCAAAGCCATCTTTACCCGGACCCGGCCTCCACTGCGCTGCGCGAGGCCCTGGCCAACCGCTATGCCATCGATGCGGCGCGGATCATCTGCGGCACCGGATCCGATGAACTGATCCACCTTGTCGCGGGTGCCTTTGCCGGGCCGGGCGACGAGGTGCTCTATGTCCGCCACGGCTTTGCGGTCTACGATATCGCCGCGCGCCGGGCAGGCGCGACCCCGGTGGTGGCGCCCGATGTCGATTATGCCTGTGATGTCGATACGTTGCTCGCCGCGGTAACGCCGCGCACCCGCGCCGTGTTTCTGGCCAACCCGAACAACCCGACCGGCACGCTGATCCCCGCCGCCGAAGTCCGCCGCCTGCATGCCGCACTGCCGTCCGATTGCGTGTTTGCGCTCGATGCTGCCTATGCCGAATTTGCCGAAGGCGAATATGAAGACGGGCTGGCGCTGGCCCGCGCCCATGGCAATGTCGTGGCGCTGCGCACATTCTCCAAAATCTACGGCCTTGCCGCGCAACGCATCGGCTGGGCCTATGCACAGCCGGCGCTGATCGATGCGATGCACCGCATCCGGGCGCCATTCAATGTGCCGACCACTGGCCAGGCCGGCGCCATCGCCGCGCTCGCCGATGATGACTGGGTAGAAAAAACCCGCAGCCACACGATCAAATGGCGGCAATGGCTGGCCGGCGAAATCGACGCCCTAGGCAATGCCGGCCTGCGCGCCATCCCGTCCGCCGCCAATTTCGTCATGGTGGAGTTTCCCGAAACCGGCGCAGTGACCGCCGCAGCCGCCAATGCCGCGCTGCTCGACGACGGCATCATCGCCCGCTATTTGGCCGTACAGGCAATGCCGCGCTGCATCCGCATTTCGATCGGAACCGAGGCGGAAACCCGCGCCGCTGCCACCTCGCTGCGCGCCTTTGTCGAACGCGCCACCGGCACGCTGGCCGCCTGATGCTGCCATTCGCGCGCGTCGCCATCCTCGGCATGGGGCTGATCGGATCGTCGCTGGCCCGCGCCATCCGGCAGGAAATGCCCACCGTCCGCCTGACCGTAAGCGATGGCGAGGCCGGCGTTCGCGCCCGCGTGCTGGCGCTCGATCTCGCCGATGATGTCACCGAAAACGCTGGCGCTGCGGTCGTCGATGCCGAACTCGTCATCCTCGCCGTGCCGGTGGGCGCGATGGGCGCCGTTGCTGCCGAAATCGCCGCAGAACTGGCTCCTGGTGCCATCGTGTCCGACGTCGGATCGGTAAAGGAAAAGGTGCTGAACGACCTGACCGCAGCGCTGCCCGGCGTCATCGTCATCCCGGCACACCCGGTGGCCGGCACCGAAAAATCCGGGCCGGACGCGGGCTTTGCCAGCCTGTTCAAGGACCGCTGGTGCATCCTGACCCCGCCGGCCACCGCCGAAGCCTGGCAGGTCGAACGGTTGGGTGATTTCTGGCGCGCGCTGGGCGCCAAGGTCGAAACCATGGACGCGCACCACCATGACCGTGTGCTCGCCGTTACCAGCCATTTGCCCCACCTCATCGCCTATTCGATCGTCGGCACCGCCAGCGATCTGGAAAGCGTGACGCGCAGCGAAGTCATCAAATATTCCGCCGGTGGCTTTCGCGATTTCACCCGCATCGCCGCCAGCGACCCGGTGATGTGGCGGGATGTGTTCCTCAACAATCGCGAGGCGGTTCTGGAAACGTTGGGGCGGTTCACCGAGGATCTGGTGGCGCTGCAACGGGCCATACGCTGGGGCGAGGGCGAGGCCCTGGAGGCGTTGTTCACGCGGACGCGGGCGATCCGGCGGTCGATTATTGATGAGGGGCAGGATATCGACGCGGCGGATTTTGGAAGGCCGCATTAGCGCAGCGCCGCATGCGCGCCGTGCGCAGCACAGCGCGCAGACAGGCGCAAGCTGGGCCGGCGAGGCAGGTGGCCACGCCGCCTGAACTCGACCGACGGCGCGGGCATTGCCCGCGCTCTTTTGCTTACTTGCTTACTTTCTGGCTTGTCTCAGCCGGCGAGGTGAGGACAGAAAGCAAGGGTGTGGGCAAAGCCCACGCTGTCGCCGGACGGGTTCGGTCGGCATAGTCGACCGCCCCGCCGATCGGGCTTGCGCGAGTCCGCGCGCAGCGGCGCTGCGCTCGTCCGCGCTGCGCCTTACCACGGTCGCCAGGCCGCTCTCTCCGCCTCCAACGCCGCCAACCGCTCCGCCCCGAACCCTGCCCCCAACCGCTCCGCCAGCGCCAAAGCCTCCGCCGCCGACCCATTCCCGGCGCTCGCCGCCAACCGAGCCCACACCCACGCCGCCCCCAGGTCGCGCGAAACCCCACGCCCGCTCGCCAGCGCCTTGGCCAGCGCCAGTTGCGCCGGGCCATAACCGCGGTTGGCAGCGCGCAGCCACCATGCCGCCGCCGTCGCTGCATCCGCTGGCCCGCCCTCGCCCTTGGCCGCCATCACCCCCATCAATGTTTCTGCAATCGCCGAACCCGTATCAGCAATCGGCCGCAACAGGCTGCGCGCTTGCCCAAAATCCCGCGCCGCATAGGCCGAAAGCCCGGCATCGAGCGCCTCAACCGGTACCGCCGCCACCACCGGCGCGACGGCAAGCAACATCGCCACCACAATCGAAATCCTGTGCCAGAGCCTCAACATACCGCTTCCATAATGCGCAATCCGCCGCTCGTCATCCGGACCGCAGCAACGCCACCCCGGCATCGCGCTCGAACAAATACAATAGCGCCCGCGCCGCCTGCCCACGCGGCCCCTCCAGCCCGCCATCCCGGTCCAGCAACAGCCGCGCATCGTCCCGCGCCATGCCAACGAACTTCGCCGTGCGCTCCGGGTCTGCCACCCGAAACACCGCCTCCCCCGATTGCCGCACGCCCAAAATCTCGCCGGCGCCGCGCAACCGCAGATCCTCCTCGGCGATGCGAAAGCCGTCATTAGTCTCACGCATCAGCTTCAGCCGCGCCTTGGCGGTTTCCGACAGCTCGGTCCCGCGCAGCAACAGGCACACCGACCGTCCCGGCCCGCGCCCCACCCGCCCACGCAGTTGGTGCAATTGCGCCAGCCCGAAGCGCTCCGCTGCCTCGATGATCATCAGCGTCGCGTTGGGCACATCAACCCCCACCTCGATTACCGTCGTCGCAACCAGAAGCCCGAGCGTGCCGCCCGAAAAATCCGCCATCACCGCGTCCTTTTCGGTCGGCTTCATGCGGCCATGCACCAGCCCCACATTGCCGCCGAACCGCGCCTTCAGCATCGTCGCCCGCAATTCCGCCGCCGCCTCGTCGCCGGTCTCGCTGCCCTCCACCAACGGGCACACCCAATACGCCTGGCCACCGCCCGCCAGATGCCGGCCCAGCGCCTCGATCACTTCGTCCATGCGCTCCACCGCCGTCACGCGCGTTTCGATGGGGCTGCGCCCCGGCGGCAGTTCATCGATGCGCGATCCGTCCATTTCGCCATAGGCGGTCAATTGCAGGCTGCGCGGGATCGGCGTCGCTGTCATCGCCAGCAAATGCGGCGGCGCCTTGGCCTTGCTGGCCAGCAACAGCCGCTGGGCCACGCCAAACCGATGCTGTTCATCGACAACGACCAGCCCGAGGTCGTGATATTCAACGCTATCCTGGAAAATCGCATGGGTGCCGATCAGGATGTCGATCCGTCCCATCGCCAGGTCATCGAGCAAATCGACCCGCACCTTGGCCTTGTCCCGCCCGGTCAAAATCGCGATGCGCACCGGCAAATCGCCGACCAGCTTCGTCAGCGTCGCAAAATGCTGCCGCGCCAATATCTCGGTCGGCGCCAGCAATGCCGCCTGCGCGCCGGCCTCCACCGCCGCCAGCATCGATACCAGTGCGACCAAAGTCTTGCCCGAACCGACATCGCCCTGCAGCAGCCGCAGCATCGGCGATGCCTGCGCCATGTCGCCGGCAATCTCCCCCAGCACCCGCGCCTGCGCCGCGGTCATCCGAAACGGCAGCCGCTCGATCAACGGCCCGGTCAACCGACCGTCGCCGGCCAGCGCCCGCCCCTTGCGCGCCCGCGTGTCGCGCCGCACCAACAGCAGCGCCAGCTGGTTGGCGAGCAGTTCGTCATAGGCCAGCCGGTCCTTGGCCTTGCCCTCCCCGTTCAGCATATGCGCCGCCAGCAAGGCGGGCCGCCACGCCTGCCAGCCGTGCCGCTCGATGACGCTGGGCTCGATCCATTCGGGCAATTCTGGCGCGCGCTCGATGGCCTGTTCGACAATCTGCGCCATGCGCTTGTTGGTGATGCCTTCGGTCAATGGATAGACCGGCTCACGCAGCATCGGCCCCATCGCCTCCCCTGGCATGGCGATGTCCGGGTGCGAAATCTGTAGTGTCTGGCCATATCGATCCAGCTTGCCGGTGATGCGGCGCTGCTGTTGCAACGGCAGCTTGCTGCGCGCAAACGCCCCGGCCTGGCCGAAAAACACCAGATCGACCCATTGCCCGCCGCCATCGACAGCGCGGACCCTGAGCGGACTGCGCGGCCCCCCCGAATCATACCCCACGATAGTCAGCACAACGATGATCGGCCGGCCGACCAGCGTTTCATCGATATGATCGACCGCCACCCGTTCGATAGCCATCACCGGCAGATGGAACAGCAGGTCGATGGCGCGGGTCAGCTTCAGCCGGGTCAATTGCCGCATCACGGCCGCGCCAACACCCTTCAGGGCGGCGGTTTCGGTGAACAGCGGGTTGAGAATGGCGGGCCGCATGGTGTGACACCGGGTAACAGATTTTCGCCTGCGTCCAAATGGCCCGGCCGCTCGAAAGCTCGCGCCACAGCCAAAGCTTGAGCAACCGGGCCGGCGCGTCTATCGCATCCACACACACGCCGCGCGGCCGCTTTCGGGCGGGCGGGCGGCTATCGCTGTTTATCGCCCCCAACGGAACGCCAGGGAAATCGCCATGGATGCCGCCAACGATCCGGAAATCAGCCTTGACCACCGCCTGCGCCGGCTACGCTTCCGCGCCTGGCACCGGGGCACCAAAGAGGCGGACCTGATGATCGGCGGCTTTGCCGATCGCTATGCTGCCGGCTGGAACGACGCCGAACTACGCTGGTTCGAAGCCCTGCTGGATGAACAGGATGTCGATGTGATGGGCTGGGCATTCGGCACCATCGAAGCCCCCCCGGCCTTTCACGGCCTCATGCTGGATGCGTTGAAAAAGCTTGATTATGTCGCCGTCGCAATGCGCTGAACCTGCCCCTTCTCCTGCCTGCGGGAGAGGCGAGAGACGCGCCACCTGGCGCGGCCCGGCTGAGCGCCTTCTTTCCGGTCAACCGGGCACTACCCCGGACCACCGCGCCGACGCGCGAGTCGGCCCTCCCACACGCAGCTACGACGCCTTCGCGCCTGCCGGCAGAGGCGGCGCGCCGCGTGATTGACCTTCGCCGCTTCGCCGCCGCCACCTCGTCTCTGACACTGGCGCGCTGCGCTTCGGGTTTCCTGCCCTGGCTGATGGCCGATGCCGCGCGCGCCGCGACAAGCCGCGCCGTGTTCATCGCTGCCGATGATGCATCTGCGCGCGGCATGGCCGACGCCACCGGTTATTTCGCGCCCGAAATCGAGGTCATCACCCTGCCGGCATGGGATTGCCTGCCCTATGATCGCGCCTCCCCCGGCCTGCGCGTTGCTGCCGAACGGCTCGCGGCGCTGGCGGCGCTGGGTGAAAAGCCCAAGGCCGCGCAGTTGATCATCACCACCATCAACGCCATGACGCAGCGCACCCTGCCCCCGGCGCGCATTTCCGCGCTGACGGCGACCATCAAGCCCGGCAGCCGAATCGACCGCGACGCGTTGGCCAAAAAGCTCGCCGCCAACGGCTATGTCCGCACCGATACGGTGGTGGAGGCCGGCGAATATGCGGTGCGCGGCTCGCTGCTCGATCTGATGCCCGCCGGATCGGCGCACGCGCTGCGGCTGGATTTCTTCGGCGATGAAGTCGAAACCCTGCGCAAGTTCGATCCCGCCACCCAGCGCACATTGGGCGCCGCCGAAGGCTTCACCCTGCTGCCGGTCAGCGAAGTGCTGCTCGATGAAGCGCGCATCAAGAGCTTCCGCGCCGGCTATCTCGATCGTTTCGGCGCCACCGCCACCGGCGATCCGCTGTACGAAGCCGTCAGCGATGGCCGCCGGCTGGCCGGCATGGAACATTGGCTGCCGCTGTTCGAACCCGAACTGACAACATTGTTCGACTATATCGGCCACGGCGCCGTGATCGTGCGCGAAGCCGGCGCCGAAAAGGCCGCCGAGGATCGATTCGCCGCCATCAGCGATTACCACGACAACCGAACGGCGGCGCTGTCCGGCAAAAAGGGCAGTTACCGCCCGCTCCCACCTCACGCGCTGTATCTTGGCGCCGACGAATGGGCCTCGCTGCTCAAGGCCCACGCCGTCCACCTCGCCAGCCCGTTTGCCGTCCCCGATGGCACGCTCGCCACCATCGATTGCGACGCCGAGCCACCCCGCGATTTCGCCCCAGAACGCATCGCCCAGGCTGCCGGGGGAGCCCCGGTCTATGCCGCGATCAAGGCGCATATCGACGAACGCCGCAAGGCCGGGGACCGGCTGGTGCTCGCCAGCTATTCCAACGGCGCCCGCGAACGGCTGATGGGGCTGTTGTCCGATGAAGGCATCACCGGACTGGTGACTGCCGATAGCTGGCAACAGGCGTTGGGCGTCACGGCCAAGGGCGATGTCGCGCTGACAGTCGTGCCGCTGGAACATGGCTTTACCCGCATCGAGCCCAAATCCGCGCTGTGTGTGCTGACCGAACAGGACATGCTCGGCGACCGGTTGATCCGAAGGAAGCGCAGCGCCCGCAAGGCCGATGCCTTCATGGCCGAACTGGCGATGCTGACGCCGGGCGACCTGCTGGTCCACCGCGAACATGGCATCGGCCGCTACGAAGGGCTGGTCGCCATCGAAATCGCCCGGCGCCCGCATGATTGCGTCGCGCTGACCTATGATGGCGGCTCCAAACTCTATG
>JBBQYI010000009.1:0-54937 GCA_038208825.1 Sphingomonadales bacterium | reverse complement strand
ACCCGTCGCGCGGTGCGCTCTTGCCGCACCCTTTCACCCTTGCCTGTCTTTCCCGCTTGCGCAGGAACCCATCGGCGGTCTGCTCTCTGTGGCACTTTCCCTGGGGTCACCCCCGCCGGGCGTTACCCGGCACCGCGTTCCGTGGAGCCCGGACTTTCCTCCCCCATTCGCATGGCGGCGACCGTCCAATCCTCTGACCGCAACGGGCCTCTAGCAGGCCGGCGCCGCTGCCGCCACTGTCTTGACCGTTACGGCTTTTCCCACCGGCTGGCCGCCTCGTCATCGCTGGCCTTTGCCGCCACCCATCGACTGGCGTTACCATGCTCCTCGCGCTTCCAGAACGGCGCCCGGGTTTTCAACCAGTCCATCAGGAACTCGGCCGCCTCGAACGCCGCGCCGCGATGCGCGCTGGCAATGGCGACCACCACGATGGCTTCCCCCGGCAACAATCGCCCGTAACGGTGGATTATGGTGCCACCCAGCAACGGCCAGCGCGCCCAGGCCTCCGCAGCAATCCCGGCCATCTGCCGGTCGGTCATCGCCGGATAATGCTCCAGCACCAGCGCCGTCAGGCCGTCATCGGCGCGGACATGGCCGGTGAAGGTCACCACCGCGCCGACATCGTGCCGCCCGGCCGTCAGCGCGGCGGCAATCGCCCCGGTGTCGAACGGCTCAGCCTGGGTGGCGGTGGCGATCATCCACCGGTCACCGGCGGGAAGATGGCGATCTCACGCGGGGTGCCGATCGGTGCATCGGCGGCAACAAAGGCTTCGTCGATGGCAACCCGGATCGCTCCACGGTCGGCCAGCGCCGCGGCATGGCCGGGGGACAGGGTCGCCAGCCAGTCGAGCAGGTCCGCCACGCTCGCCAGCCCGTCGGGCAACGCCAATCGTTCGGCACCGCTGCCGATCCGCTCCCGCACCCAGGCGAAATACAGCAGGTCGACCATGCAGCTCAGGCCATATGCTTCAGGCCGACGCGCAGATAGTCATAGCCGGTGATCAGCGTCAGCCCGGCGGCGATCCACAGGCAGCCAAGCCCGATCTGTTCGGCCGGCAGCCACGGCATCAGGCGCGGCGCGGCGCCAGCCAGAACCAGCGCGCCCAGAGCGATCATCTGCACCGCGGTCTTCCACTTCGCCAGCGCCGATACCGGCAGCGACACCTGCAGGCTCGCCAGATATTCGCGCAGGCCCGATACGATGATCTCACGCAACAGGATGATCAGCGCGGCGATGACGGCAAAGCCATGCACGAGTCCCGAATGCACCAGCATGACGATGACAGCGGCGACCATGATCTTGTCGGCGATCGGATCAAGGAAGATGCCGACCTTTGACACCGTGCCCTGCGCCCGCGCCAGATAACCGTCCAGATAGTCGGTCACGCCGGCAATGGTATAAAGGATGAACGCCGTCAGCCATTGCCACGTGCCCGGCCCCCACATCAGGGCAACCAGCAGCGGCACCGCAAAGATGCGGCTGAGCGTGAGCAGATTGGGGAGGCTGGACAACACGCACCATCCCTAGGCAATCCTGCGTCCGGATGAAAGTTCACTTTTTGGGGATATGCGCATGAAGGTCAGCGACGCCATCGAGACTCGCCGCTCCGTCCGGGGGTTCCTGGACAAGCCTGTGGACGCCGATGTCATCCGCCGCGTGGTGGAGCGTGCCGCCCGCGCGCCGTCGGGCGGCAATGTCCAGCCCTGGCATATCGACGTGGTGGCAGGCGAACCGCTGGCCGAACTGAAGGCGATCATGCGCCGCCGCCTGATGGAAGCGCCCAAGGGCGAACCGACCGAATATGACATATATCCCAAGGAATTGCCGTCCCCCTACAAGGACTACCGCTTTGCCGTGGGGGAGGAACTGTACCGCGCGCTCGGCATCCCGCGGGATGACAAGACGGCGCGGCAGATGTGGTTCGCCCGCAACTTTCAATTCTTCGGCGCCCCGGTGGCTCTGTTCTGTTCGGTGGCGAGGACGATGGGTCCGCCGCAATGGAGCGATCTTGGCATGTACCTGCAATCGCTGATGCTGCTGCTGCGCGAGGAGGGCCTCGATTCCTGCCCGCAGGAATGCTGGGCCATCTATCCGGAAACCATCCGCAACTTCGTCGGCATCCCCGATGACCGGATGCTCTTCACCGGCATGGCGATTGGCTACAAGGATGAAGCCGATCCGGCCAATGCGGCGCGCCCGGCGCGGGCACCGCTGCCCGATTTCGCCCGCTTCCACGGAATCTGAGCGGGCGCACGCCTAAACCGCTTGCCCGCCACGGCGCGGGGACGCAGCCTCGCTGCCAAGGAGCTTTGCCATGGACATACCGCACCGCATCGACACGCCGCGTATCCCGCCGCTGCCGGTGGAAGACTGGGATCCGGCGTTGTCGAAACAGATGCTGGCGGATCGCCCGACCGAGATGGGCGATGAAGCCGCGCCGGTCTTCAACATCTTCAAGACGCTGGCCAACCACCCCCAGCTGGCCGGCAAGTTCGGCGTCTGGGGCAACCAGATCCTGTTCCGCTCCTCGCTCAGCCCGCGGGATCGCGAACTCGCCATCCTGCGCGTCGGCTGGCTGGCCCGCGCCACCTATGAATGGCACCACCATGTCGCCATCGCCATCGACCATGCCGGCATGACCATGGCCGATGTCGAACTGGCCCGAACCGGCCCGACGGCGGGCAGCAACGCTGCTGACGATGTGCTGCTGCGCGCCGTCGATGAACTGGTCGGCGATCACTTCATATCCAACGCGACCTGGGCGCTAATGGCAACACGATACGACCAGACCCAGCTGATCGACCTGGTTTTCACCATCGGCCAATACACGATGGTCAGCATGGCGCTGAACAGCCTTGGCGTGCAGTTGGAGCCGGAATACCGCGACTCCGGACACGTGAGGGCGGGACCCTAAAGCTCCGCCGTCACCTGGCCATGGGCGAGCAGCGCGAACAGGCCGGTGCCACCCAGGATATTGCCGACCAGCGCCGGCACGATGAAGCCGCCCAGCGCTGTCCCGATGCCGATGTCACCCATCACCAGCGCCACCCAGATTTCGGTCGAACTGGCGATGACATGGGTAAAGCCGCCGACCGCGATCAGCCATGTGATGATGACCACCACCGACAGCTCGCTGCCACGCGCCGTCGGCAAAAGCCAGGCGATGGACGCAACCAGAAACCCCGCCGGAATGCCGTGCAACAGTACCGTCAACGGCGGTTCTGCGAGCAGATGCGCCGCCAGCTGACCGATCTCCGCCCGCAGATCGGGCGCCACGATGCCGCCCCCGGCAATCGCCGCGGCCACGATGAAAGTGCCGGCCAGATTGGCGACCAGCACGATCGCCCAAAGCCGCAGCAGGCGGTTTAGATTGTGCAAAGTCGGGTTGTTGATGACAGGCAGCACCGCCGTGATGGTCGTTTCGGTAAACAATTGCAGCCGGCCAAGCACGACGATGACAAAGCCGATCGAATAGCCAAAGCCGGCAACCAGCTCGGCCCAGGGCGCATGGCCCAGCCGCATGGCGATGGCCGCCTGCGCAAACACCGATGCGGTTATGCCTGCGCCGGCGGCCAGCCCCGACAGGCCCAGCGACAGCACCGGACGATCCAGCTCCTCATCGCCCTGCAGGCGGATAACCTCATGGACGACGCGGGCCGATCCCGCCTTGCGCTTGGCCACCTCACGCGATTCAACCCGGCTCAACGCTTCGGACGGTTCCGAATCCACCAGATCATCTTCCGACGGTTCGACGTGGCCTGAAGTCTCGTCCATGCAATCCCTTCCTTCATCATTTGGCGGGGCAGCGCAGCCTTGCCGCGCCAGCCGGTGTGCAATGCCGGACGCGCCGGGCCGGAGCGGCGACAGCCGCGGCCTCAGGCCTCGCGGCGGCCCAACTCAAGCAACTGGCGGGCGCGATCGGCGAATGTGCGCGCTTCCTCCGCGCTGTCGATGCGCGGCATCACGGCTTCGGGAACCGCAACGCCGCGTTGTGCCGCCGGGCGCGCGGCGATGCTGGCGGACCAGCGTTCCAGATTCGACAGATCGGCGGTTTCAACCCCCGACCAGGCGGCGGTGCGTATCCATGTCCAGTTGGCGATGTCGGCGATGCTGTATTTCCCCGCCAGGAATTCGTGGCGTGCCAGTTGCCGGTCCATCACCTCGAACAGCCGCCGCACCTCGCCCTGATAACGCGCGATAGCGGCCGGCACCTTTTCGGGGAAATAGCGATAAAACACATTGGCCTGGCCCATCATCGGGCCAACCCCGCCCATCTGGAACATCAGCCATTGGATAACCAGGCTGCGGCCATGGGCGTCGGTCGGCATCAACATGCCGGTCTTTTCCGCCAGATACAGCAGGATGGCGCCTGATTCAAAGATGGGGAAGCCATCATCGACCAGCGCCGGCACCCGGCCATTCGGCGACAGCGCCAGAAATCCCGGCCGCTTCTGCTCGCCGGCCAGGATGTCGATCTTCACGACATCATAGGGCAGCGCCATCTCCTCCAGCGCCACCGACACCTTGTAGCAATTGGGCGTCGCCGCCGTGTAAAAGCTGATCGACATCGTCGTTCCCTGTTTCGCTCAAGCTCGTGGTTTGGCCGCATGATAGCCCGGCCCGCCCGCGGCGTCACCCTTGCGCCCCTTGCCACCGCCCCGGTGGCGTGGTTTTGGGGCAAATGGCCGCTCGCACCCTCTTTGCCACCTGCTTCTATGATGCCGTCATCGCCGATGCGGCACTGCTCGCCGATCTCGATCACAGCTGCCGGCAACTCGCCGCAGACGATCGCGCCGGCCGCGCCTGGGCCAAGGCCAATGGCTATGCCGGCTACACCAGCTACGCCTCGCTCACCGACCTGCCGCAGCGTGATCCGGCCTTTGCCGATCTGAAGCGGCTGCTCGACAGGCATGTGCGGGCTTTTGTCGAGGCAGCGCACCTCGATATCGGCGGCCGGAAATTGAAGCTCGACAGCCTGTGGGCCAATGTCCTGAAACCCGGCGGCGGCCACACCGGCCATGTCCACCCGCACAGCATCGTGTCGGGCACCTTCTATGTCGCCGTCCCGCCCGGTTCCGGGCCGTTGAAGCTGGAAGACCCCCGCCTGCCGCTGATGATGGCGGCCCCGTCGCGGACGGATGCCGCCCCCGAATCCGCCCGCACCTTCGTCTATGCCGAACCAGCGGCCGGCACGGTCTTCCTCTGGGAAAGCTGGCTCCGCCACGAAGTCCCCGCCGGCACCGCCAAGTCCGAACGGATCAGCATCAGCTTCAACTACAGCTGATTATCCGGCTCGAACCGTTGATCGGGAATGACCGATTTTGGTGGAAAGCTGCCGTTCAAGCTTGCCGATCCGCGTGCAGTCTATTCATCTGCCTGAGCAGCAGAACGCTTCCCCCGATTGCTTGATAAATTATCCATAGGAGAGTGCTGACGACGAACACGCTTACCCCTTGCCCAAGCGACATTACGCCTAAGAAGACGCACAGCGCCGCCACGACCAGTGCGACCAACATGGCGAGTTTCAAAAACACGAGGCTGGCACCAAACACAAGCACCGAGCGCGGCTGACTTAGTTTCAACCGATCGCTAAGCCACTTATCTCGTAAGAATGCCGCGCGGAATGATCGGGTCTCGGGGGGGCGCTCTGAGCTTAAGAAAACCGCCAACCCGATTGCGATCCTGACGAAGAGAACTGCACCCATGATGGGAAAAAGAACGCCAGTATCAATAATTGACTTGAGCAAATTAGCGTTAGACATGGACGCCATAAAGACAGCGCAAACCGCCGCTATCGCACATGCGGCGCTCCATCCGAAAATTGTCCGCTCTCGGTTATCGTGTCCGCTCATGGCGCGAGAATACATCGTTCGCGAACGTCCGCAAATGGGCGCTTGCGGACTGGCCGCTTTGCTGGACCTGGCAGCTCAGCCCCGCGCGTGAAAATGCCCGTGAATCGCTTCCGCCATGGCTTTCGAAATCCCCGGCGCCTTCTCCAGATCCTCCAGCGTCGCCCCCCGCACCGCCCGCGACGTGCCGAAATGCATCAGCAGCGCCTTCTTCCGCGCCGGGCCGATGCCCGGCACATCGTCGAGCGGGTTGGCGGCGATGGATTTCGACCGTTTCGCCCGGTGCGCGCCGATGGCAAAACGGTGCGCCTCGTCGCGCAGCCGCTGCAGGAAGAACAGCAACGGCGCGTTCGGTGGCATGTGCAGTTCGCGGCCCGACGGCAGATGAAACGTCTCCCGCCCGGCGTCGCGGTCAAAGCCCTTCGACACCCCCACAATGGCGACATTATCGACGCCCAGTTCAGCCAGCGCGCTGTTCACCGCCGACAACTGCCCGCGGCCACCATCGATCAGAACCAGATCGGGCCAGTCCCCGGCCTCGCGGTCGGGGTCTTCCTTTTCCAGCCGGGCAAAGCGCCGCGACAGCATCGCCTTCATCATCGCGAAATCGTCGCCCGGCGTGATGCTTTTGTCGGTCATGTTGAACTTGCGATACTGGTTCTTCACAAAGCCCTCAGGCCCGGCGACGACCATGGCGCCCAGCGCGTTGGTGCCCATGATATGGCTGTTATCGTAAATCTCGATGCGGCGCGGCGGGCCATCCAGCTCGAACAGATCGGCCAATTCGATCAGCAGCTTGCCCTGTGTCGTCGATTCGGCCTGCCGCCGGTCCAGCGCCTCGCGGGCATTGCGCGCCGCCTGTTCGATCAGCTTGCGATTGGCCCCGCGCTGCGGCGCCCGCACCCCGACCCGGTGCCCGGCCTTTTCCGACAGCGCGTCGGCCAGCAGCGCCGCCTCCGGCAGTACCCGGTCGAGCAGCAATTCGCGCGGCGGCGGCAGTTCCTCGTAAAGCTGGGCGAGGAAGCTCGCCAGCACCTCATCCTCCGAAACCCCCTCGGTATGCGCCGGGAAAAACGCCCGATGCCCCCAATTCTGGCCGCCGCGGATGAAGAACACCTGCAGGCACATGGCGCCACCGCCCGCCGCCAGCGCGACGATATCGGCATCGCTGGCGCTGCCCTCCGCATTGATCGCCTGGCTGCCCTGGATGAAGGTCAGCGCCTTCAGGCGGTCGCGCAACACGGCAGCCAGCTCGAAATCCATGGCCTCGGCCGCCGCCTGCATGGCCACGCCCAGCTTCTTCTGCGCCTCCTGCGTTCGGCCCGACAGGAATGACTTCGCATCGGCGACCAGCTCGGCATAGGCGGCATCCTCGATCCGCCCGACGCACGGCGCTGAACAACGCTTGATCTGGTGCAACAGGCAGGGCCGCGTGCGATTGTTGAAGAAGCTGTCGGTGCAGGACCGCAGCAGAAACACCTTCTGCAACGCATTGAGCGTCGTGTTCACCGCCCCGGCACTGGCGAACGGCCCATAATAGCTGCCCTTGCCGACCCGGGCGCCGCGATGCTTGGAAATACGCGGAAAATCATGATTTTCGCGCAGGAAGATGAAGGGAAAGCTTTTGTCGTCGCGCAACAGCACATTGTACGGCGGGCGGTATCGCTTGATCAGCTGCGCCTCCAGCAGCAACGCCTCGGCCTCGCTGTTGGTCGTCACGATGGTCATGTCGCGGGTTTGCGCAACCATGCGTTGCAACCGCCGCGACAGCCGGCTGACCTGCGTATAATTGGTGACCCGGCTCTTCAGCGCCCGCGCCTTGCCGATATACAGCACATCGCCGCCGGCATCGGTCATGCGATAGACGCCGGGCCGCGCTGGCAGTGTGCGCAGCACGTTGCGAATGGCGGCGACGCCGCGCTCGATATCGGGCGTGTCCTTGCCCTGCACGGCAAAGGTCGCGCCATCCTCGGCAAAGCGGTCGGGCAGGGGAGTCGGGGGCGTTTCGGCCATGCTGGCGATGTAGGCGGGGCGCCGGCTAAGGGCAATCGGGCAGCGTTTGCAACCGGGGCGTAGGCCTGCCTGCGCGCTTCGGCGCGCTTGCGGTGGCGTGTGCGGCCCTGTAACGCCCGCGCGGCATGACGAAAGTTCGCAACCAGACCGCCATCGTCACCGGTGGTGCCAAACGCATCGGCGCAGCGCTGGTCCGCGCGCTGGACACCGATGGCTGGCACGTGGTCGTCCATTGCAATCGCTCGGTCGATGAAGCCGAAGCGCTTGCCGCTGAAATCGGCAACGCCCGTGTCGTCGCCGCCGACCTTGCCGACCCAGCCGCGCCCGCGACCATCATCGCCGCCGCCGCCGGCCTGCCGCCGCTCGGCCTGCTGGTCAATTCGGCCTCGCGCTTTGCCTATGACCGGCTGCAGGATTTCACCACCGCCGATTTCGACCTTCACATGGCCATCAACCTGCGCGCGCCGGCCTTGCTCACCCGCGCCTTCGCCGCCGCGCTGCCCGACAACCTGGCGGCACCGGCGCTGGTCGTCAATTTGCTCGATGCCAAGCTCGAATCGCTCAACCCGGACTATTTGACCTACACCCTCAGCAAGATCGGCCTCGCCGGCCTAACCGAGCTGACGGCGCGCAGCTTTGCGCCGCGCCTGCGTTGCGCCGGCATCGCGCCTGCCGTCACGCTGGTCAGCGGGCCGCAAACCCGCGAAAATTTCGAAGCCGTGCACGGCCTTAACCCGTTGCAGCGCGGCGTCGCCGTCGAAGAGATTGTCGCCGCGTTGCGCTTCATCATTGCAACGCCGACGTTCAACGCCCAGACGATCACGCTTGATGGCGGGCAGCGGCTTTTGGGCCTGCCGCGCGATGTGGCTTTCATGGTGGACAAATGATCGACGAACTGACTGCAAACCCCCGGCTCGACGGACTGGTGCCGGCGGCCCTGGCCCCGGCGAAGCGCAAGATCATGCTTGAGGATTTCGATGTCGCGGTCGATATCGGCTTCCACGATTTCGAGATCGGCACCCCGCAACGCCTGCGCATCAATATCGAGGTCTGGCTGGCCGAAACCGCCTTCCCGCGCTGTGATACCGTTGCACAGGCCTGGGATTATGACGTGCTGCGCACCGCCGTGCTCGGCCTTGTCGCTGGCCGCCGGTTCAACCTGCAGGAAACCGTCGCGCATTCGATCTATGACATGGTTGCGGCCCGGCATGGTGTAACGGCGATTCGGGTGTCGACGCGCAAGCCCGACATCTACCCGGATTGCGCCGCTGTCGGCGTAGAACTGTCGAGCTTTTAAGCCCGCGTCAGCCAATAACGGTCAAAGCGTCCGCCCGCACGGCCCGATAGCCGCCAGCGCGGCGCGCCAATCCGCAGCCAGTGCCGGGCTCCCATCACCCGCCGAGGGCGGGAGCGTTTTGGGCAGGAAGCACGCCAACCGATACTGCAGGAAAGTCCCCGGCCGTACTGACGTCGCCGATTCGTCGATCACATCGCCGCGCGCAATGGCGACGCGCGGCGATTCGCCGGGGCGGGCGGTAACCACCATGGTGACGCTGTTGCCATCGACAGTTTTCAGGAAGAACTGGCTCTCGCTCTCACCCCTGACCGTGCCATCGACGTGAAAGCCGTTGGTAACGCCGGTAAAGCTGGCGACGCTGCCCGAGCGCGCGTCTGTTGCGATCATGCGGACCTTCGCCTCGACATCGGCATCCCAGGGCTGTTGCCCGGCGCCGCCGACTAGCCGCGTTTGGCCCTGCGCATCGGGCACCGCCAGCCAGGCCAGCACGGGCACGTTCTTCGGCTTGGGCGGTTTGCCCCGCGCATCGAGCGGTGTGTCCCAGAGCCACAAAAGCGTCGCCGGCACGGTGCCCGGCGCAACCAGTGCCGCATCCACCGCCGCCGTTACCAACAGCCTGGCCTTGCCTGGTGGCAGCCCGGGCGCATCCTTTTCACCGATTCGCTGGGTGCGGGTGATTGTGGCACGCACGATCACCGGCGCGGCGAGCGTCAGATCGGCCAGATCGGCATAGGACAAAGGGGCGGCGGCGGCGGGCATCGAACCCAGCGCCAGCAAAATGGCAAGGAGCCGGCGCAAGTGTTTGGGAAAAGACATGCGCCACGGTTTACGCCTTGCGAGCAGCCGTCGCAACCGGGTTGAAAATGGCCGAACGATGCAGGTTTTCCGCAGCCTTGCTACGTATATTGAGCGCGACTTGAAACAAAAGATTACACTGCTTCGGCAGCGTCTGTTTCTTGCTGCCGCACAAAGCGGTTGCGGCGCTGCCCGCGATGAGGCTAAAGCAATCGATGGAGAGGGAGCGTCGAAGGGCCGTGTGAGCGATTGCCCGCGGCGCTCTGGAAATTTTTTTTGATTAAGGGAGTTCCGCAGCGCCCATGGCTTACGCTGATCAGGGGATGAGCAAGAACCGGATGGTTGCACTGGGCCTCGTTGCCCTGCTGCACGTGTTTCTCGGTTATGCTTTCATCACCGGCCTCGCCCTGAAAGCCGTCAAGGCTATCGTGGCGCCGCTGGAGACAGTTAACGTGAAGGAAGAGGCACCGCCGCCGGAAGAGCCGCCGCCGCCCAAGGATATCGAGATCCCGCCGTTCGTGCCGCCACCGGAGGTGTCGATCACCCAGGATTCGCCGCCGACCATCACCGTGCAGCCGACCGTCCGGCAGGTTGCCCCGCCGGTGTTCACGCCGCCGGCCCCGCCTGCGCCGGCCCCCAAGCTGGCACCGCCGTCACCGGCAACGCCAAAGGGTCGCGGTAACAGCATCAGCGAAGATGACTACCCCGATGCATCGCGGCGCGCCGAAGAACAGGGCGTCACCCGCGTTACCTATGTCGTCGGTGTCGATGGCAAGGTCACCAATTGCAGCGTCACGCAATCGAGCGGTTCGCCGCGGCTCGATGACGCGACCTGCAAGATCATTGAACGGCGTTTCCGGTTCAACCCGGCTACCCGGGATGGCCAACCGGTGCCTGAAACCAAGGTGCAGCCAGTCCGCTGGCAGCTCCGCGACGCACGATAAGCAGCTGTGGCGGGGTGAGGTCGCCCCGTCCCGGCCTGCAAATTACCCGGGCCGACCGGTCAAAGTCGGATCCGAACTACGAGCATAAACGTTGAAACAACCCGTCTGAAACCGATCAGAACGAAAAATCGAGGGAAGATACGATGGAAACCGTTGCAGTCGAAAACCCGTATGGCCTGATGGCCGCGCTCCAGCAGGGCGGCATCATTGCCCAGTCGGTGTTCGGCATCCTTGTGTTCATGTCGCTGGTGTCCTGGTACATCATCATCACCAAGTACATCGATCAGCGTAAGGTGCTCACCGAGTCCAAGGACCTGGAGAAGAAGTTCTGGGCCGCGCCCGATCTGAAGGCCGGCGCTGCCAAGCTCGACAAGAACTCGCCGTTCCGCCAGATCGTCGATGATGGCCTGCGCGCCGCCGATCACCATGAAGGTCGCCTGACCGACAAGATCGACCAGCACGAATGGGTGACGATGGCGCTCAACCGTTCGGCTTCCGGCGTGACGTCAAAGCTGCAGGGCGGCCTCGCCTTCCTCGCTTCGGTCGGTTCGACCTCGCCGTTCATCGGTCTGTTCGGTACCGTTGTCGGTATCTACCGCGCGCTCATCAACATCGGCCTTGCTGGCCAGGCTTCGATCGACAAGGTCGCAGGCCCCGTCGGTGAAGCCTTGATCATGACCGCGCTCGGTCTCGCTGTCGCCGTTCCGGCGGTGCTTGGCTACAACTGGCTGATCCGTCGCAACAAGGACGTCAGCGAGAAGATCAACAACTTCTCGGCCGATGTGCATGGCGCGCTCGTCTCCGGTTCGCGCATCTCAGCACCTATGGTCGCCAAGCCTGCGACTGCCCCGGCCGCTCGCTGAGCGGTCGGCCAGGAAAAGGCCCTAACCTATGTCAATGAACATCGGATCGCCGGGCGAAGATGGCGAAGAAGGCCCGATGACGGAAATCAACACGACGCCTCTCGTGGACGTCATGTTGGTTCTGCTCATCATCTTCCTCATCACCGTCCCGGTCGTCATCCAGACCGTCCCGTTGACCTTGCCAACGGTGACCAATCTGCCGACGACGACCAAGCCCGAGAACGTGCTGCTTTCGGTTGATACCAATTGTGACACCTATTGGGGCCAGACCAAGATCGAATCGAAGCAGGAGCTTCTCGATCGCGGTGTCGCGGCGCTGAAGGCCGAAATCAAGAAACAGGAAGCCAAGGGCGGCAAGATCGAGCTGCCCGAGGTCCATATCCGCGGTGACAAGGATATGGAATATCGCTGCGTCGGCGGGGTGATCTTTACCATGCAGCGCGCCGGTTTCCTGAAGATCGGGTTCATCTCGCAACCCGTCGAAGGTTCGGTAACGCGTTGATCGTGCCGGGCGGTTCGCCGCCCGGCCCTTTTAGTGAGACCCGGCACGCCGGATTTCGGGAGTAGCAGACAATGGCAGTTTCGATGGGCAGCAGCGCCGAAGGCGAGCCTATCCCGGACATGAATACCACACCTCTGATCGACGTCATGCTGGTGTTGCTAATCATGTTCATCATTACCATCCCCGTGCAGACGCACGCGGTGAAGCTCGATTTGCCGCCGCCGGCACCACCCAACCAGGTGCAGGTCGATCCGATCTTCAACCAGGTCGATATCGATTTCCTGTCGAACATCTATTTCAACAAGCAGGAAGTCACGCTGCCGCAACTGCGTGGCTATCTCAGGCAGGCGGCCGAAATGCCGACCCAGCCTGAGCTGCGGTTGCACCCCGAAGGCCTGGCGAAATACGAGATCGTCGACAAGGTCATGGCTGCCGCCCAGCAGGCCGGCATTACCAAGATGGGCTTTGTCGGCAACGAAGCCTACGCCAACTAGGGGAGGCTTCCGGGCTGCTTCCCGCAGGGGCAAGCCAGTCGAAACGAATAGGGGCGGGCCGAAAGGTCCGCCCTTTTTCTTGGTCGGGCACCGCGTCTGGCATAGGCTGCCCCCTAACGCCCGGCAGCAGGCTGGGGCAACAGAGGGGATAGCCATGGCTGACAGGTCAGGACGAGTCGAAGGCAAGGTTGCGCTGGTAACCGGTGCCGCATCGGGGCTTGGCGCCGCAACGGCACGTGCGCTTGCCGCCGAGGGCGCCGCCGTCATGCTCAGCGACCGCGATCCGGCGGTGGAAGCCGTGGCGCTGGCGATCGAGGCCAGCGGTGGCAAAGCGGCCTTCATGAAGCATGACGTCGCCGATGAGGCGGATTGGGCCAGCGTCGTCGCTGCCACCACCGCCCGCTTCGGCGGCCTCCACATCCTTGTCAACAACGCCGGCATCTCGGGCGGCCTGATGCCGCTGCTCGATCACAGCCTGGAGGATTGGCGCCATGTCACCTCGATCAACCTCGATGGCGTCTTCCTCGGCCTGCGGCACTGCGGCCCGGTAATGGCGGCGCAGGGCGGAGGCTCGATCATCAACCTGTCGTCGATCCTCGGAAAGGTCGGCATGGCCAATGCCGCGGCTTACTGCGCCTCAAAGGGTGGCGTCCTGCTGCTCACCAAGGCTGCGGCGCTGGAATGGGCACCGCTGGGCATCCGGGTCAATTCCGTGCACCCGGGCTTCATCGAAACGCCGATGGTCGCAAATGCCCTGCACGACGCTGAAAACGGCAATGAGATGCGCGACCAACTGATCGCCGCCCACCCGCTCGGCCGCTTCGGCGTGCCACGCGAAATCGCCGATGCGATCCTGTTCCTGGCGTCGGATGAATCGAGCTTCATGACCGGCGCCGAACTGGTCGTCGACGGCGGCTTCACCGCGCAATAGGGTTTTGCCACGGCGCCGGCTCAATAGCCGGCTGGCCGCTCGCAACAGGTCTTGATCGTCGCGGCCCTTCTGGACGATGCTGTGGGCACCGCAAGACGGGGGAGACCGGGATTGCCGACCACGAAGCGTACCGTGAATATCGCGCTGCTGATAGATGCCGACAATGCCTCGCCGCAGTCGCTCGACCGCGTTTTGACCGTGCTGGCCGAACTCGGCACCGTCAACATCCGCCGCGCCTATGGCAATTGGGCCAAGACCTCGCTGAAGGGCTGGTCGAACCTGATGCACCGCTATGCCATCGAACCGTCGCAGCAATTCGATGTCACCAAAGGCAAGAACGCCACCGACATGAAAATGACTATCGACGCGATGGACCTGCTGTTCGGCGGCCGGGTTGGCGGCTTCGGCATCCTGTCAAGCGACAGCGATTTTGCGCCGCTGGTGATGCGCATCCGCCAGGATGGTCTGCCGGTCTATGGCTTTGGCATGGACAAGACGCCCGAGGCGTTTCGCCAGGCGTGCACGCGCTTTATCGACGTGGCGGCGATGGAAACCCGTACCAGCACCGCGCCAGCCCCCAAGAAACAGATCGATAACGATTTGGTGGCGCTGCTTGCCGATGCGCTGGAAGCATCGAAACGCGACGACCAAGGCTTTGCGAGTCTGTCGGAAATCGGCCAGCGTGCCGCCAACCGATCGTCCTTCGACGCCCGCAGCTACGGCTTTTCGCGCCTGTCCGAACTGGTGGAAGCCATTCCGCAGTTCATGGTCGAAAAACGCGAGGGCGGCGCCGTCTACGTCAAGCGCTTGCGCTGACCTTGCGCCTTCTCACGCCACCTGCGGGCGGGCATCCACCGGCTGCACCTGGTCAAATTGCAACCGGGCCAGCTTTGCATAAAGGCCGCCCTGGGCGATCAGCTTGTCGTGCGTACCTTCTGCAACGATGCGGCCATGGTCCATCACGATGATGCGATCGGCGTTGCGCACGGTCGCCAGGCGGTGGGCGATGACCAGCGTCGTGCGGCCCTTCATCAGATCCTCCAGCGCCGACTGGACAAGCCGCTCGCTTTCGCTGTCGAGCGCGCTGGTTGCCTCATCGAGCAACAGGATCGGGGCATTGCGCAGAATGGCGCGTGCAATCGCAAGCCGCTGGCGCTGGCCACCCGACAGCCGCGTGCCGGCCTCGCCCAGGAAACTGTTGATGCCGTCGGGAAGCTGGCGCAGGAACACATCGGCATGCGCAGCCTCGGCCGCCGCCCATACTTCAGCCTCGCTCGCATCGGGCCGGCCATAGCGGATGTTTTCCAGCGCGCTGGCCGCGAACACGACGGTTTCCTGCGGCACGACTGCAATGCGGCCGCGGACTTCCTGCGGATCGGCAGCGGTAAGCGGCACGTCATCGAGCCGGATCTGGCCGGATTCGGGATCATAAAACCGCTGGATCAGTTGGAAGAGCGTCGATTTGCCGGCGCCCGATGGGCCGACGACAGCTACGGTCTCGCCCGCAGCGATGCTCAGGCTGAAATCGATGAGCGCCGCGCCATCGGGCTTCGACGGGTAATGGAAGGTGACGTGATCGAGAGCCACAGCGCCGCGTGTCGGCACCGGCAGCGGCGTCGCATTGGCGGGTGCGCGGATGCCGGGGCGGGCGTCCAGCAACTCCTCCATGCGTGCGCTGGCACCGGCGGCGCGCATGAAATCGCCATAGACTTCGGTAAGCGTGCCGAAAGCGCCGGCGACAATCGCGGCGGCAAAGATGAAGGCCGCGATGGTGCCGCCGGTCAACGACCCGGAAATCACATCGAGCGCGCCTTGCCATAGCACCAGCGTGATGGCACCAAAGATCAGCGTGATGACCACCGCCGTCATGCCAGCGCGCAGGCGAATGCGCTTCTTGGCGGTATCGAACGCAGCCTCCACAGCGTCGCCGAACCGGCGAACTTCGCGGCGTTCCTGGGTAAAGGCCTGCACCACTTTGATGGCGCCCAACACCTCGGCAACCAGCGTGCCGACGCTGGCGATGCGGTCCTGGCTGGATTTCGACATGTTGCGGACGCGGCGACCGAGGAACACGATCGGCAGGATGGTGACCGGGATGACCAGCAGCATCAGCGCCGTCAGCTTTGGCGATTGCACGGCCATATAGGCGATGCCGCCGACGCCCATGACGGCGTTGCGCAGCGCCATCGATGCGCCCGACGACACGACCTGTTCGATGATTGTGGTGTCGCTGGTCAGCCGCGATGCGATTTCGGCGGGGCGGTTCTCTTCGAAAAACACCGGATCGAGCGTCAGCAAATGGCTCTGTACCGTCTTGCGCAGGTCGGCGACGACGCGCTCGCCGATCCAGCTGACGAAATAAAAGCGGAATGCCGTGGCGATGCCCATGACCAGCACAATGGCCAGCATGCCCTCGAAATACGGGGCGACGGCGGCCGGGTCCGACCCTTTGGCAAAGCCATTGTCGACGATCAACTTCAGGCCCTGCGGGATGGCAAGCGTGGCGAGCGCGGCGATGACCAGCGCCGTCAGCGCGGCAGCTAGTTGTCCCGGATAAGCGCGGGCAAAGCGCCACAGCAGGGCAAGTTTGCTCAGTTTGCGTTGTTCAGGGGGCGGCAGATCGGGTTTGGAAGCCATGGGCGCTGATAGCAGGCCTTTGAGTGAGGCTCAATGCGCCCAATGTGCCTGCGCTCAAAATGCAACGCCGCGCCGCAACCGGCCGTAGCTATCACAAAAGTGCTGGTGATCAGGCAAAATATGGTTTTATGCTGCACCTGCGTTGTGGCACTGGCGATGCCGACGTTTGTGCCGGCCCGCATGCGGGGGATGAGGATAGTTGATGTTGTATGATGCGCACGAATGGCAGCGGGCCTGGCTCGCCGGCATGGGCACGATCGCACAGACCAGTTCCGAATGGCTGCTCAGCCCCTCCAACCCCTTGTCCTACGCCAGCAGCAGCCCCGTCATGGCGCGAGCGCTCGAAGTGTTTGCCCATGCGGCAGCGCCGCGTGGCAAGCCCGATTTCGGCCTCGACACCGCCATTGTCGACGGCAACACGGTTGCTGTCACCGAGGAAATTCTGGTTCGCAAGCCGTTTGGCCAGTTGAAGCATTTCAAGCGCGACGTCACCAGCCGCCGCGATCCCAAGGTGCTGGTGATCACGCCGATGTCGGGCCATTATGCTACCCTTTTGCGCGGCACTGTCGAACGGCTGCTGCCCGATCACGAAGTCTATATGACCGACTGGCGCGATGCCAAGCTGGTTCCGCTTTCCGACGGAAAGTTCGATCTCAACGATTATGTCGACTATGTCATCGAATTCATGGAACATCTTGGCCCCGGCAGCCACGCTTTGGCAGTGTGCCAGCCGGCCGTTCCGGTCTATGCCGCCGTCGCCTATATGTCGGCGAACAACAACCCGGCCGTGCCGCTGACGCTCACCATGATGGGCGGCCCTGTCGACACCCGCAAGGCGCCGACTTCGGTCGATGATCTGGCCACCGAACGGCCCTATGCCTGGTTCGAACAGAATGTCATCGCGCGAGTACCTGCAATTTATCCAGGTTCCGGCCGCAAGGTCTATCCAGGCTTCCTGCAACTCGCCGGTTTCATGTCGATGAACCTTGCCAACCACATGAAATCGCACTGGGAGTTGTTCAAGCACCTGATCGACGGCAATGACGACAGCGCCGATGCGACCAAGGCGTTCTACGAGGAATATCGCTCGGTTTGCGACATGACCGCCGAATTCTACCTGCAGACCATCGATGTGGTGTTCCAGCGCCAGGCGATCGCCAAGGGCGAGTTCATTCACCGCGGCCAGTTGGTCAATCCGGCCGCCATCGATCGCACCGCGCTGCTTGCGATCGAAGGCGAGCGTGACGATATTTCGGGGCTGGGCCAGACCAAGGCGGGGCTCGATCTCGCCATCAACCTGCCGGCGAACAAGAAGCAATATTACATGGCGGAAGGGGCCGGCCATTACGGCATCTTCAACGGCAGCAAGTGGCGGGAAACCATCGCGCCGGTCGTCGAACGCTTCATCCGCAAGCATGACCCGGCAAAGCTGACGCCGCTGCCCGCGCACGTGGTCGTGCCGTTGCATGTCGAACCCGAAGTCGTGCGCGGGGTCGAAGTCGCCTGAACCGCAGTCCCGCCCGCCGCAGCCGGTACGGCAGGCGGGGCTGCTACAGCGATGGCGTCAGCCGGCGATGACCGGCTGCAAGGCGGTAGTGCGCCGCCGCATGGCGAAGCCCACCAGGCCGAAGCCCGTGATCATCAGCGCCCAGCTCCCCGGTTCGGGCACAGCGGCGAGCTGGCCGCGAATTTCGCCGCCGGGGAAATTGGCCGTGTGGACGTTGAAATAGGCAAGCCCGCCGGACAGCCCCGACAGGAAGGCAGACCGGGCGCCGGTGACCGAACCGCCGCCGACACCGTTGAAAAAGCCGGGCGAATAGGTGGCGGCGTTCAGCAGATCAAAGCTGCCGGCGATGGTGCCGCTGGTCGCCGGGGGCGGGCTGAAGCCGATCGCGACGGCACTGTTGGCGTCCGGCCCCGAACAGCAATGGACATGGCCCGCCACCGCATTGGCCGAAAGCCCGCTGAATTCGATATTGACCGTGAAGCTGTTGCGGTCGGCCGCAAGCACCAGCCTGCCAAAGCCGGTTGCATCTGTGACGACCGGCGTCGGCCGTTCGTTGGCGCCCGACAGTGTCGCGGCAAAGGTGGTCGCCAGGGCGGGACTGGCGCCTGCGACGAGTATTGCGGCCAGTATCGGCCAAAACGTTATTGCGGTAAACTTCCTTGTCATCGGAACCTCCCATCATGCCTGTCGCGGGATTATAGCGACAAAGCATGATGACTCTATGAAGACCGGTTGGTTACCGCCAACAGGTGGTGGTGACCTTTTGCCACGCCGCCGGCACGGGTTCAGCGCGGCGGGCGGTGGGGCAGGGCGGCGCTGTCGGTGTCGCCAATGAATTCGGGCCAGACGCCGCCGGGGCACCAGATCGATTCCATTGGCGCGCAGGGGGCGGCTTCGTCCCAGCCCAAGGATTCGCGGCGGTAGCGATGGGAAAAGGCAGCGACTCGCATATTGACGATGCAATGGACATGGATGGGCGCATCGCCGATGTCGGCCAGGGCCGAGCGAAAACGGGCGTATTCGGCCTCGGTCGGTTGGTTGAAGGTGACCGGGATATGGACATAGCCCATGCCGGCGGCGGTGACGGTGGTGGTTTCGTCGGGCAAAGCGCGTCCGTGGCTTTGCAGGCCGAGGTTGATGACGTGGGTGACACCGAGCGAGGCAATCTCGGCAATTTCAGGCTCGAGCGGCTAGCGGGATGCGGTGATGCGGCCATCGAGCCGCCGCCAGTTGTAAATATGGTCCTGTTCCGACATCGGGCTGCTCCTTCCATCAAAAGGGGTGGCCAGGCGCGCGGCATCGATTTCCGCTCTCCCTGATGGTCCGCCACCTTTAATCGCCAGTCACGTGGATGAGGGAAGATTGCCGAAATTCGGGGGTTAGTAAAATGGCCCGATCAACCTGCCAGCGCCGCTTCCTTCTCGGCGAGTGCCAGCCAGCGTTCCTCGGCCTTTGCCAGGTCGTGGCGGACCTTTTCCAATTCTGCGTTGACGCTGGCAAAACGCTTGGGATCACGGCTGTACAGCGCCGGATCGGCTAGCGTCGTCTCGTGCCGGGCAATCGCCGCCGCCAGCAGTTCCAGCTTCTTGGGCAGATCAGCCAGTTCGCGGGCGTCATTATAGCTCAGCTTGGCAGCCGCGCGCTTCGGCGTCGCCGGGGCGTTGGCGTTGCTGGCTTTCGGCCGGTTGGCGTCGCGGCTGGCCTGCGCCTTTTCCTTGCGCAGCAGCGCCCAATCCGACCAGCCGCCGACAACGGTTTCGGCATTGCCCTCGCCGTCCAGCGCGACCACCATGGTGACGACCCGATCGAGAAATTCGCGATCATGGCTGACCAGCAGAACCGTGCCCTTGTAATCGTCGAGCACTTCTTCAAGCAGGTCGAGCGTCTCCATATCAAGGTCGTTGGTCGGTTCATCCAGCACCAGCAGGTTCGATGGCGTGGCGAATTCGCGCGCCAGCAAAAGCCGTGATCGCTCTCCACCCGAAAATCCATCGACCGGCGCATCGACAACGCCCGGATCGAACAGAAACTCCTTCAGATAACCGGCGATGTGCTTTCGAACACCGTTGACCTCCAGCCAGTCGCCGCCATCTGCCAGCACGTCGCGCACCGTCTTGCCGACGCCGTCCTCGGCATCCAGCCGCTGCCGGCGCTGATCGATAACCGTGGGGTTCAGCGTCTTGGCGCGCTTGATGCTGCCGCTGTCCGGCTGCATCTGGCCAAGCAACAGCCGGATCAGCGTCGATTTGCCGGCACCATTGGGGCCGATGATGCCGATGCGGTCGCCGCGCCGGATGCGTAATGACAGATCGCGCAGGATCGCCCGGTCGCCAAAACTCAAGGCCACATGCGCCGCGTCGATCAACACCTTGGTCTTGCCGTCGTCGGCCGTCGTCGCCAGCTTTGCCACCGCGTCCCCAGTGGTCATCGCCTTGCGTTCGGCGCGCAGGTCCATCAGCTTTGAAAGTCGGCCCTCGTTGCGGCTGCGCCGGGCGGTGACGCCGCGCAACAGCCAATGTTCCTCCTGCCGCAGCTTTGCATCCAGCTTGGACGCGTTCTTTTCCTCTTCCTTGGCCAGCCGATCGGACCAGGCTTCAAAGCCGCCAAAGCCGACTTCGGCACGGCGCAGTGTACCACGGTCCAGCCACAGGCAGTTGCGCGTCAACCGGGTGAGGAAGGTGCGATCATGGCTGATCGACAAAAAGCCGCCACCAAACCGGTCCAGCCAGTTCTCCAGCCATTCGATGGCGGCGATATCAAGGTGGTTGGTCGGCTCATCGAGCAACAACAGGCCCGGTTGTTCGGCAAGCGCGCGGACCAGCGCGGCGCGGCGGCGCTCACCGCCCGACGCCGTTGTGGCGTCGCGGTCGAGATCGGCACCAAGCCGGTCGGCCACCGATTCAAGCAGGTGATCGGCCGGTGCGCCTTGCCCATCGGCACCGCCGGCCCGGGCATAATCACCCAGCGTTGCAAAGCCAGTCAGGTCCGGATCCTGTTCCAGCCGCACGATCCGCAACCCCGTGGCAACGGCGCGGCGGCCTTCGTCCAGCTCGATCTCGCCGGCGATCAGCTTCAGCAGCGTCGTCTTGCCAACCCCGTTGCGGCCGATCAACGCCAGCCGGTCGCGCGCATCGATGGTCAGGTCCAGCCCGCGGAACAGCCAGCTGCCGCCCTGGCGCAGCCCGGCGTTTTCAAGGGTGAGGATCGGTTCGGGCATGGGGTGTCGCGGTCTTTAATTTATCGAAGTGGGCTTGGGTGGGGCAGGGCAGGGCGCGGCGGGCGTGGCCTGACGCCGTGCGGCAAGTGGCGTGTATCGGCGGGAAGGGCAAGCCCCGGTGTCGTCACAGCCCCAGGAAAGGGCCGCAATTCATCTTGGTTTCATCAGCCCTGTGCTTGAATTGCAAAGTCGCATTGGGGTAATGCAATTGTGAAGACATCGGGGGCAGCACATTCATAACCTATTCAGCGCAATGCGCCCATTGCCATGTGTGTAAAGGTAATTTGTCCAAAACTCATGCACCGTCGCTTCGCTCTTTTGTTGCTGATCGCCCTGGCCGCCGGGACAACCGGGGCGGGCCGTGTGACTGCCGGCGTGGAAAATGACGTGCGCGATCTCGTCATGTCGGGTGAGATCATGCCTTTCGAAGCGATCCGCAGTCGCGTCATGACGCAGGTGCGCGGTGACTATATCGGTGCCGAATTCGATGCCGGCACCCGCACCTATCGCTTTCGGTTCCTGGTGAATGGCAATGTCATCAACGTCGATGTTGATGCGCGCACCGGGCAGCGGGTTCGCAAATCCAGCAATTATTGATACGCGTGCGTTTAAGACGGGTATCGAAGCGATTCTTTCGAAGGGAAATTGATGCGGGTTCTGGTTGTTGAGGACGAGCCCAATCTGCTGCGGCAATTGAAGGCGGCGCTCGAAGGCGCCGGCTATGCAGTGGATACGGCTGCCGATGGTGAAGACGGCCATTATCTGGGAAGCACTGAAAACTACGACGCTGTGGTGCTCGATCTCGGCCTGCCGGAAATCGACGGGCTGACCGTGCTCGATCGCTGGCGGAAAGAAGGCAAGGCCATGCCGGTGCTGGTCCTGACCGCGCGAGACAGTTGGTCCGACAAGGTGGCGGGCCTTGACGCCGGCGCCGATGATTATCTTGCCAAGCCGTTTCAAACCGAAGAACTCATCGCCCGGCTGCGCGCCCTCATCCGCCGGGCGGCGGGCGTTGCCTCGTCGGAATTGACATCGGGCGGCGTCCGGCTCGATTCACGCTCCGGCCGGGTGACGCTGGATGGTGAGCCGGTGAAACTGACGGCGCAGGAATTCAAGCTGTTGAGCTATCTGATGCACCACAAGGGCAAGGTGGTCAGCCGCACCGAATTGATCGAACATATCTATGATCAGGATTTCGATCGCGATTCGAACACTATCGAGGTGTTCATCACGCGCATCCGCAAGAAATTGGGGCCAGAGCTGATCAGCACGACTCGCGGGCTCGGCTACAGCCTCAACGACGTCGGCTGATACCGGCATGCCGGCAAGCCTGTCGGCAACGCTGGCCACCCGGAATCCTGCCGTGACCGACACCGCCGCCGCGCCTTTGCCGCATCATAAATCACCCCTTGCGTCGCTGCGGCTGCGCATGATCGCGCTGGCGGCGGTGTGGATCATCCCGCTGCTGACGCTTGGCGGCTACGCGCTTGATCGCGTGCTGGTCGGCACCATCACCCGCAATTTCGACAGCCAGCTCGATTTCGTGCTGACCGCGATGATCAGTTCGGCCGATCTCGATGAAACCGGCGAAGTGCGCTTCCTGCGCCCGCTGGGCGACCAGCGGTTTTTCGAACCCTATTCGGGCATGTACTGGCAGGTGTCGGCGCCGGATCAAAAGCCGTTTCCATCACGTTCACTCTGGGATCGCCGGCTGGGGCCGCCGCCGCAGGAGGATTGTCGACAGCCCTGCCGTTATGGCAGCACGCGCTTTGCCGGGGAGCCTTTGCGCATCGTCGGGCGCGACGTGCGGCTGCCCGGCGCCGGCACCAATTTCTATTTCCAGGTGGCGCAATCGACCCGCGATCTCGATGTCCAGATCATCCAGCTGCGGGCGATCCTGTTCTGGTTTCTGGGCCTGTTGGGCTTTGGCCTGCTGCTGCTTGCGGCGTTGCAATCGACCTATGGCCTGTCGCCGCTGGGCAGGGTCAGCCGGGCGATTGCGGCGATCCGATCGGGTGCGACAAAGCGGGTCGGCGATGATTTTCCCACTGAAATCGCCCCGGTAATCGCCGAAATCAACGAACTGCTGGAGCATAACGAGAACCAGGCAGAGGCCGCGCGGCGTCACGCCGGCAATCTCGCCCATGCGCTGAAAACCCCGATGAGCGTGCTGATCGGCGAAACCGAAGGCCGTACCGATCCGCTGGCGCAGGCGGTGGTGGCGCAGGTGCAGGTGATGCGGCGCCATGTCGATCACCAATTGGCGCGGGCGCGGGCGACCGGCCAACGCAGCGCCTCGGCATCGCGATCCATAGTGTGGCAGTCGCTGGAGGCGATCACCCGCACCGTCGCGCGCATCCACCAATCGCGCGATGTCACCATCGATCTGGCCGGCGACAAGACCAAGGTGTTCCGCGGTGAACGCCAGGATCTGGAGGAAATCTGCGGCAATCTGATCGACAATGCCGCGCTGCACGGCGGCGGCCGGGTGTTCGTTTCGGTCGGCGGCGGGCCGGGCATTGTCGAAATCCTGATCGAGGATGACGGCAAAGGCATCTCCGAAGCCGGACGGGCGCGGCTGTTCGCCCGCGGCGAACGGCTGGATACCGACAAACCTGGCACTGGCCTCGGACTCGCCATCGCCCGCGACGTCGCCGAAATCTATGGCGGATCGGTGACGCTGGAAGAATCAGAGGATCTGGGCGGTCTGCTGGTGCGGCTGACCCTGCCGGCGGCAGAAGCGCAGGCGTGATGGGCTGAAGCCGCGCGACAGGCGGCGTCATTTGCCGCGCCGGGCCACGCCAGGGCCGCCACTGACAGTCTGGAGTGTTTCGAGTCAGATGTCTTCCTCTGACGGATAGGAAAACACGACAAAATCAAGATCTGGAGTGCTCGTTCGATTCCAACTGAACGAAACACACTCTAGCCCTGCGCCGCCACCTGATGATGCCGGATCACTTCATCGATTATGAAGCGCAGGAATTTTTCCGAAAATTCCGGATCCAGCTTGGCGCTCACCGCCAGTGCCCGCAACCGTGCTACCTGAGCCGCTTCGCGGCCCGGATCGGCGGGGGGCAGGCCGGCGGTTGCCTTGTAACGCCCGACCGCCTGCGTCACCTTGAATCGTTCGGCGAGCATGAACACCAGCGCCGCATCGATATTGTCGATGCTGTCGCGATAGCCGGCCAGGGTTTCATCGGACACGCGTGCTTCCCTCCTGCTGCCGGCGACCCGCCGACATCCCACCTTTGCGGCTGAAGCGCGCGGTGGCAAGCTCGACACTTGCGCCTTGCGTTACAGCGTCTAAAGGCATTTGCGTGACTGCAACGATTCACCCCCTGCGCAAGCGTTCGCAACCCTCGCTGAACGGTCTGGTCGCATTGACGGCATCGGGTTTGACCGCGGTCAACCATGTCATCATCGATCGCATGCAATCGCCCGTCGCGCTGATCCCGGAACTGGCGGGGCACCTGATCGCCGGCGGTGGCAAACGGCTGCGGCCGATGCTGACCCTGGGCTGCGCCGAACTGCTCGAATATGGCGGCGCCCGGCATCACAAGCTGGCGGCTTCGGTGGAATTCATCCACACCGCTACCCTGCTGCATGACGATGTCGTCGATGCATCGGGGCTGCGGCGCGGCAAGGCCACCGCCAACCGGCTGTGGGGCAACCCGGCCAGCGTGCTCGTCGGCGATTTCCTGTTCAGCCGCGCCTTTGAGCTGATGGTCGAGGATGGCTCGCTGAAGGTGCTGAAAATTCTTTCCGCCGCCTCCGCCATCATCGCTGAGGGCGAGGTCGCGCAATTGACGGCGCAGCGCGACGTGGAGACCAGCGAGGATCGCTATCTCGAAATCATCACGGCCAAGACCGCCGCGCTGTTTTCCGCCGCCTGCCAGATCGCCGCCGTGGTTGCCGAACGCGAGACCGCTGCCGAATCAGCGCTGGAAGCCTATGGTCGCAACCTCGGCATCGCCTTCCAGCTTGTCGATGATGCCATCGATTATGTGTCCGACGCCGATACGATGGGCAAGGACAGCGGCGATGATTTCCGCGATGGCAAGATCACCCTGCCGGTCATCCTCGCCTATGCGCGCGGATCGGACGGTGATCGCGAATTCTGGCGCCAGGCGATGAGCGGCCGCGCCGCCGGTGATGCCGAACTGGCGCGCGCCGGCGAATTGTTGAAACAGACCCACGCCATCGCCGATACGCTGGCCCGGGCGCGCCATTACGGATCGCGCGCCATCGATGCGCTGGCGGGTTTCCCGAACGGCCCGGCGCGTGCTGCGCTCACCGAAACCGTCGAATTCGCCATCGCCCGGGCGTATTGACGGCGCGACTCAGGCCGGCTCGGCCTCGCCGACCTCGTACAACCACAATCTGCGCTCGCTGATCTGCAAATCGGCCCAGTGCGCCCGCCACGCCGCGATATGGTTGGAGCGAAAGTGGGCCAGCAGATGCGCGCGCGTGTCCCACAATTCGGTGATGCGCATCAGCCCCTTGTCGATCACGTCCTCGGCATAGCTGTAGCCAAGGCAGCCGGCCTCGGCGCGGCTGGCCTCGATCATCGCGCACATGGCGGGCAGCGCCGCCTCCAGACGATCCGGCGGCAGTCGGATGGTGCCGGTGATCAGCAGCATGGCGTGGCTCTCCCCCCCCGTATCGGCTTTGGCCATAGTCTATCTCGGCCTGGGGCGATTGAACATCGCGGGCTTGATATGGGCGGCGCGATGCGCGATGGACGCGCCATGCTTGCCAGGCTTTACCAGCGTCCCAAATCCGCCATGCAGTCCGGCCGCGCCCGGACTGGCGAATGGCTGCTCGAAATTGAACGCACCGACCCCCAGCGCCCCGATCCATTGATGGGCTGGCCCGGCTCCGGTGACACCGAAACCCAGGTGCGCCTGCATTTCCCGTCGCAGGACGCAGCGCTCGCCTATGCCGAACGGCTGGGCATAACCGTCGAAATCGTGCCGCTGGGGCCGCGCCGGCTGAAATTGCAGGCCTATGCGGACAATTTCAGATAAAGCTGGCTCGCTCACGCGCCCGTAGCTCAGCTGGATAGAGCGCGGGACTTCTAATCCTGAGGCCGCTGGTTCGAATCCAGCCGGGCGCACCACAATAATATCAATGACTTAGATGAATATTAGGTCAAAGTAGCGACCCGTTTATTGCGGGCTTTCTTAGCGGCTTACCGCCGGCCGCCGCATCGCTGCTGGTCCTGAGAGACGATTTTGGGCCTCAACGGGGCCGCGGAACCGCCGCGATTCTCCTGTGCCCCAAAAGTCAGTCACCAGATGCGATGGAAGATTGTTGCGATAGTAGCGGACGGGGCAGGCTATCATTTGGCCGTTGAGGTGGCCTTGAGGTGACTATGCGAACCCGAGCACCGACCGCTGGCCCGCCCAATCGATCGGCATGTTGGTGATCCTGGCCAGCCGCAGGCGCGTGAGTGATGGCGGCTGACGGCCGTCCAAGATGGCCTGAATGATGCCGGGATCCAGGGTCGCTAGCCGCAGCATGGTCAGGAAGTACCTCTCGCTGACGCCTTGCCCCTTGGCCACATCGGCAATGCGCTGGTCACCGGCAGCCAGCATTGCGGCCTGGGCAGTGCGCGCGGTTGCGATCAGTCGGAGAAGCGATGGGTCTGCCGTCGTTGGGCTGTCGCTGGGCGCATCCGAGATAATGAGTCGAACCTCTCGGCTTCGGCGCAGCCTGACGACCGGCACCGAGATTTGATGCAACTGCGGTTGGATTGCTTCGGGGGCCGATGGGACGGGATCACCGTTGGAACTCTCGCCATAAAGCGCTGCGAGGCAGATGCTGATGTCGAGGCGATCGTCGTGCAGATCAACCCGGCGAAGCAGGGTTCGACTCGCGCCTGGATCGCGGTCAATCGCGTCAGACATTGACGTTGCACGGCAAAAGCTCAAATCCAACGCCTCGGCGCTTAGCGAGCGTGTCGCAAACGCGGCGTCCAACGCGACGGCATCATTCAGAAAGGCCCGCAGTCGCATTACGACGATGGTCTCGGTGTCGTGAGCCGGCACGCGCCAGATTGCAGCGCTAGGCTTTGCACCTGCATCCGGGGCGGTTTGATAATAGTGGTAGCGCTTTGGCCCCTTGTTGGATTGTCCAGTCCGCATGCGGCGGCCGAGCCCATCGAACAGCAGCCCACCGAGTAGGTTGCGATGCGCCAGGTTCCGGGCCTGTTTGCGCGTCACCCGGTTGGTGCCGAACTGTGCCTGCACTGCAGTCCATGTGTCCGGTGATATGATACTGGCCTGTTCGCCAAGGAAGCATTGGTCTTTGTGCCGTACCTGACCGATATAGACCGGGTTGAGCAGCAAATGGCCAACGGCACCGCGGGTCCAGGCACCGCCGCCGCGCTGCCGACCATCGCTGGTGCGGGTGACTTTGGTCAGCACACCTTCCCGGTTGAGCGCTTCCGTTGTCGCGACGACGGACCCGAGTTCCAGATACCGCTGGAACACGAGCCGCACCGTCGTCGCTTCGGGTTCGTTGACCAGGAGCTTGCGGTCGCGGACATCATAACCGAGCGGGACAGGGCCGCCCATCCACATGCCCTTGCGCTTCGACGCCGCGATCTTGTCGCGGATGCGTTCGCCGCTGACCTCCCGTTCGAACTGGGCGAAGCTGAGCAGGACGTTGAGGGTCAGCCGACCCATGCTGGTCGTGGTGTTGAACGACTGGGTTACGGACACGAAGCTGGCACCGGCGGCGTCGAGCACGTCGACGATCTTGGCGAAGTCAGCGAGACTGCGGGTGAGGCGGTCGACCTTGTAAACGACGATAACCTGGATCCGTCCGGCTTTCACCTCGGCCATCAGCGCCGTGAGCCCGGGCCGGTTCATGTTGCCGCCCGAGAACCCGCCATCATCGTAGAGTTCAGGCGATAGCACCCAGCCTTCGTGACGCTGGCTATCGACATAGGCGACACAGGCTTCGCGCTGGGCATCGAGACTATTGAACGCCTGCTCCAAACCCTCCTCGGTCGATTTACGGGTATAGATTGCGCAACGGATGGGCTTGGTCATGGTCATGATGTCGTTGCCACCGTTGCCACGGTTCCTGACGCTGCTGGGATTACGGCTGCGTGCCGTCGTGCTGCCGCTGTCGCTGACGAAACCGCTGCCGCGCCTATGGTAGCTGGGCTTGCTTTGACCCCGAAGAACCTGGGGCCTGACCAATGCGCGCCGGTGATGGCTTCGGCGGCATGGGTCAGCGACTTGAAGGTCCGATCACCCATGACAAAGCCATCATCGGTAACCAGCACGCTATAGGTCGTGCCGTTCCAACTCCTGACCAGACGTGTGCCAGCCTTGAGCTGCAGCTCGGGTTTGGTCACCGCGGTATCGCTACACTGAAGGCGTTTGGCCTCTCGATCCAACTGGCGGGCCATGGCGGCCGGCAAGCCGCCATGGACACGTTCCTGCAGGCGATAGGCGATACCGCGAACGAGGAGGTCCGGCGTCAGCCGTGGCGGCGATGTCCGGAACACACGCCGCCATTCAGCACGAAGCTGCGCCGGCGACATCGTCGCCAGCGCAGCCAGTTCTTGGGATAGCGATGCCATGGTCAAGCCACCACGATGCTTTTGGTGGGCGCGTCGACAAGGTTGCTGGCGCCGAGGGCGCAGGGATCGCTTGCTGCGATCAGAACTGATGCGACTGGTGCGTGAGCCTCAATGCGATAGGCGCTCTCACCGCTCTTTCGTGCTTCGCGCACCAGAACAATGCCCTTCTTCCGCAGGCCGGAAAGGTGCGCGCGGACGGTGTGTGGCTGCCAGTCAGTCGCCTGAGTCAGTTCCAAGGCTGTCGCGCCGCGAGCCCGCGACAGCAGTTTTAGCACAGCAGCTGATTTGCTGGGCGTAAGCGCAGCGCCGGCCGGCTTGTTCCGCATTGCCGCGGTCGGCTTGCACTGGGCATTCTTGACGATGTCGATGGTGGTCATGGTCGGTCTCCGTGGGAAGGCTACACACCACGCGCAGCGCTCCCACGACCCGAAGCCCCGCCGTTAACTAGCTCGGGGCAGAAGTCTGCAGCATCGAGGCCGCGCGACTGACAAGACGACCAACGCTCTTTGCGGGAACGAAGTCCAGTCGCTCACTGGGAACCCTTAGTGTCGATTCGCGACCGCTAGTGGCCGCGTCTCGTGCGCAATCCAGGATGGCCGGTGCGAACGGTTTGGTATCCTGATACCATATTATGTGGATTAAGGCAAGAGGTTGCGGGCTAGCCGAAGGCTCACCAAAACAGCCCAGCAGGAAGCGCATCAGGCACGATTTCCATGCGGGACAACGACACCGATTGTCATGAGTAGATTCCGAAGCTGGCATAGTTTCACCCAGCTTTTTAGGTTGCTTTTTGACCACAACGACCGTGGCTCAAACTTGAGAGGCGGCCCGATGGGTCGCCTCTTCTTTTGTCCGGCAAGGGAGGCCCGCGCTGCTTCCGCGTGATACAGGCTATGCATTGCCGTCGCCTTCAAATTTCCAGGCGAATTCCTCGATATGGTCAGCAGAGTCGCGCAACCAGTCGATGAGTGCGACGTTGCCGAGCTGCTTGGGCGAGGACTGCAATCAGAAACGGCCACACTCTGCCCTTGGCAATGGGCTATTCCGCTGCACCCTTCGGGCTCCGCTCCACAGGCCATTGCTACAGTCGCGCCCATGCGCAACAACCACGGCCCTGACCCTAATCTCGTAGCGAGACAGACTTGTCGCCGCGACGTTGATATCGGACCTGCGGGAGCCCGGAGTCACATTGCCGCGTGCCTCGGAGCGCAACGTCAAGTCGATCCTTCGGGTTCCTAGCTATCGATCGGCGATCAGCTGCATAACCTCATCTGGAAACGTCAACGGTGGGGACGGTCCAGGAAGGTTAATGCCCATCTTTTTAGCAAATTCGCCGGGCCTGCTGGCGCCAGGCGCGTGACTGCGATCCCGAAGCTCCATCCGGTAGCGGGGCGCGATAACGTCGTTGAATTCGTCAAACTTCTTTTGAAAGAGGTGGAGCTCTGCGAGCAACGTTTGACGGCGTTCCCTGGACCGGGCTCGCCTGAGAGTTTCAGCATGTTCTGAAACCTGAACCTGAATCAGTTTCATTAGATTCAGCACGCCATCCAGATACGCCTTCTCCTCCGTGGACATGGGACCAGCAAACTTCACTCTGCCGTCGCGCGGATCAATCAGGATGTCGTCGGGATGAGGGAGCGGCTCGGGTACCGAAAGGCCTCCTCTTCGGCAGCGGTCGATCTCGCATTCCCAGCGGATCTTATAGTCAACTGCGCTCTCAAAAAGCTTTGTCAGCTGTTCGGTCCGCTCTGCCTCGATCTTCGCCACCAGCCCGGAAAGCGTCTTTTGCGCGAACCGATTGCCCTTCATCGCGGAGACGCCCATCGCCCGAAACACCGCCTGAATGGCTGGGAGCTCAATGATTTTATCACCTTCTCGTAGAACCACGGGGCGATAAGCCTCTTCGAGTAATAGGGCATTGGCTCTGTCAGCATTCAATCCGGAAACCTTGGCCGGCTTTTTGCCCCTGGGCCGCCCGCCGGGATTGCCGGACGCTCCTTTCTGAAAACGATACTCGGTGGGCGGCTTGCTGTAACCCACCTCGTAGGGAACGACTGCCTGGCCGTGGTTCGGAGGCTCCTCACGGCTCATTCGGCGGGCTCGAGACTGACACCGATGCGCTCATCCGCTACGTCTTCGAACACGTGCTCGGTCCCAGCCAACGTCGCACGCTTGCCGGTGAGGCTTTGCCAGCGATTGACGATGACGTCGCAATAGCCGGGATCAAACTCGATTAGCCGTGCCGAGCGACCGGTCTTTTCTGCTGCGATCAGAGTCGAGCCCGAGCCGCCGAAGCCGTCGAGGATTATGTCGCCGCGTTTCGAGCAGTCGCGTATGGCATCGGCGACGAGCGCGACCGGCTTAACGGTCGGGTGCATGGCGAGTTCGTCACCCCGGCTCGCCGAGAGGGAACTGATGCCGGCATAGTCCCAGACATTAGTGCGGTACCGGCCGGTATCGCCCAAGCCAAAACTGTTGGTGTGGGACGCGGTGCCGACCTTCCAGACGAACACCAGTTCGTGCTTGGAGCGGTAGAAGCTGCCCATGCCGCCATTGGTCTTGTTCCAGATGCACAAGTTCTTGAGTTCGGAGAATACGGCTTTGCCGGCAGCGAGCAGCTCGCCCATGTGACGCCAGTCCATGCAGACGAAGGCGATGGCGCCATCGCGGCATGTTGCAGCCATGGCTCCCAGGCTAGCTTCGAGAAATGCGACGAACGCTGTCTCGGACATCTCGCCGGCGGCCATGGCAAACTCGCGGTGCTTGACGCTGCCCAAGCCGCAGACATGGCCATCGATCGGCACGTTATAGGGCGGGTCGGTGAACACCATGTCGACGGGCTGGTTGCCGAGCAGCGCTGCGTAGCTCGCCGGCTCTCGCGCGTCGCCACAGAACAGCCGGTGACGACCGAGTTGCCAAACATCACCAGGCCGTGTCACCGGGCGCACGGAAAGCGGCGGGATTTCGTCGTCGGGCCCCGCAGGTGTCTCAACGCTCCCCTCGCGCGTCTCGTCGAGCACCAGATCAATCTCGGCCAGGCTGAATCCGGCCACCTCAACATCGAAGTCGAGATCGATCAGGCCCTGCAGCTCGATCGCCAGAATTTCGGTGTCCCAACCAGCATTTAAGGCAAGCTTGTTATCGGCGAGTACATAGGCTCGGCGCTCTGTCTCGGATAGGTGAGACAGGGCCAGCGTCGGGACCTCGCTCATCCCAAGAAGCTTTGCCGCCATGACCCGGCCGTGACCCGCGATAATCTCGCCTGCGTCCGAAACCAGGACTGGGTTGTTGAAGCCAAATCGCTCGATGCTATCGGCGATCTGGCGGACCTGTTTTTTAGAATGGGTCCGCGCATTGCGCGAGTAGGGCTTCAGATCTGCGATTCGACGGGTAACAAGGGGTGTCATCAGCACTTCCTTTGCGTCTGCACGGATTAAGAGCCGTGCTGCCCGTTATAAATATTCTGTTAACTTATCATTTACAAGAACAAAGAGCGAACATTTCGTCGATTAGATGCCACGGTTGGTCGCAAAATCCGTAGCGCCTTGCACCGACCACGATAAAACCGCCCTAGTTCAAGGTCGCGCAATGGTTGCGGCTTAGTCGATAAGTTTTTGTTTTGAATATCCGGTCGCCGGCTAGCATCCATTGCTTTGTGACAAGTGACGTGCGCCCATGATTGGTACCGTTCAGAAGCAGCGTCCTTTTCTTTGATGGCTGATGCTTTATGTGATGACAACAGGTTCGGGGACAGGGTCGATGCGACACACAGCAAGCGCAGTGCGCGCCATCGTTTGTGCTATATGAAGTGATGGGGCGCTGTGTAGCCTGGAAGAACGACGAAATTTTCGTGAAGCCATTGCTTTTTGCCCTGATGCTCGGGCTCAACTTGCTGGGAACCCCTGTCATGGCCACCGAAGAGCCGCCGTTCACAGTCCATCTCGCAAAAGGTGAATTCGAGGTGCGGGACTATCCCGCTCTGGTTGCGGCGGAAGTTTCGGTGCCGGGCGACCGCAAAGCCGCGGCGAGCAAGGGGTTCCGGCTGCTTGCCGGCTACATCTTTGGCGGCAACATCACCCGGAAACGCATCGCCATGACCGCGCCGGTAACCCAGGCGGCAACCGGTGAAAAGACAGCCATGACGGCGCCGGTGATGCAGATCGGTGGGAATGGCACCTGGCTGATCCGGTTCATCATGCCACAGGGTTCGAAACTCGAGACACTTCCGAAACCGAACAATCCTGCGGTCAAGCTTCGCGGTCTTGAACCATCGCGCGTGGCTGTGATCAGGTTCAGCGGCCTTGCGCGGCAGGATGATGTCGACGCGAAAACCGCCGCCTTGTCGCGGTTTGTGAAGGCGCAACATCTGCAGGTGATAGGGCCGCCGTCATTGGCCCAATATGATCCGCCATGGACGCTTTGGTTCATGCGCCGGAATGAAGTGATGATCCCCGTGGCGCGTTGAACCAGTTACGAGTTGGATGTGCCAGCGGATGACTTGCGCAAACGGCGCACATGCGAGCGGTAAAGCGCGGGCGCAAACACATTGTCATATGCCGCGCTGGCAAGCTGCCTGATCCCGGGCAACCCCAGAAGCTGCCCCAGCAACCGGTAGCGGGGCATTTGGGCCCACAGCACCAAAAAAGCCGGCACGCCGGAGGTGAGCACGCCATCATGGTGCACGTATAAACGGCGTGCAGCCGTGTCGTAATCCAGGCCTCTCTGCTCCCACGCATCGATGTTCAAGTCATCAAATCGAATCGGCAGGCCAGCCTCGTCGGCATACCGCGCATAATGCCCGATTTCGACGTTACAGACCGGACATTGGGAATTGTAGAGAACCGCTGTGGTCAGATCTTTATCCATCAGCCTTAGGTAGCGCCGGCTCGACAAGACGCTATCGCGCACCTCGCCGCAGGACAGAACGGCACACCGCGGGCATCCTCGGTAGACCCTGAATGATCATCATTCCACCGCGTGGATTTGATCCGCTGTCGAGATGAAATGGCCGGGCACGACTTCGCGGAGCAGCGGACAGGCTCGTACCAGATCCGCGAGCAAGCTTTTCTCCAGCGGGTTTGCTTCCTTCAGGCCGCCCCAGTCGATACCAAAGTCTGTCCGGTCGGCGCCGAATTGAAGGCGTAGCGTCAAGTAGGTCTTGATCGCCAGGCCATCGATGCCAACAGCCGGTATCGTGGAGATTTGCGAACTGATCCGGTCGGCGACATCGACCAATGCCTCGAATGCGATTTCCGGCTCGTCGGCCGGAAAGCTCGCATAGGCACGAACGGCATCGACCCAAGCCTGAAATGTCGCGATGATTTCTTCATCAGGGTCGGCCGAATTATAGCGCGCCTGGGTTGCCCTTCCAGCCATGATCGCAGTCCTGTTGCCTAATGGTCGTAAGAAGATTTTCGTGCCCTGACGAGTGCCCCGGCGACTGTCTTGGGTCTCATTTCATGGACGTAGCGTCAATCGCGGACAGCCGAAACGCCCGGCGGAGCGGCGTATTGCCGCCATCTCGCGTCTTAAAAGCCAGGGTCAACCCAGATCGTCTGCGGCACTGCCGCTGTTCCTGAGCAGTTGGCGAATGAGCAACTCGCTGTAGCGTCGCTGACGCCTGCGTGCTGTTGCACCGTTTGCGCGCCAGCCCTCGCGTTTGTCCTTCACGATCGTTTGCAGATCGTCGGCTTCGATAATGCGGTCTGCATCGGATGGGTCTGTTCGCTTCGCCATGCGATCACACGAAGCGCGACAGCACGAAGCCAGCGATGCCGATGTGGACCAGCGTGATGACCACTGAAATGCCATGTAAAAGTTTGAATTGTGCCTTTGCACCGGCATCGGTTGCGCGATTGATGGCGGGCATCAGCAACTGGCGGGTCGGAAAAGTGGTCGCCGCAATGACCAGCATCAGCCCCCCGGCAACTGGGTCCGCCGCATATAAGAGCACCGCTGCAAGGACGGCGGTACCGATGACGAACACATAGAAAAGCGGAAACGCGCGGCGAATGGTCGGGCCGGCGATCTCGGGCGGGAGCGCGGTGAACAGGAACGCGGCGAACCCGAAGGAATACAGCAACGTGCCGCCGAACAGCAGCGCTGTGACAAGCAGGGTGGCGGTCAGCATGGACGATCTTCGGGACGCGCGATTCGCAAGAGCATACTCGGTACATGCACGGGAAGCGTTTTGCTGGACATGAGGCACGTCGGCGCGCCGCGCCGTCAGATATTGCTCGCCTGTTCGATGATGGCGTCGGCAATGGCGGTCCCGCTTGCCCATGCCGCCTCCACGCGGGCGCCAAGGCACCAGTCGCCGCCGACGTACAATGTTCCGTCGTCGCTTCGCAAAAACGGCGCGCCGAATGGCGCAATCGTTCGGGCATACGGGAAGAGCCGAGGCGATGATGCCCCGGCTCTTTCTCTGGCGTGCCCGGCTCGTGGCTTGCAGAACAACCGGCTCCCCGGAACGCAACAGACTAAGCGCTAATGGCGCGATTACGGCGCCGCGCGGCAATGCCGACCATGCCAAAACCTGCGAACAGCAGCGCCCAGGTCGCTGGCTCAGGTACCGTCGAGCCGATACCGCCGCCGCCGTCATCAGCCGCGCCGAAGAACGCCAGATGCGACAGATCATGCGGATTGTTCTTAAAGGGAATATTGAAAGTGTTCCACAAGCCGCTCGAGGCCGGAACGGTGAGTTCGTAGAGCACGAAATAATCTGCGGCCTTCACAGCCAGGAACGATATCAAGTAACCGGGCGTCGACCATGTTCCCGAGGCCGTACCACCGCCCGTAATGCTGCCCAGGAAGCCTGCACCATCATCGGACTTGAACAGGTACGTCAGCGCGATGTCAGGGGCGGCAGACACATGAGTGTCATTGTACAGGTTATACGCCGACTGTGTAGCGGCGACCGTATTTGGAGCAATGTTGTTGGTGAACAGGCAGCCGGAAACATCCGTCACCGATATGCACGAGCCGTCGACGACGACCGGGACTGCCGCTTGAGCGGACGATGAGAAAGCAACCGCACTGGCGAACGCCAAAGCAGTGGTCGCTACGAGCTTGAGCGGTTTCATGTGACTCTCCTTCTGATACAGGAGAGTATGGGCTGGCACGTAAGAAAAAGGAGAAAGCATCGGACTGTAGTCGTCGACCATTTTGGGCATAAGACATTGTGGCAGAATAGTATTTTTCTACCTCGAAAGAGTTACGCGGGGCACTGCGTAACAGGCTGGAATCTGTAAAATAATTCTACACTTTGTGAGTTCGACGAAGCGCTCGTGAGGCCGCAGCCGGTGGAAATAGAGGCGACAAAACAGTGATTTTGCCCGGGCGCCTGTTTTTTGTTCCAGGTCCTGACCCTAGAGTCGAGCCTTAGCTATCAGGCGAGGGCAGACAATGTCCGCCGCCGCCGAATTGCCGCCCCGGTCATACCAAAGCCAGCGATTAGCATCGCCCAGGCGCTGGGCTCCGGCACGGCGCCCACGGCGTCGTCAGGGTCGGTCCAGCCCGGCAAATAGAATCCCGAGCTCGACATGGTCAGCGTCGTGCCGGCGAGTTGTGTGTTGTCCAGCGTGGCATAAATGATGTTCAATCCTGCGAAGTCGACCGATCCCGGCGCCAGGTTAGACGCGCCGTATGTCCCGCCACCAGCTGGAACGTTGCTGTAATCCAGGCACGAGCCAGTGTTAGCATCGCTGCGATTGGTATTATTGTGGGCTAACCCGATGGTGTGGCCCAGTTCTTGGCATATTACCGACGACCGCCAAGCGGCCGTATTATACTTGGCCTGGCTGAAATAACTGTCATTCAGTCTCACCGTCGCTTGCACGATGTGACCACCCGACGTCCAAACATTGGCATAGCCTAGCCAGCCGTTGCTGCCATAGCTGCCGTTGCAAACTTGGATGGTCGCAAATACCGCGCCGCAGCTTGAGCTGTAGGTGCCCCGGCTTCCGATTAGATCGAGTTGCGATGCCGCCGACCAACCATTCACGGCAGTCGTGAAGTAATTTGTCCATGCTGATGAAGTGCGGTTCACCGTTTGTAACCTTAGCACGCCGGTCCGCGCCCAGTGATAGCCATTCCACGATCCCGTCGTGACCGCTGCAGCAGGTGCGGCAAGCGTTCCCGCCGTCAAGACAAAAGCCATCGCCCGGGATAAGCCCCGGCGCGCGCGCAATTTCAGTGCCATTAACTATGCTTCCTCGTCCACGCCCGGCCCCATGCCGGTATGCTCCCCCCGGAGGCGGCAATTTTTCCTTGCAGCTATTCTAGCCGGTCACAATCGTCGGAGGCAGACCGACAGACGTTATTTCGTTGAAGCGGTAACTTTATCAGTCGTGATGAATCAGAAATGTCAAGCGTCAATATTTTATACATCTATGTTAAGCTCTACCCGGCATTCTGCCCCGCAGGCGCGGCCAATTTCAAACTTTCGGCAGCTTTTCGGAATCTAATGCGATGTTGCATACGGCTTATTTTGGGTCGCTTGCTGTCTGGCCGCTTTGCCGCCCGAAAGCGTACGAACCGCGCTAGGGTATCCTCAGCGCACTCGCAAGGCCGCCGCCTTCAAAGTGCCCGCACTGCCATAAACCGATACCGCCAAATGTTCTGCCAAAGTAGTGCTAGGCGATGCAACGGATGCGGGTTGGTTCCTTCCAGTGTCGGTCTATCTTCAGGAAGGAACGTCTGCGAGCTGCGGCGATCTACTATATCCCATAACAGTTGCAAACCCGATTGGTTGGATGGGGTTATGTCGGCGGGAATCGGGCTGACCTTTTCCTGACATTGGGGCTGACATTTCAAACATTATTCGTTCCGACCGGGAAATTGGTAGCGAAGATTCGGGCATCGCGGCTGGGCCAGTCGAATTAGCTTTCAGGCGGCCGCACAATCAATTCAGCCGTGATTATAGTGTCCGGCACCTTCACGAAGCACGGTTCGCGGCGAATTGGATCAGGCCCGGAACCGCATGCATGAAGCCATGGGGCTGGGAAGCCTAAAGAATCTCCCAAGTCATATAAATTATCTTACAAACTGGCCTAGCTATTTTTTATTGTAACCCGCCCCTGAATCCAGCAAAACCAAATGATTATCCTCTACCTATTTAGTATATACTTTCGGAGTAGTACGTATAATTAATTGTAAAAAATTTCTCAATAATTTACACGTTCGAAAGTAATTATTGGTGAAAATATTTGTGCATTAGAAGTAATATTTTAGGTACGCTTTTCTTTAAGCAAAAATTTCCACGCTTAACTAAAGAGGAACGCTAGTATGAGAACTCCATTTTATCTTTTGGCCGCTGCAGCCAGTATGGTGTTTGCCGGCACTGCCGGTGCCACCACCATCACGGGAACGTTTGCGGCGGCCCTATCAGGGATCACGTCATCGACGTTTGGCATCGGTGCCGGCTCGACGTTGACGAGCGCCAACGGCTTTGTCACCGGCACGACGGGTAATATCTCGGCTGTTCCGCTTGGCACGACGCTCACCTTTGCACCGGTCACGGCGACGAACGGAACGCTAGTCTCGTTCACAAGCAGCTTCGGCAGCTTCAGTGGCATGATCAGTAACCTGCTGACGGCCCCAGCACCGAACGCGACCGTCAACTTTCAATCGATTGGCAACTTCACACCGAGCGGGGTTCTCAATGGCTTCACGGCAGGGATCGCCTCGCTTACCGTTGGTTTCACCCAGACCGGCCCCCTGGTCCAAGGTATGGCGCAACCTTCGATTTCCGGCAGCTTCACCTTTGATTCGGACGGTGACGGCGGAATCGGATCGACGGTGCCGGAACCTGCAGCATGGGCAATGCTCGTCGTGGGCTTCGGCTTGATCGGCGTCTCGACACGCCGTCGGCAGCGCGTCATCACAGCCTGACCTTCCTGAGCGGGTAATAAGCAGTGGAAAACTGCAACCCACCCTCGATTGGGGCGGTTCGCCCGCAGTTGCCGTCGCGTGGGCGACGTGAACCTTGCTTAGCGAGGAATGGTTGCTGAACTGCGCCAGATCCTCGCTCGGGCGAGCAGCCCGGCTGTAACGTGCCCCCGATGCAGCCGGGCTATTCTATCCAGTGCAATATGCTCCAGATAGCCGCAGGTCCACTTCGTCCGCCTTTCTGGCAGTGAGCGGACTGTCGGCAAACACCAAATTGCTGACGTTTAGCCGCTGCTTTTTAGAGATCGAATTCCCAGCTTTACCGCTGGGTGCCCCCTTGGCAGGCTTGAACAATTTCAGGATTTTTCGCCCGTGGTTCCCGCTGCGGCTGCTGGCAGCGCAGACCTGAAAAGCTGTGGAGCTGCCGCTTTGTACGTCGCAGGGCGACGCCATACGTGGCCCCGAAATCGCCGTCAGTGGGCAGCTTGGCATGCCAGGCACGCAGTAGGGGGGTGTCACCGGCACGGCGAGCCAACTTTGCGGCAACGACACGCCTAATCACGAAATTTCGACGCCAGTTTGCCTGACCTCAAGGCGGCCATAGGCGCGCAGGCGTGCATCATTGCGGGCAGCCTGGGTTTTCCCGCGACAGCCCGCAATGAAGCTTGTTCAGGCCGTTATCCTGGCAAAGCTCATGCGGCGCCGAAGGCCAAAGCCGACGAAGCCGAAGCTTGCCACCATGAGCAACCAGCTTTCCGGTTCCGAGACATCGGAACCAATTCCGCCGCCACCATCGAGGGCGCCGATGCCGCCGATGCGGAACTGGCGCACGTCCCGAACATTGCCGTTCAGCGTGAAGCTGTTCGCAATGCCGCTTTCCGTACTGCTGGCGTTTGAGCTGCGGATATGTCGGGTGCTCGGGCAACGTCTATCGACGCCGTCCAAAGTGCCGAGGGGTAACACCCCAGCCTCAAAAGTGTCGCACCTGTCCTTTTCGAACTTTGTGTGCGGTCCCAGAGCATCGGCCACATTACCTTGCTGGTGCGCGGGGGCTCACCCATGTGCACCTCAATCGCGTGCTGCAGCGGTTACGACTTATCGACGTGGTGAGAAAGTACGATCTATTGCTCGTCGTTGCAGAATTCGCCCAGTTCGAAATGGTCGCAGGGTTTGACGAACATTATCTGCGCTGGGATATTCGATACACCGTCTAATACGATTGCTAGCCCTGTAACGCGACCTGCACGGGCGAGCCAGAACTCCTTGCCGGTGGACTGCGCGCCCGGGTCGATTATAACGATAGTGTCGTTACAAAATGCATAACCACAAGCGCTTGCTGAGGCCCTTTTTCAGGCACGCACCGTCGGCACGGGTGTTCGTCGGGCCGCGGCGCCGATGAAGCTAAAGCCCACGAGCATCATTGTCCACATCCCAGGTTCGGGTACCGCCCTGAGGGTTTCTTCGATATCGCCATAAACTGAAAAAGCCGCACCGGCGACGTATTGCGGCTTGGTCGACGATAATTGAGTTGCGTCAAGCATCGCATAGTTAAAATTGAGCGCATATATATCGTTGCTGCCGGGCGCGGTATTCGCCAGCGTACCATTGGTGCCCAGCTTGCCTGAAGGATCGTTTGTATAGTCTGTGCAAGAGCCAAGGTTCAAGTTGGTCCGAATCGTATCGACATGCGTGAGACCCAGCGTGTGGCCGACTTCCTGGCAAATCGTCGCGTTCCGCCAAGCATCGGTGTTATATTTTGTCATACTGAAATAATAGTCGTTCAGCCGCACAGTGCCCTGCACGATGAAACCGCCAGAAGTCCAGACATTGGCGTAGCCAAGCCATCCATTGGCGCCATAATTGGCGTTGCAGACCTGAACGGTGCCGAACACTGGCCCGCATGTCGATGATGTCGCCTTACCAGCAGCTGGCACGAAATCGATGTAATCGGCTACCGACCAGGCAGCGGCCGTGGGAACCAAGCGTGAAGACCAGGCACTGGTGAGGTTGTTGCCCAACTGTATGGCTAAAATGCCAGTCCTCGACCATTTATAGCCGTTCCAGGATTGAATCAACGCGCTGGCAGGCGTAGCAGATGAAATCCCGACGATGGTGCCAAGACAAATAGCAAGCGTTCGCGACAATGCGCGATAACTAATCCAGATCATCATTATAGAACTTAACCCCCGCAGCTGCCCGGCACAAAGCCGACTACATTCCCCGGAGGCAAGCTGTGGAAACTCCCTTCGCATCTCGATCTAAGTTAAGAGTTAACGGGAATTTCCTTGCACGCGCATTTCGAGGCAGACCGAGCCGAAATTGCGATGAATGGAGCTTCGAGTCGATAATTTACCTTAGATAAATGCGCCAACGCGCAGTTAAACATCAATATTCACTAATCTGAGAAAAATTGATCTGGCGATTGAATCATTAAGGTTCGGCGCACGCGTTGTTTGGCTTTGCCTTTCGCCAGGCCGTCTCAGCAGCGCGAGCTCGGATGCCTCACTGGCTTGCCATGCAGATTGCATACCCGTGCGTCATCAACTGCCCAATCCCATTTTTTTGTCACTGAGCGGACCTTGTCAGGTTCGAAGGATTTCAGGCCCACGGCTCCCGCTGCGGCGGCCGGCAGCGCAGCCCTGAAAAGCTGCGGAACTGCGGTCCTGCCGGTGGTCAGGGTCGGTCGGACGATATAATAAAGTATGCCCGCCGCTCCGTTGCCGACGGGCGCAACAGCGCCATCGTCGGCACCCCGGCCATGCCCAACAGCTTGGCCGCCATCACCCGGCTGACCAGCAGCGCCAGCAGCACCATTTGCAGTGCCCTGGCCCTGGCTCATTAGGCCGCCCATGCCCCCATCAAGCGGATCGCGCGGTCGCGGAGATCGTCTTTCTGGATAAGGATGAAGATTGTGACGATCAGCACTACAAGCGTGGTTTCGAGAGGCTCAAGCGCCGGCAGAACGAATGTTTTGAGCTCCTCGGTGGCAGTCAATGGGGCTTTCTGTACCTCCACCGGCAATGCGCCACTGGCCGTGGGCGGAGGTAGGGCCATGGAGCGTTTTGCGCTCGCTGCACGAGTCCGGGCGCTGCCAGCCCTGCTTTCGCGTGTCAGAAAGTCGAATCGTCTAGTAAGATCAGTGCGAACGACTTCGATCTTCCCAGTGATGCGCTGAGCATAGGTAGGGGCGTTTTTGCCGATCGTCGCCGCCTGGCTGATAATAACAGCGCTTACCGCTCCAAAACTGCCAAGCGCGAGCAGCACGGCGATGATTACGGCGGCTGGGCGCGGCACTCCGATTAGGCGAAAGACAGCAACGATCGGAGCGAGCAAAAAAGACACCAACCCGCAAGGACGATCGGAATTAGTACTGGCTTTCCAAAATGAAGCGCAGCGGTGGCGAGGGCTGCGACGAGCCAAGGCACAAGCGGCTCAAGCCCGGAAGAGCTTACCCTCGCTCGTTATGTGCGCGCCTCCCCCGCTGAGTTCAAAGCGTCCACAGTCGCGCCGTAATAGTCATGCCCACCGCCTAATTTTTAAAAGCGTTGCTATAACCTAGAGCGCTGGCGGTGAGATTGATATGGGCAGACGCGCGAGCTTGCGGGACGTTCCCCAGGGAACGGGCCGGTTGTCGATTTCGGTGGGCAAACGCGACGTCGGACGACACGATTGATGGCGTCGCGCTGGTCGCGGCGCCCTTTCCGCTTTTAAAGCGGGATTATGCGGATCGAACCGGCAGGACAGACCCGCCTCCTGCTGCGAGCGCCATCAACCGGCATTCGCCTATCCGTTTGCCGTGCATCGACGACCGCAATGATACTGCGGATTGCAGCGCCCCATGGCAGGCAAGCCCGGCAAATTGGTATATTTGATCTAGGAGATGGTTTCACCGTAGTCGACGAAACGACCAACGTGCAGATATTGGCAATCCGCTAACTCACCAAAGCTAACCTGCCTAATGGTTCGGCGTTGACAGCGTCCCCCAAAGAGCTTCTGCTACCTGGAAGTGGCCTAGATGGTCGCGTTTAACCCGCGGTCGCCGGAGAAGTGGCGAGGCGAAGCTTGCTTGGCGAGAGGTGGTTGCCGATTTGCGCCGGTTCTCGTTTGGGAGGGCGGCCCGGCTGTAAAGCCCCCCGCTTGCAGCCGGGCTGTTTTATCCCGTGCGATATGCTCCAAACAGCCACCACGCCTTCGACCCTATCCGCGCAACGTCACCTTGGTCCGGGTCGAGACCGCCTTGGCAAGCTCGGCTGCATCCCAATTCGTCAGCCTGATACAGCCATGGCTCGCAGCCTTGCCGATCGACCTTGGGTCAGGCGTACCGTGGATGCCATAAGTGTCTAGGGTAAGATCGATCCATGTCGACCCGACGGGGTTGTTCGGTCCGGGCTTTATCGTCAGCTTTTCGGACTTGCCCCCCTTCGCCTTGAAGGTCAGTCGCTTTGGATCAAAAGTGTAATTGGGTGCCAGAGCCACCGCGCGCACCAAATAATTGCCCGTCGGCGCCGGCCGCTCGCTGCTGCCGACGGTCGCCGGATAGATGGCGACAACTTTGCCATCGACGCCCATGGCCCTGAGCTGGTTATTGCCCTTTTCGATCAAGATCGACACGACAGGCGCCAGTTCCGACCGAGCGCTATCGGCCACCACAATCTCGGTCCCGGCTTTTGAAAAATCAGCGTCGGAATTCATCGATTTTAGAAGCGCCTCGTCCATATGCGAGCGTTCCGCAAGCGCTTCGGTGACCGACATCCAGGTCATGTTTGGCCGCGCCGCCATTTGGGCATAGTCGCCCGGGGTAACGGTTTCCGCGAACGGCCCGGCGACGTCATCAGCCGAAACCACATAGCTGCGGATCACTGGTGTGGTTTCGGTCGCGGTGAGGCGTTCCCACGTCGCTTTATCTAGCTGTCCAGTGGTGGGAAGCCCCTCGGCGTCCTGAAAGGCAGCGACGGCGCGTCGCATGTTGCTGCCGCTGGCGCCGTCGATTACGCCGGGGGATAAATGCCGCCTGTCAAGAAGCACTTGCGCCCGGATCAGCTGCCGCTTCAGCGCCACCTTGTCGTCGGCAGTCGCCACACCCTGGCTATTGATTGCAGCGGCGTAGGCGCCTTTGGCAGTAGTGTCCGGCGCTGGTGCTGTCGACTGTGTGCGGGCGGGCGCTGGAGCCGGCGTGGGCGCCGCAGCGGCGAGCATGAAAACGATAAGCGGCAGGCCTGCCGGCGTCAGGCGTTGAATGATCAATTGTATCTCCCGTTGGAACGTGAATTGGCTTACAATGATTAAAGCGCCCGGATACGGTGTCGGTACCATGGACATGCTGATCAAAGGTAGCGGATACTAGTGAAATTTGCAGGAATCTGGTTTCTTGTCCTCATAGTATCCGGACCGGTGAATGCCGCTGGCGTCGATTGCGCGATCGGCCCCGGCAGCGCTTCGGCAGCCAATGCCGGCTCGCTCGAGACGCTCCAATGGGCGCCTTTTCGCCGTCCGGAACGCGGCTGGGCGGTGTATGCTCCGCGCATCGCGGTTGAAACCGGCAGTGATTGCCCGGCTACCAGCCGCGGCTTTGCGGCCGCGTTGGCCCGCTGGCAGGGAGAGCATAGACGCGCAGCCACCGGCGTTCTCGATCCCGACACATTCGCCGTGATGCAATTGAAATGGACCCTTGACCGCCGGTTTGTATTCGAGACGCGTGATGGCAATTGCCCCGAACCGCCGGCCCCCGATCGGCTTGCTCCTGCGCGCCTTGCCGAAAGCTATGGTGGCAAGACCATTCTGGTTCGCAAGGATGCACTCGCCGCCTATCGGCGCATGATCGCTGCCGCACGTCGTTCGCCTGACGAGTTCGACCCGCAATGGTTCAGCATCTTTTCCGGCTTCCGCGCGCCTGTTGATGATGACTTGCGATGCATCACCGACGGGAATTGCCAGGGCGTGGTCCGCGCCGCCTGTTCGGCACATCGCACCGGCCTCGCGATCGACATGCATGTCGGCAACGCGCCCGGATTTAGGCCGGACAGCAGCGATGATACAAACCGTCGCGCGATGGTGAAAACACTGGCCTATCGCTGGCTGCTGACGAACGCCGCCCGCTTTGGCTTCGTCAATTATGTTTTTGAGCCCTGGCATTGGGAATGGTCGCCGCCGCAACCACCTGCCAGTAAGCCGGCCTGACGTAATGCCGATCAGCCGGCGTTGTCGAGCTCCGCATGCTTGATCTTGACAGGCGTGGATCACAGGTGCCGCCATTGCAGGTGGCGTTGGCGATCCGCTGTTCGGCGTCAGGACCAATGAGACCTATAGTGCCGCGTAGAAGGCGAGAACTCAGGTACAAAGGCGTTAGGTCGGCTTGCGAAAGCGCATCACGATGCGATCGGTCCGGCCTTTTATGTCAGGGTCAAACACCGATCGGGAATGATCGTCGGCTTTTACACGCAATAGGTCGCTTTCGGCCTCCAGCTTGAAACCGGCGCGCGCGAAATCAGCTTTGATAACGTTTGGATCGATGCGATGCAGCTTGTCGACGATAGCGCGGGTGTCGCCACCCAAATTCGCAATATGATCGACGACACCGACAATGCCGCCAGGTTTTGTTGCACGATAAAGGCGCTTCAGAAACGCATCTGGATCGAGAGCAGGAAAGTCAGGTTTAGTGCTCAACCAATATAAGTCGTGATAGACAAGATGCATAATGGTGAAGTCAAAATTATTCGCCGGCGGGTCAAAGTCGGCAAGCGCACCTTCAAGCATTGTTACATTTGGCACACGCCTTATTAGCGCGGCAAACGATGCCCGTGATTTTTCAGAAATAAACCCGGTTGGTTCTTCTGCAAGGACAGTCCCATAGCTGCCAATGGCGTTCCCCATGATTTCGGCGTAATAGCCACTGCCCGTCATCAAATCGAGCACGCGATCACCGCGTTTCAGGCCGAGAAACTTTAGGACTTCGGTTGGCATCCGGCTGCCATCAAGCGCGATGGCTCCGGCAGGTCGATCACTCATCGCTACTGCGGGAACGATGCCCGGCGGCTCGTTGAAGGGAGGGTCCTTTGCAGCGGCAGGGGTTGCGAGAAGCAGAGCAGCGACAACGAGCAGGCGCATATTCGTTCCTCAAATCAATCTGACGGCGCATAGCATGTGTATAATTCTCGGCTTCACCAGTGGAAATGTAAATGTAGACCAGCTCGTCGTACTAGGTCCACACGGACTGCACAGGATGGACGGCGCACAGTCGCTGAGTTTATGCAGAGAAACCCGACGTATATCGCTCCGATGTACTGCACCGGCGAAGTTTTCATCGCCGGGGCGCTGCGGATGATGCCACAGCACATCGGACGTTTCTACGTCGAGTTGCAGTTCCGTCTCAGGTACCCGCTTAGAGCATCATTCTCCCAAAGCCGATCGACTGCTTTAGCTAATTTTTCGTCCACCGTTGTAAAGGCAGCTTCCGATCTTATCTTCGCCAGTGCTGTTAACCGAGCGAACGGCAGCTCGTAGATGGCACTAGATAACGGGTCGACTGCAAGCTCGGCAATTCGATAATGGAAGCGACGCCTCGTGCCATAAAAAAGGGGCGGCCGTTACCAGCCACCCCTTTGATATTAGCATTGGTTACGTTCAGGCAGATACGGCGGCGCGGCGACGGCGCATGGAAACACCCATGAGGCCGAAGCCAGCGATCATCAGCGCCCAGCTCGTTGGCTCGGGGACGCCGCTTGGCGCTATCGACACAACCCCTAGCGAGTCACCACCAGACGCAGTTAATTGGAAATAAAATGTGCCGGTCGGCGCCCCGCCGGTAGCTGCAAAAATATTAAAGTCGCCCGACGGACCACCATAACCAGCGCCGAAGCTGCCGAAATTAAATCCGTTACCCAGCGCCTGCCCGATCAGCTCGGTGCCGTAATTTAGCCGTGAAAAGGAAGCAAAATAATAGGAGCCAAAATCAGCTTCGGTAAAGCTACCGTTGCCGCCCGACGTACCGCTGACCGTCAGATCGATTAGCTGAACATTGGTGCTAGGGAACGCGTTATTGTTCTGAATTCCGCCAAGGTCGGCGGGGGCGGGGCTAAAATTGAAATGACCGAGAGCGGTGCCGGCGTTGCCAAACTGTTCACCGCTCCACTTGACAGTGAACAATGCTGCCTGAGCTGATGAGCTGGCAACCAGCAACGCGCCGATTAGCAAAGATTTGAATTTCATAATTCTTTTCCCCATCGATAGACCGGATGAGCCTCCGGTTGCGGCACCACTAACACTTTGTTAAAGCAGGAATCGTGCCATTTTATTAAGTAATTGATCTTATTAAAAGGAACCTGTCGGTGACGTCGCCGTGTGTAAAGTCAGCCGACACTTTTTGTCGACAAGCCTGGCACGGCGCCTATTTCTGGGCGATGGCAGACGTGTGCCAAGTGTCGTCAGTTGGGAAGGCTCCAAACGGGCTACTTCTCCGGCCAATGGCGGCCAGACGGCTATTTGGCAATTCAGTTAGCGACACGAGCCAATTAGGCCGCGTGGACAAAGATTAACCTCGACCTGCCGCGCACGAGGCGTGTCTGATGGCCTGTCGGGCGCCAGGTAGGCTCAGCTAGGCACAGTTCAATGACCTCTGGCTCACGGCCGCGCTTCCAGGATCATGTTGAATGGCCCCTCAGTTGCGCGCCTTACCCGGGTGAAGCCCGCTGCGCTCATGGGAAAGGGCGACTGAAGCCTAGCCAACTGCTCGTTCGTCAGCCAGAAAAGATCGCTTATCACTAAGGCTCCTCGCGGAGCATGAACCAGATCGCGCCGAGCAGATCAATGGGTCCTGACCTTGGAAGCGATCGCCCACCATAATAGCGCCCAACCACCGCCTATCGCCCACCCCGCTATCACGTCAGTAGGCCAGTGCACGCCAACATAAACCCGCGAACAGCCAATGAGCAGCGTCAATACTATTGCTACCAATAATAAATAGACGCGCACTCGTAAAACCGGCTCAGCCCGCGCCAGCGTCGCCGCAAGGGTGAGAAAAATCACTGCCGAATTTTCAGCATGCCCACTCGGGTAACTTGATGAACCAATGTCCACGAGATGGGGCACTAATTGAGGGCGCGCGCGTGCAAAGGAAAATTTCAATGCCAAGCCTACGAAAACGCTGCTGATCGTTGCGGTGGCGAGCAGCATCGCATCTCGATAGCGCTTCGCTATAACCATATAGCCCGAAGCTATCGTGACAAGAAGCGACAACGCCGTTACGCCGCCCAGCGCAGTGATGTCGACAACGACTGGACGCAACCAAGCGGGCCCTATTGGCACCCCTAGATTGCGTGGCTGGCGCAGAGCCAGGATCAGCCAAGTGTCAAAACTAGATGTACCATCCTCGCGAATTTCAGCGCCAAGACGAATGACAGCAAGTAGCACCAGAGCAACGATGACGAAAACCACTATTAGCAAAGCTTCTGGCTTTGCAGAGGGTTTAGTCCGAAGCGTCACCACTCGAAACCGGCGAAGTTGTTTTGGAATCCGAGCGATGACGGCAGCGCTATCGTCAGCGAACACGATAAACGATTACTGATTTTGGGCATCATCTGAGTTGGTCCCACGTCTTAAGGAAACTTAGCTCCAATGTTCAACTCATCCAGTGGACGGCTATCATCACGGTCCATCCAAATAGGATGGGGCGCGACTAATTTCGGTCGCGATGCCAGAGACTTCGAAATAAGCCCCCGTTGGTGGTCATCTCGAACATTTCGCCGGGTCCTTCAGGATCAAGCACCTCGTTATCGGCGAGCCAGGCCTCAACCTCGCTCAGGTCCGGCGTCTGGTATGGCCGCAACGTTTTCCCGTCGCCGCATAGCCGCTCGATCGTCTTGATAATTGACCCGCTGGCAACGATGGCAGCTGCCACATCATCCTGTCGGACACCGAGATGCTCCGCGATTAGCCCGTCGCGCAACGCCGTGATTGTCTTGCCGCATCCTGCATTTGCGGGTCGCCTTGTATCGACTACCACGTCGCACTCGGTATCAAGCCGCATCGATCGGTTGTTCATATTAGAAGACCCAACCCGTATCGCGCAGTCATCGATGATCATGAGCTTGGCGTGCACATAAATTGGCGCGCCTTTAGCCGTGAATGGGTGATAAAGTCTAAATCGATCGCTGTGGTCGCGCTTTTTGATTGCGACAAATAGTCGGGCCCGGGCACTATCCATCGCAACAGGCTCGAGCCATCCTTGTGACGTCTCGGGATTGATCAGCACGATCTCTGGGCCGTCGGGTTCTTCCAGCCGCTTGACGATCGCCTCAGCGATCCGGCGCGACGCAAAATACTGGCTTTCCGCGTAAATCAGGTGCTTCGCGCTTGCGATCTGGTCGACGTAAAGTTGTTCAATCTCCCGCACTGGCGCATGGTCCGCCATCTCCGGTTCGCTACGCGCGATAGCGACGTCGACATCGGTGAATTGGACTGCCAACCCGTCAGGCCAATAGTCGCATTGCACCGCCAGCGGCGCGATCGATCGGCCGCCAGCGCGGTGCCATCTGTCTCGACATAACGTCGCGAGAGCCCCCGCAACAGGACCCTGCATTGCAGTCGTCGCATCATGCCATGGTTTGTACGGCTCCCCACTAGGTTGGTGCCGGCCTGGATCATCGTCGAGGTGTGCGCGCGTGTCCCAACGCTCGCTGGTCATATCGATCCCACCGCAAAAGGCGAAGCAATCATCGATCACCACTATCTTCTGGTGATGCGACGACGCATGCGGGTGCACGCCGTCAAGCTTGGTGTGAATGTTCTTGCGGCGCATCCAGTCGAGCACTGTCAGGGCCGTCGAACCACGGCCCAGCGATTTCAAGGCACCGACGTCCCAACGTAAAAGGTAAAACTCCACATCAGGGTTGCGGTCGGCAAGCCAGCCGATAAAATCACCGAGATTTTTAGGGCCTTCGTCCAACTCGCTACCGGCCAGCGTGATGCGTGCGTCGAAGTCCCAACCGATCAGCATGATCCGGCGTTTTGCATGGAGCATCGCGTGTCGAGCGAATTTGAAATAGTCGTCGGCATCAATCACGACGCTGGCTTTGGTGGCCTGCTCGATCCGCCAGCAGTTATGATCTTGCATCAGCACCGCTAGTTTTTAGCGGAGTCTAGAAGTGAGAGCCAGCCATAAGGCGTCTAGTGTCAGGACGCGCAGCCATAGCAGCACGGTCGCGGCGAGAGCCAGGGCGGTCAGGAAGACCGTCGGGCAGCCGAACCTGAGGCTACACCACGTCGATGCACTGTTGCAGCGAAGACCCGAGACGCTCATGCATTGTCCGGTCATGGAATTGCCGCCACTCGCCGCCCCTGCTCAAGAACGAGTGCCAATCCACAGATGGCGGCTTAGGCAGTTTTTCGCGGCGGTCGTCGTCGTTTTCGTCGGGCTCTACGTCTATCAGTATGTTACCAGGGGTGCTTTCTGGAAATCGACGTTTGAATCCTATCTTACAAAACGCGTCGGTCGGCCGGTGCGCGTCGCTGGCGATTTCGAACTTTTCCTCGATACCCGCATTCACTTTCGCGCAGAGGGGCTTAGCGTCGCCAACCCGAGTTGGGCCGAAAAAGGCCAGTTTTTCACAGCGAAGACCATCGCGCTCGATGCTTCGCTTTGGCGGACAATATTCGGCACCCTGACCGTCAACGATCTTACGATAGATGGCGGTCGGCTGGCGCTGCAGCGCCGTGCCGACAACACCAACTCTTGGACGTTTGACGGCGGCCCACTCGATATTCCCGATATCATCCGCGTTGCCGTCACCGGCAGCCAGATCCTGTTCATAGATGCCGCGACCTCGACGCGTCTTGCCATGACCATCGGCGACATTGCGGCCACCACGGCCGATAGCGTCCAACGTGTGGCCGGTCCGTTGCTCTTTATCGGCAAAGGCACAACCCGCGGCGCGCCGTTCGACATTAAAGGCGAGTTGACGACACCCAATCAGGCAGTGGTCGGCGGTCGGCTTGGACTCGATCTTGTTGCTAATATTGCCCGCACGCGGATTACGCTAAGCGGCGTGCTGCCAAGCGTCACGCGTATCGATGGTGCCAATCTGGTGCTGACAATTGTCGGCCATAATCTCCAGGATCCCGGTCGGTTGTTCGGCATCATCCTGCCGGCTAGTCGGCCATATCGGCTCGCAGCCATAATGACCAAGACTGACAAAATTTTCAGCTTCACCAAATTGAACGGACGCATCGGTGATTCCGACATCGCCGGGACGCTAACCGCAACGCTACCAGAAGTGGCCAAAGGCCGCTTCCGCATCGACGGGACGCTGGCGTCCAAAAAACTCGACATCAAGGACGTTGGCCCGTTGCTGGGCTATGATCCCGAAAAAATCGAGGCTGGCCAAGGCCTAGTTAGACGGATTGCTGGTCGCCCGCGGCTGTTGCCCGACGCACCGCTAGCGACTGATGAACTCGACAAATTTGACGCAAGCATCGACTATAGCGCCAACGTGTTACGCACTGGCAAGCTACCGTTTGCAAATCTTCGCCTCGGTCTGAAGATCGATAACAAGCGCATGACCCTTTCGCCGCTGGCCTTTGATATTGCCAGCGGGCGCCTGATCGGCAAAATCAGCATCGATGCCCGCAGCCTCCCGGTGCGTACCGATTACGATATTAGGCTGACCGACATCCCACTCGGCAAACTGCTCGTCGGCTTTGATGTGGAAGATGCCGGTACAACGGCTTCGGTGCGCGGCCGGCTGCAACTGAAGGGCCTTGGCAATACTGTGCAGAAGTCGCTTGCCAGTTCAAACGGCCGTATCGCGCTGGTTGTGCCCAGCGGCCACCTCTGGGTTCGCAATATCCAGCTTGCCAAACTCGATCTCCAGAATTTCCTCACCGCGCTGATCGGCAAAAAGCTGAAGGAAAATCGCCAGATCAATTGCGGCATCGTCGCGTTCACCGTCACCAATGGCCGCGGCATGGCCGATCCGATCGTCATCGACACGGACAAGGCGGTGTTTCGCGGTCGTGGCGGCTTCAGCTTTGGCGATGAGTCACTAGCAATGTCGCTTGAGGGTGATTCAAAGCAGTTCAGCCTGTTTTCGGGCCAGTCGCCTATCGGCATTAACGGCTATTTCGCTGATCCCTCGATCAATCCCATCTCATCCAAACTGCTGGTGCGAGGTGCTGCGGCGGTAGCTCTTGGCTTCGTTGCGACGCCAGTTGCCGCGATTGCCGCTTTTATTGATCTCGGCGATGCCAAGGATGTCAACTGCACTCCAATATTGGCGGCAAAGCGCGACAGAGCACAGGGCCGTTCTGTTGATGCGACGCCCAGGAGGATCACCGAGCCTGATGACGACGACACCGCCCGGCCGACGCTGCCGTGACACCCACCGGCCGCCCCCCAACACACGAGGTTGTCGGCCGGTGGCGATTTTGGGGGAGGTGATGGCGACCCCAATTCGCCGCAAGTGCCGGCGCTCTCAGGGCAGCTTTGGAGCACATCGCCAGACCGACCCCGACCACCAGCAGGGCCGCAGTTCCGCAGCTTTTCAGACCTGCGCCGACAGCAGCCAGAGCGTGCGTGAGCGAAGCTTGCGATCGCTGTATTGCTGCTCGAAAGGCGTCCGTGTCTCTTTCGCCGTCACCTATCCCATCGGCTTCGACCTGCGACCGGGCCGGGTGGCGGTTTCCGAGGCAGCCGATGGCATCCTCATCACCCTGGACAAGCCCGTTCTGGTTTCGCCTCCGGGAATCCGCTTCCTCGGGCATCAGGTGCCGGATCGCGGCCTGTTCATCGATGAGGAAGCCGAGGTGGTCGGGCTGCAACAACGGCAGATGGATGCCGCAATTCGACGCGGCGAGGTCATCGCGGCCGACCAGGCCGTGACCGACCTTTGCGAACAGCGGCTGGGGGCTTCCCTGAGGGCGTTTCTGTCAATGCAAGCCGTCGTCACATCAAAGGCGGGCGATCGGCAGCACGGCAGCTGGCACGCACAACCGGATGTCGTGACCGCGGCGGACGCGCACCGCGGCAAGAGCGACGATATCAGTCGGTCCATCGTCGCAGCCGGATCAAAGGTGAGGGTCACGTCAATCGACCGCCGGCTTGCCCGCTTCATCGCTTCATCCTTTCACTGGCCCACCAATCCTAAACTGGAATTTTCCAGCTCAAAAACGGTCCAGCAAACGGGCAGCAGGTCAGTCGTCGCAAACGGAGCTCCGTTCGTTCAATTCAGGTGGGCGATGCAGAAATTTGACCAATCCGAAAAAGCCGGCTTGAAGGAGTGCTAGCGGATTTGGATGCGTTAGCGCAGACCTTTTGTTTGGGTGAAAAAGCCAATGGCAGGTAGCGACCCGAGGGGACTACGCCGATACGACACGCTATTTCTCTGGATGATCATCCCCATGATGGTCATGCAAGTCGGCATCTTCTACGACTACTGGAGTGATCTGACCGACAATGCATGGCCAGTGCATGTCCATTATTGGACCGCAACACTCTGGTATCTGTTCCTAATTTTGCAGCCCTACTATGTCGCACAACGACAGTTTGAGAAACATCGAACCTTCGGCATTATCGGGATTTTCCTGGCTGGTGGTGTCGCGTTTACGGCGCTGGCCGCGTTGAACCGCGACATTGTCAACGCCGGGCTAGCAGCTCAAAGGCCACAACAATTCGGGTATTTTGAGCCCTGGTTCTTTTACGGAATTGCGGCGGTAGAATTTTTAATGATGACTGCATTCATCGTCGCAATCATGCAGTCGATAAGACACCGCCACGTCGTGCATAATCACGCGTGGTGGCTAATCACCACGGTGTTCATCATCATGATGCCGTCACTCGGACGGGGTGTGGGGGTGCTTTGGCCAGTCGTATTCGGAAATGACGACCCTCGTGTCACGACATATCCACTATACGCCACAACTTTTATCATCGTCGCGCTATTGTTTTGGGCCGCGAGAAAATATGGTCATTTTAACCACCCCGCTACTTGGCTGGCGCTGGGCGCTAACCTCTTCAACTTGCTGGTCGAGCCTCTTGGCAAATGGGAGGGGCTGCAAGACTTCTTGAAGATAGTGATCAAAGCCTGATCGACCGCTATCTCCATTGGCTAGACAGCCGACACCACTGCCAGGACACAATCGCGCACGCCCAAGGTGCCCGATCCATCGCCGAGAACCGGAGCCACTGATTGACAACAGGCGCCTGCGATGGGACGCTTAGGTTCCGAGGGGTGATGGCTTTGATGGCTAACCAATCTAACCAATCGACGTGAGCGCTGGGACGATCAAGGTGGCCATCATCGGCGGCGGCTGCGCTGCGATGACTACGGCCTGGGAATTGTCGAGACCAGAGCATGGCGGCAAGTTCGACATCACGATTTACCAGGAAGGCTGGCGACTGGGCGGCAAGGGCGCGTCGGGCAGGGGTGTCAATGGCCGGATTGAGGAGCATGGCCTGCACATCTGGCTTGGCTTTTACGACAACAGTTTCCGCATGATGCGCGAATGCCATGCCGAGTTGGAGGCCCAGGGCCTGGGCGACTTGTATGGCGACTGGCGGGATGCCTGGACGCCAACGAACGATATCGCGTTGTTTTCACAATCACCAGATGGCGGCTTTGCCCATTGGCGCGCGCAACTGCCGCCGCGCCCTGGCCTGCCGGGTGATCCGGTGGACCGCGGCCAGGGGTTTTCGCTGATCCATTATCTTGCCAGCGCGTTCGATCTGTTCCGCGCCTTGCTTCTAGACACCACCGTCAATGGCCATGGTGTTGCAACCGCCAGCGAAAGCACCGGCGATCCCGATCAGTTGACCCGGCGGCTGACCGCGATGATCAAGCTTGGGGCATTCGCGACCACCGCTGGTCTGGCGCAGATGCTGGGCCTGCTGGCGGCGCTAAGCCGATCGGCCACGCCGGACAATCAGGCGGCCTTGCTGAGCGGTGTCGAGGGCGTCTGTTCGTCCATGCGGCAATGGCTTGAGGACAGTTGGCTGGCCGACAGCGAGAACCGCTATCTGTGGGAGATCGCCGACCTGACGCTGGCCACGGTCGTGGGCATGTCGCGACACCGGGTGTGGTTCGATCCGCGCGGCCTGGATGCGCTGGAAGATTTCGAATGCCGCGAGTTCCTGCACATGCACGGCGCGTCGATCCGGTCCCTGCAATCGCCGTTCCTGCGCGGGCTTTATGACCTGTCGATGGGCTATGAGGACGGCGACATGAACAAGCCCGCGCTTTCTGCCGGGCAAGGTCTGCGCGGGACGATGCGAACATTCTTCAGCTATCGCGGCGCCTTCATGTGGAAAATGCGCGCCGGGATGGGCGATGTTGTGTTCGCGCCGCTTTACACGGCGATGAAGGCGCGCGGGGTGAAGTTCGAATTCTTCCACCGGCTGACCAACATGGGCATGGCA
>JBBQYI010000008.1:0-56413 GCA_038208825.1 Sphingomonadales bacterium | reverse complement strand
CGGCTGCCGGCGTTTCAGGGCCTGCTCGAACATTCGCTCAAACTGTGGGAAGGCCTGTCGGACGAGCTCAACTACAACGTCATGTTCAGCCAGCGCGGCGCGCTGTTCCTCGGCCATTCCGACAGCGACATGACCCGGCTCGCCGAACGCGGCGACGCCCTGCGCTGCGCCGGCATCGACGCCGAACTGATGGGCCGCGATGCCGTCGCCAAATTGATCCCGCTGCTCGACATGTCGGACGCAGCACGCTTCCCGATTGCCGGCGGCCTCATGCAACGCCGCGGCGGCACCGCCCGCCACGATGCCGTTGCCTGGGGCTATGCTCGCGCTGCCGATGCGCTGGGCGTGGACATCATCCAGCAATGCGAAGTCACCGGCTTTGCCATCACCGGCGGCCGCGTCACCGGCGTCAACACAACGCGCGGCGACATCGGCGCGGACAGGGTGGGCATCGTCGTCGCCGGCAACAGCGGCCATGTCGCCGGCCTTGCCGGCCTGCGCCTGCCCATCGAATCGCACCTGCTTCAGGCCTTTGTCAGCGAACCGGTCAAACCGATGATCGATACCGTCATCATGTCGCAATCGGTGCATTGCTACATCAGCCAGTCCGACAAGGGCGAGATCGTGCTGGGCGGCGACCCCGATCAATACCCAACCTATTCGCAACGCGGCGTGCCGATGCGCATCGAAGATGTCGCCGGCCAGGCCATCGGGCTGGTGCCGGCGCTGTCCCGCCTGCGCATGCTGCGCTGCTGGGCGGGCACGACAGACATGAGCTTTGATGGCGCCCCGATCATCGATGAAACCCCCATCGCCAACCTGCATATCAACGGCGGCTGGTGCTATGGCGGCTTCAAGGCGACCTGCGGCTCCGGCTCGGTTTTCGCCGATCAACTCGCCACTGGCCAGGTCCACTCGCTCGCCCGCCCATTCAGCCTCGATCGCTTCGCCACCGGCGCGACGATCGATGAAAACGGATCTGGTCCGATGCCGCAGGGGCATTGATGTGCTTTTAATCACCTGCCCCCATTGCGGACCACGCGCGCAAGCCGAGTTCACCTTCGAACGCCCGGTCGAAACCATCGTCGCCATCGACGCATCCACCGCAAACCTGGTCGAAAAACTCTACACCCGCACCAATCCGCGCGGGGCTTCGGTCGAACTTTGGCGCCACGCCCGCGGCTGCCGGGCCTGGCTGCGCATCGAACGCAACACCGTCACCCATGTCATCGCCGCGACCAGCCTGTGGGCGACAGACACATGACCGGCCATCGCCTGCCGGCGGGCGGCCATATCGACCGCGGCCGCCCCGTCAATTTCAGCTTCGATGGCCGCAGTTACAGCGGCTTTGAAGGCGACACACTCGCGTCTGCGCTCATCGCCAGCGGCGTCATGCTGCTCGGCCGCAGCTTCAAATACCATCGCCCGCGCGGGATTTTAGGCGCCGGCGTCGAAGAACCCAACGCCCTTGTCACCGCCAACACCGGCAACCGTGCCGAGCCCAACAGCCGCGCCACCGATATCTTCATCACCGAAGGGCTGGTCGCCACCAGCCAGAACCGCTGGCCGTCGCTCGGTTTCGACATGGGCGCCGTCACCGGGCTGATCGCGCCGTTCATCCCCGCCGGCTTCTACTATAAAACCTTCTTTGGCGGCCCCCGCCTGTGGCTGTTCTTTGAACATTTCATCCGCCGCGCTGCCGGGCTTGGCCCCGCCCCCACGCGTCCCGACCCCGATCATTACGACCACCGCGCCGCCTTTTGCGACGTGCTTGTCGTCGGCAGCGGCCCCGCCGGCCTCGCCGCCGCCGACGCCGCCTGCGCCGCCGGCCAGCGCGTCATCCTCACCGAACAGGACCGCCTGCTCGGCGGCAGCCTCACCGTCGATACCGCCGACATCAGCGGCCAGCCGGCGCTCGCCTGGGCCGAAGCCGTCCGCGCCCGCATCCTCGCCAATAGTGGCCGCGTGCTCACCCGCACAACCGCCACCGGCTATTACGATCATGATCTGCTCACCCTCATCGAACGCCTCGGCGAACCCGGCCAAACACCCTCGCCGTCCACTGCCCAGCGCCTGTGGCGAGTCCGCGCCGGCCGCGTCATCCTCGCCCCCGGCACCATCGAACGCCCACTGCTGTTCACCGGCAATGATCGCCCCGGCGTCATGCTGTCGAGCGCCGTGCGCCGCTACATCACCCGCTTCGCCGCCGTCCCCGGCCGCCGCGCCGTCATCGCCGGCTGCACCGATGACATGGCGCAGACCGCCCGATCCCTCACCAACGCCGGCGCCAAAATCGCCGCCCGGATCGACACGCGCCGTGGCGACGCCATCCTCGCCGCCCACGGCAGCCCTGTCGCCGCCGTCACCGCGCGCATCGCCGGCCAGAGCCGCCGCATCACCTGCGATCTTGTCGCCATGTCGGGCGGCTTCACCCCGTCCGTGCACCTGCACAGCCAGGCCGGCGGCGATCTCGCCTGGCACGACGGCTGCGGCGCCTTTGTTCCCGCCGCCAGCCGCCAATCCCAGACCACCACAGGTTCAGCCGCAGGGCTGGAGGGGCTGAACGCCATCCTCGCCGATGGCTGGGCAAAGGGCGGCGGCAGCACCGAAACCGCGCCGCGCAGCACAACCGCCGCCACCGGCTGGCACGGCAGCGCCCCGCCCATCACGCCTGCCCCCAAAAAGGCCTTCATCGATTTCCAGAACGATGTCACCGCCGCCGATCTCGATCTCGCCTGGCGCGAGGGCTATCGATCGGTCGAACATCTGAAACGCTACACGACGCTCGGCATGGCCACCGACCAGGGCAAGACCTCCAACATCGCCGGCCTGTTGCGCCTGTCGGAAAATGAAGCGCGCGCCCCCGCCGCCGTCGGCCTCACCACCTTCCGCCCGCCCTATGTGCCGGTCACGCTGGGCGTGCTGGCCGGCGAAGACGGCGGCCACCACATGGCGCCCCGCCGCCGCCTCGCTCTCCACGCCGCCCACGCCCGGCACGCGCCGCTCTGGCAACCGCTCGGCTATTGGCACCGGCCCCGCGCCTACCCGCGCGCCGGCGAAACGCTGCACAGCGCCGCCCTGCGTGAAGCCCGGGCTGTCCGCACCACGCTGGGCCTCACCGATGTTTCCACCCTCGCCAAATTCGACATTTCCGGCCCGGATGCCGCCGCTTTCCTCGAAATCGTCTGCGCCACGACCATCGGCAAGCTCGCCATCGGCCGCGGCCGCTACACCTTCATGCTGCGCGAAGACAGCATGGTCGCCGATGATGGCACCGTCTGGCGGCTCGCGGAAAACCGCTTCCTCCTGACCAGCTCAACTGGCGGTGCCGATCGCATGGACGCCCACCTCGCCTATGTCCGCGATATCCTCGCGCCAAGGCTAAGGGTCGCCATCATCAACGTGCAGGAACATTGGGCCGCCTTTGCCATCGCCGGCCCCGCCGCCCGCACCACGGTCGAAACGCTCACCGGCGCCGCCGCGCCGCGCCACATGGGCGCCGCGCCCACCAACGTCGCGGGCGTGCCCGGCTGGCTGCTCGCCGCCAGCTACAGCGGCGAACGCGCCTTTGAACTCTATTTCCCAGCCAATGGCATCGCCCCCGTCTGGGACGCCTTCGAAACCGCGACACTTGCGCAGGGCGGCGCGCTCTACGGCCTTGAAGCCCTAGAACTGCTGCGCATCGAAAAGGGCCATATCGTCATCGGCGCCGAAGCCAGTGGCCGCACCACCCCGCACGACATCGGACTCTCCAAAATGCTGCGCAGCGGCGGCTTTGTCGGCGCCCCCGCCCTCGGCCGCCCGGCCCTGCAAGCCCCCGACCGGCAAATGCTGGTCGGGCTGGAGGCGGAGAGCCCCATCCCCGAAGGCGCGATGCTGGTCACCGCAAAGGGCAATGCGCCACAAGGCTATGTAACCTCCGCCGGGTCGCGCGTGCTCGGCACCGGCGGCATCGCCCTGGCCCTGCTCGAACGCGGCATGGCCCGCGCCGACGAAACCCTTATCGCCTCGTCACCCACGCGCGGGCTGGCGGTGCCGGTCCGCGTCACCGCGCCGGTATTCCATGATGCCGCCGGGGATCGCTACCGTGATTGACTTCGCCATTACCCCGATCACCGACCGGGCGATCTTCCGCCTCGCGCTGTGGAACAAGGCCCCCGCGCTGCGCATCGCCGGCGCCGCCCTGCCGGCCCCCTGCCGCGCCATCACATCGGGCGACCTGCGCATCCTGTGGCTGGAGGCCGGCCATTGGCTCATCACCTGCCCCACCGCGACCGCAACCGAAACCGCCGCAAGCATCGCCGCCCAAATCGGCGACAATGGTACCTTGGTGGAAGTCGGCGGCGCGCTCGCCGGGCGGCAATTGCGCGGGGGCGGCTGGCGCGAACTGCTGATGTTCGGCGGCGTGTTCGACGCCGAAAGCCCCGGTTTCGCCCCGGGCTGCGTCGCCCGCACCGTCATGCACCACGCGTCATTGCTGATCGATGTAGTCGCCGACGATCACGTCAACGCCTATGTCCCCGCCAGCTATGCCGAGGATTTCTTCCCGTTCTGGGAAAGCAGGGTGGGCAAGTCCTCCGCCTGATCGTCGGCACCACGGGGCGGCACTGCCACGCCGCGTCCCGGCCCCAACGACATCAGCAATGAATCAACTGCCGCTGCCATCAACGCCACCTGCCCGGCGGTAAAGCCGAGCAGCGCGAGAATGACGGGCAGATGCTTGAACATGCCGCCGTTTCGCACAGCCGGCAGCGCCATGGCTGTGACAGGCATCACAAGCGCGGCAGAAACCTGCAACCGGTGTTAAAACAACCGCCCACCCAGCGGCACATCCAGATCAGGCGCGAACAACACCACTGCCCCGTCGGCATCGGGAAAGCCCAGTGTCAGCACCTCCGACATGAACTTGCCGATCTGCCGCGGCGGAAAATTGACGACCGCCGCAACCCGCCGCCCGACCAGCGTTTCCGGCGCATAATGTTCGGTGATCTGCGCGCTCGATCGCTTCACGCCGATGCCCGGGCCGAAATCGATGGTCAACTTGATGGCCGGCTTGCGCGCCTCGGGAAACGGTTCGGCGGCAATCACCGCACCGACCCTGATATCGACCGCCAGGAATTGTTCGAACGAGATCGGGTCACAGGCCGGGGTATCGGGATCATGGCGCATGTGCATGGCACCAGCATAGCGGATCAGCCGGGCCAGGCCAGCCGCTCCGCCCCGCAAAACACTTCAAAACCATCGGCCCGCGCCACCGCCACCAATGTCAGCCCCGCCGCCGCCGCCTGTGCCACCGCCAGCCGCGTCGGCGCCGACACCGCCACCACAACCGGCGCGCCCAACCGGCTGGCCTTTTGCACCATCTCCACCGATACCCGGCTGGTCAGCAACAGCATGGCATCGCCGCACGCCAGCCCCGCGCCCCGCGCCGCACCGATCAGCTTGTCGAGCGCATTGTGCCGCCCCACATCCTCCCGCACCAGCAACGCCGCATCGCGCCGCCACAGCGCCGCCGCATGCACCGCCCGCGTCGCCATCCCCAGCGGTTGCGCCGCCGCCAGCCCGGCCATTGCGGCGATGATCTCATCGGGTGACGGGCGCGGCCCCGCCGCCGTCACCGGGGCCGCCGCCCGCGCCGCTTCCGCCAGGCTTTCGATACCGCACAGGCCACAACCGGTCGGGCCGGACAGGTGCCGCCGCCGCGCCGCCACCCGCGCCGCCAGCGCGGGTGCAATCCACAACCGCGCCTCGATGCCATCGGCCTGCGCGATGATCTCGCTCGATTCGACATCGCCGACCGCATCGACAATGCCCTCGCTCAAGGCAAAGCCCAGCGCAAAATCACCCAGATCGGCCGGGCTCGCCATCATCACGGCAAAGGTCGAACCGTTCACCACAATGGCAACCGGCACCTCCCCGGCCAGCGTCCTCGCGCCATCGATGGCCGCGCCGTCCCGCCATATCCGCCGGGTTACGGCAACGGCAGCACCGTCACCCATCGCCCGGCGCCGCGCCGCCGCCACCCTGTTTTCCGCGCAACAACGCCACCGCCGCCGCCGCAAGCGGCGACAGCCCGGCCCCGCCCGCCAGCGCATGGGCCAGGATCTGCGCCTTCATGCGCGGATCCCAGAATTGCACGATATGGTCCGCCGTCGCCGCCACCGCCTGCCCCGGCTGCTGGTTCTCGAACTCGGCGGCAATCTGGTTGGCCATGCGCACTTCGCGCTCCAGGGTCGATGCGCTCATTCGGCCGGCTCTGCCGTCTCGATGCGCCGCGCCAACTGCGTCCGCGCCTCATATTCCAGCTGCCATTCGCTGGGGCCGTTCGATCGCCCGACCTGCACCGCCGTCACCTTGTATTCGGGACAATTGGTCGCCCAATCGCTGTTTTCCGTCGTCACCACATTGGCCTGCGTCGTCGGGTGGTGGAACGTCGTATACACCACGCCCGGCGCCACCCGGTCGGTCACATCGGCACGCAAGGACGTCTCCCCCGCCCGGCTGGCAATCCGCACCCAATCGCCGGCGACAATGCCGCGCTGTTCGGCGTCATGCGGGTGGATTTCCAGCACATCCTCGGCGTGCCAGCGGCTGTTCTCGGTCCGCCGCGTCTGCGCCCCGACATTATACTGGCTCAAGATGCGCCCGGTGGTCAGCAGCAAAGGGAAGCGCGGGCCGGTGCGTTCCTCCGTCGCCACATATTCGGTGCGCACGAACTTGCCACGCCCGCGCACAAAACCATCCAGATGCATCACCGGCGTCCCCTCGGGCGCCTGTTCGTTGCACGGCCATTGCACCGATCCGATCCGGTCGAGCAGATCATAGGACACGCCCGCGAACGTCGGCGTCACCGCGGCAATCTCGTCCATGATTTCGGATGGATGCGCATAGTGCATCGGATACCCAATCGCGTTGGACAGCGCCTGCGTGATCTCCCAATCCTCCATGCCGTTCCTCGGCGTCATCACCTTGCGCACCCGCTGGATACGCCGTTCGGCATTGGTGAAGGTGCCGTTCTTTTCCAGAAACGTCGATCCGGGCAGGAACACATGCGCATAATTCGCCGTTTCGTTCAGGAACAGGTCCTGCACCACCACGCATTCCATCGCCGCCAGCCCGGCCGAAACATGGCGGGTATCGGGATCGGACTGCAAAATGTCCTCGCCCTGAATATACAGGCCCCTGAAACTGCCATCCACCGCCGCATCGAGCATGTTGGGAATGCGCAGGCCCGGCTCGGCATCGATCTCGATGCCCCACAGCGTGCTGAAAATCGCCCGCGCGCCATCGTCGGACACATGGCGATACCCGGACAATTCATGCGGGAAACTGCCCATGTCGCAGGCGCCCTGCACATTGTTCTGGCCGCGCAGCGGGTTCACCCCCACCCCCTCGCGGCCGATATTGCCGGTCACCATCGCCAGATTGGCAATCGCCATCACCGTCGTCGAACCCTGGCTGTGCTCGGTGACGCCCAACCCATAGTAAATCGCGCCATTGCCGCCGCCGGCATACAGCCGCGCGGCGCCGCGCACTTCGGCCGCCGGCACCCCGGTCAATGCCTCTGTCGCCTCGGGCGAATGCCGCGCCTCGGCGATGAACGCCGCCCAATCGACATATTCGGACCAGTCGCACCGCTCGCGGATGAACGCCTCGTCGGCCAGCGCTTCGGTGACGATCACATGCGCCATCGCCGTCAACACCGCGACATTGGTGCCGGGCCGCAGCGCCAGGTGATGGTCGGCCTCGATATGCGGTGATCGCACGATATCGGTCCGCCGCGGGTCGATGACGATCAACCGCGCGCCCGCCACGCCGGGCTTGCCGCGCAACCGCTGCTTCAGGCGCGATGCGAACACCGGATGGCCGTCGGTGGGGTTGGCACCGATGATGATGACGACATCGCTGTGCTCGACACTGTCGAAATCCTGCGTCCCCGCTGATGTGCCAAAGGTGGTTTTCAGGCCATATCCGGTCGGCGAATGGCACACCCGCGCACAGGTATCGACATTGTTGTTGCCAAATGCCGCCCGCACCAGTTTCTGGACCAGGAACGTCTCTTCATTGGTGCACCGCGATGATGTGATGCCGCCCACCGCGTCCTTGCCATGCGCCTGCTGGATACGGCGGAATTCGCTGGCGGTATAGGCGATGGCCACGTCCCAGCTCACTTCCCGCCACGGCTCCGTTATGCTGGCGCGGATCATCGGCGACAGGATGCGCTCGCGGTGGTTGGCATAACCCCAGGCGAAACGACCCTTCACACAGCTATGGCCATGATTGGCCTTGCCGGCCTTGTGCGGCACCATCCGCACCAGCGCCTCACCGCGCATTTCGGCGCGGAACGTGCACCCGACCCCGCAATAGGCGCAGGTCGTCACCACAGACCGGTCGGGGGTGCCGACCTCGATCACCTTTTTCTCGATCAACGTCGCTGTCGGGCAGGCCGCAACGCACGCCCCGCAGGATACGCATTCGCTGTCGAAAAACGCCTCGCCCTGCGACGCCGCGACCCGGCTGCCAAAACCCCGGCCCTCGATGGTCAGCGCAAATGTCCCCTGCACCTCGTCGCACGCCCTGACACAGCGCGAACAGGCGATGCATTTCGACGTATCAAAGGTAAAATAGGGGTTTGATTCATCCTTGGCCAAATTCAGGTGATTGGCACCGGCATCGCCATATCGCACATCGCGCAGGCCCACCGCGCCGGCCATGTCCTGCAATTCGCAATCGCCATTGGCGGGGCAGGTCAGGCAATCGAGCGGATGGTCCGAAATATACAATTCCATCACGCCGCGGCGCAGCGTCTGCAACCGCCCGGTCTGGGTTTTCACCACCATCCCCGCCGCCACCGGCGTGGTGCACGATGCCGGCGTCCCGGCCCGCCCGTCGATCTCGACCAGGCACAGCCGGCACGATCCGAACGCGTCCAGCGTGTCGGTCGCGCAAAGGCGTGGAATCGTCGTGCCCAGCATGGCGGCGGCGCGCATCACCGATGTGCCGGCGGGCACCCGCACCGCCTGGCCATCGATGGTCAATTCAACGGGCGCGGCATCGCCGGCGACAGCCGGGGTGCCAAGATCGATTTCGCGATTATATGCCATGGCCCTGTGCCGCCGCCTCCACATCGGCGCACGGGGCGCCGAAATCCTCGGGAAAATGCCGGATCGCGCTCATCACCGGATAGGGCGTAAAGCCGCCCAGCGCACAAAGCGACCCGAATTTCATGGTTTCGGCGAGATCGGCGATCAGCGCCAGCTGCGCCGCCGGCCGGTCGCCCGCGATGATCCTGTCGATGGTTTCCATGCCCCGCACCGCGCCGATGCGGCACGGCGTGCATTTCCCGCAACTTTCAACGGCGCAGAATTCAAACGCAAATCGCGCCATTTTCGCCATGTCGACACTGTCGTCGAACACCGTGATGCCGCCATGGCCAATCAAGCCGCCCGCCGCCGCAAAGGCTTCATAATCAAACGGCGTATCGAACATCTGCGGCGGGAAATAGGCGCCCAGCGGCCCGCCCACCTGCACGGCGCGCACCGGCCGGCCGCTCGCCGTACCGCCGCCGATGCCGTTCACCAATGCCCCCAAAGTCATCCCGAACGGCGTTTCGAACAGCCCCGGAAACCGCACATTGCCGGCCAGTTGCACCGGCATGGTGCCACGCGACCGGTCCACGCCGACGCCGGCATACACCCCCGGCCCGTCGGCAAAGATATGCGGCACGGCGCACAGGCTGAGCACATTGTTGATGACCGTCGGCATCCCGAACAGGCCCTTGTGCGCCGGCAATGGCGGCTTGGCCCGCACCTGGCCGCGTTTGCCCTCGATCGATTCCAAAAGCGCGGTCTCCTCCCCGCACACATAGGCGCCGGCGCCAACCCGTATCTCCAGATCGAAATCCGGCCCCAGCCAGCCCGCCGCCCGCGCCGCGTCAATCGCCACCGCCATGGCCCTGATGGCGTGCGGATATTCCGACCGGACATAGACATAGCCATGGCCCGCCCCAACGGTCAGGCCACAAATCACCATGCCCTCTATCAACAGGAACGGGTCACCCTCCATGATCATCCGGTCGGCAAAGGTGCCGCTGTCGCCTTCATCGGCGTTGCACACGACAAACTTGCGCGCCGCCGCCGTTGCCGCCACGGTTTCCCACTTGATACCGGTCGGAAATCCCGCGCCGCCCCGCCCGCGCAACCCCGATTGCTTCACGGTTTCCAGCCGCGCCGCCGCCGCCATCGCCCGCGCCGCCCGCAATCCCGCACCGCCGCCATGCGCAATATAATCGGCAAGACTCGCCGGATCGACGATGCCACAGCGCGCAAAGGTCATCCGCTGCTGCGCCGCCAGATAGGGATGCGCCTCGGGCCGCCCGATGCGCAACGCATGCGCACCCCCTTGAAACAACCCCGCCGCCGCCAAAGCCGCGACATCCTGCGCCGCCACCGGCCCATATCCGATGCGGCCCCCGGGCGTTTCCACCTCGACCAGCGGCTCCAGCCAGTGCATCCCGCGCGACCCGTTGCGCACGATGGTCAACGCAACGCCCACCGCCCCGGCCTCGCGCCGCAGCGCCGCCACGACATCATCGGCCCCGCACGCCACCGCAACGGCATCGCCCGGCACGAACATTCGCACGCTCATCGGGCCATCCCGCCGATCAATTGGTCCAGCCGCGCCGGCGTCAACCGCCCCACCACCGCCCCGTCGATCATCCCGGATGGCGCCGCCGAACACAGGCCCAGGCAGAACACAGGCTCCAGCGTCACCGCGCCATCCGCCCGCGTCGCCTGCATCCCGGTGCCCAGCCGCGCCTCTGCATGGGCGATCAACGCATCGGCACCCATGGATTGGCACGCCTCGCCCCGGCACAACCGCACCACCAGCCGCCCCGCCGGACGCCGCCGGAAATCATGGTAAAAAGTCAACACGCCATGGACTTCGGCCCGGCTCAGGTTCAAACGCCCGGCAATCACCGGCACAAACCCGTCATCGACATGGCCAAACGCCGCCTGAACCGCGTGCAACAACGGCAGCAACCCGCCTTCCATCCGGGCAAAGGGCGTAATCACCGCCTCCAGCGACACCCCGGCAGCCGCCTCAAGCGCCCGCGCATCCGTGGACAATTCACCACCATCCGCCATCATCGCCACCGGTTGCAAGGCGCCATCACCGCCGGATCGGCTCGCCGCACAGAACCCAAAGGTCGATCACCGCCCATGGCCCGCATCATACCCCCGCCCGCCGACAATCACCAATCGCAACCCCATCGCCGGCCGCGCATCCACCGCGCCCCGACCGCACAGCGATCAACCGCCACGGCCCCGCCAACAAGTGAAAATTACCGGCTGGTCGGTAACAATTCCGCCGCCTGACGCCGCCATCGCTTCAATCGAGCCACGCCGCCCATTGCCCCGGCACCTTCGCACCGATCGCCGCACGACCGCCGATCAGCCCCAGCAACAACGCCTCGGCCCGGTTCGTCGCCCGCGCCGGCAATCGTTCCAGCGCCGCGTGCAACGCCGCCTGCAACGCCCGCCGCCGTTCCGCAACCGCCGGATCAGGCGATTCCCCTCCCGGCACCAGCCCCGCCGCCCGGTCGTGCGCCGCCCGCGCCAGCGCCAGCAACATGCGCCGGTCCTCCTGCCCCAAACCGTCGCGCCCTGCCGCCGGCACCGGCGCCGCCAGCGCCCCCACTGCCAATCCCGCCAGCCGCAACCGTCCTACCGCGATAACCGCCGTCATCCGCACCCGCCAATCGGGGTCGGCAAGCCCCGCCATCAACAACGCCGTCACCGCCACGGCGTTTTCGGGCACCGCCGCCGCGACCGCCGCCCGCAACGATTGCCACCGCAGCCGCCCCATCGCCCCCAGCGCCGCATCGCGGCTGCGCACGGTGACCACCGCCGCGAGCGCCGCCACCGGGTCACCGGCCTCTGCACCGCCCAACGCCGCCGCCAGCGATTGCGCCAGCGCCGCCGCACCGGGGCCGCGCACCGCCAGCCAGCGCGCGCCATCCGCGTCGTGATAATCCACCTCCCGGCCCCCCGCCGCGCTCCAGGATGCAAAGTCCGGCGCCCCCGACGAACCCACCGCGCGCGTCACCGCATCGCCATCCCGCACCAGCTCGGCCGCCACAACGGCATCTTCAACCCGCGCAAAACCCGCCGTGTCCGGCAGCACGACCCGGCAATCCCCACCGGTCACGGGCGTTTCCCCCGCAATCCGGTCCAACCCCGCCACCCTTGGCCGCAACACAAAAGCCAGGGTCGCCCATAGTTCCGCCGCCAGCGGCCGCCGCGCCAACGGGCTGTCGAGATAGTCCAGCGTCGCCGCCTCCACCGCGTCGAACGCCGCCTCGACAAGCCCTGCATCAGGCGCGCCTGCCTCACGGCTGCTGCCATCGGCAAAAAACAGGCGCGGCACCCCCGCCGCTGCCACAGGATCGGCCAGAAAATTCGATGGATTCCGCCGTAACGCCGCCACGAACGACGCCATCACATCCGCGGGTGACACGCCGGGAAACGCGCCGATTGCCGCTGCAAAACGGTCTGCCGGCCCGTCGCCGATTGTGCCTGCCGCCTCTGCCCACCAGCCCATCAATCGTCCTTACTGGCACGGATCATGCTTGAATTGCGGGTCGCCATAGATGCGGATCGCTTCATCCGTAATGGCATGGATATCGTTGATCAGCTTCGAAGGCTTGCCGGATTCGGCGATGCCGCCGTTCAGCCGGATATAATGTTCCTCCCAGATCGCCGTTTCATAATCGGTCCAATGGCCGAAATCGACCAATTTGATCTCATGGGTTTTGCTTGACCAGCCGATTTCCTTCTTCTCCGGGTGCTGCAAATGCTGGTCAAAACGTGATTCAATGGTCGGTTGATAGGTCTTGCCGATATAGATGATCACATCGGGATGCGCCTTTTCCACCACCGCATAGATCATCGCATCGCGCCGGCCGGGGCTGGCCCAGTTCGATGGCCGCTCATCCTGTTCGCCATTGTGCACCAGCACGCCGGCGGTGCCCGCCAGATAGACATGCCCCGGTGCCACCACGATATTGCGCGTGGCAATGGTGCGCCTGGCAAGCTGCACCGCGACAATCGTCGCCGCCCCGCCCCGCGCCGCCAGCCGCAGCCCCGGGTACAACAGCCGCGCCGGCACCCAGCGGCCGGGGTCCAAAACCCGCACAGGATGGCCCCGTGTCGCCACCAGATGCGATCCATCGCCCAGCAACACATCGACAGCGGCAAAGGCATGCCCCTCCAGCACTTGCGCAACGGTGCCGCTCGCCCCCGTCAGCCCCGCCAGCCGGTCCCCCGACATCAGCGCTGCAATCGGCACCAGGCCATCGCTGGTCCACACCGGCGTATCCGCTTCCAGGCACAAAATCGCCTGTGGATCCCCCAGTTGCGATTGGGCAACATGGTCAAACACCCCGCCCTTCAGGCCGGAAAACTCCTTCTGCAAACGCAGGCGTTCGCCCTCGATCGTCCGCAATGCCGCCACCAGCCCGTCGACCTGCTGGTTGATGGCGCGCTTTTCCAGCACCAGCTTGTGCATGTCGGCGAGCTGGCGCGCCTTTAACTTGCCAACCTGGCCCGACAAATTGCCCACCGCACCGGCATCGACAACGGCGGCAAAGGCCCGGTCGATCTCGAACCGCTTGCTGGATTTGTTCAATTTGTCGATCAACAGCCGGGTTTCAGACGGCAACGCCGGGTTTTGCGCCAGCTCCATCAGCGTCGCGTGGATCGCCGCGCGGCGGTCGGCGATGGCGGCGTTGGTATCGCTGATCGGCGTGTACAGGTCATCCAGCACCTTGCGCGCCACCGCTTCGGCATGGTCAAGATCGGCAAAGTTCTCGAGTATTTCCACTTGTCGCGCGCGCTGCGCCAAGGCCTCCGGGCTGGCGGAACTCTTCAGCCGCTGCGGTTCGATGATGCGCGATGGCTCCGTCACGGCCGACTTTTTGGCCGGCACCGCGCCGGCGGCCGGTTCCGGCACCGCCGCGCCGGGTTTCTTTCCGGCCTTTTTGGTGCCTTCCGCCGCGATATAGCCCCGCGCCTCCGCCGCCGCCCCCTGCGCCAACCGCGCCATTTCGGAATCAAGCTGGTTGCGCAGCACCGCGACTTCTTCCGCCAATGCTTTGGCCCGCCGCGGATCGACACCCTCCTCGGCCATCCGCAACACCCGTTCGTCGACTATGCCCTTCAGCTTTTCGACCTCCAGCGCGGCCTCCCACCGCCCCCGGTCGGTCGGCGAAATAATGTCCGCCCCGATGGCATTGGCGGTGTCGATCGCCGCCAGGCGTATCTCCCCGGCCAACCCTTCGAACTTGCGCACCGCGTCGATGGTTTCGATATGCTTGCGGATATCGACGGCGCGGGCGTTGGGCCCCACCTCCAGCCGCACCCCCATGATCTTGCCGCCTGGGTCCATGGGCACGACGCGCACCCCATCCAGCTTCAGCGAGGGATCGCGGACCACATCCACCGGCACGCGGTTCTGCAGGCGCGGCGGCAATGCCTCGGCGGGGTTCACCGTCCGCCCCGCGGTGCCTGGCGCCACGGCATCGCGCAATTGCGTGGTCAATTCGCGGATCGCCGCGGGCGGTGCCCCCTCCCGCACCACCAGCGCCACCTGCCCGTCCTTCTTGAACAACATGGCGTCGCCGGCCTGTCCCTTGTTCAACGCCTTGAACTCGGCCTCGCCGACCCGCACCACCGGCACATCGGCGAAACCGCCGCGTTCGGCTGGCGGAATCCCTTCCAGCATCGCCTTGCGCGCCGCCCGGGTCTCGGCATGGGCAAGCGCTGCATCGGCGGCGCTCGCTGCCTGCCGCGTCTCGAAATCGGCGACGAACTCGCGCGGATGGCGCTCCGGGTTCTGCTCTTTCCACGCCTTGAACTCGGCCGCCCGCACCTCCACCGGTGTCTTTGGCGGATGGCTCACCTGCACGACATGGCCCAACCCGGCCGAAACAAGGTGGCCGGCGCCCCCCATCACCGCACCGACCTTCAAATTTTCGACCGCCGCATCCAATGTGCCATGCGCGATGTTCTTCAACATATTGCCGTGCCGCAGGTTGTTCTCGTTCATCACATTGGCGACCAGCGCCGTCGGCAGGGCGCTGGCAAACTGGTGCGCCTGGTTCTTGGCCAGTGACTTCAACTGCTGCCCGGCAAAACCGATCGCCCGCTTGCCAACCGATCCCTTCGCCGCCGTCTCGGCCGCCTGCTTCACGGTGATCTCGGCGGTCTCCCGCGCAGCCTGCTTCAGCCCGACGCGGATCGATGCCTTGCCGATCTCCTTCAACTCGGCCTTTGCCGCCGACAACAGGCTGCCGCCCTTCACCGTGCCGGCGGTGGCGATGGTCACCGCCAGATCGACCGCGCCCACCACCGCATCGGTCAGGAATTCCTCGCTGCCATAGGCGCCGCCCTTTACCGCCGCCTTTATCGCCATGCCGCTCAACGTGCCCAGGATCGATCCCGCGATGGCGATCAACGCCGGCAGCGCGGTGCCACCCGAAACCACAGCGACGATCGCCCCGATAATCACCGCAATGGCGCCGATCACATAGGAGGCGATAGTGGTGAGCATGTCCGCCAACGCATCGACGCGCGCCCGCTGCGCCTCTACCGCTGCCTCGGCATGGGTGATGCGGCGGTCGATCTCGCCGGAAATAAACTCGCGCTTGCGCGGGTCCAGCGTCGGGTTCCGCAGGTCGCCAAGCAGCGCCTCCATCTCGTCAAGCTCGGCATGCGAGCGTTTCGAGGCGGCACCCGACCCCCAGGCACCCAGCGCGCCCACGCTTTTCTCGTCGCGGTCATGCTTGCGCCGCACATCCGCCATGCGCTCGGCAATCGTCTGCGACGCGCCATTGTCGACGGTATCGAGAAGATCATCCTCCTCGCGCCCGCTGGTGTCGCCTTTCACCGCATCCCTGAAACTTTCATTGCCATGGTCGTCGCGCCATTTCGCATCGATATAAGCAAGGTCCTTCTTGCTCAGCCCGGCCACACCCGCCTTCAACTCGTCCATATCGGTGCCAACGCCCTCGATGGCATAGCGCACCCGGCTATAGGCCCAGTCGAGCCGCCGTGACTGTTTGGCCGTCTTCAACGCTTCCGGACTATCGCCACTGATCGGCGTCATCATCACCGCAAGTTCCGACCGCGCCTGCCGCTTGTCACCCCACGACATGTTCTGGCTGATCATGTCATCCAGGCTGATGCCGTGGTTGGTCTTCAGGACAGTATCGAGCATCACCGAATTGCCGCGGGCCCGGTCGAACGCCTCGTCCTGCAACGCGGCGTCGCTATCGCGCTGCAATTTCATACGCTCGTTGATGCGCTGCTCCTCGGTATAGGGCGCGATCAGCTTGCCGTCCTTGTCGTAATGCTTTTGCGTCCAGTCCTTCAGCCCGCGATCGACCTTGCTCGCCAGTTCGGGCCCGCGATCAAGCTGGGCAGTTTCAAAAGCGCGGTCATACTGCTTGCGCACGACACCCTTGAGCACGGCGTCATCGGCATAAACGCCCTCGCGCTCGGTCTGCATCAGCGCGGCATCGGCGGTCGGCAGATCATTGTCGGCCAAGGCGTTGATCAACTTTCGATTGGCCGGATCGAACGAATAGGCGCTTGTGATGGCAGTGCGCAGCGGTGACTGGCTGCCGCCCCAGCCATAGGCCGGATCACCCGCAAATTTGGCGCCAAAGGATTTCTCGATTGCGCCGTTGCGCCGGGCGATCTCCGCATCAAGCTCGGCCGATGTCCAACCTTCGGTCTTCGCCTTGGCGAGCGATTCCTGCCGCACCCGGTCATACACCGCCGTCACGCTGTCCCGATCGGGGCTGAAGATGCCGTCCTTCAACCCGCCCTGTATCGCCTCGGCATCGGCATCGGCGGATTTGCCATGCAACAGGTCAACAGCCTGGCTGAGATCCGTACCCGACAGATCGCCGCCAAGCCGGGTTTCCAGATCCTCGCCATATTCCTTCTTGTAGTGGGCGATTGCCTTGGCGCGCTCGTCGTCGGTCAACCCGCGCAGCGCATCCATGATCTGCTTTTCGTTGGTTCCCGGTCCCCACACCGCATCATGGATCGCCTCGGCGGCGGCGGCGCCCTTGTCGCCCTCCAGCAAACTGGTGGCGCGGCGCAGTTCATCGCCACTCATTTCATCGCCCAGCGCCCATTCAAGGCTGTGGCCATGGGTTTCCTGATAATGGCCGCGAACCGCCTTGGCCTCCAGAGGAGTCAGGGCGGTCAAAGCCTGGTAGATCGCCGATTCATCGGTGCCCAGCTTGTCCTCGCCGGCCTTGTAGATCGCATCGGACCGCTGGGCCGCGCTGAAACCCGAATCCTTGGCCTGCGCCAATGCCTCCTGCGCCTTCCATGCCGCAGTCGGCAGCGCCAGCGCATCGGCATCCAGCGCCTTTTCAACCGCCTCCTTCTGCGACGTTACCAGTCTTTGGCGCATCCCGCCGGCCAACCCCTTGGCCACATCGGCGCGACCCTCGCCGCCGGTGATGATCCCGTCGACAAAACGCTGGCGGGCATCATCCGGCAGCTTGGCAAACGCCTCGCCATGCTTTTCATCCGCCGCCATCTGCTCCTGAACCGACGAATTGATCGCCTCCAGGTCGCGCTGCATCTTCAACCGGGACAGCTTGCCTTCGACAGCGGCCCAGGTGCCGGCCGTATCCTGTGCCTTGTCGGCCCAGTTTTCAAGATTCCTGGCGCTGTCGGACCACCAGTTTTCAACGGCACCGTCCTGCGTATCGCCCCAGGTCTTGAGCGCCCGAAAGGCAGCTGCCCCTTCCGCCTCCACCGCCGCGATATTGGTCTTGATGTCCGCGGCCGCTTGCGCCTTCAGCCGCTTCACCTCGTCCTTCAACAAGGTCTTGCGGGCATCGGCCCAGGCCTTTGCGGCGTTGATCGCCTTGGAAATGCGCTCCTTCTGGCGCTGCACCTGCACCGGGTCGGTCGATGCCGCCGGCACCTTGCCATCCTTGTCGGGCGCAGTCCCGGCGCTGGTGGCGGCCGATAATTGATCGGCGGTAACCGCGTCCAGACAGGCCTCGATCTGCTTCGCTGCCGCCTCATCAAGCGCGGTGCCGCGTTCGATCTCCATCAGCTTGAAGCGTGCAATGGCCTCGCTCACCTTGTCCCTGATGCGGGCGATCGCAGCGTCGGCGGTTTCGCGGAACGTCGGCTTGGGCTTTTTCCTTGCCGCAACGGCGCGCTTGCGGGCGTCGGCCGCGACGGCATTGGCCGTCGCGGCATCGGTCGCACCGGCGCTTGCATTGGCGGCCACCAACTGCCGCGCCGCCTCCGCCTTTTCCTCGGCGGTCATCTTCGCCTGTTGCCGCTCGGTCTCCAGCGCGGCCCGGCGATCGGCAACCGCATCGTCCAATGTCTTGCCCGCAACACCCATGGCGTCGGCCATCGGCCCCGCCGCATCCTTCAACGCCTGTTCGATCTCGGGTAGCTTGCCTTCGCCAAGCGGCTTCAAATCCTTTTCCAGATAGGGACTGAGCAATATTCCGCCTGGAAAGATGTCGCTCGATTTCTTCAACGTATCGAGGATGTCCCTCGCCTCGGCACCGGGCTCCGCCAGCAACTGCGCCAGCGCTGCCGTAAACAGGCTCTGCTGGGCCAGCGTCAGGTCGGCGGGTGGCAGCGGCCGCACCTGGATCGGCTGCGGCACCGGTACATCCACCGGCACCGGCTTGCCGTCTTCGCCAAGCGCGGGCGGCGCCAGCAACATGGCGCGCGCATCGTTGATCTTCTGCTTTTCCTCTGGCTTCAACCCGGCCGCCGCCATCGCCGGCTCGCCAAGCAGGATGGCGCGACGCTCGGACTGGGTCAGCGGCTTTTGAAACACCGATGGCATATGCCCGCCGGGGCTGACGATCAACGGCGGCAAGTCGACATCGGCCAGCGTGCGAGCGGCTGCGGCCTCGATCTTCTTCGTCGCATCGGGGATCGGATCGGCAATGGCGGCATAGGCCGGCGTTGCCATCGGGATCGGCGGCGGCCCGGCGAGCTGTTGCACACGGCGTGCCGGGGTCGGCGTTCGTCGGGCGGGCTGCGGCGGCGAAGCAATCTGCGCCGGGGCCGGTTGCGGCATGGCGGCGGCGGTCTGCTGCGCTGCCTGCTGGACCGCTTGTGGTCCTGCGGCGGGGTTTGGCGGCGCTATCGGCCCGGCGCTGCCCGCGCCGCTCCCGGAACCGGTCCCGGCCCCGGCCCCCGCCTTTTTCGCCGCCCCGGCATCTGCGGGCGTATCGGGCACCAAGGCCTGCCCCTGTGGCGGCGCCTTGGCATCCGCATCCTGCGCCTTTGCCGCCATCCCGGCGGCCGCCCCGGCATCCTGGTTGCCGACGCTGCCGACACTGCCCGGCGGCGCTTTCGCAACCTGTGGCTGCGGTGGCGGCGCAAACCCCTGCGCCCTTGCATCGGCAACCATGCGGGCAATGATGTCATTGCCGATCCCGCCGGCAATCGCCGCCTGCGCCACCAGGTCCCGCTGCACCGGAAACAGCGGCAGCGCCGTGCCGGTGCGCGACGCCAGGATCGAATGCACCAGTTCGGGCGGCAACCCCGCTTCCGGCACCGGCAGGCGCGCGGCCGGCGGTGCCTGCGCGGCGGGCGTGCCAGCGTGCTGCCCAGCCTGCCGGATCGCCGCCTTGGCCAGGGCAGGGCCGCGCGGGGCCATCAGAATTCGCTGGCAAGCACGCCGAAGTCGGCGGCAATCGGCGCCCGCCCCAGCTTTTCCAGTTCCCGCGCCACCGCGCCCAGCACGTGCCGGCGGCCGATGGCAACACCATCCGATGCGGCGCAATAGGCAGCCGCAATGGCGATGTTGCGGATATTGCCGCCCGAAAGCTCGAATGTCTCGGCAATCGCATCAAGATCGAGATCACCGTCCAGCGGTGCCGCCGCCGGGAATGCCCGCATCCACAGCGCGCGGCGTTCGGCAACCCCGGGCATCGGAAACGCCACCACCGCCGCCAGCCGCCGGGCAAAGGCATCGTCGATATTGCCGGGCAAATTGCTGGTCAGGATCACCAACCCGTCGTGAGCTTCGATCCGCTGCAACAGATAGGCGGTCGACAGGTTGGCATAGCGATCATGCGAATCGCGCGTCTCCGTCCGCTTGCTGAACAGGGCATCTGCTTCATCGAACAACAGCGCGGCGGCGGCAGCATCGGCGGCATCGAAAAGCCGATCCAGCTGTTTTTCCGTCTCACCGATGTACTTGTCAAAAACCGCCGCAAGATCAACCCGGTACAATGGCACGCCGCCTGCCGTGGCAACCAGCCCTGCCGCCATCGTCTTGCCCGTACCCGATGGACCGGTGAACAGCGCCACGCAATTCTGCGGACACGGCGTGACCGTTGCAAAGCCCCAATCCCCGATCACGCGCGGCCAATGCGCCTGCATCGCCGCCAGCTCATCCAGCTGCCGGCGCTGCCGGGCGGGCAACAGCAGATCGTCCCAGCCGGCGGCCGGCGTCACCCGGCGCGCGATCACCGGCAGGCGCCCGCCGGTATAGGCGGCGGCCGCGGCGGCAAGATCGCCCGGTTGCCGCGCCATCACCTGCGCAATGCCCATCGGCCCCAGCCGGCTGGCGCGGGCAAGGGTTACGCTGTCTGCCGCGTGGTCCGCCGCAGCCCACCAGGCGGCGCGGCGCTGCACTGGCGCTGGGTCCAGCCGGATCACCGCCAGCGGCACCAACGCCGCCAACGCCGGGATGTCGATTCCGCCGGGCCGCGCGCTGATGAACAGGGGACGGCCCCCGCTGGCCATCGCCAGCGCCATTGCCAGTGCGTGCATCGCCGCCCCGCCGCCCTCGCCGGCCGCTGCTTCGATCAGGATCGCCGCCTGTCGCAGCCGCGCCTCCACATCGATGTGCATCGCATCGTCGGCGGTGGCGGAAATACCCGCCGAAACCGCCAGCAATGCCAGCCCATGCGCCGCCGCCGCAGCCTGCGCCGCCGCATGTTGCCCGGCATCCGCCGGCCCTTCGAACAGCACTACCGCGGCACCGCTCGCCAGCGCCGCCAGCGCCCTCGCTTGCAACAGGGGTTCATCCGGCAAGCCCGGCGGCAATGCCGAAATCCGCCCCGCGAGCATCGGATCAACGGCAGTTTCGCCCAGCAGCACCGCCGCCAGATGCTCCGCCACCGCCAGCCCCCTGTCGGCCAGCGGACGCGCCAGCTCCGCCTCCGGCACCGTCACCAGACCGAACCGCCGCAGTGGCGCCGCCGCCGTAAAGCGCACCAGACCGGCCAGCCGCGCCTCCCGATCCTCCAGCAACAGCGCCAGCATCAGTTCCGGCGTCGGCAGGCGGCGGCCAACATCATTCTGCGCATAGGCGAACAGGGTCGAATAGCGCCGGTCAACCGCGGGCGCCGCCGCGATCAACAGCGCCGCCCGGTCGATCCCATCCAGCCCGAAACCGCGCGCGACACGGCCCAGCGGCAGATCGGGACTGTCATCGGCGCGGGCATCGAGCACGGCGCGGTGCAGCGCCAGAGCCTCCATCGCCGGGTCAGCAACGGCAGGCCCCGCCCCCGCCAGCAACGCCGCCGCCTCCGCATCCCCGATATACAGCCCGCGCAACGGGTCATCATTGAAACGCCCTGCCCGGCGCAACCCGGCGACATGCAGCGCCAGGCGGCGGTCCAGCCAATCCAGTTCGGCGGTCAACTGGTCGATGGCGCTTTCAAACGGCGCCGGGCGGGCGGCATCGCTGCGCATCACTCGGCCCCCGGCATACGCAACCGGAACCGCCGGCCCGCCCCGGCATCGACCATCGTGCCATCGATACCGGTCATCCGCAGCACAAGGTCGAACGGCACGCGCGGCAATGTCACCACCGGCCCGTCCGGCCCCATCGCCAACTGCCCTGCCCCGGCGACAAGGTTGCGCGCCACCCAGGTCGCGCTGGATCGGGCCAGCCCCGGCAGCCGCCGCGCCAGATCGGTATGACAGGCCCGCGCCATCACCGCCCAGCGCGCCGCCGATGCCGACGCGCGCGCGCCGAAATGATCGGCATCGGCGTCGACCGGTCGCGCCGTGTCCGCCGCATCGCCCGCCGCGCCCAGCCCCAGCGCCGCGACAATCCCGGCAACATGCACGGCCGATCCCGCTGTCAGCCAATCCTCGCTCTCAGCATGCGAAACGATGTGCAGCCGCCCTGCCCGCCGCATGACAAGCACCGGCACACGCGGCGCCGCACGATCGACCAGCAAGCGCGCCACCGCCAGCGCCGGTGGCGGCCGGGGCGGCGGTGCATCAGCGTCCGGCACGTGCCCGGCCAACCAGTGCAGCGCCGGATCGGCCCGCGCCTCGGCGGCATCCGGCCCGGCCAGCACCGCCGCCAATTGCAACCGCGCCGCGCCGTCGCGCAAAAGCCCGATCAGCCCCAGTTCGACGGCGCAGCGCCACAACAGGAAAACCCCGGCAAAGCGCGTTTCGATCGGCTCGGCAAGGTCGGGCAGCGCGCGCGCTGTCACCGCCGCCAGGCTTCCGCGCAACCGCCGCCCCGGCACGCGCCCCTCCGGCATCACGGCATCCGGCAACTCGACACCAGCCAGGGGGACGCCCGCCCTCCCCGCCACCAGCCTCGTCGCCACAACAGCCGGCATCACCGCCGCAACCGCCGCCGCCAACGCGCCAAGCGGCTCGGCGGCGGCTCTCGATGCCATCACCAGCAGCAGCAGCCGCGCGCGCGGGCATTCGCCCCAACGCCTCAGCACCGGCGCGCCAGCCGCGATCGCCGCCAACCCGGTCGTATCGCCCACAACCGGCGGCACCGGCGAAGGCGGCAGCAGCACCGCCAACACAGCGCGCGCGCCGTCGTCGCCGATCAGAGCGATAAACCGCTCCAACCGCGCCATGGCCAACAGATGCCGCAGCGCCGGCAGGCCGTCCTCCACTGCCCCGGCAATCGCCAGCCGCAGCGCCTGCGGCAATGGCAGCGGCGCCAGTGCGCGATAGCGATCATGATACCAGCGATCGAACGCATCGCCTTCGGCAAGATCGGCCAGAAACGTCGCAAGCCGGGCCGCCCGGCTTTCAAAACGCATCACCCCGCCGGCACGCAACGCCTGCTCGACCGCATCGCGCAACGCCCCCGCCAGCAATTCACCCATGTCCATTGCCGGATGCTGGCCGATGTCCCCCACCGCCCGCACATTCACCCGGCGGATCACCCAGACGGCATCGTCCCCATTGGCCATGATCGGCGACAGCGCCCGCCCGAATGGCTGCTGCAAATCGCCCGCCGCAACCCGCGTTTGCCGCGCCGCGATGTCCGGTTGCAACGCCAGCCTCGTCACCAGCCGCACCCGTCCCAATCGCAGTCGCGGGCCAGCGGCATCGGCGGCAATCACCGTCCCGGTCTCACAATTTGCCCGCAGCGATCGCGGCCTTGATCTTGTCGACATCCGCCGCGCTCAGGCCGGACGGCGCCGCCCGCTTCGCCTTCAACTTGGCAAAGCCGCCATCCCTGATCGTCCAGCCCGTCGGATCATCAAGAAAATCCGTTGGCGGTTCGACGGCCGTCGCGCCGCGCGGCACCGGCGCATCATCGGGCACCGAATAAAGCAGATCGCCATATATCACCCACATCGCCGCACCTTTCAGGGCAGGAATATCGCCACATAGCTGAACCAGAAAAGCTGCCCGTCGCTGTCCCCCACCTGCCAGCCGATATTCAGCTGTGCGGTGTCGGAATCGATGCGGGTCCAGCCACTGTTGATCACCCGCCAGCGTGCATTGATGGCCGTGCTGTTGTTGCCGACATCGGACAGGGCAACCAGATATTGCACATCGGAAAAGCTCGACATCCGCGTCGTCACCGGGATGGCCACCGATCCAGATCCGTTGCTGGTGCGGTTAAGGAACACCGCGCCGGCCACCACATCGATGATTGCCTTGCGGCCCCTGACATACAGATCTCCGGCAACACGCACATCGCCGCCGCCCTCCACCACCAACCGCTCGCGGAACACGCCGTCACCGGGTAACGGCCCCACCACAAACCGGTCATCCGTGCCCAGATTGTCGCCTATACGGACCCGCAGGTCGTTGCTGTCCGGCCCGCGCTGCACCCGCGATATCTCCAACGGGTCGGTATCGGTCGTGCCATCCGCCATCAGGAACTGCAGCCTTGTCCCCCACAACTGGACATCGCCCTTTGTCGTGACCCCGCCCTGCACCATCAGCCGGCTGCTGTTATCAAGCGTCATCGCCACCGCGCCGCCGCCGGGATCAAGCTGTCCCCCGGCATGGCCGCCACCGCGATACCAGGCAAAATTGCGCTGCGACCGCGCGTACATCGTCTGATCCTGAATGCCGATGCCATAGGCCTGGCCCGACACATCGGCATCGATCATCGCGCGAAACCGCTCCCGGAACCGCAACGTACCATTGGCGGTCAGTTCAAGCTGCTGCGTGCCGCCCGCCCCGGCGACGCCATCGCCATTGTCGTGCACACCTTGCAGGTGCCAGTAATGGCTACCCTGTGACCGGTAATAAATGCTGCCCGAATGCCGTCCAATGCCGTTCATGCCGGCGGCAGGACCGGTATCGGGCCCAAGATCGATCAACGAACGTGCGCCATCGCCAAAATTCAGCCGCCCGGTCGGAATATGCACATTGTCGTCGGCGGCGACCGCCAGGACGACCTTTTCGGTTGCCTTTGTCGTCGGCGCCGGGCCGGGACCGATGGTCAGCCGGGTCTTGGCGTCCGCCACATCGCCGATATGAATGCGCAGGTCCGCACCGCTGCCGACCCCCGCGGCAAGCCGTTGCAGCCACAGCGGCCGGGTTTCATCGCTGCCGCCGGCCGCCAGCAATTGCAGGCGCCCGCCCCCGATATCGACATTCTTGCGCGCCGCCACGCTGCCATCAACCGCAAGCCGGCCCTCGATGGTCGCAAATGGTGCCGCCTCGACATCGGCGGGCTTGATGCGCGGTGCCAGCCGCAGGCCGGCCCCTTCGGCCAGCAACGATCCGCCGACAAATCCGGCATAGGGCCGGCCCTCGATACGACGGGCAACGGAATCGGCCGGCCTGAACTTGCGAACCGTCCCATCCCAATGGACAAAACCCAGTTGCACCAGCCAGACGGCACCGCGTTCGACATCGGGGAAATCCTGATAGGCGATGCCGCCGTCCTCCGGCTCGATGGGGTCACCCGGCACCGCGACCGCCGCCTTTCGGGCCGGTTTCCCGCCCACAACCAGCGCCTGCCGCCAGGCATCGCTGGCGCCGACATCGCCCCGGCTGCCGACGACAAAGCGGAATGTCTCGATGACCCGCGCATAGGCCTCGGCATCGGTGCAAGGTGAAAAGCCGCCGGTCGCAGTGCGGGACGGCAGTTCATCATAGCCGATCCACAATTCCAGGTGGCGATCAGTGGTGAAGGCCGCAAACAGTTCGGGATCGATCTTCACCGGTTCAAGCACGATGATTTCGCGCCCGAACCCGTCAACGGCGACACCCGGCAGCACATGGATATCGACAAAGGGCGAATCGCCTTCGCGCGCCACTTCTTCGATCTGCAGGCCGCTGACGATGCCCCAGCCGTGCGGCCCCAGATTGTGCCGCCGCCGCATATCCCGGTGATAGGCCTGCTGGTCGCGGAAATCCTCGGCTCCAACATATTGGAACTGATAGAAATTGAGCCGTTCGATCGGATCGGCGACCATCGCTCGTCTCCCTCAGGCCTTGGCGCGGGTTTTGCGGGCTGGCGCCGGCGACATGGCGGCAACGGTCTTGCGCAGCGCCGCCAGTTGCTTTGCCAGCGCCGCCACATCCGCATGGGATGCGGTGGTCGGTTGCGGCGCATTGCGCACCACCGCGATCACCGTGCCGGCCCGCGCATAAACGGTGGCACTGTCGCCGCGCGTCAACAGCGGCTGCGCCTCCATTTCGGCGATCAAGCGGGCATCGTCGCGGGCCGCGACCGGCGCCGTCTCCGCCTTCACGCCACTTGCCGACAGCGCCGCCAAGGCGTTCCTGGCGGTGTCGCCCGTGTAGCTGGTCGTTGCGCCCGCGACATCGAATGCCCGCGCAATCCGCGCCACAAACGGCGTATCGCCCGCCGCCACCGCCCGCGCCAGATAGGTCTTGGGCAACGCAAAATCATTGGCGGTGATGGCCCGACGCAAATTGCCGGTGGGGTCGACAAGGTCGAGCGTCGGCATCAGGTCGTTGACGAGCGGCGAATTGCGCCGCAGCAGGTCGGGCGCGCAACACAGCGACGCCAGCGCCCGGCCGATCAACGGCAATACCGGCACCAGCGACAACCAGTAAAAGGTGGATGGAAATGCCCCCGCATAGCGCCGGCAGCTATGATTGCAGATCGACAGAACCTTGCCACCCTTGATGGTGACACAGGCGATTTCGACCCGGTCGTCGCACGGATCGTCATCGCACATCGGCAGGAAGGCGTGGCACACACAATCAATGATCATCTGCACCCAAACCGCCAGCAGATCGCGCAGCGCGTCCCTTGCCCGGTCAAAATAGGCAGCGGCATCGTCATTTGGCCCGGGGGCCGGCAACACGATCTCAGCCGCCGTGCGCCGCATCGCGCACCGCACCGGATAGGGATCATCGGCCAGCTTGCCGATGATCACGGCCTTGAAATTGCACACCGCGGCATGCACCGCGGCGGGCTGCACCTGATCCTTGATCAATTCGTCATTGGTTTCGGAAAACAGCCGGCCCAGCAAGGCGCCTTCGCCGGTCTTGAAGCGATCGAACAACTCCCGGAAATCATTGACGATGCAATCGATGATCTTGCGCAACAACGTGCCCTGGGGGATCAGCTGGTCCCAGACCCCAAGCGCGCTGTTGCCGGCAACATCGCGCTTGCCGAACTTGAGCGGCGGCGGCCGACAGCCTTCCTTCGATGGCACCGCGGTGATGTCATAGCATTCCAGCACCCGGCGTGGTGAACAGCTGTTGTTCGACGTGCGCAACCCCGCCGACGACATCGGCGTAGCCTTGGTCGTACCGCCGCAACCGCAACCGCCCCCGCTGCCACCGCCACAACTGCAACCACCGCCACAACCACAGCTGGCGCCGGGCGCGCCGCTGCCACAACCACAGCCTTGCGCCGCCTTGCCGGCAACCAGCCCCTGCACATAGGCAGTTTCGACCTCGCGATATTTCAACGCGACGCACCAATGGCTTTCGCCATCCTTGCAACCGGGGTCGGGCGGCGGCATCCACGGGTCGCAATCACCGGTTTTCGCACGGCTCTGGTTGGCGCAGGCCTCGATCGCCGCGACGATATCGAACCGCGTCGGGGCGGTAACGACAATGTCCTCCCCGCATGGATCGAGCGCATAGCCCGGCCCGATGGTGACCGAGCCTTCGCAATCGTTGCACGTCACCTCCAGCCCGCAAACCACGCCCCAGCCGTGCAGGTAGCGGCTGTGCAGCCGGTTCTTGGTGCGAACATATTCCTCCAGCGCATTGAGGTCCGCGGCGGTCAGCACCTGGCCCGGGCCGAACAACGGCCGTGATTGCGACACAAGTCCCCGGCACGTCGGGCAACAACAATTGCGCGCGTGCACAACAGGCTTGCCGGGCTGGAGCTGAATGGGAAAACGCGTTGCCATCTTGCATGTCTCCTTGGGCCAATGCCGGGCCTAGCCGCGGCCTTCGACGGTGAACCAGCTCAGGAAGCGCCCGCCTTCGACACGGTCGCCGCTGGGGCAGCGGCCCTGCCCGATTCCCGGTGCAAAATGATTGGCGTCGAGCGCCGGCTGAACCTTGATCATGGCGCCGGGGTTCTCGACGTCCTCGATCTCGATCGTCTTGTCGCCAAGGATGTGATCGCCCTCCAGCACGACGCGATAGCTGCCCGGCGGCAAATCGATGGGCCGGCCATCGCGCGACAGCAAGCGCATGCGCATCCCGGTCGTCGTCGGCCCGGGCGCCACACCATCGGGCACGTCGAACCGGTCCTCGCCGCATTTCGTCTGCACATCGACCGGCGTCACTTCGACACGAACATTATACCAGGCGTTTAGCGACAGCAGGAATTCGGGCCTGTTGTCGCTGACCGTTGGCACGCTTTCGACGAGCAACTGGCAAGTCTGCCGGTCAAGCGTCGCAGCGACAATCGGTGCGGCCTGTTCAAAGGCAATGACAATGCCTTCCTTGGTCAACCGCCGCAGCGCCGCTGTGCCTTGCTTCAGGGTGCGATTGTGCGGCCAGTTGATCCCCACGATGCGCGGCAAGTCATCGCGCAGGCCGACGCCGTCCCTGCCGTTGGTACCATTGGTGCCATTCGTGCCGTTGGTCCCGTTTGTGCCATCGGTCCCGTTGGTGCCGTTCGCCCCATCGGCGCCGTTCTTCCCATCCTTGCCCGGCGGCCCCTGCTTGCCCTCACAATCGGCAAGACACATGATCACGTCGGACAGCACGGTGGTCGATGGCAACAGCCGCCGCGCGCGATTGTCGATCATCGCCTCCAACACCGGCTGCTGCCAATGATAGCCGTTGATCGCGGCGAGCACGATCTCATCGCCTTCCTCGCACGCCGGGCACGGCCCAAACAGCCGGTCGAAAATGCCCAGGCAATCATCGGCGCCCACCTTGTAGGTCGCGATCCCACCCGGCTGGCGCGGGCTGGCGGCCGCGGGGGCGCCTTCAAAGCCGATGAACAACTGCCCGGCCTGCGACGCCACCAGCGCGGTCGCACCAATCGGTGCCGGCACCGCGGCACCCACCGACGGCTCGGTCGCCGCGGCGCGCCGATCCACCGAAACCGCCTGCAACGCCGCACTGCCACCAGCGACGGTCATCAACACATAGGCCCAGTGCGATCCCGTCGAAAAACCGATGGCGACGGCCTTGCCCGCCAGCCCCGCCAACGGCGCGCCAACCGCGCTGGTGCGATCGGCCACAACCGCCGCGTCAGGCACTGCTTCGATCAGGTGCAGGCTGTCGTCGCTGCCATCACCGATGGCAAGCAGATCGCGATTGTCCCGCGCGCCAACCGCCAGCGCAACGGGCCGCGCCGTCCCACCCGCGCCCACCGCCAGCACGACCGTCGACAGGTCCGCCAGCTTCACCGCCGTCACTTCGGCGGCCGCGCCCGCCGCGACATAGAACCAGCCGCCCATCGGCCCCCGCGCGATGGCCAGCGGGCCATTGGCAATGGCAATCGCCGTTGCCGCCACCGGTGCCGCAGCGCCGGTGATATCGGCACCCCACACCCACAACATGTCGTTGGCCGGGCTGACCGCCGCCAGCCGCCCGTCCGCCAGCGTCAGCAGCCGCACCTCACCCGCGCCGGCACCGGCCAGCGGCAGCACATGCAACGGCGCCACCGATATGTCCGCCGCATCCAGCACCCGCAATTCGGGGTCACCACCGGCATCGGGCCGCACCACCACAAAGACGTGCGCACCATCCGCCGCGACGGCAACATCCACCCCGGCGAACCCGGCAAAGCCCGCCGTCGCCACGATACTGCGTGTCGCCGGGTCCAGCCGCGCCAGCAGCGCCGGCGCCGCGCCGGTCAGGGCGAACAGCGCGCTGTTGTCACCGGTGATGGCCAGCGCCTTCACATGGTCGATATTGTTGGTGCATTCCCAATCGAGCCGCTGCGGCCCACCAGCCAGCCCGGACGGCGGTCGGTCGATCAGAACCGCAAATTCATAGCCATCGACGATCTTGCCCGGCAGGCAGGCCGACGCCCCCGCACCACAGCCTTCGAACACCGCCGGCACCGGATCGGCCGGGCATTCCTGGTATCGGATGACCAGTTCGATCCGGTGCGCGCCATCATCGGGAAGGCTTTTTGGCCCGTTCGCCTGTTGCCAGGCCGCCAGGAATGCCTCCTGCACATCGACCATCTGCGTCGTCCGCAGCAAAATCTCGCGGCCACAGCAATCGATGGCAGCCCCCGGCGTCACCGTCACGTAACGGACGCGGCAGGCCGGGTTGGGGTGTTCGCCCACCAGCAAGCCACAGGCCACGCCCCAGCCATGCAGATACTGGTTATGCCGCCGCTGCTTGCCGAGCAGATAGCTCTGTTCATCGGCAAAATCCTGCGCCGACATGGGCTTGCCATCGAAATAGGTATTCCGCGCGAGCTGCGGTATTTCGCATGGCGCGCAATCAACAGGTGCGCAATTGTCGTGCTTGCCGTGGTGCATGGCATTCACTCCAGTATTGTATCGGCGCCAAGCCTGAGGCCGGGACGCAGGCTGAACGTGACGGGATCGCCGCCGAGGCGGATGTCTTCGCCAAGCACCGATGCGTCGGTGGTGGCGGGCTTGCTATCCAGGCCAAGGACCGTGTTGACGCCGATGACAAGATCGCAGCCGATGACCAGCCGTGGCCGCATCAGCTTGATATCGACATCGACATGCGCCGGCCGCGCCGCATCGACAACCGCCTCCAGCGCGGCCAGATCGGCGTCGCCAAAGCCATCGCCCACCGGCACATACAGGGTGGCGCGGTGCGCAAAGGCATCGAAGGGATCGGTCAGCGGGTCGCCGCCATCCACCAAAGCAAAGCGGCCGATTTCGGAATACACATCCAGTTGCAGGCGCCGTACAATCTCCGGTCCCCACAGCGCAGCCTGCGCATCCAGCCGGGTTTCATCCAGCGCCAGCCAGCGCCGCAGCCGAAAATGTTCGACAAGTCGCGGCTCGATACCCGTATAAACAGCGACATAGCGTTTCAACCCGGCCACGGTGCCGGCCATGCGGAACAGCGCCGGGGCATCGGCAACCAGCCGCCGCCGTCGCGCAATGCTCCAGTTGCGATCAAGCGCGAGGCCGATCCAGCCGGCCAGCCAATCAAGGAAATCGCTGCCCGCCGCACCCCGTTCGGCGGCCGGCGCTGCCGCCGGATCGAACAACGCCGGCAGCCGATCGACCGGATCGAGCAGCCGGTCGCGGCTTTCATCGAAAACACCGAGGAACCGCGCCAGGAAATCGGCGCTGACCGGGTCGGCCGCAAAGGCACCGGGCAGGTATCGCATCGACGTGGCGCGCGGGTAGCTGATGTTGATTGCCGTCACCACCGGCGTCGCGCTGCCGTCGCTGGTCATCGCCAGCCGCAACCACAGCCAGCGGCCAGGCGCGCTGCGAACCGCGCTGGCCACCGTCGTGCCGGGCGCAATCGCAACCTCGGTCCTCGCCCAGCGCTCGGGCCCCAGCGCATCGACTTCGGCGGCGACAAGCGGCAAGTCGGTGGTGAAGGTGGAGGCCACCAACCGCGTCCCGAACGGCGTTTCCCCCGTCAGGCGCAACCGGTCCCACACCGTCGCTGCCATGCCGGCGTCCAATGGCCCGACCAACGCCCAACCCGCGTCGCCATAGCGCAAGCGGTCGCTGCGCAGCGGCGGCTTGTGGTTGGGAGACGCAAGGATCGGCTGGCCATCGGCATCAAAGCCCAAAAGCGCACAACCGGCATCGCCCGGCACCGGTTCGGCAGGCAGGCAGCGCCCGGCGCAATCGCGGCGCACGACCGACACGCGGCCCGTCGCCGGGTCCGAAAGCCACAGCGAACCATCGGCATCGAGGTTGACCAGCGACGGATCGAAGCGGTCCGGCAGCGCATCGCCGCCGCTGCGCGCGACAACCCGGCCTTCATCATCCATCCGCGCGACACCTGGCACGCCTTGCTCGACAACGAACAACCCGCCATCACCGGCCGCGGCAAGGGCGGTGGGGCGCACCAGGGCCGGCCATTGCTCGCCGCCCTCCCCCCAGGTTGCGCAACGATGCCCGCGCCGATCAAAGACATGGACACGGTCGGCGGCGGCGTCGCTGATGGCGATGCGACCATGCGGCAGGATGGCCATGCCGCGCGGGTCCCAGCAGCCGGGCGGCAGCGCCACCGCGCCGGTATCGACACCCGTCACCGGATCGAGCACCGGCACCGGGCGCACCTGCGTCAGATCCGCGCCGCCGAACGGCCCCCAACGGCGGCGGACCCGGAAGGTCGCGAGCGAAAAGGCGGTTACGGCGCGGGTGGCACGGTCCAGCACCAGCAATTCATCGGCGATGGCGGCAATGGCAACGGCACCGCCGGCAATGCTGACACAGGGCAAGGGCGCAAACCCGCCGGCGCACGTGTCGAAACGCCAGATCACCCCGGCCCCATCCAGAATCCACAAAATCCCGCCGATGGTCAGCGCCGATTGCAGCGGTGTCGTCACGCCCGCCAGCGCGGCGGCGTTGCACGGCAGTGGCCGCGGTGGTGCCGGCGTTGAAACCAGCTCGATCCGGTCGCCGATCGTCGCCACGCCGGTGCGCGCGGCGATGCGCCAGCCGATGCGCGAATCAAGGCGATAGGCGGGCTGGGCCATCACCGGGTCTCCGCCACAAGGTTCAGGTCATGGCCATCGGACCAGACCAGTTCACCGGGGCACAGCGACACATCGCGGCAGAATGGCTGGGCCTCACCATCGCAGCGGATGACGAGCTGGCCATTGTCGATGCGCACGACATCGGGATGGGACAGGATCAGCCGGTACAGGTCGGAAAAATATACCTCGCCGCCAAACGGCCAGCCAAGGCCGTCCGCACCGCCGGTCAGCGGGTGCAGGAAATCATTCAGCAGCTTCTCCACCGTCGCCCGGACCAGACCGAAATCGGCATTGCGCCGCACCAGCAGGTCCGCCGCCACCCGGATCAAACGATAGGTCGGCGCAACGACATACACTTCGGTGGTCATCAACCGTGCCGCATCCAGATGCGCCGCCACCGTCGCCAGCGTCGTCGTGCTGGGAATCGGGTTGGGCGCATCGCCATCCGGCACGACGATCACCGTGACCGCGCCCGGAATCCGCACCCCCGGATAACGCGGATGCGCCAGAGGCAACGCATGGGCACGGCGCGCGCCGGCCTCCAGCGCGCGCACCTCGAAATCAGGGCCGGTCACTGCCCGCGCATTGCTGCGGATTTCGGCGGCGGCGCGCAACTTGGCGGCACCCACGCTCTCCTCCTCCGCGCCACCGCTGGCGGGATAGGGATTGGTAACGCCCGCGGCGCCCGGCAGGAACGCCTGTATCGTCGCCAGCGTCGCCGCCGCGACATTGCCGCGCCGGCCGCCACCGCTCAGATAATCGCGCGCCACGATGTTGCCGCGACCGCTCGGCGGTACGAACGCCACCGGAATCCGGCCATTCACGTTATCGCCGAAACCAACCACGCCAGTGGTGCGGTTGAGCGTGAAATGCGCGTCGTCCGGCCCAGACCCGTAAAAATCCTCAACCTGCTGCCAGATCTGCGGCCCGCCGCCTTCGTCGACCTCCAGCTTCAAGCTGGCCACCGAAACGCTGCGGCCATCGGCCGAAACCAGCACTTCGGGCGCATCGCGCACCAGCACCGGGCGGGTGGCGAGCGCAAAGCTCTGGTTCGGCCGGCCGTCGCTGGCGCCCAGCACTTCATCCCGTTGCCGCGTCGCCTGTATCGCCGGCACGCAATTCACCAGTACCGCGTCAAGCCGCGGCGCCCGGTCCCAATTCGGCGCTTCGGCACGGCAGCGCAGCCAGTAATATTGCCCCGCCACGTCCCCCAGCTTTGCCTTGCGCGCCGCCGCACCCGGCCCCTTCAGCACGACATGGCCATCCCGCGTCAGCGCCTGTGTGCTGTCTTCGAGCAGGGTCAGCGCCTGCCATTGCACCAGGTCCCAATATTCCCAATGCAGCCGCGCCGGCGGCGGAATGGCGGTCAGGCTCTTGTCGAAAGGTTCAAAGCCATCGCGCCCGGCCAGCGGCGGCGGCACGCCAGCGTCGATGGGAGTGCGCACCAGCAGGTCGATGCTGCCGGACGTCAGAGTGGTTGCAGAGGCAAAGCCCAACATCAGCGCGCTGCCGTCGCGGGCGTTCGGCCCGAACGGGTAAAACCATTGCCCGCCCGCCGCCGCCTTGGTTGTAACGACATCATGGCCCAGCCCGTCGAACACCTGAATGGCCGCCAGAGACGCCCCGATCACCGCCAGGGGTTTCAACGTTTCAAACAGGATCGGCCCATCGGCATCGGCTGGCGCCGCCACCTGCGTGCCCAGCGGCACATAGGTTTCGGCAACATCGTCGCGGGCCGGGGTGAACTGCAGTTCGGCACGCGCCGCGGCCGCCGGGCGGCGTTCAATGCCAACCATCTGCAGGAATTTCACATAATTGCGTTCCGGCACCTGGTTCAACCGGAACAAGGTCAATTCGGTCATCCAGGCGAACATCTTGGCGATGGCGATGCCGGGGTCGCTGTCGTTGCGGTCGGTCCATTCCGGTGCCCAGCGCGGGATCAGCGCGGTCACGTCGGCGACGATATCGGCGAATTGCCGGTCGTCAAGGTTGGGGGCGTCAAGCGGCATTGCTGCCCCCTTCGCTGCCCGCGCCGGCGCCATCGAGGATGTAGAAGGGATAGACGAGATTGCCAAAGGCATGGTTCGACCGCAGCCGATAATCGATCTCGATAATCAGCGTCGTCGGCGTATCGCCCGAACGGACGCGCACATCCATCAGGTCGATGCGCCGTTCCCATTCCAGTATCGCCTCGCGCACCTGATGGGCGATCTGCGCACGGTTGGGCGGCGTATCGGCCATGAACACGAAATCATGGATGCCGCAGCCAAAGCGCGGATTGCGCTGCATCTCGCCCTTGGCAGTCGCAAGGATGATCCAGATGGCTTGCTGGACCAGCGCCTCCTCCCCTGCCCAGGCGATCCCGCCCTGCGGCGTCACCCGCAACGGGAATCCCGGCCCCTTGCCAAGAAAGGCGCGCGACAGGCTGTTCATGGCCGGCTCCTCATGGCAGCGTCTCCAGCACGCCTTCGATGGTGGCGACGGTGTCGTTCAACGTGTCGATGGTGTTCTGCAGCGCGGCGCTGTCCTCGGCGCTGCCCAGCGTCGGAATGGTCAGGCTGACATTGGCCAATTCAAGGAAAAAGCCGATCAGCGGCATGATGTTGGTAACCGGGCCAAGGGATTGGCCGGCGTGTTCGGCGGCGTTGGTGGCGTTTTCCTTAGCGCAGTTCAGCACCGCCATCAGTTCGGTATTGCCGGCGGCTTCCGCCTCGCCCAGCCGCAATTCGATGCCCTGCATGATGCCAAGAATGGTCTGCAACTGCCCGACCAGGCATTTGATGATCTTGATGATCAGCAGCAGCAGGTCCTTGACGAAATCAAAGATCCCAACGGCCGGGATCAAAATCTTGAAACACCCCGCCAGCGCCACCGCGGCTTCGGCGAATTTGGGAATGGCGCTGATCACATCGCTCGGGTCAGGCAGCTTCTTCAGCCCTTCGACAACCTTGATCAGCGGCTCCAGCAGCGCCAGCACCTTCACCAGGCATTCGATGCTGGCGAGGAACGGCGCCAGTTGCAGGAAGATGTTGGCAACCAGCGAACAATCGGTGGGGATGCCCTTGGTCAGATCGGGAATGGCCTGAATGGTCGCCCCGGTCGGCAGGCGCAGCACCAAAGGTTCCACCTTGGGCAGCGAAATCGCCTTGCAGGTCGGAATGTCGAACAGCTTTTGCAGATCGACGGGGATCGGAATTTCGGCGGTATGCAGCATGTTCCTCCCCTCCCTCAGATCGGCGACTGGTTGGGCGTGATGATCCGCTGCCAGCCGGGGCCACCTATGGTGACGACTGGTGCGTGGATCTCGACGATGGCCACCGCATCGAGCCGGATCTTGCCGTTCGACAGCACCACCTTGTTGCCATTGGCATCCTCGATGCTGACCGATCCCGATCCGCTTGCCCCCGGCGTCGCATCGATCAACCGGATGACATGGCCGTTAAGCGATTTGATGATGCGCTCGCGCGGGTGCGAATTGGGCGGTGCGTCCTTGCCGTTCCACGTATAGCCCAGCACGATCGGTTGTTCGGGATCGCCCGCCAGAAAGCCGATGATGGCTTCGTCCCCCAGTTCCGGCAGGAACGCCATGCCGCGATCATTGCCCGCCATCGGCGCGGCAATGGGCGCCCAGGCGGTGCGGGTGCGGCCTTCCATGGCAGGCAGATCCATCTGGATACGGCCCTGCTTCGCCGGATCATCAACGTCCCTGACGATACCGATCATAAGGCCGGGAATCACGCTCATGCCGCAAAATCCGGGCCGATGCGCCGCGCCGTAAAGGCGGTGCGATAACCAGTGTCCGCCAGCGTGTGCGTGCTCGAAACGATCGAATAACGGCCATCAAAATGATAACCGGTGCCGCGGATATTGACCGACCGCCCGGCGCGCAGATCGGGCAGGCCGATGGTGGTGCCGCTGGCTTCGACAAGCCCCTGCTGGCTTTCGACCAGCATTGCTTCGGCGCGATCCGTTGCCTCCTTGATGCTGCGTGCCGGGGGTTCGGAAACCACTTCCTCGCGGGCGGCAACCCTTATGATGCCCAAATGGTCGGCATTCGGCAGCGGCGATCCCTGCGGCGATGATTTCTCCAGATCATCGACCGTGCGCCGCACCGAAATCGCCTTTTTGGCGGTGCGGTCATAGCCACCCACGGTTGCCGCATACAGGCGCTTGGCATCGGAATAGCTGGGGTGAAACGCGATCAGCGATTTGCCCCATTCCAGTTCATAGGCAACATCGTGCAGCGACCGCGTCGGCCCGAAATATATGTGCTGGCTGATCTTGCCGGCCTTGTCGCGCTCCTCCCCCAGCAGCACTTCATACCCACGCTGCCGCGCCCGCTCCATCAGGAACAGGATCGGGAACTGGTTGTTCATGACGATCTTGTCGAGCGGCGGCTCGCGGCCCTGCGCCGCTTCGTCCACCCGCACCTCGATGCCCAGCCCCGGCTTGCCGCTCTTTTCATCGGCCTTTGGCGCCAGCGCCAGCGCCACATCGCTGTCGCGGATGCTCTGGCTGCCATCGTCCGGCCAGGTCCAGGTGAACTGCTTGGTGCGCAGCTTGTCGAGCACATTCAGCCCGGACACGATCAACCGCGAATGGCCGTTTTCGGGGAACTGCACATCCACCGAAGTGATGCGCCCGGTCATCATCAACCGCGTGTCGCCCTGCCATCCCATGAACAGCATCAGTTCGGTGCCGGGTTCGAACAGGCGTGGGTGCTCCGCCGCCGGTTCATCGCGGTAATGGCCGAAATAGATCGGCCGCAACGTCCGCGTGTCCCAATTGTTGATCGTCAGCGTAAAGCCGTCGATGCGCTCCAGCGCGTCTTCATATTTGATCTCGACAATGTCCCTGACCACACTCGGCGCCACCGGATTGTCGAACACCCACAGCTGGAAATCCGGGACGTAAAACGCCTCTTTCGAGGCCGCGAGGCTGACCACCGTCGTCATGCCGTGCCACCCCGCGCCTGCCGCGGCGGCAATTGCAGCACCTGGCCCGGCACCAGCGCCAGCGGATCATCGATGCCGTTCCATTCGGCAATCCGCCGCCAATCGACCCCACCGTCGCGCGATCCTTCATTGTCCAGCTCGGCGATCCGCGTGATGGTCTCGCCGGCCGCCACCACATGCGCCTTGGTGCGATCGGGGGATTGGCGGTTCAGTTCGGCGATCTGTTCGGCGAGGGTCTTGTATTCCTTCAACACCAGGCTGAGCGTCGCGCGCAGCGGCACCCCCAGCGATGAAAACATGGTGAAACGCTGCTTGACGCTGTCGACCACGCCCTTGAAGCCAAAACGGTTCTGGCCGGCCAGCGTGTCATAGGTGCGCGCGCCGGGGAAACTGTCGGCGCCCCAGCTGAACAGCACCACCGGCGGCGCATGGCTTTGCGCCTCGATGCGGGTCAGCCGATAGAATTCGTCGGTCTTCTTCGTCACCGAAACCGCTTCTGCGCCGGTGCCGCCATCGTCAGTCGAATCGAAAAACAGGTCGAGCGTCAGCGTTTCGGTCTGGCCGCGGATGAATTGCAACAGCGGCGAACCAAGGCCCGGAATGGCAATTTCGGCAAATTGATTGGCCTTCGACAGGGTATATTCGGCCGGGTTGAAACGCACGTCGATCGCCGCGCCCACGGCGGTTCCATCGGCCTTCAGCCGCTGCACCTGCGCTTTGGCGAGCCACTGCATCTCAGTTCAGCCCGCCGCCGGCAAGGCCGCGCCGCGTGGCACCGGCATCAACCCGGCGATCGGCCTCGCGCCGCTTGTCGAGCCGCTTCAACTCTTCCAGATGCGCCAGCACCGCGGCGATGACATCGGCCTTGATGGCGCGCATATCGACCACCGTGATCTCGGCATTCATTTCCTCGATCTCGATATCCATGGCGATCACCTGAACAAATTGCTGATGGTATCGGCGAGGCTGCCGCTGCCCGCGCCGGTCTGGCGCAACCCCTCGTGCGCAATCTCGATTTCCTCCACCGCGACCTGGCCCTGCATCGCGTTCATCGCCGGCCCCTGCCAGCGCACCGGCAGCCCCCGGCGAAACCGCCAGACCCGCACCGATTTGCCGACCTCATCGAGCAGCGTGATGACCCCGTCGCGCCGCTTGCCGCCGCCTTCGATGAAATCATTGTGCCAGCGCCACAGGTCGGCCGATGTGACGACACCGCGTTTCAACCGGATGTTCGACCAGCCGGCATGGCCGCGAAATTTCAACGTGGTGCCGTTGTTGCCACCCTCGGCATAGCTTTCGGCCGGGATGATGACCTCCAACCCCGAACATTCCGAAAATCCGCCCTGCGGCGGCGCCCCGAACGTCGCCTGCACAAAGGCGCCCGCACTGGCGGTATCCGCCATGGTGATGGTGAAGTTGAAACCCAGCACGGGATCGCCTGCGCGCTTCATTGCGGCCAGCCTCCCGCTTGCGCTTCGGCGATTTCCAGCCGGTCGGCGCTGCGGCTCAGCTTCAGGATGATGAATTCCGCCGGCAGGCTGGGCGCGATGCCTATTTCCAGCACGAACCGGCCATTGTCGAAATCGTCCTGGGTCGTGCGCGGCATCACGTAAAAGGCCTCGGCCGGCGTATTGCCGCGCAGCCGCTGGGCGATGAACTCATCCTCCAGAAACCCCTCGACGGTCGCCATGACGGCATCCAGCAACCGCTGCTCATTGGGTTCGAACACCGTCCAGTCGAGCGCCCGCGACAGCAACCGCTTCAGCCGGATCACCAGCCGCCGCACGGCAAGAAACGTCCAATCGAGATCGCTCGAAAGCGTCCGCGCCCCCATGATGCGGATGCCCCGCCCCGGCTTGACGATAATGGCGTTGATGCCGGCTTCGTTGAGCACGGCGTGTTCTTCCTCGCCCAGCACACGCGGCAATGCCGCCGTCCACCCCAACGACCGGTTGGCCGGGGACGGATGGCCGGGTTCCGCATCGGCAAGGCTGAACTGGCCCAGCGCATGGCCGCACGCCGGCACATCGCGGGTCGTCGCCGGCGGGGCGGCAATGGCATCAACCACGGTCGCCCAGGGAAAATAGGCAGCGGCATAGGATGTATCGAAATACTGCCGCCAGCGCCGCACGCCATCGATGGCAAAACGGTCCGGCCCCGGTGCCAGCGGCGGATCGATCACCGCCATGCGATCCCCGCGCGCCTCGCAATGTTCAATCAGGCCATCCTGCATGGCGCGCACATCGTCGGGCGAAAATGCCGGCGCCGCCTCGATGCGGATCGGCCGGGGCAGCGGCGGTGACGCGGCGGCGATGCCGGGGCACAGCGCGCAGGGATCGATTGGCACGGGCGGCGGCGGGTCACGCGTCACGCCCGGCATTGGCGGTATCACCACATCCGGCATGGCGAGCGCGCTGGCCTCGCCGGCAATCTCGAAACGCCGCAGGCCGAGCCGTTCGGCACTGCTGCCGACGCCAAGCAGGTCTGCCGGGCGCAGCATGGCAATGCCGTCGCGCCCGCCAACCAACAGGCACCGCCCCATGTCGAGCAGCCCTGATGCCGGGTCCGGCCAGGCGTACGGATCGGCGGACACCAGCGTGATCCGCACAAGGCGGGACTCGTGGTTGACCGGCGATTGACCGGGCGTCGCCGACATCGGCAGATCCAGATCGGCAAAGCTTTCGGCCAGCCGCCCCTTTTCGATGATCGACAGCGCCAGCGCGCGGCGACGCAGATGGATCGGGTGCAGGCCCGACGCCGCATCCGCCATGCTGAAACCGCCCGGCAAGGCCGTATCTAGGCGGACCCGACCGTTCCTGGGATCGATCTCGACGATCCGCCGCGCAACCGTGGTGGCCCCATCCTGCAGCGCCTCGACGAGGCTGCCAACCGCAAGCCCGGTCAACGCATCGACCGACAGAAGTTCCGGCGCATCGGGCAGAGTCCGCCGCCGCGTCACGGTCTCGCGGACCAGCGCGGTCGTCACCCGCACCGCGATGTCATTGCCCCATTGCCCCGGATTGGCCGCCTCGACGCGCAGCAACGGCGCCCCGTCCGCGCCGGGGATGACCCCCGTGGCCGCCCCCGCGCCCGCCGCCAGATCGAGCGGCAATGCCGGGTCCAGCCTGCCCGCCAGCGGCTGGTCCCAACCGATGCTGTTGCCCGCCACCGCTGTCACCAGCCGGTTGTCGGCAAATTGCGTCTTAAATGTCATCGGCAGCGCCAGGTTCAGCGCGGCGGGCAACGGCGCCGCCCAATAGATCGTCGTCGCCGCGATATCGACCGCCCGCACCAGCGCAACCACCGGCGCCAAACCCGCCTGTGTCACCAGCACCGGCGCGCCGCCGGCAAGGCCATGGGCATCGACAACCACCGACGCGGTGCGATCGGCCGGCTGCGCACCCGCGCTCGCAACGGTCGTTGATTGTGACAGCGTGACCAATGCGCCCACAGCAATTGGCCCGGCATCCGCAACAATCGACGAACCGCCATCGGTGGGCTGCACACCGGCCGTCGTGGTGGCAAAGCCCGGCGCCGCCGCCCGCACGATCACACAACGGCGGCCGCCATTGTCAAAGAACCCGCGCACCGCATAGGCCAGAAATGCGTTGGGGAGGAATTCGCCGAAACGCGCCACGAACTGCGGCCACCCTGTCAACGTGACGGCCTCGCCCACCGGCCCGCGCGCTGCGATGCCGATAAACCCCGCGGTATCGGTCGGCAGCAGCACCGGCGGTGCCGGCGGCGGCGGCGCGACATGCACGCCAGGGGCAAGTCCCACCGGCATCAGGCGGCGGCCGTCAACTCGACACGATCGACGCAGATCTCGATCATCTCGATCGCCACGTCATTGGCCGTGGCATTCAGGCTGGGGCCTTCCCATTTGCAGATCCAGCCGTTCTTGAACGACCAGCGGATGCGATCCTGCTGCAATTCGTCGGTCAGGATGATCGCGCCATCACGCAGATTGGCGCCGCCGTTCAATATTTCCGAATACCAGCGGTACAGCTGAAGATCGGTGGTGATCCCGCGCTTGGCCTGCAAGTTGGTGAATTTGCGCAGGCCGAACAGCTTTCGGACGTGCAGCTTCTTTTCGTTGCCCTCCCGATATTCGACGGGGTCGGTTTCAAAGGTCAGACCGCTCACCTCGCGAAACGCCGCCTTTGATATGCCGTCGAATTCGACGCGGAAATTATAACCGCGAAAGGGGTCGGTACGGTCCCGGTCTGGCATGTCGGTTACTCCTCAGGCTTCCTGGGCAAAGGAACCGCCGGCCCATTGGCCGATGCGGATGATGACAAATTCGGCCGGCTTCACCGGCGCAATGCCGATTTCCATGATCAACCGGCCATTATCGATGTCGTCCTGCGTCATGGTCGACGTGCCGACGCGGATGTAGAAAGCCTGTTCCTTCTTGGCGCCCATCAGAGCGCCCGCCAGCCATTGCGTGGTCAGGAAACTGTCGACGCTGTCGGTCAGCTTGTCCCACAACCGGTTGTCATTGGGCTCCAGAACCGCCCATTGCGTGCCTATATCCAGCGATCGCTCCAGGAATACGAACAACCGCCTGACCGACAGATATTTCCAATCATTGTCACTGGTGATGCAACGCGCACCATAGATGCGCAGCCCCCGCCCTTCTTCGCGGAAATCACGGATCACATTGATATTGTTTGGGAACGGGTTGAGAATTTCGTGCTCACCCTTGGTCAATATAGCTTCAAGATCGACGATATTGCGGATCGTTTCATTGCCTGGCGCCTTGAACACGCCGCGTTCATTGTCGACCCGCGCACAGACGCCCGCCATATGGCCGGCCGCGCCGATGGCCCGCCGCGCATCCGCCACATCGCGGATGATGATGCGCGGGTAATAGATGGCGGCATATTTGCTGTCGAAACGCCGCCGCTGGTTCTGGATATCGACCAGCGTGGGGGCCGCCGCGCCGACTTCCGGGTCCATCAGCGCGACACGATATTTCAACCGCTCGCATTGTTCGATCATCGCCTCCTGCACCGAAATCTCGCCGACACCGGGCACTGCGATGATCGAGATATCGGCGATTTCCTCCAGTGCCCTCAACCCGCTGCGCTGCCCCGGGCCGTTGTCGACCCCGCGAATGGCTGCGGCATCGGGCACGACATCGGTGCCGGCGATGGTAACCGCGATGTTCAGCCCATCGTCACCACTGGGGAACAGGAACGGGTTGGTCTTGGCCGGTAACGCCGCATTGATGCGGATCAGCTTCGAACCATTGTTGATGGCATCGGTGACGAACTTGCCCGGTACATTTTCAAGCGTCAGCGACGGAAAGCTTTCGGTGGTCGCATCATAGCTGACCGTCAGCGCGAATTCGCGCACCGTGATAACGGTTTCCGTCGCTGGCGCCACCGGCTTGATATCGCCATCCGCCAGCACCGTGCCTGACAGCGTCAGCACCAGCCCGTTCACCGCGATCACCCGGCGGAACCGCCGCGACGCGCCTGATCCGCGATCGATCTCCACCCAGGCATTGGCATAGAAACCGGTGCCGGATTTCAGCATGACCTTGTTGTCGTCGATCGCGCCAACGCCGATGAAGCTGGCATAGACACCGCGCGCGCCCGCGACATGCCGGGCGGTAATGGCGATGTTGCCGCCCGCCGCCCCCACATCGGCGGCATCGAACACGATACTGGCCGGCCGCGCGCCCGTCGTCGGAAGGCCATCGACGTCAATATCGTTCAACGTCGTGATGACGGCGCTCGCCCGCGCTGCATAGCTCGCCGGGCCAGCCGGGCTGATGTCGATATTGGCGGCCAGCTTGATGGTGCCGGCGGCACGGTTGACCCCGCCCGCCGCAATCGCCCGCGCCGTGGACAGGTAGGTGACGCCATCCTTCACCATCGAAAGCTGGATGGACGTGCCATCCGAAAGGCCCAACAGATCGGTCGGCTGCAAGAACCGCTGCCCCGTCGCCGCATCGGCCCCGGGTGCCAGCCGGCCGATATAACCGCCCTTTGCCGCAAATTGCGCCGCCTTTGCCCCGGCCCCGGCCGCCCTGACGACATAGACCCGCCGGCCACCGTTGGCGAAAAACCCCTGGGCTGCATAAAACAGCTCGCTGCCCATGCCGGTGCCAGTCACCGGCCCGCCAAAATTCTGTCGGAATTGCAGCATGTTGGTGACCAGAACCGGGCGTCCGACAATCGGCCCGCGCACGGCGGCACCCACCATCCCGGTGGTCGATGTGCTGACCCCCTCGATCGAGGGCGCCTTCAGTTGGACTTCCTCAAGAAAAACGCCGGGCGCAAGATACTCGGGCATGGCCTAGGTCCTTTGGTGGAGCGAAAGAGCGTGGTTCATGGCAACAGCCGCCAATCGAGCGCCGGCGAAAAACCGGCGCCTTTCAACGGGACAAGTCGGTTCTGCCCGGCAAAGCCGGGAGCGGTCACGGCCAGCCTGGCCGCGCCAAGCCGGACGAGACCGGCGATGGCATAATCCCCGGACGGGCCCGCCATGATGCCGACACCATGGTAGCGCGCGGGCGCCGGCGGATCGGTAATGGCCAGCACATCGCCCGCCACCATCGCATCAACGATAACCACAGCTTCCCCGGCCAGCGCCGCACCGACCGGCGCGGCAGCCGGCCCCATCACGGCACCAAGGTTGAATGGCGCAACGGGATCGCCCTCGCGCAGTGACACCGCCAGCGGCGCGGTGACGGGCACGACATTGCCAGGCCCCGCCGCGCCCGCAACCCGTACCCAATGGCTGCGCTCGGCGGGGCCGCAACGCAGCAACTGCCCGGCGGCAAGGCCCTGCACATCGTCCAGAACAATTGCTGTGGCGCCGGCGGGCGCGGCACGCGCCGTCTTTACCGGCACCGGCGATGCGACCGGCGTCGTCACCCGCCCTTGCACAACGGCCCCTGACGTCAAACCGGCGGCGAGCGGGGACGACAGCAACAGTGCCCGCGCCGGGGCGGGCAATGACGGCCCGGTCAAGAAAATCCGCGCGCCCGCCACCGGCGCGCCGGTCGCCGCCGCCATAACCCTGCCGGTCAACCGCAGCGGCATCCGGCGCAGCACGACCGGTGCATCGACCGGCAGCACGGGCGCCGCCGGGATGGTGACCACCACGGTTGCCGGGCGATAGCCATCCGCCGCAACCGAGACCGAAAGCAGATGCGGGACAGCGCGATCGGCAAGCGCAACATCGGGATCGCCGGACAGTGCAAAACCAGCATCATGGTCGCTGGCATCGATCAACGGCTCATCGACGCCAACTGCAAAGGGCGTGGCCAGCGGCCGGCCATCGGCATCATCCGTCACCGCACCCCGCGCAAACACGATGCGTCGGCTGGTGACATCGAAATCGACGCCATAGCGGTGGCCCGCGACAAGCACGACCGCGTCCATCACTGCACCTCGGCGATGGCGGCATAGGTCGCCGCCTTGTCGAGCACGATCGGCGCCATCGCCATCGAAACCCCGGCGTCGATCGGCACATATTGCACGGCATAGGATGCCGACAGTTGATAAGGCTCGTGCAGCGCGTGCCAGATGCGCGACATTTCATCGGTGGTCTGCGGTTCCAGATGGACACCGATCGACGCTGGCACGCCATCGAGCAGCGCCGGGTGCAGGAATTCGGCGCCAAGCCGTGGCTGCTGGTGCAGCGCCTGCATGGCAAGGCCCAGCAACCGTTGCCGCGTCAACGGGTCACCCGAAATCGGCGTCACCAGATAATGCAGGGTCAACGGCAGCGGCCGCATTGCCAGCCGCCCATCGGCGAGCCGGACCGGCGGCAGATTGTTCAATTCATCCAGCCGCCGCACCCGATACAGCCACAGGGACACCAGGCTGATATTGGTCACCACGCCGATTTCGCGCGGCGATCTGAGGTCGATCTGCGTGCCCGGCAGCGGCCCGCCATTGGTGATCGCCGCCCGCAACAGCGCCTGCAGGCTTTCGCTGACATGGCCGATGGCGGCGGCATCAGCCATCGGACGGCCCGGTGCCACGCATCGCCGCCAGCAAGGCTTCGGGCGAAAGATCCTCGATAACGCGTACGTGCGGCGCCATATGGTGCAGCCGCGCCGCGCGGCCATCGGCCGACAGGGCGATCACCCGCGCCGGCCGGCCACCGCCGCACAACAGCGATTCCAGCCGCGCTTCGTCACCAATGATGTCGGCTTCGGTGCCGATCACCACATCGGGGTGCAGCGCGGCTACAGTGGCGATCAGCTTGGCCGGCTGCACCGCCGCAGCGACGATCCGCCCCGGCGCCGCCAACGCGACATCCCGCACGATCGCCGCCAGCATCGCCGGCATCTCGCCCTGGATCACCCGGATTTCCGCCACTGCGACACTCCGGCCTCGCGCCAGCCCATCCGGCCCGAGACAAGCGAAGGATAGGGTTCTCGCCAGCCGCGCGAACGGACCACAGGGTGCGATTTTGGTCCGGGCACGACGGCAGGGGCCGAATGGATACGCGGGTCGGGCCATCAGGCCCGCAAGGCCCGGGCCATTGCTCGCACCGGGCCGGACCGAACGGTACAGACCGGACATGCACAATGTCCGGCCGCAATCGCAGCCGCAGCGAGTGGTCCCAAAAAGCGGTTTAGCGGATCTGCTGCGGGCTCCGTGCCAGCGCCGATGCCAGCGCCGATGCCTGTGCCCGACGGGTGACCGCCAGCTTCTCCAGCACATGGTGAACGTGGTTCTTCACCGTCGCGGCGCTGATGCCCAGGCTGCGGGCGATTTCCTTGTTGGTCGCGCCCGTCGTGATCTGGCGCAGGATCTGCCCTTCACGCGGCGTCAACAGGGCCGTCGCCGATGCCTCCACACCAGTGGCCGCGGCGGGCGCCCGCGGCCCCCCCGCAAGCTGCGCGAGCAATTGCGCCGCAATTTTGGGCGAACACAGCAATTCGCCCTTCATGGCATGCAGAACCGCCCCAATGATGTCGTCGGCCGTGCCCTCGCGCTCGATATAGCCGCAAACCCCTGTCCGCGCCCATTCAGCCAGCGTTTTATCGTCGTCGCAGATGGAAAATCCGATAACCCGCACCGCCGGCAGGTCGCTCGCCAGCTGCTGGGCAAATGCCATGCCGCCAGCAACGCCAAGATCGAGCACAACGGCAGCCGGTGGCGCCGCTGTCAGCGCGCCAAGCGCCGCATCATCGGGGCGCGCCGCACCCTGCAGATCGACACGGCCATCACGCCGCAATTGCTGCGCCAGGCCATCGCGCACCAGCCGCACGTCGCTGATGATGAACACGCTTGGTCGCGCGTCACCGTCGCTGCTGCCATTGATGGCGGTCTGCCCGTCCTGTGGCATCACAAGTCCCCCAGTTGCGACGGCTAATCCGGCGCATGAGCGTCTTCCCGTGTGCAACCCGGCTTATTGTTTGCCAGTTTATTATTGGCGAGTTCGCTATCGATGATCTCACGACCGTCGATCGCGCAAATCTTCATATCTCGTTAATCATTGAAATAATTTGCTTTTCAGCCGTTGATAATGCCACGCAAGGTCGCATCGGGTCAAGAAGCCGCAACCTGTCGACGCCCGCACCAGCAAAACTGTTGAATTCCCGCCAGTCCTGTTGCCACCCGATGCCTGCCCCCAGGCCATGGCCGCGCCACGCCACGCCACGCCAGGCCACGCCAGAGCGACCCGCGGGCGCATCCGCCGCTTCACCCGGCAGTCCTGCCAGCCCGAACCTGTCGGAATGAACGGGTCCGGCTTCCTTGACGGGCATGGCCTGACATTCCATGCTCCACGCAACGACTGGCGGCAACGGCGATCCATCGCCGGAACAGCCATGCCCATTTCCACCAGGGGAGGCCCCAATGCGTGACGCCGTAATCACATCCTATGCCCGCACCGGGCTCGCCAAGGCCGGGCGCGGCGGCTTCAACATCACTTCGCCCATGGCGATGGCCGCCCATGCGATCAAGCATGCCGTCGAACGGTCCGGGGTCGAAGGCGATTTCGTCGATGATACCTATTTCGGCAATTGCGCCCATGGCAGCAACAATGTCGCGCGCATCGCCGCCCTGCTGGCCGGCCTGCCCAAATCCACCGGCGGCGTCACCGTCAACCGCTTCTGCTCATCGGGCCTGCAAGCCATCGCCATGGCGGCCAACCACGTCCGCGCCGATGGCGCCGATTGCGTCGTCGCCGGCGGGGTGGAAAGCATCTCCATCCCAAACCCCGGCCAGCCCAGGGAAGCCACCGATCCGCACATTTTCGACATCGCCCCGGCCATCTACATGGCGATGATCGACACCGCCGATATCGTCGCGGAACGTTACAATCTCAGCCGCGAATATCAGGACGAATATTCGCTTGAATCGCAACGCCGCATGGCCGCCGCCCAACAGGCCGGCCTGTTCAAGGACGAAATCGTGCCGATGGCGACAAAGATGAAGGTCGTCGACAAGATGACGAAAGAAGAAAGCATCCATGATTATGTGGTGACCGGCGATGAATGCAACCGCCCCGAAACTACGCTGGAAGGGCTCGCCGGGCTGCAACCGGTGAAGGGCCCGGGCAAATTTGTCACCGCGGGCAATGCCAGCCAATTGTCGGATGGCGCCGCCGCCGTCGTAGTGATGGAGGCAAAGGAAGCCGAACGCCGCGGGCTGACACCATTGGGCCGCTTCGTATCCTGGGCTGCCGCCGGTTGCGAACCCGATGAGATGGGCATCGGCCCGATCTATGCCGTCCCCAAGCTGTTGAAGCGCCAGGGCCTGACCGTCGATGATATCGACATCTGGGAATTGAACGAAGCCTTTGCCAGTCAATGCCTTTACAGCCGCGACAAGCTCGGCATCGATCCGGCCAAATACAACGTCAACGGCGGCTCGATCTCCATCGGCCACCCGTTCGGCATGACCGGCGCCCGCTGCACCGGCCATTTGTTGATGGAAGGACGCCGCCGCAAGGCGAAATGGGGCGTCGTCACCATGTGCATCGGCGGTGGCCAAGGCGGCGCCGGACTGTTCGAAATCTATAGCTGAGGCAGCATCTATGGATAGCAAGGCCAACCCCGGCGGCACACCCGCCGGGCCACTTTCCGGTGTCCGGGTCATCGATCTTACCCAGTTCGTGCTCGGACCCTATGCGACCCAGATGCTCGGTGATCTCGGCGCCGATGTCATCAAGGTGGAAGAACCCAGCGGTGACCGGCAGCGCAGCGCCGGCAAATCGCACCAGACCCCGGCGATGGGGCCGTTGCACATGGCCTTCAACCGCAACAAACGCTCTCTGACGCTCGATTTGAAAACCGACCCCGGCAAGCGCGCCCTGCGCCGCCTGATCGGCACCGGCGACATCTTCATCCACAATATGCGCCCACAATCCATTGCGTCGCTGGGCTTTTCCTATGCCGATGTCGCCGCCATCAAACCCGATATCGTCTATGTCGAGGCGATGGGCTATGACGATACCGGCCCCTATGCCGGGCTCCAAGCGTTCGATGATCTGATCCAGTGCGCCGCGGGTGCCTGCGGCCTTGAACAACTCATCAAGCCCGAGGCCGAATTCCGCCCCCTGCCCGGGCTGTTCGCCGACAAGACCTGCGGGCTGTTCGCCGCCATCGCGACGCTCGCCGCGCTGCGCCACAAGGAATCGACCGGTGAAGGCCAATATGTCGCCGTGCCGATGCTGGAAACCTTCACCGGCTTCCTGATGGCCGAACATCTTTATGGCGAAACCTTTGTCCCCGCGACCGGCCGCTTCGGCCACCCGTCATCGGTGGCGCGCAACCGCCGCCCTTTCCCCACCACGGACGGCTGGCTGATGGTGTTCCCGGCCAGCCAGAAACAGGCGGCGCGGTTCATGGAGCTTGGCGGCGTACCCAATGCCTATGAAAGCCCGTTGTTCACCGCGCAGACGACAGCGCAAGGCAGGCTCGATGCCTATTATTCGATGATCGAAACCGCAACAGCGGCGCACAGCACGGCGGAATGGCTGGCGCTCGCCGCCGCCAATTCGATCCCGGTGATGCGCGCCAATACGCCGACCGGCATTTTCGACGATGAACAATTGCGCCAGACCCTGTTCGAACAACGCGAACTGCCCGGCGACGGCCCCTATCGCGCCATGAAGCCAGGCCTGCGCTTTTCCCGCACCCCCGCAGCCATCCACCGCGACCCGCCCCGCCTTGGCGAACACAACGACGAACTGCTCGCCGAATTCGGCGATTACCAGGGGTAGAACCAGCGCTGGAAATCCATGGCTGGGGCGGCAGAATTCGAACCTGCGCCCCCTGACGGTCCCCGGCCGGTATCCTGGCTGGGGCGGCAGGATTCGAACCTGCGAATGCCGGTACCAAAAACCGGTGCCTTACCACTTGGCGACGCCCCATCACGGAGCGCCGCAACTAGTTGAGTGGCGCGGCGACCGCAACCGAAAACCACGCCGCTGCGGCAACCCGGCCGTATCCGGGCACAGGCGCTATTCGGCCGGACGATGGTCGACAGCAGCACCCGGAAACCGCGCCGCCGCCATGACACCGACATACAGCACCAGCGCCACCGCCAGCCACAGCCAGCCGGTCCTTGGCCACAACAGCGCGCCGATGTTCGGCACCGCCACGATGCCCAGATACACCCACAGGCCGATCGGCCAGCCGATGCGGGCGTGCAGATGGTGGTGCAGATGGTCCCGGTCGCCTTCGAACGGTGATCGCCGCTGCATCACACGCACCGCCATCAACCTGATGGTATCGAACACCGGTATCGCGAACATCACCGCCACGTCACCGGCACGCATCGTTTCGAAATCATGATTATAGGCATAGATCGCCATCAGCCCGAACAGCGCCGAAATCGCATAGCTGCCGCCGTCGCCCAGAAACAGCCGACCGGACATGTTGAAGCCCCACATCACCGCCAGCGCCGCCCCAGCGGCTACCAGCACCGGTTGCATCGCCACAGGCACATGCGCCGCCAGAACGGCGGTCCAGATCAACCCCATGCCCAGCACGATGCCATTCTTGCCATCGGCCATGTTGACGGCATTCAACAGCCCCAACAGGCACAGCAACGAAAAGGCATCGCCCCATTCGCCCAGCATGATCAACCGGTCCTGCCCGGCAAAACGCAGGAACGCCAGGCTGAAATCCGGCGCATTGCTGGTCACCAGGATCAGCACCGACAGCGCCGCCGACAGCCGGATACCGGGTGAAAGGTGAAAACGATCGTCAAACGCCCCGATGGTGAACATCGCTGCAATGGCCCCCGCCAGCCAGTACAAATGCGATCCGACCGCCGACGTTACCGCCGCCTGTCCTGCCAACACCGCGGCAACGAGCGTCGCGGCGGCCACGGCGAGGCCGCCGACCAACGGCGTTACCTCGTCATGGCGCTTGCGGCCGCCGTTGACATCGGGAAAATCAAGCAACCCCAGTGCATCGCCGATGCGCCGGGCAAACAATCCCACGGCCAAGGCGATCATCAATGCAATACCGGCCGACAGGCCCAAAAGCGCCAGCATTGGCAAGTCTGTGTCCCCTTTCTGCGGATGGAACCGGGGCTTCGCATGTTTGACAGCCAAGCCAGTAACCGCGAACCCGTTCCAAAGGCAATAGTTTCGATACCTGTGAAGAAAGGCGATCCATGGCGATTCTGGTAACGGGTGCCGCCGGTTTCATCGGTGCCCATGTCACAAAGGCACTGCTCAATGCCGGCGAATCGGTCGTTGGGATCGACAGCCTGAACGCCTATTATCCCGTCGCACTCAAGCAGGCCCGGCTGGCGCAACTGATCGGCCCGCACCCGGCCTTCCGCTTCGTCCATGCCGATTTTGCCGATGCCGCCGCGCTCGATGCGGCCATTGCCGGCACCGCCATCGAAAGCATCGTCCACCTCGGCGCCCAGGCCGGTGTGCGTTATTCCATCGAATCGCCGCGCGACTATGCGCACAGCAATTTGATGGGGCAGCTCGAAATCCTGGAACGCGCCCGCCATCTCGGCGTCCGCCACCTTGTCTATGCCTCATCCTCATCGGTCTATGGCGATGCAGCGCAACTGCCGCTTTCGGCCGAAGACCGGGCCGACCGGCCGGTGTCCTTTTACGCCGCCACCAAGAAATCCAACGAGTTGATGAGCGAAAGCTACGCGCATCTTTATCGCATCCCGATGACCGGCCTGCGCTTCTTCACCGTCTATGGCCCCTGGGGCCGGCCGGACATGGCGCTGTGGCGCTTTACCGAACGTGTGCTCGCCGGCACGCCGCTGCCGCTTTACAACGGCGGCGCGATGCAGCGCGATTTCACCTATATCGACGATATCGTCGCCGGCGTGCTCGCCGCCCTCGCCCGACCCCCCGCCGATGACGGCACGCAAAAACCCGGCGGTTCAAACAGCCCGCACGCTGTCTACAATCTGGGCAATGACAAGCCGGAGGCACTCGGCCGCTTCGTCTCGCTGATCGGCCAGGCCTGTGGCATCGAACCGATCATCGACATGCAACCCATGCAGCCCGGCGACGTCACCGCGACATGGGCCGACATCGGCCCGGCCAGGCGCGATCTCGGTTATGATCCGGCGACACCGCTCGATGCCGGCATCCCGGCCTTTGTCGATTGGTATCGCGGCTATACCGGCCAACGCTGACGCGGCGCAGCGGCACTACCGGCTGCTCACCGGTCCGCCCATTGCCGCAACAAATTGTGATACAGCGACGTCAGCCCCAGGATATGCGCATCGGCAACGCCATCGGCCCGCATCCGGCCGATCTGCGCGTCCAGATCGAACAAAAGCCACCGCTGCCCGGCATCACGCACAAGGCTCTGTACCCAGAAAAAACACGCCTCCCGCACACCGCTGGCAACGGGCATCACCCTGTGCACCGACCCCGCCGGATACAACAGCATGTCCCCGGCCGGCAGCTTGAAACCCTGTTCACCGGCGGCGCCGCGCACCACAAGTTCGCCACCGGCATAATCCTCCGGGTCGCTCAGGAACAGCGTCGCAGACAGGTCCAGCCGCATGCGCCCGCGCGGCAACGGGCGGATCGCGTTGTCGATATGATCGCCATAACCATCGCCCGGGCCATAACGGTTGAACAACGGCGGCGCGATTTCGGCCGGCAGCGCTGCGGAGGCAAACACCCCGCTGCGCCCCAGCGCCGCCAGCACGATGGCCGCCGCTGCCTGCCCGCCCGCATCATCCTCCGCCAATTGCCGGTTGCGCTTCACCCCGGCAGACAAATTGCCCGCCGTGGCCCGGCCATCGATCCAGTCACAGGCCGCAATCCGCGCCCGCACATCGGCGAGTTCAACAGCGGTCAGCACGGCCCTCAGATGCAGCATGACTACAGCCTATAGCACGACCGCCAGCGTCACCAGCGCGCTGCGCCCGGCACCGGGGATGACATGGGCGGGGTGGAGCTGATCATAATACAGCCGGTCGGTGATGTTGTTGACCAGCAACCGCAGCGTCAGCCTGTCGGTCATCCGCCACGCCAGGCTGGCATTGGCCACCGCATAGCCACCCGCGACCAGATAAGACGCCGCACCATTCTGCCCCAACCGGCTGGAGGCAAACACCATGTTGAACCCGACATTGAACCGCGGCGCGACATCGACCGCCGTGCTGATCGATCCCGAATTGCGCGGCGTCAGCAACAGGGGCGCGCCCACCAACGGCCCGCCGGGGGTCGATTGCAGCGTCCGGCCATCCAGCCAGGCATAGCTCGCCTTGACGCTCCAGCCCGGCAACGGTTCGCCGGCCATTTCGATTTCGGCGCCATCCACCCGCTGCTTGCCGCCCGAAATGTTCAGCCCCGGCGTCCCCGGGTCGGGCACGCGCACATTGGCTTTTTCGATGCGGAACAGCGCGCTGCTCATCTGCAACCGGCCATCGGCCAGCTTCCATTTGGCGCCCAATTCGATGCTGTGGCTGGTTTCGGGCGCCAGGTTGATATTGCTCTCCCCAACTGCCCGGCCGGACGAAATCAGCGATTCAACCCCCTCCCCGGACGGGTTGAACGAATTGGCATAGGCGGCATAGACGCTGGCATTGTGCACCGGTTTCCAGACCAGCGCGCCCCGATAGCTCAGCTTGCGGTCGGCGCGATCCACCGCCGTGCCGCGATCGCTGCTGCCATCGGCGGCAAAGCGGGTGCTGTCATAGCGCGTGGCAAACCGATCCCAGCGCAAACCGATCAGCGCCTGCCAATGCGGCGACAGATCGATCGAATCGATGCCGAACACACCGACAAATTGCGACCGCGCCCGCCCGTTGAGGCGGACAAAGCTGTTCGGCGCACTGTCGTAAAACCCGCCCAGCGGATCGACGAGCGACGTCCGCGGCACGCCGGGGTTGGTGACATAGGTCGGATCGGTCGCCTCAGTCCCCGCTTCGGCGCCGGCGATAATGCGATGTTCCCCCGGCCATAATTGCAGCCGCGTCTCGATCTCCCCCTGCACCTGGAAAAACCGGTCGCGGGATCGGCCCTCGAACAGGTTGCGACCAACAATGATCCCCGACAGCGGCGCATCGCGCGGCGTCCCCGCCGGGATCACCGCCTCGCTGTATCGGAAATCCCGGCTGTTGTTCGAATATCGGATCTGCCCGCGCAACTGCGTCGCCGGCGACACATCATGCGCCAACCGCGCCGTCAGGATATTGATATCGGTATGCAGCCGGTCATTCGAAAACCCATAATAGGTCGCGCGATCGACCGGCGCCGGATAGCCCGGTGCGGCCGGCGTCCCCGCGATCCAGGGAATGCCATAATCGGGGCGATTGGCCTCCTGCTGGTGCAGGAACGACAGGATGAACCGGGTCGTCGTGCCCATCCCCAACGCCAGTGTGGGCGCGACACCCCAGCGTTCGAAATAGCCGCCATCGCGCCCCGCCACCGCCGAACGATGCACAACGGCGTTGATGCGGAACGCCGATCCCGGCCCCGTCACCTCGGCGATATTGGCATCCACGGCCAGCCGGCGCGTTTCGTCGCTGCCCAATTGCGCCTCGGCGGCAAAGCGATCCGCCGCCAACGGCACCTTGCTGACCCGGTGGATGACACCGCCCGTCGATCCGCGCCCGAACAGCGTCGATGACGGGCCCTTGACCACCTCCACCCGATCATCATCGAAGGTGTCGCGGTAGTAATAGCCATAGTCCCGCGCGTTATCGACATAGAGGTCGTTACGCGTGGTAAAGCCGCGCAAAATGGCATTGTTGCCCTGAAAACTGGTCTCGCCGGCACCAAGGCTCAATCCCGCCACCCCGCGCAGCGCGTCGTTCAGGTTGGTTATACCGCGCGCCTGCAAATCCACCGCGCTGATCACCTCGATCACCTGTGGCGTATCGAGCAAGGGCGTCGGCAGCCGGTCGAGCCCCGTAACGCCGTCGCGCTGCCCGGTGACGATGATGGTGGCCGCAGCAGGCGGCGCCGCAATTTCCGCAGCGGCACCGGCCCAGGGCAGGCACAGCCCCAGCGCGAGGCTCGCCGCCATGTCGGTTGCCAGCCGCGATACCGATGTCGTCACGAATGCAGGGCCTTCCGCCATTCGGACCACCGGCGACGCGGCGGCGCGTCAACAGATCGGACCGGCCCCCACACCACGCGCATCCCCCGCCGCCTTGCCATGGAGTGATGCCGCCGCCGACGGCCAAGGTCAACAATGTAAATGGCTTGGTAAAAGAACAATGCGCCGGCAACAGCAGTATTGACGCAACGCGTCGGCGCGCGCAGCAATCACCGATGAGCAAATCCCTTCGCCTTTCTGAAAAATGGTTCAACCGCGGCCTGTGGGTTATCGCGCTGGTCTTCGCCGGCTTCCTGATCGGCCTTGGCAATGTCATCGTCGGCGACCTGCCGCAGGTCGATGGCCAGATTTCGCAGGAACAATTCGTCGATCAGGCCGCGATCGCGCCGTTCCGGGCCGCGGAACAGGCGGCGCAGAAACGCGCCAGTGACGCCCGCCCGCCGCTGGAACAGGCCGAATTGCAATATCAGGCGGCGCAAAACGCCTATGCCAGCGGCCAGGAAACCTTCCAGAACTGGGTCGCCACCCGGACCGCCACCGCGCGACCGGACCAGGATCGCGAACTGATCGAACGCAGCGCCGCGCTCGATGCCCTGAAAGCCGCCGAAGACAAGGCCCGCCAGGCCGCCGAGGCCCAGCGCCAGATCATGCTGGATGCCAACCAGGCCGAGGCCCGCGCCAACACCGCCATGTCACCCTATCTGGCAGCGGCAACCGAAAAATACGAAGCGGCCGAGCGCAGCGCGGAACTGCGCGTGTTCCTCTACCGGCTGGCGCTCACCCTGCCGCTGCTGCTCATCGCCGGCTATCTGTTCGCGCGGCAACGCAAATCGAAATACTGGCCGTTCGTCTGGGGCTTCATCCTGTTCGCCTTGTTCGCGTTTTTCGTCGAACTCGTGCCCTATTTGCCAAGCTACGGCGGTTATGTCCGCTTCATCGTCGGCATCATCATCACCGTGCTCGTCGGCCGCTACGCCATCGATGCGCTCAATCGCTATCTGGAGGCACAACGCCAGGCCGAAGCGCAACCCGATCAGGTCCGCCGACAGGTGCTGAGCTATGATTCAGCGCTGGCCCGGCTCGACAAGGGCGCCTGCCCGGGCTGCGAACGCCCTGTAGACCTGAAGAATCCCGAGATCGATTTCTGCCCGCACTGCGGCATCGGCCTGTTCGACCATTGCCATAGTTGCGACGCGAGAAAGAGCAGCTTTGCGCCGTTCTGCCACGCCTGCGGCACCGTCGCTGCAAAGCCGGCGGACACCGCGGCGGCATCGGGCTGACCCGCCTCACACCCCCGCGAGCGCCAGCAACCGCCGCGCCTCGGCCACGTGCAGCACCTCGACCAGCCTGCCCTTGTACGTCGTTACCCCCGCCCCCGTCGCCAACCCGGCTTCATAGGCAGCGACAAGCGCCTTCGCCTCGGCAATCTCGCCGGCATCGGGTGAAAACACCCGGTTGCACGGCTCGACCTGTGACGGGTGGATCAACGTCTTGCCATCAAAGCCCAGCATCAACGCCTGCCGCGCCTCCGCTTCAAAACCATCGGGATCACGGATATCGGTGAACACGCCGTCAAACACCATGATGCCCGCCG
>JBBQYI010000007.1:0-58224 GCA_038208825.1 Sphingomonadales bacterium | reverse complement strand
TACTTCGGCCATCGACAGCGTTGATGGTGACCTGACTATTCGCGGATTGATCCGCATTCACGCCCTGAACCAGGGCAACTCCACGGTCCTTGATGAAGGCCGAACAGAAAACTAGAAAAGAAACTGATTTAATGAAACCCGGTAATGAACTGATTTTCCTGCCTTTGGGCGGGTCCGGCGAGATTGGCATGAACGACAATCTGTTCGGCTGCAACGGCAAATGGGTGATGGTCGATCTCGGCATGACTTTTGCCGATCCCTCCTATCCCGGAGTCGATCTGGTGCTGCCCGATCTGTCGTTCATCGAGGAACGCGCCGCCGATCTGCTCGGCGTGGTGCTGACCCATGGCCATGAGGACCATATCGGCGCGATTCCCTATCTCGCCAATGATCTCGGCGTGCCGCTGTATGCGACGCCGTTCACCGCCGGCCTGATCGCCAAGAAACTGGAGGAGGAAGGGCTGACCAAGGAGGTCAAGCTCAACATCATCCCGATGGGCGGCAGCCTGCAACTGGGCGATTTCCATTTCCGCTACATGGCGCTGGCGCATTCGATTCCCGAAGGCAATGCGCTGGTCATCGATACGCCCTATGGCCGGATTTTCCACACCGGCGACTGGAAGCTGGATGACGGCCCGTTGCTGGGCACCCCGGCGTCGGCGGCCGAACTGACCGCCATCGGTGATTCCGGCGTGCTGGCGATGGTCGGCGATTCGACCAACGTGTTCAACAACAAGGCATCGGGCAGCGAAACCGATGTGCGCGAGGGCCTGTTGAAGGTCGTCAAGGCGCGCAAGACCGGGCGGGTTGTCGTCACCACCTTTGCCTCCAATGCGGCGCGGCTGGCGACTTTGGGCTGGGTGGCGAAGGAAACCGGGCGGCACCTGGTGCTGGCGGGGCGTTCGATGGACCGCATCACGCAGGTCGCAAAGGCAACCGGCTATCTGAAGGACATGCCGCCAACGCTTTCCTGGGATGCCGCAGCCAACATGGACCCGGCCAAGGTGCTGATATTGTGCACCGGCGCGCAGGGCGAGCCGATGGCGGCGCTGAGCCGGATTGCCGATGGCTCGCACCCGGCAATCAAGCTGGAGAAGGGCGATCTGGTGGTTTATTCATCAAAGCAGATCCCTGGCAATGAACTCGCCATCGGCCGCGTGCAGAATGCGCTGGCGACGCGCGGTATCGAGGTGATTACCGAAAAGGAAGCGCATGTGCACGTGTCGGGCCACCCCGGCCGGCCCGAACTGGAGGCCATGTACGACTGGATTCGCCCGGAAATGGCGATTCCGGTGCACGGCGAGCGCCGCCACATGGAGGCGCATGCCAAGCTGGCAAAGGCCTGTGGTGTCAAGAAGACCATGGTGCCGATCAACGGCAGCGCGATCCGGCTGGCGCCGGATGGCCCCAAGCTGCTCAGCCATGAAAAGGCCGGGCGCTTCGTTCTGGATGGCGATGTCATCCTGCCGGCCAATGGCGTGACCATCGTCGAGCGGCGCCGGTTGATGATGAGCGGTTATATGGGCGCGACCATCGTGCTGAACCGTGAAGGCCGGCTGGCGGCGACGCCGGTGATCACCGCGCAGGGTGTGCCGGTGGAGGAAGACAAGGTCGACTTTCTGAACGAATGTGCCGAAGCCGCCGAGGCCGCCGCCAAGAAGGGCGACCCGAAGCACGCCGAGAAATATGCCGAGGCGATCCGCGTTGCGGTACGCCGCGTGGCGCGTGAATGGACGGGCAAGAAGCCGGTGACGGACGTTCAGGTGGTGCGGCTGTAACCCGCCATGAGCCTTGCCCTTGCCGTTGCCACCTATCTGATATTCTGGGTCATCACCCTGTTTGCGGTGCTGCCGATCGGGGTGCGGACGGCGCGCGAGCAGGGTGGTGAAACGCCGGCCGGCCATGCTGATTCGGCGCCGGTGAACCCGATGCTGGCGAAAAAGGCCTTGCTGACAACGGTGATCGCGACGCTGTTGTTTGCGATCTACTATGCCAATTTTGTCCACGGCTGGATCAGGCTGGAAGATATTCCCGGCTGGCGGGACAGCGGGCCGTATCGCCCGCCTTCCTGAGTTGGTTGGGTTGCGGGCAGCGATTGCTTTTTGCGCCAGTGGCCGGGTTGATGTTTTTCGCAAGGCACTGCCTGCGCGGCCGACAGGCTGACTGGCGCGGCGGCTGCGGAATTCAGGCTTCGAACCGGCCCATCGACTGGCCTAGCGTGGCATAGAGCCGCCCAAGGTCTGACGATACGAGCGTAATCGCCAGCGACCGGCCTTCGCGGTCGGGCAGCACATGGGCGATCAACGCCTCGAATTCCTGGACGTAGTGCGTCGCATGGGTGCGGAATTCGGCATCGTGCTGGAGATGGCGTTCGACAGCGCGGCTGCCACCGCTGTCGATCTGTTGCGACAGCCGGCGGGCAAAGATGTTGCGGTCGCCCTTCAGGTAGTTTTCCCAGACCGAGTCTTCCATTTCGAAGGCCAGCAGCCCGACGATGTCGATGGCGGCGGATTGCAGCGATTCGATCAGCCGCGACGACCGTGACGCCAGCGTATTGCGGGCGCGGATGTCGAATCGGGTATCGGCTTCATCGATGCGCTGTTCGACGCTGGCGACGGTTTCGGTGAGCGCGAGCAGCCGGCGGGTGACGCGTTCCGTGGCCGCCTGTGCGCCATTGGCGACGCGTTCGTGCATGGATTCGAGCTCGGCCAGCTTGGTGCGGATGGGGCTGGCGAAGGCCAGTTCGGCGCGGCTGCTGCCGGCCTGGTCCAGCGCTGCTTCGGCTTCGGCGACGACGCCCGACAGGGTTTCGCGCATGGTGCCGGCGGTCTGGTTGGCGACATCGCGGACGCGCTGGAACACGTCGAGCAACTGGCTGGAGGCCTGCAGCGAGGTGTTGCCAGTCATGGCTTCGATATCGGCAAGGGCAACGCGCGCGGCTTCGAGTTCCTCGCCGAGGCGACCGGCGGCGCCTTCGAGCGCTTCGCGGGCGGCATCGAGTTGTGCCTTGGCGGCCGAGATGCTTTCGCTGCCGGTGTTGAGCGGATCGGCGAGCGCACCGGCGCGTTCGTGCAGGTCCTCCAGCCGTGCCGACATGGCATCGAGGTGCGGCAGCGCTTCGGGCAGGGCGATGCCCAGCCTGTCGAGCGTGTCGCCGGCGGTGGAACCGACGATGCCGAGCCGGGATTCGACGGCGCCGAGCGCGGATTCGGTGGCGGCGATAGGTTCGCCGAGCCGGTGGATGGCGTCGCGCGCTTCGGTCATGCGTTCGGCGATGGAATCGAGCATGTTGGCACCGGTGGTGGCGGAGTTGCCGAGCTTTGCGTCGAACACCGTGAAGTTTCGGCTGATTTCATCGAGCAGCGCCTGGGTGCGGGCGGCCTCTGCATCGACCGATTCGCCGATGCGGCTGGCGGTGTCGAGCAGGCCATCGAGTCGTTCCTGGATCAGCTTGGCCGCTTCGCCGCCGATGTGATCGAGCGTGACGCGCGCCTGTTCGACACTGGCCAGCATGGCGTTGGTTTGGGCGTGGACGCCATCGCGGGTGGCATCCATGGCGGCGGCGGTGTCGCCATAGGCCTTTTCAACGCCTTCGCGCAGCGTGGCGAGCGGCACGGCGACGGCGGCCTGCGCCTGCCGGCTGGCTTCCAGAATGGCAGCCATGCCGGCGGTGGTTTCAGCGGCGGTTGCCTTGGCCTGGGCCTCGGCTTCGGCGGCGCGATCGCGCAGCGCGGCGAGCAGGGTTTCGGTTTCGGCGATCTGGCGCTTCAGATCGGCATCGCTGGCGGTGAGGATGGCGGCGAGTCGATCGGCGCCAGCCGCGGCGGCGGGGATCGCGGCCTCCAGCGTCTGGGTGGCGGCAGTGGCGCCGGCGCTCGCCTCGGTCAGCCGGGCGCTGGTGGAGACGAACTGGCCGACGACATCGAGCAGCGCGGCGTGCTGGGCAGCAACCGGCGCGGCGACCGATTCGATGCGGGACGACAGCGACGTCATGCGATCTTCCAGCGTCAGGATGGTTTCGGCGCCCTTGGCCAGTTGCAGGTCGGCGAAACTGGTTTGTTTGGCCATCAGCGCGGTGCGGGCAGCCCTGGCCCCGGCGCGTTCGCGCAATTGCAGCGCGACCAGCCAGATGACGGCCAGTGGCGCGACAAGCGTGATCGCCGCCTGCACGCCGGTTGCGACAGGTGCCGGCACGGCGATGCCGGGCAGGAACGCCAGCGCGGCGAGCACCGCCCAGGCCAATGCTGCGATAATCGCGATGACAAGCGGCCATTTCGCCGGCGGTTGCAGCGTTGCGTCTTCGTCCATCATTCCCCGGTCCGGTTGGTTGTACCCGACATGATTGCCGCCCCGTTGATCAATGCCTCCCGGTTGCGCAACCGCCATGCCATGACGACCGCGATCAGGGTTAAGGCAATAATCTCCCAATACCAGTAAAGACGCGGATTTCCGGCGAGGCAAGCCACCGCAATCGCAATTGTGCGATTGTTGGCCGAAAGGATCGAAAGCTGGCGCAACAGGGGTGCCGTTGCTTCAAGATAGACCGGCAGCAGCGCCGGTTTGGCGGCCAGATCGGCATCGATGGCGCGCGTGCCGCTGCCCAGCCGTTGTTCGATCCAGTTATATCCGGCTTCGATTCCCATGCCGGATGCGGCGCGCTGTTCGGTGACGAAGATACCCCGCGCACGGCGTTTCCAGGCTTCGCGCTCGCCCTCGTACCAGGCCGATTGCACGGCATGGAAGGCGCCCGACACCAGCGCCAGCGTCAACGCGCCTTGCCAATCGGGCAGCGACAGGGCGATCGGGATGATGACGAGGATGAACACCAGATAGTCGCAAATGCCGTCGATGACGCGGCCGAGCGGGCTGGCCTTGCCGCTGGCCCGTGCCAGTTTGCCGTCCAGCCCGTCCATGACGTGCCATGCCACCATCAACAGGAAACCGGCGATGACGAACGCCGGCTGTTGCCAGTGCCAATAGCAGAGCCCGGCGAGCGCGCCGCAGCCCATGCCGGCGAAGGAAACGGTGTTGGGATGGATGCCCAGCCGCAGCGCCGGCGGCAGCAACCGGTCGGCGATCGGGTGGACCAGCCACAGATTGCCCGGGTCTTCGATCACGGCCGGCCGCGCGGCGGTTGTCATAAAAATGTCCACGACACCGCGCTATCCCCGACAGTCCGGTCTTGGCAAGCGCTCGCCTAACGCTTTAAGAAGCGATCATTGTGCCGATGGGGTGTAATGCGAACAATCGGCCTCCTGTTTTCTGCCGCTGAAACACCGACTTCGTTGGTCGTCGGGGGTATCAGCACGTTGGAACGACAGGCGCGGCAATTGCGCCGGGCGGGTGTCGAAACCCTGTTGGCGAGCGAAATCGAGCCGTTGACCGAGCTACCGGAAGGCGTCGAGATGCTGGCGGTTTCTGCGTTGCGCGGGCGCATTGCCGCTGATGATCGCGTCATCGTGCTGGCACCCGGCCTTGTCATCGACGAACGCGCGATTGCGGCGGTTCTGGCCGCGGCAGCGCCGGCGATGCTGGTTGCAAAGGATGGCAATGGCGCCGGCGTCGGCATCGAACGGCTCGATTCGGTGAGCTTTGCTGCGGGCGTGATGACGCTTTGGGGGGCGGCCGTGCTGTCGGTTGCGGCGCGGTTGGGTGACTGGAATTTTGCCTCGACGTTGCTGCGCGCCGCGGCTGCCGATGCTGCTATATTGCGGATCGATATCGACAGCATCCCGACCTATGCGCCGGCACGTCGGCGGGATGCCGCGATTACATGGGCGCGACCAACAACGGAAGAAGCGGCAGTGACGGCGACCGGCAAGTTGATCGCGGCAGCGCAGAAGGGCTGTCTTGATTGGCCGGCGCGCTTCCTGCACCCGTTTCCCGAGGATTTTCTCGTGCGGCTGCTGGCGCCGACGCGGATCACGCCGAACATGGTGACTCTGGGCACTGGGCTGATCGGCGTTGGCGCGGGGGTTGCCTTTGCCAATGGCTGGATGTGGCTGGGGCTAGTGCTGGCTTTGATTACCGGGCCGCTGGATGGAGTCGATGGCAAGCTTGCGCGCACCCGGGTTGAGTTTTCGAAGTTCGGCGATCTTGAACATTTGCTCGACAAGGTGCTGGAATATGGCTGGTATCTGTGCATCGCCGGGCATTTTGCGGCGGTGATGGGGGGGGCTTTGCCCTGGGCAATTGCCGCGCTGATCATCCTGCCGGCGTTCGTCGAAGCGGTGCAGGGCGAGTTTTTCAGGCGCATGACCGGCAAACAGCTCGACGACGCCGGGCCGTTGGAGCGTCGGATCCGGTTGTTTGCCGGGCGGCGCAACACGTTTTTATGGACCTGGCTGCCGTTGGCCGGAATGGGCCTGTGGTTTGAAGGTTTCGTAATGCTTTCAATCTATTCCGTCGCGACGACGGCGGTCGCGCAATGGCGTTTTTACCGGCGACTGGCGGCCTATGGGCGTGACCATGGTGCAATGGTTGCGGGCAATCTTCGGGCCACCGGCTATCAATTCTTGCCCCCCGGCGATGCGTCGTCTAAGTGAAATTTTTATTACACACCCCGCCGCCCATAAAACGATGCGGCCCGAAAGGATCTCACTGATGTCGTCCATCCCCGTCGCCATCGTTGGCGTTGGTAATTGTGCATCTTCGCTGGTGCAGGGCCTTTACCATTACGCCAATGGCGGTTCGAACGACGAACTCGGTCTGATGCATTGGGATCTTGCCGGCTATCGCCCGAAAGACATTGAAATCGTTGCGGCATGGGACGTTGATGCGCGCAAGGTCGGCCGTGATGTGAGCGAGGCGATCTTTGCCAAGCCCAACTGCACCGCGGTGTTCTGCGACCATGTCGGCATGACCGGCGCAAAGGTCAGCATGGGCCGCGTGCTCGATGGCGTTTCGGAGCATATGAACGCCTATCACGAGGATCGCCGCTTCGTCGTCGCCGATGCGCCGCAGGCCACCAAGGCTTCCGTCGTGGAAGAATTGAAGCGTTCCGGCGCCCAGGTGATGACCAATTACCTGCCGGTTGGTTCGCAGGAAGCCACTGAATTCTACGCCGATTGCGCGATTACCGCGGGCGTTGCGTTCGTCAACAACATCCCGGTGTTCATCGCCAGCAACCCGGAATGGGCGGAGCGTTTCCGCGCCGCCGGCGTGCCGATTCTGGGCGACGACATCAAGGCGCAGCTTGGCGCCACCATCGTGCACCGCACGCTGACCGACCTGTTTGCCAAGCGTGGCGTGACGCTTGACCGCACCTACCAGCTCAACACCGGTGGCAACACCGACTTTTTGAACATGACCAACAAGGACCGGCTGGCGTCGAAGAAGAAGTCGAAGACCGAAGCCGTGCAGTCGGTTGCGCACACCCGGCTGGATGACGACAATATCCATGTCGGCCCGTCGGACTATGTTGCCTGGCAGAATGACAACAAGGTCTGCTTCCTGCGCATGGAAGGCCGTATGTTCGGCGGCGTGCCGTTGAACCTGGAACTGCGGCTTTCGGTGGAAGACAGCCCCAATTCGGCCGGCGTCGCCATCGACATGATCCGCTGCGCCCGTGTTGCGCTCGATCGCGGCCTTGGTGGCCCGATCCTCACCCCGTCCTCGTATTTCTGCAAGCATCCGCCGGAACAGGTTACCGACGACGCAGCCTTTGCAGCGCTTGAAGATTTCATCGCCGGCAACGCCCGAAACTGATGGCAGGCTGATCGCGACCGGGGGGCGTTGAGAAGCGCTCCCCGATCGCCGGAGACGATTTCGTGCAGGGCATCATCCTCGCGGCGGGGCAGGGCACGCGGCTGCGCAGTGTTTCGCCGTCAAAGCCGCTGACTCTGATCGCCGGGCGGCCGCTGTTGCACCGCATCCTGGACAATATGGCCGCTGCTGGCGTGACCCGCCCGCTGGTCATCACCGGCTATCGCGGTGACGAGGTGGCTGCCGCCGCTGCCGGCTGGTCCGGTGGGTGTGCCGAGACGTTGCACAATCCCGATTGGGCCGAGCCGAATGGGGTGTCGGTGCGCGCGGCGGCGCCGTGGCTGGAATCGCAATCGCTACTGGTCATGGCCGACCATCTTGCCAGCCCGCCGGTCTATGCGACCGTCGCGGCGGCCGGTGGCGATGATGCCGGGCTTGTGCTGGGCATTGATCGCCGCATGGGGCATCCCTGGGCCGATGAAGCCGATGTGACCCGCGTTTCAACGCGGCAGGGGCGCATTACCGCCATCGGCAAGCAGCTGGCGACCTATGACGCCCATGATTGCGGCGTGTTCCTGGTGACGCCCGAACTGATGGCTGCGCTCGCCGATCTGCCGGCGCCGGGGTTGTCCGATGGGGTGCGCGTGCTGGCGGCGAGGGGCCGGGCGCGAGTCGTCGATATTTCTGCACACGACTGGATCGATATCGATGATCCCCGCGCGCTGCTGCTCGCCGAAGCCTGGGTGCGGCAGACCGGGGCCACCGCCTGAACTACCTGTGCTTGCGGGCGGGGATTCAGAACCGTTCGCGCAGCTGGATCTCGATCGCGGCGCGGGGCTTGCGCACCCCGGGCGTGCTGGGCGAATCGCTCTGGTACCGGCCTTCGATACGGACATCGCCAAATCGGGTGGGCACTTCGGCGCCGGCGGTGACGATGGCGAACTTTTCGGAACTGGTGGAGACCGGGTTGGTGATCAAGGGCCCCGGCGTGCCATCCGGGCGCGGGAAGATGGCGCGAGGCGGATTGCCAAGATCGATCAGGTTCAGGTGCACGGAGCGGACCGATGCATACCAGCGACGGTTGCGAACATCGGTGACCGCAACGGCCAGCGACAGGCTGCGGCTGTCGCCGGCTGACCAATAGCCAATCGGCAGGCCGCGATAGGTGAAGCCGTCGGTGAACAGACTGTTGTTGTAGATCGACCCCGGATAGCGCGTCTGGCCGCCGGTGACGCCTTCCAGGGGTGTGCCGTTGAACAGCGAGACGCCGAGCGTGTCGGCATATTCGACCGTCGTCACCCAGCTGGCGCCCTTGCTGCCCCAAGGGCCGGAAACCGTGGTGCCGACCATGCGAGCATATTGCTCCAGCACGATATTGTCGAAATCCTCGGCTTCGGCTTCGAAGTAGAATTTGGCGGCGACCTTGCCGAAGCGTTGCGTATAGCTGACATCATACCCGGCAAGCTGGTTGCCGGCCTGGGTGTTGAAAGCGTTTTGGTTGCCGGTTGTCGGGTTGTCGAGATTGCCAACGCCGCCAAAGCTGCTGAGGATCTGCTTGAACCCGCATGCACGGCCGCTGCCGCATAATTGCTGGGCGCGGTTCAGCCCGATTTGCAAGCCGCGCGCCGGCGAAAAGCTGAGCCTTGTGCCAAAGGTGAGGATGTTGCTGAAATCCTTGCGCGGGCCATCTAGGACACCGCCGAAGATTTCGAACTGGACTGGCCCCAGCCAGCGCAGCACGGGCAGGTTCACCCGGCCCGGCAGCAGCCGCTTGATGCCGACCTTGGGAAATGGTGCCGCGTTGTTGGAGAACAGGAGCGCGCCGTCATGGCCCGGCCCGAACCATTGCTGCGTATAGCCGCCATAGACCGCCCAGTCGCCGAGCCGGATGGCGATTTGCGACGGCTCCGGCGTCAGGTGGCGGATATCGGTGCCTTGGGTGAAGCCGCCTCGCACTGTCGCGCCGACCGCAACGCTGAAAATGCCGGTGTTCAGTTCCAGCTTGCCCGAGGCATCGCCCTTGGCGCGGGCCAGCGTGCCGAAATCGCGCGCCAGCGAGGGTGAACTGGTCGCGCTGATCCGGATGTCGGTGGCGACGCGCTGGGCCGCGAAATCGGCGAGCCGGTCCAGCCGCTGCACTGCGGCGTTGAGATAGGGATCGAGCTGCCGGCCATCCTTGGCCTTGTTGAGCCCGGCGTCGATTTGCGCCCAGGGCAGCGGCCAGCTGTCCATCGGGCCTTCGATCAGCCCGGCGGCATAGAGCGCGTCGACATCCTGGCGAAGCTGCCGGTCGCCGACATCGGCGAACGGCCCGGCCAGCACCGGTGCCGCCATGCCGGCCAGCGAGAGGCCGAGAACCGCCCCGCACGCGCGCCCGAACATACCCATACGCATCACACTACCCCCAGGGGCGCCGGCCTTTGCGCCCGCCGCGGGGCGAGCAGGGGCCGCCGGCGCGGCGGCTGCCCATTTCAATCAACGTGCGGCGGTCAGCCGCGCGCCGAAAGCGGTACGAAATCACGCTGCGCCGGGCCGGTATACAACTGGCGAGGGCGGCCGATCTTCTGTTCCGGGTCTTCCATCATTTCGGTCCATTGCGCGATCCAGCCGACCGTACGGGAGATGGCGAACAGCACGGTGAACATGGACGTGGGGAAGCCGATCGCCGACATGACGACGCCCGAATAGAAATCGACGTTGGGATAAAGTTTCTTGTCGATGAAATAGGGATCGTTGAGGGCAATGTGCTCCAACTCGCGCGCCACATCGAAGATCGGATCCTTGATGTTCAGCTTGTCGAGAATAGTCTTGGCGACGCCGGCCATGACCTTGGCGCGCGGATCATAGTTTTTGTAGACGCGGTGGCCAAAGCCCATCAGGCGGAACGGATCATCCTTGTTCTTGGCGCGAGCGATGAATTCCGGAATACGGTCCGGGGTGCCGATTTCGCGCAGCATGTTCAACGCTGCTTCGTTGGCACCGCCGTGCGCCGGGCCCCACAGGCAGGCGATGCCGGCCGAAATGCAGGCGAACGGGTTGGCGCCCGACGAGCCGGCGAGGCGCACCGTCGAGGTCGAGGCGTTCTGTTCGTGATCGGCCTGCAGGATCAGCAGCTTTTCCATGGCGTCTTCGACATCGGGGTCGATTTCATAAGGCTCGGCGGGGACGCCAAAGGTCATGCGCAGGAAATTGCCGGCAAAGGACAGACTGTTGTCCGGATACATGAACGGCTGCCCGATCGAGTATTTATAGGCCATGGCTGCCAGTGTCGGCATCTTGGCGATCAAGCGGTGGCTGGCGATGACGCGCTGTTTCGGATCATGGATGTCGGTCGAATCATGGTAGAATGCGGCCATGGCGCCGACGGTGCCGCACATGATCGCCATCGGGTGCGCATCACGCCGGAAGCCGCGGTAGAATTGCGCAAGCTGTTCATGGATCATGGTGTGGCGGGTGATGTTGCGGGTGAAATCGGCATGTTCCGCAGCGTTGGGCAGATTGCCGTTGAGCAGCAGGTGTGCGACTTCGAGGAAGCTCGATTTTTCGGCCAACTGATCGATCGGATAGCCGCGATATAGCAGCACGCCGGCGTCGCCATCGATGTAGGTGATCTTTGATTCGCAGGCAGCGGTGCTGGTGAAACCCGGATCATAGGTGAAGCGCCCGGTTTGGGCGTACAGCTTTCGGATGTCGATGACTTCGGGGCCGACGCTGCCGGCCAGCACCGGGTAATTGCTGGTCTTCCCGTCGAGCGTCATGTTTGCCGGGTCTGTCATGTCTTGGCCCCTCATGCTGTGATAGTGGCGAGCACATCGTCGATGCGCCCAAGCGTTTCGTCACGACCCAGCAGGGCCATGACGTCGAATAGCCCCGGCGATTGCGCCGAGCCGGTAATAGCGGCGCGCAGCGGCTGTGCGACCTGCCCAAGCTTCAAGGCTGAACTTTCCGCCAAATGCCGCGCCTGCTGCTCCAAACCCTCTGCCGTCCAATCGTTGATGCCGGCGAACAAGGCCCGCGCCTGCGCCAATACCCCCGGAGCCGCCGAAGCTAGCAGCTTGGCAGCGCCATCGTCTATCGGAATTGGGCGGGTGCGAAGGTAGAACAGGGCGCTTGTCGCCAAGTCATTGAGATTGGCGGCGCGTTTCTTCAACTCGGCCATGCTGCGGTGCAGGATGTCGAGATCGGCATCGGTGGTGTTGCGGCCCAGGGCGGTTTCGATACGGGGCGTCACCAGCGTCACCAGCCGGGCATCATCGGTCGCGCGCATGTATTGGCCGTTGACCGATTCCAGCTTTTTCAGGTCGAACCGCGCCGGGCCGCGGCCGACGCCGGACAGGTCGAACCATTCGATGGCCTGGGCCCGGCTGATGAATTCATCATCGCCATGGCCCCAGCCGAGCCGCAGCAGGTAATTCTCCACGGCTTCGGGCAGCAGGCCCATGTCGTCGCGATAGGCATCGACGCCCAGAGCGCCGTGCCGCTTCGACAGTTTGGCGCCATCGCTGCCATGGATGAGCGGGATATGGGCATAGGCGGGTTCGGACCAGCCCATCGCGTGGATGAGCGCCAGCTGGCGGAAGGCGTTATTGAGGTGATCGTCGCCGCGGATGACGTGCGTCACGGCCATGTCGTGATCGTCGACGACGACAGCAAGCATATAGGTCGGCGTGCCGTCGGAGCGCAGCAGCACCATGTCGTCGAGTTCGGCATTGGCCACCGTTACCGGGCCTTGCACCAGATCGTCGATGGTCACCGAACCGTCGCGCGGCGCCTTCAGCCGGATGACGAACGGCGCGCCGGCGGGGGCATCGCCGGCCGGGCGGTCGCGCCAGCGGCAATCGTAGCGCATCGGCTGCTTGGCGGCGCGCTGGGCGGCGCGCATTTCCTCCAGCTCCTCGGCGGTGGCGTAGCAGCGATAGGCATGGCCGTTCGCGAGCAATTGGTGCGCGACCTCGGCATGGCGGGCGGCGCGGGCGAATTGATAGACGACCGGGCCGTCCCATTCGAAGTTCAGCCATTCAAGGCCATCGAGGATCGCCGCGATCGCCGGTTCGGTGGAGCGTGCCCGGTCGGTATCTTCGATGCGCAACTGGAACTGGCCGCCATGGTGGCGGGCGAAGAGATAGTTGAAAAGCGCCGTGCGGGCGCCGCCGATGTGCAGGAAGCCGGTCGGCGACGGGGCGAAACGGGTAACGACGTTGCTTGCGCCCATCGGCGATCTGTCCAATGCTGGTGGTGGAGGGAAACAGGGTCGTTTGATCGGGTTCTGGCGATAGGGGTCGGGCGGTTCGACGATGGCTGTGCCAACGCAACGGGTGACTAGCAGAAGCGCCGGGACGGTTCAAACCGTGCTGTCCGGGCTTAGTGCACGGGTGCCTGTTCCGGATCGGGCGGCGCTGGCGGCGCGGTGGTGGACGTTGGTCGATGCGGAGCGACATGCCTTGCCATTGTGGCTGCCGGTGGCCTTTGCCGCCGGTGTTGCTGCCTGGTTCCTGCTGCCATGGGCGAGCCAGCGTGGCGGCGCGGCGGTGGCGCTGGCGGGGATAGGCATGGTGGCGCTGTTGATGCGCTGGCGACCGGTGGCGGCGGTGGCGTTGCTGGCGCTGGCCGGCATGGGTGCCGCGGAATGGCGATCGACACAGGTGGCGCACTCGGTGCTGGCCTATCGGCGGGTGGCGAATTTCGAGGCGCGCGTCGAGGCGGTGGAAATCCGCAGCGACCGCGGTCAGGTGCGGCTGGTGCTGGCGCCGATCGTGGGTGCGGGCCAGCCGCCAAGGGCTGGCGGGGGTTTACCACCGCTGGTGCGGGTGACAATGCGCGGCGCGCTGCAACCGGGTGTCGAGCCGGGCGCGCGGATCAGCTTGCGCGCCATGCTGTCGCCGCCGGCGGGGGCGGCAATTCCGGGAGGCTATGATTTTGCCCGCCGGGCCTGGTTTTCGGGCATCGGCGCGACCGGCTTTCCGATGGGCAAGCTGAGGGTGGTCGCGCCGGCGCCGCCGCCATCGGGCGTGCTGGCCTGGTTGGCGGCGGCGCGGGCGGGCCTTCAGGCGCGGATCGTCGCCGCGGTGCCGGGAGCCGCGGGTGCCATAGCGGCGGCGTTCGTTACCGGCGATCAAGGGGCGATCCCGCTCGATACCGCCCAGGCCATGCGCGATTCGGGACTGGCGCACCTGCTGTCGATATCGGGGCTGCATATCGCCGTGGTGGTTGGGGGCACGATATTCCTGGTGCGGCGGATGTTGGCGCTGTTCCCCTATGTGGCGCTGCGCTGGCCGGTCAGGACCATTGCGGTCACCATCGCGGCGTTGATCGGCATCGCCTATTCGCTGCTCGCCGGGGCGGAGGTGCCGACGGTGCGTACCATGCTGGCGACTCTGATCGTGCTGTTGGGCATGGTGATCGGGCGAGAGGCGCTGTCGTTGCGGCTGCTGGCGGCGGCGGCGATGATCATCCTGGTGGCGCGGCCGGAGGCGTTGCTGGGGCCGAGTTTCCAGCTGAGCTTTGCCGCGGTGATCGCGATCGTGGCGTTGTATGAATCGCGGATCGGGCGGTGGATGACGACGGCGGGGGAGGACGAGGGGTTTTGGGGGCGGGCCGTGCGGCACATCGCGTCGTTGCTGGTCAGCGGGCTGGTGGCGGAACTGGCGTTGTCGTCGATCGGGCTGTTCCATTTCAACCGGGCGGGGTTGTACGGCATCCTGGCCAATCTGCTCGCCATCCCCTGGTCAAGCTTTGTCATCATGCCGCTGCTGATGCTGGCGTTGCTGGCCGAGGCGCTGGGGCTGGGTGGGCTGGTGTGGCCTGCGGTCGGCTGGGCGATGGGGCTATTGATCGATCTGGCGCAGGCGGCGGCGGGGCTGCCGGGCGCGGTGCTGCGACTGCCGACCATGGGCATGGGCGCCTATGCGATGATTATCGGCGGCGGATTGTGGCTGGCGCTGTGGCGGACGCGCTGGCGCTGGTGGGGGGCGGGGGTGGCCGGGCTGGGGCTGGCGATGGCCTTTGTCGCGCCGCCGCCCGACCTGTTGGTGAGCGCCGATGGCCGCAACGCGGCGCTGCGGCTGGTGGATGGCCGGCTGGCGTTCCTGCGGCCACGGACCGGGGCGTTCCTGCGCGGCAGTTGGGGGGATGCGGTGGCCGGGGATGGCGACACCGATTTTGCCAGCGTGCCGGGTATGGCGTGCAGCGCCGATACCTGTGTCAGCCGGGTGATGATCGACGGGCGGCGGTGGCGGCTGCTGGCCACGCTGTCACGCGATTATGTCGACCGGGCGGTGTTCGAGCCAGCCTGTGCCGCCGCCGATATCGTGGTCAGCGATCGGCGCATGCCGATGTGGTGCCGGCCGCGCTGGCTGAAGCTGGACAAGACTGCGCTGGCGACAAGTGGCGCGGTGGCGGTGTGGCTGGGCGATGGCCGGATCGAGGGGGCCAATATCGGGCTGGGCGACCACCCATGGCGGCCGGCGGTGCCGGTGTGGCGGGGGCAGGCGCGGCCGGGGGCAAGCAGGAGAGCGCCGAGTGGTAGTTGAGGCGCGGGCCGGTGGCTGGGGGATGGCGCTTGCTGCGGTCCTCGGGAAGGCTGCGCTCGAAGGTTGAGCGGTGGGTCAGTCGCCCTTTACCGCGGCGAGTTCGTTGCCGGCGGGATCGCGGAAGTGGAAGCGGCGGCCACCTGGGAAGGCGAAGACGGGACGGGTGATGTGGCCGCCGGCACGTTCGACTGCGGCGAGCGCGGTTTCCAGATCATCGACATCGATGACCACCAGCGGCGCAGCGGTGGCGTCGGCGGCATCGGCCTGGAGGCCGAGATCGACATCGCCGGTCATGGTCGCAGCATAACTGGGGCCGAAATCGGCCAGCGACCAGCCAAAGGCAGATTCGTAAAAGGCCTTGCTGGCAGCGATGTCGCCAACGGGCAGTTCGACATAGTTGATGCGGGCCATAGTGGGTCCAATGGCTGCGGGGATCAGTGGTAGCGGCGCAGCAGGCCGGCGAGCTTGCCCTGTACCCGGACGCGGTTGGCCGGGTAGCGTTGCGGCTGGAACGCCGCATTGGCCGGATCGAGCCGGATCATGTTGTTTTCGCGGTGCAGATATTTCAGCGTCGCTTCGTCCTCATCGATCAGCGCGACAACGATATCGCCATCGCGGGCATCGTCGCAGCGTTTGATGAGGGCGTAATCGCCATCGAAGATGCCGGCGTCGATCATCGAGTCACCCGAAACCTCAAGCGCATAATGGTCGCCGGCACCAAGGAGGGCGGCGGGGACGGACAGCGAGCGATCGCTTTCCAGGGCCTCCATTGGCAGGCCGGCGGCGATGCGGCCGTGCAGTGGCACGATGATGGTATCATTGGCGGCGATCATCGCCTGCACCGGCGGACGCGCGTCTGCTGGCGAACCGGCAGATGGTGGCACCAGCTTCAGCGCGGGTTTTGCAGTGCGCAGCGCCTCTGGCATTTGCAACACCTCCAGCGCGCGGGCGCGGTTGGGCAGGCGGCGGATGAAGCTGCGTTCCTCCAGCGCGTTGATGAGGCGGTGGACGCCGGACTTGGAGCGCAGTTGCAACGCGTCCTTCATTTCCTCGAACGACGGGGAAACGCCATCGGCACGCAGCCGCGTGTCGATGAAAGTGAGCAGTTCCTGTTGCTTGCGTGTCAGCATGATCGCCTCCGGTGAGGAACACATGCAGAACGATTAGGAAACATTGCCGATACTGTCAAGCGCTATGCAATCGACCATTTCGCCGGCGGGAGCAGCGGGCGCTCCCGGTGGCCGGACGATGAGCAGCGTTGCGGCGGCGAGACGGCCGAGCATGGCGGAATCCTGGGCCGAGAATGGTTCGGCAGCGCCGTCCGCCGTTTGCCGGGCGCGCAGGTGATCGCGGCGCGCGCCATTGGCCGGTAGCGGCGCGGCAAGCGGCAGGCGGCGCATCGGCAGGCCTTCGGGGCGACCACCGAGGCGGGCGAGCAGCGGCAGCACGAACAGCAGCGCGCAGACATAGGCCGAAACCGGGTTGCCGGGCAGGCCGATGATACGGCGACCATCAAGGTGCCCGGCCAGCATGGGTTTGCCGGGGCGCATGGCGATTTTCCAGAAATCGATGCCGGCGCCGAGATCGCGGAGCACCGGGACGACAAGATCATGATCACCGACCGAGGCGCCGCCGATGGTGATGATGAGATCCGCGTCCGCGGACTGCAGCGCGGCGGCAAGGGCTTCGCGGCGGTCGGGGATGATGCCGGGATCGCTGACGATGGCGCCGGCCGCGGTGAACAGCGCCGCGAGCATGACGGTGTTGGAGCTGATGATCTGGTCCGGGCCGGGGGTGGCGCCGGGGGGGACGAGTTCGTCGCCGGTGGCGATGAGCGTGACGCGGGGCCGGCGCACGACCGGCAGCGTGCCATGGCCGGCGGCCGCCAAAAGCCCGATGCGCGCGGGCGTGAGCCGTTCGCCGGCGGCGGCGAGGGTGTCGCTGATGGCAAAATCCTGGCCCTCGCGGCGGATATGGGCGCCTTGTTGTGGCGGGCCTTCGCCAGACAGCGTGGCAATATCGTCGGCGCGGGTGATTTCTTCCTGCACGACAATGGTGTCAGCGCCGTGTGGCAATGGCGCGCCGGTGAAGATGCGAGCGGCCTCGCCGGTGCCGATGGTGCCCTGCCAGCCGCGCCCGGCAGCGGATTCGCCGATAACGCGCCATGGCCCCGGCATATCGGACCAGCGGATGGCATAGCCGTCCATGGCGGCGGCGTTGAACGGCGGTTGGGTGAGGCGGGCGGCAACGGTTTCGGCGAGGATGCGGCCATTGGCGGCAGCGATGGGCACGGCCTCCCCCGGCAGGCGAGTGGCGGTTTCGAGCAGCCTTGCCCGCGCCACATCGACGTCGAGCAGCGCGGCCATCAGCCGGGCTGGCCGGGTTCGGTGGCCAGCCATTCTCCGGAGCGGCCACCGGATTTTTTCAAGAGGCGCACGCCCGACATGGTCATGCCGCGGTCCATCGCCTTGGCCATGTCATAGATGGTGAGCAGCGCGACGGAAACGGCGGTGAGCGCCTCCATTTCAACGCCGGTGCCGTGGGTGGTGGCGACGGTCGCCGTGGCGCGGATGCCGGTCGCTTCGATGCCCAGATCGAGCGTTACCGCATCGATCGGCAACGGGTGACAGAGCGGGATGAGATCGGCGGTGCGCTTTGCCGCCATGATGCCGGCGATGCGGGCGACGGCGAGGACATCACCCTTGGCGACGGCCTGTTCGGCAATGGCGGCGAGCGCGGGTGCGGCGATGGTGATGAAGCCTTCGGCAACGGCTTCGCGGCGGCTGGCGGCCTTTGCCGAAACATCGACCATGCGGGCGGCGCCGTGTTCATCGAGATGGGTGAGTATCATGCCGATAGCGCCCGATTTGCGGCATCCGCTGCGAGCCCCAGCAATGCCCGTGTCGCGGCGGTAACATCGGCCTGCCGCATCAGCGATTCGCCGACTAGGAAGGTGGTGATGCCGGCGGCGGCGAGGCCGGAGAGATCGTCGGGACCGGACAGGCCGCTTTCGGCGACGAGCGTGCGGCCCGGCGTGTCGGCGAGTTCATATGAGGTGGCAAGATTGACGTTCAATGTCTTGAGATTACGATTATTGATGCCGAGAAGCGAGGTTTTGAGCTTGAGCGCGCGGTCGCGTTCCTCCGCGTTATGGACTTCGACAAGCACGTCGAGATTGTGCGCGATGGCGACGGCTTCGAGTTCGGCGGCCTGCGCGTCCGACAGGGCGGCCATGATGAGCAGCACGGCGTCGGCGTTGATGGCGCGCGCCTCGATGACCTGCCAGGGATCGACGATGAAATCCTTGCGGATGACCGGGAGGGTGCACGCGGCGCGCGCGGCGGTGAGATAGGCATCGGAGCCGAGGAACCAGCGATCCTCGGTAAGGACGGAGAGGCAGGTGGCACCGCCGGCCTGATAGGCGCGGGCGAGGGCGGGCGGATCGAAATCGGCGCGGATCAAGCCCTTCGACGGGCTGGCCTTTTTGATTTCGGCGATGAGGGCGAAATGGCCGGCGGCGTGTGCCGCATGGATCGCAGCGATGAAGCCGCGCACCGGGTCGGCGGCGGCAGCGGCGGCCTCCAGATCGGTGAGGCTGTGGCTGGCCTTGGCGGCGGCGACAAGGCTGCGCTTGTGGGCGACGATTTCGGACAGGGTATCGGTCATGGGGTATCGCTCATTTGAAGCTGCTCCAGCGGGCGAGGGTTTCGGCGGCGGCGCCGCTGGCGAGGACGTCACGGGCGCGGGCGGCGGCGGCCTGCCAGCCGAGTGAAGGATCGGCGATGGTGAGCGCTGCAGCCGCGTTGAGCACGACGATGTCATGATAGGCACCGGTTTCGCCGCCGAGCAAGGCGCGGAGGCGCGCGGCATTATGGGCCGGGGTGCCGCCGGCAAGCGCCGTGGCGGGGTGACTGTCCACGCCGGCGATGCCGGGTTCCAGGTTGCCGGTCTGGATGTTGCCATCGGCGGCGAGGGCGAAATGGCTGGGGCCGGAGACAGCGAGTTCGTCATAGCCATCGCCATGGACGACCATGGCGCGGGCCGAGCCAAGGCTGGCGAGCGCCGACGCCATGGGTGTGGTCCAGGCGCGGGCGAAAACGCCGACGAGTTGGCGGCGGACGCCGGCCGGATTGGCGAGTGGTCCCAGCAGGTTGAAGATGGTGCGGCGGCCAAGGGCGCGGCGGACGGGGGCGACGTGGGCCATCGCCGGGTGGTGGCGACCCGCGTGGAGGAAGGTGATGCCAACGCTTTCAAGGCAGGGCCCGAGCCGGTCGAAGGACAATTCTGGGATGCCGAGTTCGGCGAGCACATCGGCGGCACCGCTGGAGGAGGAGGCGGCGCGGTTGCCGTGCTTGGCGACTTTGATGCCGCAGGCGGCGACGGTGATGGCGACGGCGGTGGAGATGTTGAGGCTGTGCTTGCCATCCCCGCCGGTGCCGCAGACGTCAATTGCATCAGGATATTGCAGAGGATTGTTTATACGTTGCCTTAACATTGTGGCGGCAGCAACAATTTCATCGATGGTTTCGCCGCGGTCGGCGAGGGTGGTTAGGAAGCGCGCGAGATCGGCATCATCGACACGGCAGTCAAAAATGGCGGCAAAGGCGGCTTCGGCGGCGTCCGGCGGCAGCGGTTGCGATGGATCGGGCAGGGCCATGCGGCTGGCCTAGGCCGCGACCGCGAGGCGTTTGGGCGTCATCCCGGCGAGTTGCATGAAATTGGCGAGCAGGGCGTGGCCGTGTTCGGTGGCGATGCTTTCGGGGTGGAACTGGACGCCGTGGAGGGGCAATTCCTTGTGCTGCATGCCCATGATGATGCCATCAGGGCTGCGCGCGGTGATGGCAAAACAGGCCGGCAGATCGGATTCGCGGACGATGAGCGAATGGTAGCGGGTGGCCTCGAACGGGCTTGGGAGTCCTGCGAAAACGCCGCTGCCATCATGGCTGATCGGGCTGGTCTTGCCATGCATGACCTGGGGGGCACGGACCACCGTGCCGCCGAACGCCTGGCCGAGCGATTGATGGCCGAGGCAGACGCCGAGCAGCGGCAGCCGGGCAGCGGCGGCAGCGGCGATGAGATCGAGGCAGATGCCGGCTTCGTTGGGTGTGCAGGGGCCGGGCGACAGCAGGATGGCTTGCGGGCGTTTCGCCATGGCCTCCGCAGCGGTGAGTGTATCGTTGCGCACCACCTCCGTCTCCGCCCCCAATTCCATCAGGTAATGGACGAGGTTGAAGGTGAAGCTGTCGTAATTGTCGATGACGAGGATCATGGCGAAGCGTTAGCGGCTAACGCGCGCGAGTGGAAGCGGCACCCGGCTCGGTGGGTTCAAGCGCTGACCTTGACGCCCTTCCAAAAGGCGATGCGGCCCTTGATTTCCTTGGCGGCGTCCTTGGGGGTGGCATAGTACCAGGCAGCGTCCTTGTTCTCTGCGCCGCCGGCGACCAGCGTGTAGTAATTGGCGGTACCCTTCCAGCCGCAGACGGTGGTGGAGGCGCTGGGCTTCAACAGAGCCGGATCGACGGCGCTGATGGGGAAATAATGATTGCCTTCGACAACGACGGTGTCGGGTGTGTCGGCGATGGTGACGCCGTTCCATTCGGCTTTTGGCATGGCTGCGTTCCTTGGTTGATCGCGGCGTAGATAGGGGCGCCAACAGCGCGGCGCCAGTGCGACGCAATGGCTTTATTGTCCGAAGCCGGGGTTGGCGGCGGCCTTCAGCGCCTCGCGGGCGGCGGCCATCAGGGCGCCGGCCTTGGCCTCGCATTCGCGCTGTTCATATTCGGCGATGCTGTCGGCGACGATGCCGGCGCCGGCCTGGACGTGCATGACCCCATCCTTGACCACCGCGGTGCGCAGCACGATGCACGAATCCATGGCGCCATCCGGGCTGAAATAGCCGACGCCGCCGGCATAGGCGCCGCGCGCCTCGGGTTCCAGTTCGGCGATGACCTGCATGGCGCGGACCTTTGGCGCGCCGCTGACCGTGCCCGCCGGGAAGCCGGCGAGCAGCGCGTCGATGGCATCGTGGCGCGGATCCAACCGGCCCCGCACGTTTGAGACGATGTGCATGACATGGCTGTAGAATTCGACGCCGGCGCGATCGGTGACGGTGACCGTGCCGGGCAGCGAGACGCGGCCGGTATCGTGGCGGCCGAGATCGAGCAGCATCAGATGTTCGGCCTGTTCCTTGGCATCTGCGAGCAGTGATTCGCGGTTTTCGGCGTCCTCCACCGCGTCCTTGCCGCGTGGGCGCGTGCCGGCGATGGGGCGGATGGTGACATCGCCATCGCGCACCCGGACGAGGATTTCAGGGGACGAGCCGACCAAGGCAAAGCCCGGCAGATCGAGGAAATACAGGAAGGGTGACGGGTTGATGCGGCGCAACGCGCGGTAGAGATCGAACGGCGGCAGCGGGAAATCCACGCTGAACCGCTGGGCGAGGACGACCTGGAAGATGTCGCCGGCGAAGATGTATTCCTTGGCGCGGGCGACCATTTCGGCATAGCGCGCCGGGGTGAGGCGCGGCACCGGTGTGCCATCGGGCAGGTCGCCGGGGCTGCGTTCGGTGGCCGGCAGCGGCCGTGCGAGCCGCGCCTGTGCCGATTCGATGCGATCGACGGCGGCGGCATGGGCGGCGGCAGGGTCGGCAGCGGCGAAGACCGGGGCGACGATATAGAGTTCGTCCTTCAACCGGTCGAACACGAGGATCAGCGTCGGGCGGACGAACACCATGTCGGGCAGGGCGAGCGGTGATGGCGGCGTGGCCGGCACGCTGGGTTCGACGAGCCGGACGGTTTCAAAGCCCATATAGCCGACAAGGCAGGCCAGCGCAGGGGGCAAACCGGCGGGCACGTCCGCCCGCGCTTCGGCGACGAGCGCGCGCAAGGCGGCGAGCGTGCCGCCGGCGACGGGGGTGAAGGCGGTGCGGTCATGGCGCCAGTCGCGGTTGATCTCGCTGGTGTCGCCGAACGCCCGCCAGACCAGATCGGGATCAAGGCCGAGCAGCGAATAGCGGCCACGCACCTGCCCGCCTTCGACCGATTCGAGCAGGAAGCTGCCGCTTTGCGCGGCGCCCAGCTTGAGCATCGCCGATACGGGCGTTTCGGTATCGGCGACGATACGCGTCCAGACCAACTGCGCCCGGCCTTCGCCGAGCGCCGCCGTGAAGCCGGCGCAGTCAGGGCTGATCTGGCCGAAACCGGTCATTGGCGTGGCAATGGGGGGCGCGGCGATGCGGCGAGCGCCCTATTGCGCGCCACTGTCTTGCCCGGACAGGCGGCGGGTGACCGCGGCGATGGTGGTTTCGTTGCGGGTGGTTTTGACGGCGCGTTCCGCGGCAGCGGCGAAGGCGGCGACGAATTCATCCGGCAACTGGCTGGCTAGTTCGCGGCGGCCGGCGTCGACAAGGCCGGGGACGGCGTTGACATCACCCTTTTCGACGGCTTGCGCATGGATGAGCACCCAGCCTTGCGGGCTGGGCAGCACCTGCACCGTTTTGGGCGGCGTGTTGAGGAAGGCCTGGACGACCGGCGGCACATTCTGCTGGCGCGTCACTTCGATGCGGCGGCCGGCGAGCGGTTGCGGCGGCTTCAGCCCCTGGGCGGCGACGGCGGCGGCGAAATCACCGCCCGTGCGCACGGCGGCGACGATGGCGTCGGCCTTGCTGCGCGCGGCGTCCAGCGCCTTTTTGCTGGCGGCACCGGCGGTGACGAGCTGGCGGACATCGGCGAGCGGTTGTGGGGCCGCCGGGATGACCTGCATGGTTTCGACGACGACGAACTTGCCGCTGCCGGGTTTTTCACCAAGATCCTCGACAGCGGCGCCGTCGCCGGGTTCGTGGCGGAAGGCCTTGGATGCGATGGCGGCGAGTTCGGGCGCGGCGGGGGGCGGCGCGGCAGCGATGATCCCGCCGGGGGTGCCGTCCTTGGTCAGCGCGGTCTGGGTCTGGATGGTGAGGCCGGTCTCCTTGGCCAGATCGGCAAAGCTTTTGCCGGCATCGACGCCGTCTTCGATCTTGGCGATCAGGTCGGATACCTTGGCGGTGCCGGCGGCGGCGCGCAGATCGGCTTCGATGGCGGCATGGGCTTGGGCGAGGGTCTTGCCGGCGGCACCTGCTGCTTCGACGCGGACGATGTGCCAGCCGAAATCGGACTTGATCGGCGCAGTGATGCCGCCGATGGGCGCGGCAAAGGTGGCGGCGGCGACGGCCGGGCTGGTCGCCTTGCCAAAGGCCGACTGGCTTTGTTCACCAAGATCGATATCGGCGACTTCAAAGCCGGCGAGCCGCTTGGCAGCGACGGCAAAGCCTTCGGTTGAGGCGGCGGCGGCGATGGCCTTGGCCTTGGCTTCGCTGTCGACCACGACCTGTTGCAGCTTGCGGGTGGCGGCGGCGCCATATTTGGCCGGGTCCTTGGCAAAGGCGGCGGCGATTTCGGATTCCGTGACCGGTGTGGCGGCAGCGATTGCAGCGCTGTCGATCAGGGCATAGCGGAAGGCGCGGCGTTCCGGCACCGTCAGCCGGGCGGCGTTTGCGGCGTAGAAAGCACGGATTTCGGCCTCGGTCGGCGGGGCGGTTGCGGCTGGCGGCACCAGCGCGACGGCGCCGCGGTGCACATCGACGAGCAATTGCGCATAGGGCAGGGCGAGCCCGGCGGGGACGCCGAGCGAGGCGGTGACCGGTGTCAGCAATTGTTTGCGCACCAGGTCGCCGCCGATGCCATCGTGGAGTTCACGATCCGACAGGCGTTGCTGGGCAAGGATGCGGCGATAGGTGGCTTCATCGAACTTGCCGGCCTGTTGAAAAGCCGGGATGGCGGCGATTTCGGCACCGATGGCGCGATTGGAGGCGGTGATGCCGGCCTGGGCGCCCAATTGCTCCATGGCGGTCTGGCCGATCAATTGCCCGGCAGCAGCGGTGACGCCGCCCTGTTTGGCAAGCGCCGTCTGGCTGGCCGTTGGATCCTGTTCGCGGGCGCTGCGAACGAGCCGATCGAACGCCTTGAGCAGTTCGGATTCGGTGATGGTGACATTGCCGACCCTGGCAACCGAGCCCTGTGGCGCGCGGCTACCGAACGGGTCACCCACGCCGGTGACGGCAAAGGCGATGAGCACCAGCGCCAGCAGGATGAGCGACGGCCAGCTGGTGAGCCAGCGACGAAAGAAAGTGATCATTGAATTCCGGACCTGGTAAATTCAGGGTGAAGCGGGCGGGTTGTAACGAGGGCGGCGGCTTGCCACAAGCGCGGGGTGCGCAAGGCGGCGCCCGGCAGGGAGGAAGCGAATTGGCGGCAGGTAGAGCGGTTCGGCCATTGATCGTCGGCAATTGGAAGATGAACGGTATGCGCGCCGCGTTGCCCGAGCTGGCAGCTATGGCGGCTGGGGTGGCGGCAAGCGGAGTGGTGGCGAGAGGCGTGTCGCTGTGGATTGCGCCGCCGTTCACGCTGATCTGTGATGCCGTGGCGGTTGCAGGCGGTATGGCGATTGGCGGGCAGGATTGCCATGCGGCGGTTTCGGGCGCGCATACAGGTTGCGTATCGGCGGCGATGCTGGCCGACCTGGGGGCGCGGTTCGTTATCGTAGGGCACAGCGAGCGGCGCACCGACAATGGCGAGACGGATGCCATGGTGCGGGCCAAGGCGTTGGCGGGGCGCGCGGCGGGGTTGCAGGTGATCGTCTGTGTCGGGGAAACCGAGGCGGAGCGCGACGCGGGCACCGCAGAGGCGCGGGTGGCGGCGCAGCTGGCCGGATCATTGCCCGACAGCGCCGAGGGCCTGATCATCGCCTATGAACCGGTTTGGGCGATCGGCACCGGGCGGACGCCGACGCCCGATGAGGTGGCGGCGATGCATGGGGCGATCCGCGGCCGGCTGGTGGCGCATTATGGCGCGGCCGGTGGGGCGGTGGCGATCCTTTATGGTGGATCGGTGAAGCCCGACAATGCAGCGATATTGCTGTCCTTGCCCGATGTCGGCGGCGCGCTGGTTGGCGGGGCGAGCCTGGCGGCGGCGGGCCTGTTGGCGATTGCGGCGGCGGCCGGTTAGGTGACGGGGTTCGGTGTTGGTGGTTGCATTGGCGGGTGGGGCGTGTGGCGTTGAGGCTGTGGCGTTGAGGTTTTTGCTGGGCGATGCCGGCAACCGTTGTGCAATCGCGCCGGCGGCGGGGGGCAGCCTTGCCGGTTGGTGGATCGGCGGGCAGGCGATGGTGCGCGCTGCGCCCGATAGCGCGGTTGATCCGCTCGACCTGTCGGGGTTTCCGCTGGTGCCGTTCTCGAATCGCATCGGCCAGGGACGTTTTGAATGGGCGGGGGAGACGGTTGCGCTGGCGCTGAACCTGCCGCCGGAACCGCACACTATCCATGGGCTCGGCTGGCAACGGCCGTGGTCGGTGGTAGAATCAGGGCCCTGGTCTGCGACGCTGGCGCTGACGCATGGCGGGGATGCGCTTTGGCCCTGGCCGTTCGAGGCGACGCAGCGCTTCACGCTGGACGCTGAATCGCTGACCATTGCCATGTCGGTGTGGAACCGGGCCGACCGGGCCGTGCCCTTGTGCATCGGGCACCATCCCTATTTCGACAGCGACGGGGCGACGCTGGCCTTTGCGGCGCGGCAGGTCTGGCAGACCGGGCCAGACGGGCTGCCGTCATGCGCCGGGACGCCGACCGGGCAGTTTGATTTTGCCGCGGGCGCGGCGGTCGCGGGGCGGCGGGTAGATAATGGCTATGCCGGGCTGTCGGGCGCGGCGCGCATCGGCTGGCGCGGGCGGCCGATGGCATTGGAGATTGTGGTCGAGCCGGCCCTGGCGGCGGCCGTGGTCTATATTCCGCCGGACGGCGACGCGTTCTGTTTCGAGCCAGTGGCGCATGTCATCAATGCGATCAATCTGCCCGGCGCGGTGCCTGCCATGCCGGTGATCGAGCCGGGCACGGCCCATGTGATGACGATCCGGTTCAGGGCTGTCAGCGCGGGGTGAGGTGCTGGGTGGTTGGGTTCAGGTGGGTTGCCGGATCCGATTTCACCCAAGCTGATTTGTCATCCCGGGCTTGATCCGGGACGCAGATTCTTGCTGCTTTGGCGATAAAAAAGTAAAAACGGGCCCCGGGTCAAGCCCGGGATGACAGCCCTCAACAGATCATTGTGCAATCTGATTTGGCGGCGCGGGCGGTGCAGGCGGCAGTGCCGCTTCGGAGCGGACCAGGACGCGCCAGGCGCGGCTTTGCCCGGCCTTGTCGGGGGCGAGATATTTGCGGGCGACCTGCTGGACATCGGCGGCGGTCACCGCCTCCATGTCGGTGACGCGGCTGCGGATGGCGTCGAGGTCGGCGGGCTGGCGCTGGATGCTCGACAGGGCGCCGAGCCAATAGCCGTTTTCCTTCAGATTACGGCGGCGGGATTCGATCAGCGGGGTGCGGACCCGGGCGAGTTCGTCGGCGGGGACGGGTTTGGCGACAAGATCAGCGATGATTGCATCAAGCCGGGCCTGGAAAATGTCGATCTTGTCGGGCGCGATTTCGGCGGCGACGCTGATGACGCCATAGCCGGGGATGTCGGTCGAGGCGGCGCTGGCGGCTTGCGGCGAATAGGTAAGCCCGTCGGTTTCGCGCAGGCTGTCGTATAGGCGGGATTGCACGACCGCCATCGCGACATTGAGCGCCCGGGCATCGTGCGGGTTTTCGAAAAAGCCGCTGCCGGGCCAGGCCTGGAAGGCGATGGCCTGATCGGCGCGGCCCTTGTGGATGGCGATCTGGCGGCTGGCGCGGGGTGCTGGCAGGCGGATGGCGGCGAGGTTGGCGCCATCCGTGACGGGGGCGGCCGCCGGGCGCGGCGGCAGCGCGCCAAAGGTCGCGGCGACTGCAAAGATGGCGGTATCGACATCGGTATCGCCGACCATGGTGATTTCAATGGGGCCGTTGTGCAGCGCCGGATCGAGCATGGCCTTCAGATCATCTATGCCTGTGTTGGCGATATCGTCGGCGGTCGGCACCGCAGCCCAGCGGGTGTCGCCGCCGTGCAGCGCCGGGCCGACAAGGCGCGACAGCACCGCCTGCGGGTTGGCATCGACCTGCGGCAGGGCGGTGGCGGTATAGGCCTTGATGCGGGTGACGGCTTCGGCGCGATAGCCGGGATCGGTGATCTGCGCCGCCAGCAATTGCATCTGCACCGCCAGATCCTGCGGGCGGGTGGTGGCGGTGAGGGTATCGGCGCGATCTTCGAGACCGAACCGGATGGAAACGAGCTTGTCCGAAAGCAGCCGCTGGGTTTCGGTGGTGGTGAGCTTGCCCAGCCCGCCTTCGACCAGCGCCCCCGATCCGGCCAGCCACCAGGCTTGCGCATGGCTGGCGGGCAGCCCGATACGACCGGTGCCGAATTCGATTCGGACGAAGATCGAATCGCGGGTGAAATCGGTAGTTTTGATGTTGAGGCGGGTGCCGTTGGCAAAGACGACCGAGGTGACGCCCAGATCATCGATGCTGGTGCGGCTGGCGACGCTGCCGGGCTTGCCGAAGCTGGTGTAGGGCCATGGGACGTCGGTGAAGGCGACGTCCTTGCCGGGATCGGCGGCGCGGGCGGCATCGAATTCGGTACGCAGCACGGCCTCGCCACCGGGTGGCTGGACCGCGGCGGACTGGAACAGCAGCGGCCCCGATCCGGCAAAGGCTTCGGCAAAGGCCGCGTTTACTTCGGCGCGGGTGATGGTGGGGGCGAGCGCATCAAAGGTCGCCTGGTCTTGCGCCGGGCTGGTGAAAACCGAATCATCATTGGCGGCGCCGAGCAGGCCGGCGGCAAGGGCCGGGGTGGGGCGGCTTTCGGCGCGGGCGGCACCGGCGGCGAACAGGGTGCGGAACGAGCCGATGGTGCGGGTGATTTCGGCCTGGGTAAAGCCATCGCGGATGGCGCGCCGCTGTTCGGTGATCAGCGCGGTGAGCGCGGCGGCGCGGCCGGCCGGGACATTGGCGACCGCGAGCGTGGTTGCGTCGGCCGAATCAAGCACGTTGCTGCGGCTGAACCCCGCGCCGGTGAAGGGCGGGGTGGTGCCGCGCGCGAGGTCCTGCAGACGCTGGTTGAAGGCGGTCTGGGCGATGATGCGGATGAAATCGCGGCGTTCGCGCGCGCTTGAATCGGCGGTTGCGTCGGTGGGGCGCATCCAGGCGATTTGCAGGAACGGCGGCGCGCCGGCTTCGGCAAATATCTGCACCGCCTCCCCGCGCGGGGCGGGCGCGCCGGCATCGACGCCGGGCAGCGGGGCGGCGGGTTTGGGCCAATCGGCGAATTGCGCCTTCAGCTGGGTTTCGACGGCGGCGGCGTCGAAATCGCCCACCGCGATGACGACGGCGTTATCGGGGCGATAGTGCGCGGTGTAGAAGGCGCGGATGTCGGCGGCGGTGGCGGCGCCAAGGATTTCGCGTGTGCCGATGGGCAGGCGGCGTGTGACAAGCTGGCCCTGCAGCTGAAAATCGATCAGCGATTGCTGGGCGTGCAGGCCGGGGCCGTCGCGGGTGCGTTCTTCGGACAGCACGACGCCGCGTTCGGCATCGACGGCGGTGGGCGTGATGCTCAGCTCGCTGGCGATGGCGCGCAGCAGTTTCAGGCTGGTGGCAATGCTGTCGGCGTCGCTTTGCGGGAAATCGAGCCGATAGCTGGTGGTGGTGAAATCGGTGGCGGCGTTGCTGTCGGCACCGGGCGCGACGCCCTTGCGTTGCAGGATGCGCATCATTTCGCCGTCGGGCACGTCCTTGCTGCCGCGAAACGCCATATGTTCGAGGAAATGCGCAAGGCCGCGCTGGGCATCGGTTTCGGCGAGCGAGCCGGAGCCGATCAGCAGCCGCATCGACATCTGGCCAGGCGGGGTGGCGTTGTGCATCACGGCATAGCGCAGGCCGTTGGGAAGGGTGCCGAAACGCACGGCAGGATCGGCGGGGCGGCGGACATAATCCTGCGCCCATTTTCCGGGCTGGATTGTCAGGGCGGGTGCAGGGGTGGCGGCAACTGATGGTGCGGCCGGAATCGCGATGCCAAGGGCAAAAGCAGCGGCAATGGCAAGCCGCCGGATGCCGCGAACAACAGACTTCATCGAACCCCCGGAACTGGAACCGCGTCTGTATGGACGCGCGCCGCCACCGCAACAAGGCCATCGCAACAACGTTTGAGCGGCCCGATCGCGAAAAGGCCGCAAGAAGCGACGCGCCGGAGCGGCAACGCGGCCTGAAATCCTTGCCTCCACCTGCATTGGATGACGGTGGTTGCCCTTAACGCGCTGCATCGCTACATCGCTGCGGTCTGCAGATCCTGCGTCGCCCCCGAAAGTTTTCCGCCGTGCTCACCTTCTTGCTTGTCGTCCATACGATTATCGCCCTTGTGCTTGTTGTGGTTATCCTGCTGCAGCGGTCGGAAGGCGGCGGGCTGGGCATTGGTGGCGGCACCGGTGGCGGGCTGGTTTCGGCGCGCGGCGCGGCCAATTTGTTGACGCGGTCGACGACCGTACTGGCGACCCTGTTCATTGCCTCGTCGATCCTGCTCGCCGTGCTGGCGGCTGGCGCCAACAAGGTGAAGCCGATCGATACCAGCCTGGCGAAGACCGCCCCGGCTTCGGCCCCGGCCGCTGGTGGCGTGCCGCTTGGCCTGCCGGGCGCAGTGCCTGTGGCGCCCGCAGCACCGGCACCGGCCGACAGCGGCGTGCCGATCCAGAAATAGTGGCAGAGGCGGGGGCCATTCCGACTGCGGCGACGCCGGTGGCGGCAGCGCCATCGCAGGCGCGGCAGATTTTCGGCGGCGCCGCCGGCAATCTGGTCGAATGGTATGACTGGTACGCCTATTCGGCGTTCGGGCTGTATTTCGCGCCGAGTTTTTTCCCCGAAGGCGATGATCTTGCCAAGGCGCTGAACACCGCGGCGGTGTTTGCGGTGGGGTTCCTCATGCGGCCCATCGGCGGCTGGTTGCTGGGCGTTTACGCCGACCGGCGGGGGCGCAAGGCGGCGCTTACCCTGTCGGTGGCAATGATGTGCACCGGATCGCTGATGATCGCGATTTCGCCGACCTATGCGCAGGTGGGCATTGCGGCACCATTGCTGCTGTTGCTGGCGCGGCTGGTGCAGGGGCTTTCGGTTGGCGGGGAATATGGCGCATCTGCGACCTTCATGGCCGAGGCGGCGGGGGCGAAGCACCGGGGGTTTCTTGCGAGTTTTCAATATGTGACGTTGATCGGCGGGCAATTGCTGGCGCTGGGCCTGTTGGTAGTGATGCAGACGGCGCTGACGGAGGCGCAGCTTGAGGCCTGGGGCTGGCGGGTGCCGTTCCTGTTCGGCGCGCTGTGTGCGGTGCTGGTGTTCTTCCTGCGGCGTTCGCTGGTGGAGACGGACGCGTTCAAATCCACCGAGCATGTCGAGGGATCGGGCGCGCTGACGAAACGCTTGCTGGCCCACCCGCGCGCCTTGCTGACGGTGCTGGCGTTGACGGCGGGGGGCAGCCTCGCCTTTTATACCTTCACCACATACATGCAGAAATATCTGGTGCTTAGCGCCGGGTGGACGAAAACGCAGGCGACCGGCGTGTCGGCGCTGTCGCTGCTTGGCTATATGGTGTTGCAGCCATTGTTCGGTGCGCTGTCGGATCGGATCGGGCGGCGGCCGCTGATCATTGGCTTCGGTGTTCTGGGCACGTTGCTGACCATCCCGGCGATGACGGCGATCGGCCAAACGCCCTATGGCCCCGGCGGGTTCGTGCTGATCATGGCGTCGTTGCTGGTGTTGAGCCTGTACACCTCGATTTCTGGGCTGGTGAAGGCGGAGATGTTCCCGGCGTCGATCCGCGCGCTGGGGGTGGGCCTGCCCTATGGCATCAGCGTCGCGGTGTTCGGCGGATCGGCGGAATATGTGGCGCTGGCGTTCAAGTCGGCAGGCTATGAATCGGGATTTTTCTGGTATGTCGCGTCGATGTGCGCGGTGTTTCTGGTGGCGGCGGTGATGCTGCCGGATACGCGGGACAATTCGAAAATCGAGACGCCTTAGGGGCTGTTGTCCCTGGCATCTTGTCGATCTTCCCCCACATCAGCCCTCACCACCCTACCGCCCACTTCGTCGCATCCGGCTTTCACCTTTGGCTTTCTGCCCTAAAATAGGGGTTGCGGCGCGGGTTGGGGGATTTGCATGATATTTGGCGGGGGCAGGGCCGATGTGCTCGCAGGTGCGGCGGCGATGGCGTTGCTCGCCGGCTGTGGCGGTGGCGGCGGGCCGCAGACCAACCCGGCACCGCAGCCGGGACCGACGCCATCGCCATCGCCCGCGCCAACGCCGACACCCACCCCGGCACCGGCGCCCAATTTCGATACGACCGAATATCGCCGGTCGAACGGCGCGGTGGCGGCGCAGGCGCTGGCCGCCTATCAGGCCGGGGCGACCGGGGCCAATGTGATCGCCGCGGTGATCGATAGCGGAGTCGATGGCACCAATATCGAATTCGCCGGGCGCATTTCGCCGCAAAGCCGCGATCTGACTGGCAATCGCGGCGTTGGCGATGACGATGGCCATGGCACCGAAGTGTCGGGCATCCTGCTCGCGGCGAAGAACGACAGCGGCATCCAGGGGGTGGCGTTCAACACCACCCTGTTGTCGCTGCGCGCTGATACGCCGGGCAGTTGCACCGGCACGGATGGATGTTCGTTTTCGACCAGTGCGATCGCCGCCGGTTTCGATGCGGCGACCAATGCGCGGGCGCGGGTAATCAACCTGTCGCTGGGTGGATCGCCGAGCACGCCGACGCTGGACACCGCCATTGCCCGGGCCACCGGCACCGGGATCGTGGTGGTGATTTCGGCCGGCAATGACGCGATGGCAGAGGTTGACCCGCTGGCCAGGGCCACGCTGGCAGCGGCGGCACCGGGGACAGTGATCGTGGCCGGCGCCGTGGATGCAAACCGGGTGATCGCCGATTTCAGCAACCGGGCCGGGGCGGCGGCATCAAGCTATCTGGTAACGCTGGGCGTTGGCGTGCGCAGTTTCGACAACAAGGGCGCGGCGTTCCTGTACAGCGGCACATCGGAGGCGGCACCGGTCATTTCGGGGTCGGTGGCGTTGCTGGCCTCGGCCTTTCCCAATCTGACCGGGCCGCAGATCGTCGATTTGTTGTTGCGCACCGCCGATGACCTGGGGGCGCCGGGGACGGACCCGATTTATGGCCAGGGCGCGCTGAATTTGGCGCGGGCGTTTGCGCCGGTGGGCACGCTGTCGGTGGGCAAGGTGGCCGATCCGCTGGCACTGGCGGGCGCGGGGACGCTGGGCACGGCGTTTGGCGATGGCGGCGCCGGCACGACGGCATTGGGCGCGGTGGCTGTGCATGACCAATATGACCGGGCCTATGTTGTCGATATCGCGGCGACGTTGCGGCGCGAATCGGCCGGGCGGCTGGCGGCGGCGTTGATCGGCGGCGATGTTGGCACTTCGGGCGGGCAGGTCGGCGGCGTGTCTGTGGGATTTTCGGCGGTCGGCACTGGCGCGCTGGGTTGGCGCGGTGACCGGTTGACCGGGGCCGAGCGGGCGGGTTTCGGCAGCGGATCGGGCGTTGGCCCCAATGGCGCGGTGGCGCGAATCGTCAGCGGGCAGGCGGTGGTGCCATTGTCTGCCGGGCGGCGCGCGGCGTTCGGCTTTGGCCAACCGTTGTCGATGTTGCTGGATGCGGCGGGGGGCGGTGCGGCAGCGGTGACTTCGATCGGCTGGGCACCGTTGGTGACCGGGCGGCTGGATGGCAGCAGCCTGGCGTCGCGCGATGTGGCGGGTGCGGCGATGGCGCAGCGTTTTGGCGGCTGGACGGCGAGCCTGGCGGTGGGCGCGCGCCGGCTGGGCGATGCGGGGCTTGCCGGGCCGATTGGCGACCCTGCCCGGGGCAGCGGTGTTGCGGGCAATGCCGGTTCAACGCGTGCCGTGCTGCGGTTGGAGCGTGATATCGGTGCGCTGCATCTGGCGGCCGATGGCGAAATGCTGGTGGAGCGCGGTGCCTTGCTGGGGTCGCGGCTGGCACCGGTGTTCGGCGCGCGCGGTGCGACGACGGGCAGCGCGGCGTTGCGGCTGACGTTGCCGCTGGGCCGCTGGACGATGGCCGGGGTGGCGCAGATCGGGGTGACGCGAGCCGATCTGACCGGCAACGGGCTGATTCGCAGCGCCCATGGCATCACCGCGACGGCGGCATCGCTGACGCTGGCGCGGGCGGAATTGTTCGCGGCCGGCGATGGCTTCAGCATGACAGTGGCCCAGCCGCTGCGCGCCGCGGGGTTGTTGGAACTGGAAACCGGCGGCGCTGCGACCAGCCTTTCCCGGTTGGGGCCGAGCGGGCGAGAGGTTGCGTTTGAGGCGCAATATGCGCGGCCGGTGGCGGGCGGGTTGCTGGGGCTTGGGCTGTTCTGGCGGCACCAGCCGGGGCATATTGCCGATGCGGCGGCCGATTCCGGGGGCGCCGTGCGCTATCGGATCGGATTTTAGGGTGATTTGCCGCACGCATGGCAGATATCCACAAGGATCGTCGATGCGGCGATTATCCGGGCTGGCCAACGGCGGGGCGGTCGGCTAACCCGTTCCTCCCATGACCCGGTTTATTTTCATCACCGGCGGCGTGGTTTCTTCGCTTGGCAAGGGCCTGATGGCCGCCTCGCTGGCCGCGTTGCTGCAGGCGCGCGGCTATAATGTCCGCATCCGCAAATTCGACCCTTATCTGAACGTCGATCCGGGGACGATGTCGCCGTATCAGCATGGCGAAGTCTATGTGACCGACGATGGTGCGGAGACGGATCTCGATCTGGGCCATTACGAACGCTTTACCGGCGTGGCGTCGCGGCAGTCTGATAATATCACCTCGGGCCGGGTGTATCAGGACATTATTGCCAAGGAACGCCGCGGCGATTTCCTTGGCGCGACGGTGCAGGTGATCCCGCACGTTACCGATGCCATCAAGGCGTTTGCGCGATCGGAGCTTGAAGGGCTGGATTTCATTTTGTGCGAGATCGGCGGCACGGTGGGCGATATCGAAAGCCTGCCGTTCCTGGAAGCGATCCGGCAGTTGGCCGCCGATGTCGGGCGTGCCAATGCGGTGTATATCCATTGCACGCTGGTGCCCTATCTGGCGGCGGCGGGGGAATTGAAGACCAAGCCGACCCAGCACAGCGTTGCCGAATTGCGCGGCATCGGTATCCAGCCGCACGTCCTGGTCTGCCGGTCCGAACATCCGTTGCCCGATAGCGATCGCGCCAAGATCGCGCTGTTCTGCAACGTGGCGAAGGAAGCCGTGATCGCCGCGCTGGATGCGCCGAGCATTTATGACGTGCCATTGCAATATCATGCCGAAGGGCTGGACGATCAGGTGCTGGCGGCGTTTGGCATCACCGATGCGCCGGTGCCCGGCCTGAAGCGGTGGGACGATATCAGCGAAGCGCTGCACACGCCCGAAGGCGAAGTGACCATCGGCGTCGTTGGCAAATATACCGCGATGAAGGACGCCTATAAATCGCTGACCGAGGCGTTGGTGCATGGCGGCATCGCCAACCATGTGAAGGTGAATATCCGCTGGGTCGATGCCGAACTGTTCGAAAATCCTGAGGCCGACATCATCGCCGGGCTGGAACCGATGCACGGCATTCTGGTGCCCGGCGGCTTTGGCGAGCGCGGCACCGAAGGCATGATCCACGCCGTGCATTTCGCCCGCGAACACCAGGTGCCGTTTTTCGGCATCTGCCTTGGCATGCAGATGGCGTGCATCGAGGCAGCGCGGAACCAGGCAGGCGTCGCGGGTGCCAGCACCACCGAATTCGGGCCGACCGATGAGCCGGTGGTCGGCATGATCACCGAATGGATGAGCGCCGATGGCCTGCAAAAGCGCGAGGAAGGCGGCGATCTGGGCGGCACCAGGCGGCTGGGGGCCTATGCCGCGTCGCTGGCCGGGAACAGCATGGCGGCGTCGATTTATGGCACATCGGTGATCAGCGAGCGGCACCGCCACCGGTATGAAGTGAATGTGCATTACCGCGAGCGGCTAGAGGCGAGCGGGCTGCTGTTTTCGGGCATGTCGCCCGATGGGTTGCTGCCCGAAATCGTCGAGCGGCCCGACCATCCGTGGTTTGTCGGGGTGCAGTTTCACCCGGAACTGAAATCCAAGCCGTTCGATCCGCACCCGCTGTTTGCCGGCTTTATCGGCGCGGCGTTGAAGCAGAGCCGGCTGGTCTGACCGCGCCGCGCGGGCGCCGGGGTACATGGCCGTCATGGTCATTGTCGATCGAAAGTCCCCGGCCACAAATACTGCCGGGCGCATTCGTGGCGCGCAGTTTGCGCCGGCGATCCATGCAGGGATCGATGCCGCTGCCCGAATTTTTGCCGGTGCAATACTCGGGATCGGGCGCAGCAAGGGCCTGTTCTGCAAGGTGTGCGACACGGATTGAACGGCGCCTGTTGCAACGTGCCGGCGGCGCCGTGCGTTGACGGTATCGGGCGCGGTTGATACCTGCCGCTCCAGCCTATGTGAGGAATAGTGTTGATGTTGATTGCAATTCTGCCGCGTGACGCCGGTATCGACGGCCGCACCGGAGCCTGTGCATGAGCGTCATCCTTGGGCTGAACGCCGGCCATCCCGATTCCGCCGCCTGCCTGGTTGTCGACGGCAAGCTGGTCGGCGCGGTCGCCGAGGAGCGGTTGGGCGAGCGGTACAAGCATTCGCCGGAATTTCCCGAAAATGCGGTGCGCTGGTTGCTGGCCGACAACGGACTGAAGTTGAAAGACGTCACCCATGTGACGATGGCGCGCGATTCCAATGCCAACAGGGCTGCCAAGGTCGCCTATGTGCTGCGCAATCCGGTGTCGCGCATCGGGTCGGCGATCGAGCATTTCGGCAAGCGCAAGAAGGGTGCCGCCCTGGTTGAAACGCTGGCGACGGCGTGCGGCGAGGATGTGGCGGCGCAACGCTTTGAAACGGTGCCGGTGGAGCATCATCTCGCCCATATCAGCAGCGCCTACTATGTGTCGCCGTTCGAGACCCTGACCGCCGGTTTTTCCTATGATGCGTCGGGTGATTTCTGCAGTGGCATGGCGGCAAGGTGCGAAGGCACCAGCATCACCCCGCTGGGCAAGGCGTTGCTGCCGGACAGCCTGGGGTTCTTCTATACCGCCATGTGCCAGTTCATCGGGTTCGAACGGTTCGGCGAGGAATATAAGGTGATGGGCCTCGCGCCCTATGGCGAGGACAAATATGCCGAGGCGATGAAGCGGCTGGTCACACTGACCGACGATGGCTGGTTCAAGCTGGCACCGGGTTTTTTCGGCATGCACGACCCGTCTCGAAAGGACCGCACCGATGCGGGGCCAGATGAGCGCATCGTCGTCGCACGACTTTATGAAGACCGTATGGCCGAGGCGTTCGGGCCGCCGCGCCGGCGCGAGGACCCGTTGACCCAGCGCGAGATGGATATCGCCCGATCGGCGCAGGTTCGGTTCGAGGAAGCGGCGCTGCATTGTCTGAACATGTTGCATAAACAGGTACCGACGGGGCAGCTGGTGATGGCCGGCGGTTGCGCCCTGAATGGGGTCGCCAATGCGCGGATTCTGCGCGAAACGCCGTTCACCACGCCCTATCTGCAGGCGGCTGCGTCTGATGACGGGGCGTGCCTGGGTGCCGCCTATCATGTCTGGCACCAGGTGCTGGGCCAGAAGGAACGCTATCACATGGAACATGCTGCCTGGGGGCCGGGCTATTCCGATGATCGCATCCGGAAGGTGGCGGAAGCGGCCGGCTATCCGTTGACGGTTTGCGCCGACGAGGATGAACTGGTGTCCGTGGCATCGGGCCTGATTGCCGACGGGCTGGTGACCGGCTGGTATCAGGGCCGCAGCGAATGGGGGCCGCGGGCGCTGGGGAACCGCTCGATTCTCGCCAACCCGGCGATCCTGACGATGAAGGACACCATCAACGCCAAGATCAAGCGCCGCGAAAGTTTCCGGCCGTTCGCGCCATCGGTGCTGCGCGAGGATGTGCCGGTGTATTTCGAACAGGACGTCTACAGCCCGTTCATGATGCACGTCGTGAAATTGAAGCCGGAATGGCATGGGCGGTTGCCGGCGATCACCCATGTTGATGGAACGGGGCGCCTGCAAAGTGTCGATCCAGCATCCAACGCCTTGTATCACAAGCTTATTTCGGCGTTCAAGCAGCGCACTGGCATCGGCATGGTGCTGAACACCAGCTTCAACGAGAATGAGCCCGTGGTCGATACGCCCGAACAGGCGCTGGCGTGTTTTGCCCGCACGGAAATGGATGCACTGTGTCTTGGCCGCTATATTTTGCGCAAAAGCGTCGATTGATGGGCCGGTGTCCAACAGTCTTGACACTTAAATGTGTCGCGATGAATTGACACACCCTATTGTTCGGCTAGCATGACAGTGCACGGGAAATGCGCGGGGGCGTGTAGGCGCTTCAATTTCTGGCCCTGAGTTTCGGACTCGCGGTGCTCGTGTGACGACAGGCGGCACCGATGGTGTCGACTGGCCGTAAAACGGGCTTTCCGGCCCGTTGTGCGGTGATCATCGCAAGACGGAAAGGAGATCGCGCGATGGCAGATGATAATGACATGGTATATCCGACGGGCTTGACACCGAAGCAGGCGGAAGAAATCCAGGACGGCCTCATGTGGGGCACCCGGATTTACTTCGGCATCGCGGTTTTTGCCCATATCCTGGCGTATATCTATACGCCTTGGCTTCACTAGGGGGATCGGACGATGAAAGAAGGTCGTATCTGGCTTTACGTCAACCCCACAGTGGGTCTTCCGCTGTTCTTCCTGGCGTTCATTTCAGCGGCGCTGCTGGTCCATGCTTCGGTGTTGATGAACACCACATGGTTTGCCGGCTATTGGGAAGGCGGCTTCAAGGCGAAGTCCACCGCATCGGCAATGGCACCCGCAGCGGCGCCGGCACCGATGGTGGCCGCACCTGCGGAAGCACCGCCTGCAAGCTGAGCCCCACCGAGCTTGGCACCCTGGCGCCAGCCGGGGGAACACTGAATGAGAGGCCGGAATCGCTAGATTCCGGCCTTTTTTTGATTGGGAGCGCACCGCGGCAGGGTCGTTGGGCGGGCAGCGAGCGATTTGGATCGAGGCGTGCGTTGATCAGGGTGTGGCGGATTGCGGTCGCGGTGCCGGGCGGACACGCAGCAGCGGCAGCATCGCCGCCAGCGTGACCAGCAACAGGATCAGTTCAAGGCCATAGACCAGCACATAGCCACTAGCCTCTGCCGTCCATAGCCCGAGCGGCCGGCTGCTGCCGGTATCGCGGATGAGGCCGCCCAAGGCAGCGCCGATGCCGGCGGCGGTGGCCTGCACGGCGCCCCAGCTGCCCAGCGCCAGCCCGACCTGTTCGCGCGGCGCAAAGTTCATGGTGGCGGTGAGCGTGCCATGGCCGAACAGCCCGGCGCCGAAGCCGATCAGCAACACGCCGATGACGAACATCGGCACCGATTGCTGCGGCGCTGCGAATATCACCATCAGGAACGCCGGCAGGCCGACCAGTGCGCCGATGGTCGCCATGCGGAACGGATCATACCCCTTGCTGAGGATGCGCGAGGCCAGCGCAAAGCCGAGCAGGCCGCCGCCGGCGAAGGTGGCGGTGAGCTTTGTTGTATCGCCGACTCCAAGGCCGAGAATTTGCCCGCCATAGGGTTCGAGCAGGATGTCCTCCATGCTGAAGGCCAGCGTGCCGAGACCGACTGCGATCAGCCGGCGCATGGCGTGCGGTTCGCCGATATAGCGGTCCCAGGCTTGCCGGAAGCTGTCGCCTGATGCCGATTGCTGGACATTGGGGCGGCGGCCCTCCTGTTTCCACAGGGCGATGAAGTTGAGCGCGATGGTGATGACGGCCGAGCCCTGGATGACCTGGATAAGCCGACCGGCGGAGAAATTTTCGAGCGCGGCGCCGAACAACAGGGCAGCGATGATCATGCCGGCGAGCAGCATGACATACATCAGCCCGACGACATTGGGCTGTGATTCCAATGGTGCCTGATCGGTAGCAAGCGCGAGGCCGACGGTTTGCGTGGTGTGGATGCCGGCGCCGACGAGCAGGAAGGCGATGGCGGCGCTGGCCTGGCCGACCCACACCGGCGCGCTCGCCGATTGCCCGGCACCGGCGAGCACCAGCAGCGCGAACGGCATCATGGCAAGGCCGCCGAACTGCACCATGGTGCCCTTGTAGATATAGGGCACGCGTCGCCAGCCCAGCGCCGAGACATGGGTATCGGATTTATGGCCGATGACCGCCCGGAACGGTGCGAACAGCAGCGGCAGGGACAGCATGGCGCCAACGAGCGTGGCGGGAACGCCAAGCTCGACGATCATCACCCGGTTCAGCGTGCCGATAAGCAGCACCAGCGACATGCCGACCGACACCTGGATGAGCGACAGGCGCAGCAGTCGGTTGAGCGGCAGATCATCGGTGGCGGCGTCGGCAAAGGGCAGGTAGCGCGTGCCCCAGCCCATCCACGCGTTCATCATCCGGCGGTTGAGGCCGCGCAGCGGTTTCGGGGGTTTCTGCCGTGTTGCCAATGTGATCGCGCCCCGCCCCGCTGAAATTGCCCGCAGCGGATTGCACCGCCTTTGCCTGGTCGAGAGTTTAGCCGCGCCGGGCGGGGTGACAAGCCAGTTTGTCGCACCCGATGTCGTGCAATTCTGTCAGGCGACAGGGTTTACCATTCCAGACAGATCTTGCCGAAATGCGTTGCGGAGGCCTGCAGGCGGAAGGCGTCGCCGATGGCTTCGAGCGGGAAGGTGGAATCGATCACCGGCTTGATGCCATTGGCGGTAATGGCGCGGACCATCGCCTGTTGTTGTTCACGGCTGCCGACCGTAAGCCCGTTGATGCGGACGTTGCCGCCCATGATCGCCGCCGTTGGCACATTGCCGGCAAAGCCCGCCAGCACGCCGATGAGCGCGATGTTGCCGCGCAGCCGGCAGGCGGCGATGGATTGGGTGAGCGTGCCGGCGCCGCCGATTTCAACCACATGATCGACGCCGCGGCCATCGGTGAGCTTGCGCGCGGTTTCGCCCCATTTTTCGTCGTTCTTGTAGTTGATGAGGTGATCGGCGCCCAATTTTTCAAGGCGTTGCAGCTTTGCATCGGAGGAGGATGTGGCGATGACAGTGGCGCCGGCCGCCTTGGCGAGTTGCAGCGCGAAGATCGACACGCCGCCGGTGCCTTGGACCAACACGGTGTCGCCGGGTTGCAGTTGCGCCTCGACAAACAGCGCGCGCCAGGCAGTGAGCGCCGCGCATGTGAGGGTGGCGGCCTGCGGGTGGGTCCAACCCGGCGGGGCATGGGTGAAGGCGGTAGCGGCATCGACGACTTCGTCGCGGGCATAGCCATCGGTGCGGTCGCCCGGCACGGCGACCATCTTGGCTGCTGTCGGGTCGCCGCTGATCCACAGCGGAAAAAAGGTGGAAACGACATGGTCGCCGACAGCAAATTCGGTGACGCCTTCCCCGATTTCGACGACTTCGCCGGCACCATCGGACATCGGGATGCGGCCTTCGGGGGTGGGGATGCCGCCGAGCACGACGATATAATCGTGATAGTTGAGCGAGCTGGCGTGCAGTCTGACGCGGATTTCGCCCTTGCCGACCGGCGGGGTTTCGCACGTGCCGACGGTAAGATTGTCGATGCCGGCGGGGTGCTTCAGGCGTATGGCGCGCATGGTCAGTCTCCTGTTTCGATGCAGGACTAGCGATTGGTTACCAGTGCGTCGCCCCGCCGGTTATGGGAGGCTCAGCTTATCGGAGAACCAGGGAGGATCAGGCAGCGACCCCCAGCACCGCTTCGCCGGCAACGGTGGTGCGGTGCATGACGCGCAGATGGCCGTCATAGCCGCCCTCCGCAAAGTGCAGCGTGCAGCGATTGTCCCAAATCAGCAGCGTGTCGGCGGCCCAGTGGTGGCGGAAGATGAATTGCGGTTCGATGATGATCTTGAACAGATGGCCGAGGATCGCATAGCCTTCGTCGCGGGTCATGCCTTCGATGCCGATGGTGTAGACCGGGGAGCAATAGAGCGCGCGGCGGCCGGTGACGGGGTGGACGCGGACCAATGGGTGGACCTGTGTGGCCTCGGCGGCCTCCCCGGTGATGATCTGCATGGTGCGTTTGGTGGTTTCGGTGGCGTAGATGCCATCGCGGCCATAGGGCAGCCGCGCCGAATGGACGGCGTTGACGCCGTCGCAGAGCCGTTGGAAGGCCGGGGACAGCGCATCATAGGCGGCGGCGCAATCGGCGAACAGCGTGTCGCCGCCAACGGGCGGAATGGTCTGGCCGTGCAGGATGGTGGCGGCGGGGGGCTGTGGTTGAAAGCTCCAGTCGCTGTGCCATGCGGCGCCGAAATTGGGGGCGGTTTCATCGGCCTCGCGGCGCAATTCTAGGATGTGCGGCCGGCCGGGCAGCGGCTTGATGAACGGATCCGCGCCGAATTCGCCGAATTGCAGGGTGAAGGCTTCCTGCGCGTCAAGGCTGAGCGGTTGGCCGGGGAAGGACAGCACGGCATGGGCGGCCCAGGCGGATTTGACCGCTGCGAGCGTTTCGGCCGGCAGCGGGCGCGACAGGTCAAGCCCGGTGACGGTGGCACCGAAACCCGATGGCTGGGGGGTGACCGTGATCGTCATTGGGCAAATCTTTCGGAAGTGCGGGCGTGCCAGGCGGTAAGCGCGGTCAGTTCGGCGGGGGTGGGCAGCCCGATCCAGGTAGCGAAATCCAGCGTGGTGAGCAGCACGATATCGGCCATGGTGGGGCGATCGCCGGCCAGCCATTGCTTGTCCGCCAGCGCCGTGTCGAACCACGCCATGGAATCGGCGGCGCGGGCGCGGGCCTGTTCGGCCATGGCGGGGATCTGGACCAGCAGATGCGCGGTGAATTTATGGCCGTGCTGCCAGAACAGGCCGACGAAGGTCCAAAGCGAGGTTTCGATGCGGCGGATCCACATATCGGTTTCGGCGCGTTCTAGCGGCGTTGTACCGAAAAGCGGTGGCTGCGGGTGGAGTTCATCGAAATAGCGGCAGATGGCGATGGATTCGGCGAGGATGGTGCCATCATCGAGTTCGAGGAACGGCACCTGGCCGCGCGGGTTCATCGCCATGACCTCGGGTGATTTATGCTCGCGTTTGACCAGAGACAGGTTGGTCATCGGGATTTCCAGCCCCTTGGCGGCGAGGAATAGATGGACGCGGCGCGGATTGGGGGCGGGATCGGGGGCGGTGAACAACATCATTGCGGTCGGCTCCTGTCGGAATGATCATGCGCCGGAAAGCGTGTGTTGCGCACCCGCCAATTGCGGGGGGTTATGCGTGCGCCAGCCAGGCGGTGATGCGGGCGTGATCGGCGTGGCGGCCGCCGGCGTGATCGGGCGTTGCCATGCGGGCGTCGCGCAGGGCTTGCAGGGCCGCCATCAATATATCGAGTGGCGGGCCGCTGGCGGTGATCTGTTCGAGGTGTCGGGCATCAAGGCTTGCCGAGGGCAGGCGGATGAAGCGATCGACGAGCATATCGTGGTGCTGGCGCGCGGTTTCGCCGAACAGCGCGCTGGTTTCGAGCAGCAGCCGGGCGTTGCGTTCCAGCGAGGCGGTGCGCGGGCCGGCATCGATGGCGGCGAGCAGGCTGTCGAGCAGGCTGGGGTGTTGCATGGTATGGCGCAGCCGGTCCTGATCGTCGGGCGGCATGAAGGCCATTTTGTCGGCGATCATCTGGGCATAGGCCGCGTCGCGCGGGCTGGCGAGGCCGAGCAACAGATCGAGCTCGTTGATGCCCGAAAAATCGCCGGCATTGGCGCCGCGAAACTCCTGCCGGCCGACGCGATAGGGCTTGTAATAGGGCCGCACGCTGAAGAAAAACCGATCGGTATCGAGCGTCGAAAACAGCCGGGCGTTGATGGCGATGACGTCGTTCAGGGCAGCGCTGGCAGCCTGCAGCTGTACATCGGCGACGGGGTTGGAGATGTCCAGCGGCAGGATGCGGTGCAGTGCATCGGCGGCGCGTTGCATGCACAAGATGGCGCGGGCGTTTTCATCGATGAACAGGAACTCGTCGGCCAGACTGGTGAAGCTTTTGCGCACCCCGGCGATGGCGCGGTTGCGGGTGGCGAGATGGGCGGTGGCAAAGCGCGGCGCCATGCCGATGGCGGCGCCTGCCTGCAACGCCAGCGACGAGGCGGCGGCGAGTGGCGAGCGTTGTTCGCGCGCCGGGTTGGTGATCTCGTGCCGGCGCAGCGCCGCCATGAACAGGCCGACATTGCCGAGCACGGCAAAGGCGCTGTCGAAGCCGCCGCCGGTGTTGCCTTCATTGGCAAGTGCCTCGGCATGGGCGTTGCCTGCCGCAAGCAGCGCCGCCTTGATGGTGTCGCCGGTGCCGATGACGTTGGCGCGGTCGCTTTGGGCGAAATACAGCGTTTCGAGCGCGGTGTTCATTTCGACGAAGCTGGTGCGGATCCAGCGGTCGAAGGCGTCGGCGGTGTGGCTCACCTGCCATCCTTGTGCTGTGGCGGCGGTTGCGGCCGAATGGCGCGCCGGGTCGGCATAGAATTTCACGGGTGCAAAGGCCAGCGGCGCTTTATATTCGGCGGGTTTCGCGCCATGAATGGGGCGATTTTCAGGAATTGTGGACCGCATGATCGAAGCCGCCACCGCCCCGCCGCTTGCCGATACGGTGGCGATGATCGAACGGCTGGACGACCGGCTGCGCTGGCTGTCGGCCTGGACGATCCACAACGCCAACCATCTGCGCGACAGCCGCGACGGCATCAAGGTGGGTGGCCATCAGGCCAGTTGCGCATCGATGTCGACCATCATGGCCAGCCTGTATTTTGCAGCGCTCGGCCCCAATGACCGGGTGGCGGTGAAGCCGCACGCCGGGCCGTTGCTGCACGCCATTCACTTTCTGATGGGCAACCAGAGCCGGGCGCAACTGGAGGCATTTCGCGGCTTCAAGGGTGCGCAAAGCTATCCGAGCCGCACCAAGGACGTGATCCCGGTGGATTTTTCGACGGGCAGCGTCGGGCTGGGCGTGGCGGTCACGGCATTTGCCAGCCTGGTGCAGGATTATCTGGTGGCGCACGGCAGGTTGGCGGCAAGCGAGACCGGCCGGATGATCGCACTGATGGGCGATGCGGAGCTGGACGAGGGCAATATCTATGAGTGCCTGATCGAAGGCTACAAGCACGACATCCGGAATTGCTGGTGGATCGTCGATTACAACCGGCAGAGCCTGGACCACACCACTGCCGACCGCATGTTCCGGCGGTTCGACGATATTTTCGAAACCTGCGGATGGCGGGTGATCACGCTGAAGCACGGCAAGCGCCAGCAGGCGGCGTTTCGGGAGCCGGGGGGCGCAGCGCTGGAGGCGTGGATCGACGGTTGTCCCAACGTCGATTTTGCGGCGCTGACCTATCAGGGCGGCGCGGCGTGGCGGGCGCGGTTGACGGCGGATATAGGGACGAAACGCGGCGTGGCGGCGTTGCTGGCGCGGCGCGATGATGCGGAACTGGCGCGGTTGATGACCGACCTTGGCGGGCATTGCGTCGAGTCACTGCTGGGCGCCTATGCCGAGGCAGCTTCGAGCGACCGGCCGGCGATGATCATCGCCTATACGGTGAAGGGCAAGGGCCTGCCGCTGGCCGGGCACAAGGACAATCACGCTGGCCAGATGAACGCGCCGCAGATGGCAGCATTGCGGGATTCGCTGGGCATTGCCGAGGGGCAGGAGTGGGAGCCCTGGGCCGGGCTGGGGGACAATCAGGCGGCAGCTTTGCGGGCGTTCGTGGCGGCATCGCCCGCAGCAAAATTGCCGCGCGACCGGGATTTCGACGCGGTGCCGGTGCCGGCGATTGCGACGCCGGATGGGGCGGAACAATCGACGCAGGCGGCGTTTGGCCGGGTGTTGCTGGAAATTGCAAAGGCGGGTGGGCCATTGGCGGACCGCATCGTCACGACATCGCCGGATGTGACGGTTTCGACCAATCTGGGGCCATGGGTGAACGCCCGCGGTCTGTTCCGGCGCGGCGAGCTGGCCGATGTGTTCCGCGCGGCGAAAATCCCGTCGCCGCAGAAATGGAGCGGCGATGCTGCCGGCCAGCATATCGAACTGGGCATTGCCGAAAATAATCTATTCCTGATGCTGGCGGCGGCGGGGCTGGCGGCACCGTTGTTCGGGACGCGGTTGATCCCTGTAGGCACGGTCTATGATCCGTTCATCGCGCGCGGTCTGGATGCGTTGAATTATGCTTGTTACCAGGATGCGCGGTTCCTGCTGGTGGCGACGCCGTCCGGGCTGACGCTGGCGCCCGAAGGTGGTGCGCACCAATCGATCAACCCGCCGTTGATTGCCATGGGCCAGCCGGGGCTGACCATGTTCGAACCGGCCTATGCCGATGAACTGGCGGCATTGATGCAGTGGAGTTTTGAACACCTACAGGCGGTGGATGGCGGTTCGGTCTATCTGCGGTTGACGACGCGCAATCTGGTGCAGCCGGTGCGCAGCGATGATGCGTGGCGGGCCGGGGCGATCGCCGGCGGATACTGGCTGAAGCCGCCGGGGCCGGGGGCTGAGGCTGCGATTGTGGCGATGGGCGCGCTGCTGCCCGAGGCGTTGGCGGCGTTCGACGCGCTGGCCGAGGACGTGCCGGGGCTGGGGTTGCTGAGCATCACCTCGCCGGATTTGCTGCACCGGGGCTGGAGCGCCAGTGGGGAAGCGCGGTGGCGGGGCGGGGCCTTGTCCCATGTCGAAACGCTTTTGGCGGCGCTGCCGGCGGGGGCGCGGCTGGTGACGTTGCTGGATGGATCACCGGCGGCGCTGTCGTGGCTGGGCAGCGTGCGCGGGCAGCGGGTGGTGCCGCTGGGCGTCGACCGGTTCGGGCAGACGGGTGATTTGCCCGATCTGTTCCGCGAATATCGGTTGGACAGCGATGCCATCATCGCCGCGATGGCGGATGCGTTGATCGATCGTTGATGCGGGCAGGCCGGGCGTCGCGCTTGTGGCTGTCGGCAATTGCATGGTTTTGCTATGGTTGAAGCTGCGAAGCGTGCAGCGGAGGCGAAATCCCGATGCCCAAGGCCCTGGAGATCGAGCTGAAGCTTGATGTCGATGCGGCGGGGTTGCGTCGGATTGCCGACAGTCTGGCGACGGGTGGTGACGGCGCGCCGTCGGCGCTGGCAGCGACCTATTTCGATACACCTGACCGGCGATTATGGGCTGCCGGGCTGACATTACGGGTGCGCAGCGATGGACGGGTGCGCAGCGATGGCGGGCGGCGGGTGCAGACCCTGAAAGGACCGGGCCGCGGTGGGGCGGGGTTGCTGGTGCGCGATGAATGGGAATGGCCTGTCGATAGCGATGCGCCGCAGCCGGGTTTGCTGGCTGCGCCGCTGGCAGCGCTGGATTGCGATGTCGAACTGACGGGGCTGGTGCCGCAGTTCGAGGTGAATGTGACGCGGCGCGTGTTCGATGTGCGAAGCGAGGACGCGGATCTTGAGATTGCCTGTGATGCGGGGGCGATTGTAGCCGGCGGGCGGCGGGTCGCCGTGTCCGAGATCGAGCTGGAGTTGAAGCGCGGTGATCCAGCGGCGTTGTTTGCCCTGGCGCGGCGGCTGGATGATGTGGCGCCTTTGCGGTTGGGGGTATTGGCCAAGGCCGAGCGGGGGTTTCTGCTGGCGGCTGGCAGGGCGCCGTCGGCGGTGAAGGCCGCGCCGCTGCGGCTGGACCGCGGCATGGCGCCGGCGGCGGCGCTGCACGCCATCGCGCACAATTGCCTGATGCAGTGCCGCCGCAACGAGGCATTGCTGATGCGGAGCGGCAACGCCGAGGCCGTGCACCAGTGCCGCATCGGGCTGCGGCGGTTGCGCACGGCGCTGGGGGGGTTTGCGCGGGCGTTTCCGCACGACCATGCCATCGGACGGTTGCGCATCGATTTGCGACGGGTGGCGCAGCATCTGGCTATGCTGCGCAACCTGGATGTGTTGATCGGGCGCGATACGGATCCGGCGGTGGGGCAGGTTCTGCGACGGGCGCGCAGGGTGGCGTTGGCAGAGGCCAGGACCGCGCTGGCGTCGCGACCGGTGCGGCGCACCATGCTGGATCTGGCCGCCTGGCTGGCGACCGGACCCGATGGGCGGGGCGGCGATCCCGATATGCACATCCGGGCGTTTGCACGCGAATGCCTTGATCGGTTGCGGCGGCAAGTCTTGAAGCGCGGGCGGCATTTTGCGACGCTGGACGATGCGGCGCGGCATCGATTGCGGATAAAGGCGAAGCAGTTGCGATATGCAGGCGAATTTTTCCGGAGCCTTTTCGGTGGCGACCGGCGATACCGGGATTTCACCGCGCCACTGGCGAAATTGCAGCGCCATCTTGGTGATTTGAACGATCGCGCGGTGGTGCCGATGGTGCTGGCGGACATGGGCTTTGTGGAGGGGATCGCCCCGGTGGCGGCCACGTTCGAGGCGCGGGCGGCGATGCTGGCGGGGGCCGAAACGGCGCTGGCGGCGCTGGCTGCGGCGCGGCCGTTCTGGCACGGCGGCAAGCATTGATGGGTGAAGGGCTTTCACCCCAGCGGCGGGTTGCATGGTGATCAGCCCCGGCTTTGATGCCTTTTATACGACCAGCGAGTGGGTGATCCGGCTGGCGATGGTGGCGGCGGTTCCTTTGCGGCGCACACCACAGGCGGCGCGCAGTTGGTTATTGCTGATCTTTTTCCTGCCGGTGCCGGGCCTGATCCTGTATTCGGTGATCGGGCGGCCGCGCTCTCCGGCGTGGCGGGCGGTGCGATTTTCCCGTCTGGAGCCGTTTTTCAGCGCGACCGCGGCGCAGTTGGCAGCGCTGGCAGCGCCGGATGCAACGTCGGTTTCAGGGCCGGCTTCAGGGCCGGTTTCAGGGCCGGCGATCGATGGCGACAAGACGCGTCTGCCAATGCGCGGCGACGCGACGGCCGGGCTGGTGCGGCAGTTGGGTGGCTTTCCGGCGACGGGCGGCAATGCGGTTGAACTATGCACCGATTATGACGCGACGATCGACCGGATGGTTGCCGATATCGATGCGGCGCGGCAGCAGGTGCGCTTGCTGGTCTATATATTTTCCGATGATGCAACCGGGATGAAGGTGGTCGATGCGCTGCGCCGGGCGGTGGCGCGCGGGGTTGCCTGTCATGTGCTGTTCGATCCGGTCGGTTCGAACGCCTGGTTGTCGGGGATCAGGACAAAGCTGGCGACCACAGGCGCCATCGTGCAGGAAAGCCTGCCGATGCGCCTGTTCCATTCCGGCACGCGGCGCGACATGCGCAACCACAGGAAGCTGTTCCTGATCGATGACGATATCGGCTATATCGGCAGCCAGAATCTGGTCGACAAATCATTCCGGCCGGGCGTCTCCAACGAAGAAATGGTGGTGCGCGTCACCGGACCGGCGGTGGCGGCGATGCAGGCGATTTTCGTGGCCGACTGGTTTCTTGAAACCGAAGTGATGATCGACAGGGACGTGACGGTGCCACAGGCTGTGGGCACGACGACGGTGCAATTGCTGCCCAGCGGTGCCAGCTACCCGTTGGAGGGGTTTGAAACCCTGCTGGTGTGGGCGATCCACAACGCCCGGCGGCGGGTGATCATCACGACGCCCTATCTGATCCCCGACGAGGTGTTGTTGAATGCCATGCGCACCGCCGTGCTGCGCGGGGTGACGGTGGATGTGATCGTGTCGCAAATTGTCGATATGTGGTTCGTGCGGCTGGCGCAGCGTTCCTATTATGAGGAACTGCTGGGCGGCGGCATCAACATCTATCACTATACCGGTTATCTGCTGCATGCCAAAAATGTGTCCATCGACAGTGATTTCGCGGTGGTCGGATCAAGCAATGTCGATGCGCGATCCTTTACGCTGAACGAGGAGGTGAATGCCATATTGCGTAACGGCGCCATTGTCGCGGAAGTTGAAGCGGCACAGCAGCAGGCGCTGGCCAACAGCGAGCGACTGGTTTTGGCGCAATGGCGGAAGCGGCCTTTCGCGGCCAAGGTTATGGAGGGTATCGCCCGAATGGTCAGCCCGTTGTTGTGACCGAGATCAAGATCGCCAGCTATAACATCCACAAGGCCATCGGCGCCGACCGGCGGCGCAACCCTGAACGCGTATTGGCGGTGCTCGCCGAAATTGATGCCGATGTGGTGGCGTTGCAGGAGGCGGACAGGCGCTTTGGCAGCCGGCTGGCGGCGCTGCCACCCGAGATGATCGCCAGCCATACCCCGTACCGGCCGGTTCCGTTCGACATCCGGCCCGGCAGTCTTGGCTGGCACGGCAATGCCATATTGGTGCGGCGCGGCCTTAACCTGGGCCATCATCGCCATCTGCATTTGCCCTGCGTGGAGCCGCGCGGCGCTGTGCTCGCAGAAATCGAGACGCCGGGCGGCATTTTGCGGCTGGTATCGATGCACCTTGATCTGTCGGGCCTGCGGCGACGCCACCAGGCGCGGGCGATCATGGCGCAGATCAATGCGTTGGCGCCGTTGCCCGGCGTGTTGCTGGGCGACATGAACGAGTGGCGGCAGCGCGGCGGTTGCCTCGATGAGTTCGACAAGGGGTTTTTTCGGGTGGGCGCCGGGCCGAGCTTTCCGGCGCGGCAGCCGGTGATGCAGCTGGACCGGATCTTTGTCGATGCGCGCATCACGCTGATCGAGGCGGGCGTGCACCGGACGCCGCTGGCGCAGATGGCGTCCGACCATCTGCCGGTCTGGGCGCGGCTGTTGTTGTAAGGGCGCGCTGCCCGGCGCCAAGGCGGCTTGTTTCGGAATGCGTAGAATCCCTGATTATCGGCGCTGAACGGCGCTGCCATGATCGCAGCTATTGGATCAGCCGTGCCGGTGTGCGCTTGCCTTTGTCGGTGCGCGGGGCAGCTGTTTCATTGGCGGTACGGAAGTCGGGAGTACGGCAGGTACATAGGCCGGCACGAAAATCGGGGCGAAGATGCGGGACATTCTGGTATTGATGCACGACGATGCGGGGCAGCAAGCGCGCTTTCAGGCGGCTCTGGATGTCACACGCGCGCTGGACGGGCATTTGACCTGCCTCGATGTTGCCTTGCAGCCGCCGCTGATTGCGGCCGGGTTTCAGGATGGCGCCTGCGGGACGATGCTGGCCGAGGTGCCGCGGGTCGGGGCGGATAGCAGCGTGCAGTTCCAGGCGCGGTTGTGCCGGGAAGACATGTTGTGGGACTGGATCCACGCCATCGATGATTTTGCACCGTGCCTGCGTACCGCCGCCGATCTGAGCGATCTGATCGTCGTCAATCGCAAGCTGGACGGGGCATGGGCGCCCGACATGCGCGGCGTGGCGGGCGATATCGTCGTGCGGTCGGGCACACCGTTACTGGTGGTGCCAGGCGAGGCGCGGCGCCTCAACGCCGCCGGAAAAGCGCTGGTGGCATGGGACGGTTCTGCGGCCGCCTCCGCCGCGTTGCGGGCGGCGACGCCGTTGCTGCGGCTGGCCGGGCAGGTCGAGATCGTCGAGATCATCGACCGCGGCGTTGATGGATCAGCGAACACTGCGGCGGCATATCTGGCGCGCCATGGGATCCACCCGATCATTCGGCATGAAACCGCGGGCGGGCGGGCCGCCGGTGACGTGTTGGCGGCGTTGACCGATAACCGGGCCGGTTCGGCCGGCTGTGCCTATGTCGTCATGGGCGGCTTCAGCCATGACGGTTTTCAGGGTGATCGGTTCGGCGGCGCCTGGCAGCGACTGCTGTCCAACTGCAACGTGCCGATTTTCATGGCGCATTAGCGCCGAAATCACGTTGCGCCGCGGTTGGCGGGAATCGGCTGTCGCCCGGATGGCGGCAGACAGGCGCGACGGATTGGGATTGTGACAAGGGTCTGGCGGCGATGAATCGGATCAAGTTACGCGCCGTTTCGGCGCGGGCAAGGGTGTTCAACCCTGAAAACCGGCTGATGCTGGGGATTGTTTTGTTCGCCATCACCATCGCGGCGCAGGCTTTTGCCTATCTTTGATTCCCGGCCCGGCATGGGCAACAGGTTGTTATATTGGTGTTAATGTTTTATCATACGATCCAGGCGAGGTGGCGGCGGTGTAGTGCCGGCGGGCGCGACGGGCGGCGTGATGATTCATGTGATGGTGCGCCGCGCTCGCGTCGGGGAGCTTGAATATGCCAGCGACAGGGTCGGTAGCAGGGCAGGCAACTGGAACGACGGCTGCGACGACGGCTGCGACGACGGCCGGGACCGTTGCGCGCCCGGCGATGGGGTCGGAGAACCGGCTTGTACATCTGGTCGATGATGAGGAGGCCATTCGCAAATCGGTCGGTTTCATGCTTCGCACCAACGGCTACAAGGTCCAGACTTGGGATAGCGGCGAGGCATTTTTGAAAATGGCCCGGGCGGTCGATCCGGGCTGTGTCGTGCTGGATGTGCGGATGCCTGGGATGGACGGGTTGACTGTTCAGCGGGAATTGCGCGCGCGGGGCGTGGCATTGCCGGTGATCGTCATCACTGGCCACGCCGATATCGGTCTGGCGGTGCAGGCGATGAAGGCCGGCGCGATAGATTTCATTGAAAAGCCGTTCGAAAAATCGGTGTTGCTTGGCGCGGTGGATGCAGCGCTTGACCGGATCGGCGACATGGCGGTGCATGACGCCCGTGCGGCGGCGGCGGTGGTGCGGCTGGCCCGGCTGACGCCGCGCGAACACCAGATCCTGTTGGGGCTGGCCGATGGGTTGCCCAACAAATCGATCGCGCATGACCTGGGCATCAGCCCGCGCACCGTCGAGGTGCACCGTGCCAATCTGATGAGCAAATTGGGCGTGCACAGCCTGTCGGAAGCGCTGCGGCTGGCCTTTGCGGCCGGGATAGGATCTGAACCGGAGGGCGTATCGAAACCATGACTCGCCGGTGCTTTCGCAATTTGACGCCGGACTGACACGGATTGCGGAACGATGGAGGACCAGCGGATGAAGGAAGAACCGCTCGTGTCGCTGATCTATGTGAGTCTTTCCACGGTGCCGCCCGCGGAACGCCGGGCTGAAGTGAATCAGATCGTCATGCAATCGGTGGCGCACAATGCGACGATCGGCGTGACCGGCGCGTTGATGTCCACATCCCGGTATTTTGCGCAATTGCTGGAAGGCAGGGCCGCCGTCGTCGATCGGTTGCTGGCGCGGATCAGGCTGGACACGCGCCACCGCGATCTTGCCGTGGTGCGCCGCCGCCGGCTGGATGAGCGCCAGTTTGCCGGCTGGTCGCTGGCATATTCCGGCAGTTCGACCACGCTGGATGACATGTTGCAGAGCCTTGCCCGGATTGCTGATGACGCCGCTGTGGACGCTCTGGTGATGGTGATGACGGCGCTCGCGGTGCCGGTTGCCGGCTAGATGCGTTTGCAGTGAAGTGGAATCGGGCTGGTATCGACTTCAAAGCAAGCGACGCCAGGGGCGGCGGTTCACCGCGCCGCGCGGCGTGACGAGATTTTGCGCGGGTCCGGCACCTGTTTTTTGTTACTATCGGTGCCGCGTCGTCGCGCCCGCAACAAGATGAACTGGCATGGCCGAACATCACGGCCGGGATGCCGCGACCGGGGAGAAGGACCATGGGCCGTATCGCCATTGTGACCGGGGGGACGAGAGGGCTGGGTGCCGGTATTGCGCGGGCTTTGCTGGCCGATGGCTGCCGGGTCGCGGCGGTCCATCACGGCAACGACACGGCGGCGGCGGCGTTTGCGGCAGAAACCGGCATTGCGGTTTTCAAATGGGATGTCGCGGATTTTGGCGCGTGCCAACAGGGGGTTGCCGATGTCACGGCCAGGATCGGCCCGCCGGATATCCTCGTTAACAACGCCGGCATCACCCGCGATGCGACGTTGCGCAAGATGACATCGGAACAATGGTGCAGCGTCATCAACACCAACCTTGGATCGGTGTTCAACATGTGTCGCAACGTTATCGAAGGCATGCGGGAGCGGAAATTCGGACGCATCATCAACATCAGTTCGATCAACGGGCAGAAGGGTCAGTTCGGGCAGACCAATTATTCGGCGGCAAAGGCCGGGATATTGGGCTTTACCCGCGCGCTGGCGCAGGAGGAGGCAAGCAAGGGCATCACCGTCAACGCCGTCGCGCCCGGTTATTGCGACACCGATATGGTCGCGGCGGTATCGCCCGAGGTGCTGGGCGCCATCATCGCCGGCATCCCGGCCGGCAGGTTGGGCAGGCCCGAGGATGTCGCCCGCACCGTCGCCTTTCTGGCCGGCGATCGTGCCGATTTCATCACCGGGGCGACATTTACCGTAAACGGTGGCCAGTATATGGCTGCCTGATGCCGCAGGCAGGGCGAGCCATGCGGTGCAGGGCGGCCAAGCCCGGCCGGGCGGCGCCTGTGCCGATTGCCGCAGCCGATCCTGCCCAGTCATGAGGACCGTGTCGTGACGAAAGATTCCCACCTCGCTACCGCGACAGCGCAGGTCGCCGCGGCGCTGGCCGATCCGGCGGTGCGGCCCGTCGTGCACAGTTTTTTCGACACGGCGACCTTTACCGCGACCCATGTCGTGCATGATCCGGCGACGCGGCGCGCGGCAATCATCGACAGCGTCATGGATTTCGACCCGGCATCTGGCCGCACCTCGACCGCATCGGCAGAGGCGGTGGCCGCTTATGTCGAAGGGTTGGGCCTGTCGGTCGATTGGTTGCTGGAGACGCACGCCCACGCCGATCATCTGTCGGCGGCGCCCTGGTTGCAGAAACGGCTGGGCGGGAGGATCGGCATCGGTCGGGAAATTGTGCGTGTACAGGCGGTGTTCGGATCGCTGTTCAATGAAGGGAAGGCGTTCCGCCGCGATGGTTCGCAGTTCGATCATCTGTTCGACGATGGCGATCAGTTCAGGATTGGCAACCTGACCGTTGTCGTGCTGCATGTGCCCGGGCACACGCCGGCCGATATTGCCTATGTGGTCGGCGATGCGGCCTTTGTCGGCGATACGCTTTTCATGCCGGATTATGGCACCGCCCGGGCGGATTTTCCGGGTGGCGACGCGCGGATCCTGTTCCGGTCGATCCGGCGCCTGCTGCAATTGCCCGGCGCGACCCGGGTGTTCCTGTGCCACGACTACAAGGCGCCCGGGCGGGATGTCTTTGTGTGGGAAACCACGATAGCCTTCGAACGCCAGGGCAATCTGCACGTTCATGATGGGGTGGCCGAGGATGCATTCGTGACGATGCGCGAGGCGCGCGATGCGACGCTGGGAATGCCACGGCTGATCCTGCCATCGGTGCAGATCAATATGCGCGCCGGGCATCTGCCGGAGCCGGAAGCCAATGGCACCCGTTATCTGAAGCTGCCATTGAACCTGCTGTGATCGCGCTCAATGGTGATGCGCGCCGGGCAATTCAACGCAAATGCCGCAACACGGGTTGCGTTGGCCGGGGCCATCCCCTAGGGGTTCCGGCGTTCGGGGAGTGGCGCAGCCTGGTAGCGCATCTGGTTTGGGACCAGAGGGTCGCAGGTTCGAATCCTGTCTCCCCGACCATCTTTCCAAAATTTTGTTCGTGCCGGTGGCAATCGCCGCGCCTTGCCACATGGCAGGATGATAGGCGTTGACGGGCGTGCCGACACCCGGGACAATGGCCGGCGATGACGATTGCTCCCGGCGCCACTGCTTTTCCGAAAGCGCTTGCCTTTGATGTGTTCGGCACCATTGTCGATTGGCGGGGCAGCATCGCGCGGGAATCGGCGCCGTTTCTGAAGACAATCGGGCGCGAGGATCTTGATCCGGGCAAGTTCGCCGATGCCTGGCGTGGGCGGTATCTGCCGGCGATGGCGTCGGTGATGGCGCAGGGGCGACCATTTGTGCTGCTCGATGTGCTGCACCGTGAAATGCTGGATGACGTGCTGCGGGCGCAGGATATCGATCCGCTGGTGCTGGGTGATGCGATGCTGGATGAATGGACGCGGGCGTGGCACCGGCTCGATCCGTGGCCCGATGCGGTGGCGGGGCTGGTGCGGCTGAAGCGGCGGTTTCCGATAGTCACATTGTCCAACGGCAATGTCGCGTTGCTGGTGGCGATGGCGCGGCGGGCCGGGCTTCCCTGGGATGCGATCCTGGGTGCCGAGTTTTCGCGCGCCTACAAGCCTGACCCGCGTGTCTATCTGGGCGCGGCGGCGGCGCTGGCCGTGCCGCCCGGCGGGCTTTGCCTGGTGGCGGCGCACCATAGCGACCTGGCGGCGGCGCGGGCCTGTGGGCTAACCACCGCCTATATCGACCGGCCGCTGGAATATGGCGGACGGGTGGCGCCCGATGCCGACGCGGTGGAAGCGTGGGAATGGTCGGCCGACAGCCTGACCGGGCTTGCCGACCAACTGGATTGCTAGAGGGGGAATTGCCGCGATGACAGCCCATGTTTTCCCGGCTGCGACGGTGCCGACCGTCGCAGTTGCCGGAACGATAGCGCGGTTTCCGGTGCGGCGGATTTTCTGTGTCGGGCGGAATTATGCGGCGCATGCGCGGGAAATGGGCTCAGATCCCGACCGCGAGCCGCCGTTCTTTTTCGGCAAGCCCGCCGATGCGGTGGTCGATGACGGCGCAATCATCGCCTATCCACCCGAAACATCGAATTTTCATTACGAGATCGAGATGGTGGTGGCGATCGGCACCGGCGGCCGCGACATCGCCGCCGATGCGGCGCTGGATCATGTCTATGGCTATGCCGTCGGCATCGATCTGACGCGCCGGGATCTGCAGCAGGAGGCGCGCGAGGCGGGCCGCCCCTGGGATTGGGCCAAGGGGTTCGACAATAGTGCGCCTTGCGCGCCGATCCGCCGCGTTGCCGATATCGGCCATCCGGCCAGCGGCCGCATCTGGCTGGCGGTGAATGGTGTGGTGAAGCAGGATGCCGACCTTGGCGAACTGATCTGGCAAGTGCCGGAGGTGATTGCGATCGTATCGCGGTCGATGCTGCTGTGCCCCGGCGACTTGATCTATACCGGCACGCCGGCCGGTGTCGGCCCGGTGGTGGCGGGTGATGTGATGACCGGCGGTATCGACGGGATTGGCAGCATCAGCATCAGCGTGGCTTGAGGGGCGACCGCGCGGCCGGATTGCCCGGCCGCTGTTCTTTTGCGGTGGTGGACGAGGCCGCGTGTTGTCGCGAGGGTGTCGGCCAGGATCAGGCGAGGGCGCGGCGGTGGCGATGACGGGCGAATATACGACGATCACGGTTGAAAAGCGCGGGGCCGTCGATTGGCTGACGCTGAACCGACCCGAGGCGTTAAACAGCATTTCGCTGGCCATGGTGGACGAGCTGAGCGATTATTTCGGCAAGCTGTTCAACGATGCATCGGTGCGGATCGTGGTGATGCGTGGGGCGGGGCGGGCGTTTTGCGCCGGGCTGGACATCAAGGATCAGAGCGGTCGCAACGCCGAGGACATGCCGTTCGGCGGCGGCTTTGGCTTTCAAGGGCATCTGGCGGATGTCTACATCAGGATGCGGCGTTGCCCGCAACCGATCATCGCGCTGGTTCACGGCCCGGCCTGTGGTGGTGGGCTGGCCTTTGCACTGGCGGCGGATATCCGCATCGCCGGCGAAAGCGCGCGGATGAATTCGGCGTTTATCCGGCTGGGGCTGTCGTCCTGCGACATGGGGGTGAGCTATTTCCTGCCGCGGCTGGTCGGGGCTTCGGTTGCCGCCGAATTGATGATGACCGGGCGGTTCATCCACGCGCCGCGGGCGCTGGCGGTGGGGCTGGTGTCGGAAATCGTTCCCGACGCAGGGTTGGAGGCGGCGGCCCAAAGCTATGTCGATGACATGATGCTGGCGTCGCCGATGGGGTTGCGGTTGACCAAGGAAGGGCTGGCCATGGCCATCGATGCGCCGAGCCTGGAGGCCGCGATGGCTATCGAGAATCGCAACCAGACACTGTGTGCGCGCAGCAAGGATTTCGCCGAGGGGATGCGGGCGTTCCTCGAGAAGCGGCGGCCGGTTTATACGGGGGCATGAAGGCCGGACCGGACGCCGCAGGAGGCACATACGTCTGATGACGTATGACAGCGCGTTCAGATTCAGGTAATACAGACGGGAAAGTCGGGAGGGCTTGCGCGCGATGGAAGGTGTTCGTGTTGGGAACAGGGTGGTCGGCACACAGTCGCCGGTGACCATCGGTTGGGAGAATATCCCCCGCGTTGAAGGTGGCCCGTTCAAACAATTCTTCTTTACCTGGTTCCAGCCGGTGGCGTTGTTCGCTCTGGTGGCGTTCTGGTATTATGCGCCCAATTCCATCGCCAAGGCATCGACAGCCATCGCCATCGGCATCGGGTTCAAGGTGCTCCTGCTGGGCCTTGAATGGGTGAACCCGCGTTATGAAAGCTGGCGGCTGACCTGGAAGGAACTGGTTACCGACCTGTTCTATGTCGGGCTTGGCTATACGGTGCTGCGGCTTGTCGGCGGGGCGATTGGCAGTGATCAGATTATCGGCAATCTGCTGGACACCTATGATTGGGACAAGTTGAGCTGGTTCACAGGCTTGCCGCTGCTTTTGCAGGCGTTCATGATCTCGTTCATTTTCGATTTCGGCCAATATTGGATGCACCGCGCCATGCACAATTGGCATCCGCTGTGGCTGACCCATTCGGTGCACCACTACATCACGCAATTGAACATCAACAAGGGCGCCGTGGGCAACCCGGTAGAGCTGTTCCTGATCGGCCTGGGCATCGGCGGATTCTTTGATTTCCTGCCGCGCGCCGCGTTGATTGCCGGGGCCTTTGGCCTGGGGATCAGTATCTATCAGCATATCAATGTGCGGTTCAATTCGCCGCGCTGGTGGCGATTCCTGTTCAACACCACCGAGCACCACAGCCTGCACCATTCGCAGGATTATGAATCCACCCGCAGCAATTATGCCGGCGCCTATATCTTTATCGACCGGATGTTCGGCACCTGCATCGATGGCGAGGCGGAATTGCTGGGCATGG